>JBCJTT010000001.1:0-231573 GCA_039744215.1 Solirubrobacteraceae bacterium
AAGCTTCGCCGGTTAATAGCCGGCTGGAGTGACGGTACCTTCACAAGAAGCACCGGCTAACTACGTGCCAGCAGCCGCGGTAATACGTAGGGTGCAAGCGTTGTCCGGAATCATTGGGCGTAAAGAGTGTGTAGGCGGCCCGATCAGTCCGCTGTGAAAGTCCAAGGCTCAACCTTGGAATGCCGGTGGATACTGTCGGGCTCGAGTCCGGAAGAGGCGAGTGGAATTCCTGGTGTAGCGGTGAAATGCGCAGATATCAGGAAGAACACCAACGGCGAAGGCAGCTCGCTGGGACGGTACTGACGCTGAGACACGAAAGCGTGGGGAGCAAACAGGATTAGATACCCTGGTAGTCCACGCCGTAAACGATGGGTACTAGGTGTGGGGGGTGTCGACTCCCCCCGTACCGAAGCTAACGCATTAAGTACCCCGCCTGGGGAGTACGGCCGCAAGGCTAAAACTCAAAGGAATTGACGGGGGCCCGCACAAGCAGCGGAGCATGTGGTTTAATTCGAAGCAACGCGAAAAACCTTACCTGGGCTTGACATGTTTCTGACCGCCGTGGAAACACGGTTTTCCTTCGGGACAGAATCACAGGTGGTGCATGGCTGTCGTCAGCTCGTGTCGTGAGATGTTGGGTTAAGTCCCGCAACGAGCGCAACCCTCGTCGTATGTTGCCAGCATTAAGTTGGGGACTCATACGAGACTGCCGGTGACAAACCGGAGGAAGGCGGGGATGACGTCAAGTCATCATGCCCCTTATGTCCAGGGCTACACACGTGCTACATTGGCGCGTACAGAGGGCAGCGATACCGCGAGGTGGAGCGAATCCCAAAAAGCGCGTCTCGGTTCGGATTGTAGGCTGAAACTCGCCTACATGAAGGCGGAGTTGCTAGTAATCGTGGATCAGCACGCCACGGTGAATACGTTCCCGGGCCTTGTACACACCGCCCGTCACACCACGGGAGTGAGCAACACCCGAAGCCGGTGTCCTAACCCGCAAGGGAGGGAGCCGTCGAAGGTGGGGCTCGTGACTGGGGTGAAGTCGTAACAAGGTAGCCGTACCGGAAGGTGCGGCTGGATCACCTCCTTTCTAGGGAGTCCCTTAGGGGACCCACGCAGTACGGCGCTGTAAGCCGGCTCGCGATTTATCGTGAATCCCGTTCTTACAGCCTCCGGCTGAGTGGCCTGGAATGTCGACCGAATCTGGCCTCCAAACCGCGACATACCGTCGTTGGTTATCGAGTGCATGCTGTTGAGTTTTGAGAGACCGGCCCGTTCGCCGACACGGCCCCCGCGCCGTGTCGACCGGCGAGTAACCCTCTCGGCGCTCCTTGAAAACTGCACAGCAGCCACGACCCGGCCATTCGATGAGCGGCCGGGTCAAAACGGGTATCACCGATCGATCTAAAGGGTCGATCGATCACCGTCAAGATAGTAAGGGCACATGGTGGATGCCTTGGCACCTAGAGTCGATGAAGGGCGTGAACGACTGCGATAAGCCACGGGGAAGCGTTGAATAGCTTTTGATCCGTGGATGCCCGAATGGGGAAACCCGGCGCCGGTAATGCGGCGTCACCGCTGGCTGAACACATAGGCCAGATGGAGACAAGCGGGGGAAGTGAAACATCTCAGTACCCCGAGGAAAGGAAATCAAACGAGATTCCCTGAGTAGCGGCGAGCGAAAAGGGAACAGCCCAAACCGAATACGTGTAAGTGGCTACACGTTGCGTATTCGGTGTTGTAGGGCGTCTGTTCCAGGCCGTAGCCGGCCTGGCAGGAGTTACAAAGTCATGTTGGTAGTCGAAGCGCGTGGAACCGCGCACCAAAGAGGGCAATCGTCCCGTAGACGAAACCTCATGACCTCCTGTCAGACGTTCCTGAGTAGGTCCGCACTCGTGAAACGCGGACTGAACCTGGGGGGACCACCCTCCAAGGCTAAGTACTCCTAGGTGACCGATAGCGGACTAGTACCGTGAGGGAAAGGTGAAAAGAACCCCGGAAGGGGAGTGAAATAGTACCTGAAACCACGTGCCTACAAGGGGTGGGAGCGGATTTATTCCGTGACCGCGTGCTTTTTGCATAACGAGCCAGCGAGTTGCTCGTCTGCGGCAAGGTTAAGCGATGAGTGGAGCCGAAGCGAAAGCGAGTCCGAACAGGGCGACAAAGTCGTAGGCGGCAGACCCGAAACTGAGTGAGCTACCCATGGGCAGGCTGAAGCGAGGGTAAGACCTTGTGGAGGGCCGAACCGACCTAGGTTGAAAACTGGGCGGATGACCTGTGGGTCGGAGTGAAAGGCTAATCAAACTCAGTGATATCTGGTTCTCTCCGAAATATATTTAGGTATAGCCTCGGATAAATTGCGTTGTGGCCGTAGAGCACTGTTTGGCTAAGGGGGCCTACCAGCCTACCGACGTCAGGCAAACTCCGAAGACCATTAATGTTTACTCCGGGAGTCAGTCGCTGAGGGATAAGCTTCAGCGTCGAAAGGGAAACAGCCCAGACCGCCAGCTAAGGTCCCTAAGTGCGTGCTAAGTGGTAAACGATGTCCAGATGCATAGACAACCAGGAGGTTGGCTTAGAGGCAGCCATCCTTGAAAGAGTGCGTAACAGCTCACTGGTCAAGTGTTCGGGCGCGGAAAATTCAACGGGGCTCAAGCACGCCACCGAAGCTGCGGGTGCATCGGATCTGCGGATCTGATGCGCGGTAGGAGAGCGTTCCCAGGACAGTGAAGCAGGCGTGGAAACTCCTGTGGAGGCCTGGGAAGTGAGAATGCTGGCATGAGTAACGAAAGAGGGGTGAGAATCCCCTCCGCCGATTGTCCAAGGATTCCTGAGTAAAGTTCGTCTGCTCAGGGTTAGTCGGGACCTAAGGCGAGGCCGAAAGGCGTAGTCGATGGCTAACAGGTTGATATTCCTGTACCACGTCGCATCCGTTTGACCGATGGGGAGACGAGGAAGGCTAAGGGAACCCAGGCGATGGTTGTCCTGGGGTAAGCATGTAGGGGCGGGCCTAGTGAAATGCGGGCCTGCATTCAACCCGAGGTGCGACGCCAGCTGGCTTTAGAGCCGGCGAGTCCCTAACGCCATGCCTCCAAGAA
Organism: Solirubrobacteraceae bacterium; assembly: GCA_039744215.1. Lineage (GTDB taxonomy): Bacteria > Actinomycetota > Thermoleophilia > Solirubrobacterales > Solirubrobacteraceae > F1-60-MAGs163. Next base: position 3,102 of record JBCJTT010000001.1, read on the forward strand.
AATCCTCTAGGGAGGAAGCGCGTGCCCGTACCAAAACCGACACAGGTGGACAAGTAGAGAATACTAAGGTGATCGAGATAACCCTCGTTAAGGAACTCGGCAAAATCGCTCCGTAACTTCGGGAGAAGGAGCGCCCCAGTAAGGTGAAACCGCTAGCCGGTGAAGCCTGAGGGGGCCGCAGTGAATTGGCTGAAGCGACTGTTTACCAAAAACACAGGTCTCTGCTAAGTCGAAAGACGACGTATAGGGGCTGACGCCTGCCCGGTGCCGGAAGGTTACGTGGAGATGTCAGGGTTCGCCCGAAGCATTGAAGCTAAGCCCCGGTAAACGGCGGCCGTAACTATAACGGTCCTAAGGTAGCGAAATTCCTTGTCGGGTAAGTTCCGACCTGCACGAATGGCGTAACGACTTCAGCGCTGTCTCAACGAGGGGCTCGGTGAAATTCCAGTCTCGGTGAAGATGCCGAGTACCCGCGGCAAGACGGAAAGACCCCGTGAACCTTTACTACACCCTGGTATTGGCGTTCGCTCCATTTCGCTCAGGATAGGTGGGAGGCTTTGAAGCATCGGTTGCGGCCGATGTGGAGCCAACCTTGAGATACCACCCTTCATGTATTGGACGTCTAACATCGCGCCGTATAACCGGGCGGTGAACAGTGCCAGGCGGGTAGTTTGACTGGGGCGGTCGCCTCCTAAAATGTAACGGAGGCGTGCAAAGGTTCCCTCAGCACGGTTGGAAATCGTGCGCAGAGTGCAATGGCATTAAGGGAGCTTGACTGCGAGACCTACAAGTCGAGCAGGTGCGAAAGCAGGTCATAGTGATCCGGCGGTAGCAAGTGGAAGCGCCGTCGCTCAACGGATAAAAGGTACTCCGGGGATAACAGGCTTATCGGGCCCAAGAGTTCACATCGACGGCCCGGTTTGGCACCTCGATGTCGGCTCGTCGCATCCTGGGGCTGTAGTCGGTCCCAAGGGTTGGGCTGTTCGCCCATTAAAGCGGCACGCGAGCTGGGTTCAGAACGTCGTGAGACAGTTCGGTCCCTATCTGCCGTGGGCGTTGGAGAATTGAGAGGATTTGCCCCTAGTACGAGAGGACCGGGGTGAACGTTCCTCTGGTGTAGCTGTTGTCCTGCCAAGGGCACCGCAGCTTAGCTACGAACGGATCGGATAACCGCTGAAAGCATCTAAGCGGGAAGCCGGCCTCGAGATTAATTCTCCCACCTCCTAGAGAGGGTAAGGATCCTGGCAGACCACCAGGTTGATAGGTCGGCTCTGGAAGCGCGGTGACGCGTGGAGGAGACCGATACTAATAATCCGAGGGCTTGACGGTTTTTTTATGTGGTACTCGTACGGCTGCTGTGCGGTTTTCAAGGCGCGTCGGGGGCGGTCTCGACAATTTCCGGTGGTTATCGCGAGGGGGAAACACCTCTTCCCATTCCGAACAGAGCAGTTAAGCCCCTCAGCGCCGATGGTACTTGGCCTTTCAGGCCCGGGAGAGTAGGACGCCGCCGGTTTTACTTCGGGGAAAGGGTCGCCAATGGCGGCCCTTTCTTCGTTCCGTGGCAAGGCGCTGCCCCGACTGACTGCTGGATTGTCCTATCTTCCTGACAATGCCCGGCCCCAACGCCAGAATTGCGAGCGGCACACGCGACGTCCTGCCAGAGGAGCGGGCCGAGCTTCGACGGATCGAGACGGCCCTGCTGGCATGCTTCCTCGACGGCGGCTACGGCGAGATCTCGACACCAGCAGTTGAGTACGAGGAGACCTTCAGGCGCGCTGCTCAGGGGGGAGCGGATGCCGCCTACCGCGTGCTCGGAGAGCGCGGTGAGGAGCTCGCGTTGCGCTCCGACATGACGGTGCCGATCGCCCGTGTCGCCGGCACCCGTTACGCCGATGCCGATCTGCCTCTGCGCTTCTGTTACATCGCGCCGGCATACCGCGCCGTGACGCCGCACCGCGGCCAGGCGCGTGAGTTCCTTCAAGCTGGGGTGGAGTTGATCGGCGCCGACGCCGTCTCCGGCTGCGCTGAGTCTCTGACGCTGCTCTGCCGCGCACTTGAGAGCGCAGGCCTGAAGCACTTTAAGATTGGCGTTGGCGACGCCGCGCTGTACCCAGCCTTGCTTGACGCTGCCGGCGTCAGCGGCGAGGCACGGGAGGCGATCCTAGTTGAGCTCGATGGCCGAGATTTCGTCGGTATTGACACGATTGTCCGGTCGCTCGGGCTGCCTGACCGGCAAGCCGCGCTGCTTTCCGAGGTGCCGCGGATGCGCGGCGCCGGGCTGCTGGAAGGCGCCTTCGAGCCGCCACTAGATGTCGCGGTGAGCGGCCTTCGCGCGTTACTTAGCGAGCTGAACAGCGACATCGCCGCCCGCGTGATTCCGGACCTCGGCCGCTTTCCTCGGATGAGCTATTACAGCGGGCTAGTCTTTGAAGCCTACGATCCAGAGCTCGGCGAGCCGATCGCCGGCGGCGGCTTCTACAGCGATCTTCTAGGCAAGTTCGGCCGGCCCGCCGGCGGCGTTGGCTTTGCAATCGTCGTTGACCTGCTTCACGCCGCGCTAGCCGGCGAAGAACGAGGCGAGACAAGCCGATGAACCGCTTCGGGTTAACCATTGCCGTGCCGCGCGGCGCGCTGCTGAGCGGCAGTCTTGACGCGCTCGATCGCGCCGGGATCCAGACGGCTGAGCTGCGCAGCAACGACCGCAAGCTGCTTTTTGAGGAGATTCGCGTTGTCACAATGCGCCCTTCTGATATCCCGACCTACGTCGAAGCCGGCGCCGCCGACATTGGCATTACCGGCAAGGATGTGCTGATGGAGCACCCGGAGCGGCAGATCTTCGAGCTCGCCGACCTTAACTTCGGGCACTGCACGATGGTTGTCGCCTCGGAGGCCGGCCCAGACCGCGCTGCGGCTGCGCTGAGCCGCCTTGGAGTGATGCGCGTCGCCACGAAGTATCCGCGAATTGCCGCAGCGCACTTCGAGGCAACCGGTCGCCAAGCTGAGATAGTGACGGTCAACGGCTCGGTCGAGTTGGCGCCGCTGACCGGCCTAGCGGAGGCGATTGTCGACCTCACTGCATCCGGCGAGACGCTGCGCGCCAATGGCCTGGTTGTGCGCGAAGAGATCGCCTCGATCACTGCGCGGCTGGTTGCGAATCGCGTCGCGCACCGGCTGAAGGCAAGTGAGATCGATCGGTTTGTCGCGCTGGTGACCAGCTCCGCCGATCCGCAGTCGCAATGACAGGGCCGGACGGCCCGCTGATTGCCGTCGTTGACTACGGGGTTGGTAACCGCAGGTCGGTTGAGAAGGCGTTGCTGCGGGTTGGCGCCAACGCCCAGATATCGGCCGACGGGACGCTGCTGCGCGCCGCCGACGGGCTAGTAATCCCTGGCGTTGGAGCCTTTCCTGCCGCAGCAAGACGGCTGGTCGAAAGGGGGCTTGATCAGCTAATCCGTGAGATTGCAGCAGTCGGCACGCCGATCCTCGGCGCCTGCCTTGGCATGCAGCTGCTGTTTGATCACTCTGACGAGCATGGCGGCGCGGCCGGGCTGAGTTTAATCGCTGGTGAAGTAAGGGCGCTTCAGGCGCCGGATCGAAAACTGCCGCATATCGGCTGGAGCGAAGTCCGCTGGCAGGGAGAATCGCCACTTAGCGCCGGCATGCCCAATCCGTCAGCCTTCTATCACGTCCATTCCTACGCCGCTTGGCCAGCCTCAGAGCAGGACGTTATCGGCTGGAGCGACTACGGCCAAAGGTACGCAAGCGTCGTCGCCAGCGGTAACATCTTTGGTGTCCAGTTTCACCCTGAAAAGTCCTCGAGCGCGGGGCTCTCGCTGCTCGCTAACTTCGTTCGCATCTGCGAACTTCACGCCCAATGAAGCTGTTCCCCGCGATCGACATCCTCGGAGGCCGCGCCGTCCGCCTTCGTCAGGGCGAGTTCGACAAGTCCACGCTCTACAACGATTCACCGCTTGCGGCCGCTGCCGCTTGGGTCGGGGACGGCGCCGAGGCGCTGCATATCGTCGACCTTGATGGCGCGCGCAGCGGATCTGCCGTCAATTTCGACGATGTAAGACAGATCACGGCAGCGTTTGAGGTGCCGATCCAGCTGGGTGGTGGGCTGCGGTCGGTTGACGCTGTACGCCAGGCGCTCGAGGCCGGAGTCGCGCAGGTGATTCTCGGTACCGCAGCGATCAACGATTCCCAACTGTTGGATCACCTGCTGGCCGAATACCCAGAAAGTGTGACCGTCAGCCTCGACGGCCGGGACGGCGTCGTCGCAGTCGAAGGCTGGGAACGAAGCGGCGGCGTCAGTGTCGCTGAGGCCGCCTGCGATCTGGCAAAACGCGGTGTGCGCCGGTTCGTCTACTCCGACATCAGCCGCGACGGCACATTGAGCGGAGTCGATGTCGAACAGATCGCAAGCTTCGCGCAGCTCGTCGACGTGCCCTTCGTCTATTCAGGCGGTGTCGGCCGAATCGAGGACCTCAGCGCAATCGCCGCGTTGGCGCCGCCAAACCTGGAAGGGGTGATCGTTGGAACGGCACTGTACGACGGTTCCTTCACGATTCCCGAAGGCCAGCGCGCGCTTAGCGCTGGCGCCGGTAGCGAGTAGCCTGCCGCGATGCTGATGAAGCGCGTCATTCCCTGCTTGGACGTTGATAACGGCCGAGTCGTAAAGGGAACAAACTTCGTTGATATCCGTGATGCCGGCGACCCGGTTGAGCTCGCGGCGCGCTACGAGATGGAGGGCGCTGACGAGCTCGTCTTCCTCGACATCACTGCGACGCACGAGGACCGCAGCACGGTCGCGGCGCTTGCGCGGCGGACCGCCGATGACGTATTCATCCCATTCACAATTGGCGGCGGCATAAGATCGGTCGCCGACGCTCAGGCCGTGCTCGACGCCGGCGCCGACAAGGTCAGCGTCAACTCAGCAGCGCTGGCCCGCCCAGAGTTGATCGGCGAGCTGGCACAGCAGTTTGGCTCGCAATGTGTCGTGTTGGCAGTTGATGCCCGCGCAGTGGCGGGCAGCGCTTCCAGCTGGGAGGCGGTAGCCAGCGGCGGCAGGAAAGCAACCGGCCGCGATGTTGTCGACTGGGTTACTGAGGCCAGCTCCTTAGGGGCCGGTGAGCTGCTTCTTACCAGTATGGACAGGGATGGCACAAGCGACGGTTATGACCTGCCGTTGATCAGAGCCGTTACCGCCTGCGTCAACCTGCCAGTGATCGCATCCGGCGGTGCTGGGGAGCTGGAGCATCTAGCGGAGGCGCTGGAAGCCGGCGCCGACGCCGTGCTGTGCGCCTCGATCTTTCACTTCGGACGGTTTACGGTTGGCGAGGCGAAGGACTATCTGAGGCAACAAGGGATTGCTGTCCGGAGCAACTCTTAGCGGCGCGCTAGGTCAACGGCGGCGTTCTAGCAGAACTCGCTGTGCGTCGGCGAGCGTGCGTCCACGGCTGTGAATCAGCGCGGCGAGGTGGTAGAGCAGATCGGCGGCCTCCTCGTCGACGCGGGAATCGCTCTCCTCACGGCAGGCACGGCCCACCTCCTCGGCCTCCTCGGAGAGCTTCGCGCAGGCGAGCTGTGGGTCGTCGAGTAGTTCGACGCTGTACGACCCTTCGGGCCGCTCGCGCGCCCGATCGGCGAGTGTGCGCTCAATCGATGGCAGCGCTTCGTGCGGCGCCGCGCCGCCCTTCACCTCGGTGAAGAAACAGCTGCGTTCGCCGGTGTGGCAGGCCGGCCCTGCGGCCTCCACCAGAGCCAGCAGCGCGTCAGCATCGCAGTCGAGTCGCAGCCCGATCAAGCGCAGTGTATTGCCGGAGCTCTCTCCCTTCCGCCAAAGCTGCTGGCGCGAGCGACTCCAGAGGTGCAGCTCGCCGCTGCCGATCGTCAGCTCGACCGCCTCTTCGTTCGCGTAGGCGAGGATCAGTACCTCGCCGCTCAGGCTGTCTTGGACGATGACCGGGATCAGGCCGTCGGCGTTGTAGCTGAGCTCCATCAGCAGTGCTCGTGGGTGCGGCCGCGCCGCAGCGCAACGCCAGCCGGGGCAGCGCCTGGTAGCGAGCCTTGACAGGCGCGCCGTGTGGCAGCTCGCCGCGCAGCGGCAGCGCTGCGTTCTGCCGGAGATCGGCGGTTGAAGCCAGCATCGTCGCGGCCGTCAACGACGCCGTAGCTTTCAAGCGTCGCGACGGCGACGACCAGATCGAGCGCTGTGATCAGGCCCGACCGAGCCGGGGCTGAGGGAAGAGGTGAGGTTTCTGAAGGGAACATATGTTCGTAAGGCTAAGAAGTGGCCCGGACGGCGACTGCGCTACTCGATCAAACCTACCGAACCGGCCGATAAACGCGGCTTTTTCGCTGCACGGAATCGTGCAGCGGTAGGTATCGTAGGATCAGCGCGGATGATTCACCTGCGCGTAATTGCTCCCGAGTCGCATTCCGACGCAGCTGTAGCGTTGCTAGTGGCATCAACCTCGGTCGCAAATGTCATCGTTGTGCGCGGCGCTGCCGTAGATCCGATCGGCGACATGATCACCTGCGATGTCGCCGATGAGGACGTCAGCTACATCGTTGGCGACCTGCGCCGGATGGGCATCGAGCAGCTCGGCGCAATCGATATCACTCATCGAATGCCCCGAGGAAACCCCCGGCTTTAGCCGTGGGGAGGAATCGGCTCGCTAACGCCGCGCTGTCTGTTAGGTTGGTTGGGTAAGCAGTATTGCGGCCGGACTGGTCGTGACAGCGCGAGGAGCCTTCGGCGAAGCAAGTCCGGGCTGTGAACCGCGAACCGTAGGAATCCCCCGCCTTCAGGTGTGGGGAGGAAGTCAAATAGATGCCAGTGTCTCGCTCGGCGCTGATAAGGTCGAGGCAGCTGCGGTTGGCCGACCTGCCGACGCTGTGATCTGGGAGAACGTTTCCGCGCGGATCGACAATCAGGGCCTGATCAGCATCGGGATGATCGCGTTGTTCGGCCTCTCCGGCGTGATCGCAGTGGTCGCAATCCTGATTGATTCGGCCCCGATCGTCGTCGGTGCAATGGCGCTCTGCCCCGACTTTGGACCGATCGCGGCGTTCGCGGTCGGTGTTGTTCGCAAGCGCAGGGAACGGGCGCGCGGAGGGCTGATTGCACTGCTGGTTGGCTTCGCAGTAGCGATTGTGGCCGCCTTCCTGGCTGTCAAGGCATTAACTGTTGTCGGCGTTGCGCCCGACGTCTTCAACGCCACCAACAACACGCTGGCGCAGACAATTGCCGCGCCGAACATCTACTCAGTCATCGTCGCGCTCTGCGCAGGCGCCGCGGGCATGCTGTCGGTGACGCTTGGCAAAGCTGGCGCACTGGTCGGCGTAGCCGTCTCGATAACGACTATCCCGGCAGCCGCCGCCATCGGTCTTTCGCTCTCCTATGCCGATTGGAACGCGATGGCTGGGGCCGCCGGACAACTGGCCGTCAACATCGCTGCACTGCTTCTGTCGGCGACGCTGATGCTCGCCTTCCAAAGGCGAAACTACCGCAGACACTCCGAGCAACGGCGTAACGGCCGCTAACGCCGTTGACCGCGGCGGCAGGGCTATCGTCGTCGCTCGCGAATGCGGCACTATGACTGTTAGCCTTGCGTCCAGCGCTGAGCGGCCCGAAGCGGCGCCCCGAAATATGGAGACATTCTTCATCGATGGCGGCACGCCGCTCTGCGGCACTGTCGTCCCAGCCGGCAACAAGAACGGTGCCTTGCCGATTCTCGCCGCGGCGCTGCTGACCAGTGAGCTGGTGGTTGTTGCCAACGTTCCTCGCATCAGCGATGTCGACGCAATGCTCTCGCTGCTCGAAGGGATCGGCGTCAGCGTCGAATGGACAGGCGCCAATGAGGTCACGCTGTGCGCCGCGGATGCTTCGCCTGAGAGCGCTCTGGATCGCCAAATGGCGGAGCGGATAAGGGCTTCGTTCCTGCTCGCCGGCCCGCTGCTGGGGCGCTTCGGTCGTGCTGTGATGCCGCCGCCCGGCGGCGATGTGATTGGCCGTCGCCGGCTCGACCCGCACCTCGACGCGCTCGGTGCGCTCGGTGCGACAATGACGCACGGCCATGACATCGTGCTCGAAGCGCCGGCCGGTGGCCTGCGGGCGGCGCAGATCTTCATGGATGAGCCGTCGGTGATGGCGACCGAGAATGCACTGCTCGCGGCGGTGCTAACACCGGGCGAGACGCTGATCGGCAATGCGGCGTCGGAGCCGCACGTTCAGGACTTAGCACGAATGCTTTCGAAGATGGGAGCCGACATTCGCGGTATCGGATCGAACGTAATGACGGTCAGCGGCAGCGACGAGCTGGGCGGCTGCAGCCACGCTGTAGGTCCCGACCACATTGAGATCGGCTCGTTCATCGCCTTGGCCGGCGTGACCGGCGGCGAGTTGCGGATCAAGGACACCGACCCTCAGGATCTTCAGATGATCCGGCTTGTCTTTTCAAAGCTCGGTTTGCACACAGAGCTTGAGGGCGGCGACGTCCTCGTCCCGGGGGGGCAGAAGCTTGTCGCCGGCCGCGACGTCGGCGAGTACAAATCGAAGATCCAAGATGGGCCGTGGCCTGCCTTCCCAGCCGACTTGACATCGATCGCTGTTGCCCTGGCAACGCAGTGCGACGGCTCGGTCCTGATCCACGAATGGATGTTTGAGAACCGGCTCATCTTCACCGACAAGCTGGTGCTGATGGGCGCCGACATTACGCTCTGCGATCCGCACCGCGCAATCGTCAGCGGACCGAGCCAGTTGCGCGGCGCGCGGGTTGACTCGCCCGACATCCGCGCCGGCATGGCGATGCTGATCGCGGCGCTCTGCGCTGACGGGCGGAGCGAGATTGGGAACGTCGGCCAGATCGACCGTGGCTACGAGCGGATCGACGAACGGCTGCGCCAGCTTGGCGCGAAGATCCAGCGTCAGCCGGCGAACGGCTGATAGCCCCTTTAGTTGGTGCCAACGGCCGTCTTGCGGGCGGCAGGCATCTTGTAAGCGAAGAGGTTCGTCATGCCATTGACGAACAGCAGTTTGCCATCGGTGACAGCTGGGTTGAACTGCCCCTTAGCGACCGACCAGACCGTTCGTCCGGAACCGATTGCGACAGCTGTCGTCCGCTTCTCTAGCACCGAGTAGAAGACGAGGTCGCCGATGATCTGGATGCCGCCGGAGATCCGCCCGCCGGCCGATCGACGCCAACGGACGGCGCCGCTCTTCGCGTTGAGTGCATAAAGCTGTCCGTCGTAGGAGCCGATGAAAACCGTCGGCCCGAGCTTCGGCACGTCGGCAACGGCGGCCGAGGAGTAGACATAGCCGCCGGTTCCCTGACGCCAGGCCAGCGCCCCGTCGGAGGTAGAGAACGAATAGATGCTGCTGTTCGTGTTGCCGATGTAGACACGTCCGAAGGCGACGGCAGCCGTGCCGTAGAACTGGCCGCCGCCAACGCCCAGCGCACCGCCGCCGCCCGATGACCAGATCTGCTTGCCGTTCTTGATGCTGATCGCTTGAACGTAGCCGCCGTAGTCGCCGAAGAAAAGCTTGCCGTTGGCGTATGCGATGCCGCCTTTGACGGCGCCGCGAGCGCTGTAGGTCCAGAGCTGCTTACCGTCCTTTGCGCGCAGCGCGTACACGGTGCCGTTCTCACTGCCGATGTAGAGAACGCCGTTGCGTACCAATGGCGAGGTTTCGGTCCGGCTGGGTAGCACTTTGGACCAGAGGATCTGTTTCTTCTTCGGGTTCAACGCGACGACGCGACCGCGCTTGCTGCCGCGCTTGTAAACGAGAATTGTGCAGTAGACGATGCCGTCGACGATCGCCGGCGATGAGGCCGCGAGATCGCCGAGTTTGCGTTTCCAGAGGACTTCGCCGCTCTCGCGATTGAGTTGGTAGAAGGCGGCGTTGTTCTTCAGCAGATAGAGCGAAGTACCGCCGAAGACGGGGCCAAATTCGAGCAGCACACTGCCACGCAGTGCCCACTTCGGTTTAAACGGTGGGCGCAGCGGCTTGGCCATCGGAAAGTAATGCGTACGAGCCTCGTCGTAGCCGTAGAACGGCCAGTCGAAGTTCCCCGTCAGCGGCTTCGGTTTTGGCTTTGGCGCGCCGGTGTCGACAAACGTCACGTCAGGATTGCTGACATCTCCCGGGTTGCGCGCCTGGATTAGGAAGAGCGATAGCGCGGCCGTGATCACGATTGCTGCTGCGAGCAGGGCAACCAGTGCGCGTCCTTTGCGAGTTCCCGGCAACATAGGCGGTATGGAAGCAGCATCGGTGGTCGTCAAACTCGCAGAGCTCCCTGGAGGCAGTGCGCTGCTGGCCGCCGCCGAGCAGGCCGATCGAGTCTGGCTGGTCGGCGGCGCGGTGCGCGATCTGCTGCTTGGCCGTACTCCGAATGAACTCGACGTTGTTGTTGAAGGTCCGCTCGAACCGCTGCTCGATGCGCTCGGCGGGGCCAGCGAGCGCTTCGAGCAGTTCGGCACTGCGACCGTCGATTTGGCAGGTGCGCGGATCGACCTGGCAGAGGCGCGCAGCGAGACTTATTCTCAGCCCGGCGCGCTACCCGACATTCAGCCGGCGTCGCTTGGAGAAGACCTGCAGCGGCGCGACTTCACTATCAACGCAATCGCCGTCTCACTGGCTGACGCCGAGGTCAAAGCAGCGGCCGACTCGTTGGCCGACCTTGAGGCCGGTTTGATCCGCGTTCTGCATGATCGTTCGTTCGGCGACGATCCAACTCGCGTCTGGCGCTGCGCGCGCTACGCCGCGCGGCTTGGCTTCGCAGTTGACGCGAAGACCGCGGCGCTGGCCGCAACAGCACTGCCGGGCTCCGTCAGCGGCGAGCGTGTCGGCAACGAGCTGCGCCTCGCCCTGGACGAGCAGTCACCAACAGCTGTCTTCACGCAGCTGCAGACGCTCAACAAGGCCGTTCTTGTCGAGGGCTTTGACGCCGACCCTGACGGCCTGGCGGCGGCGCTGGAAATGCTCGGCGGCGCTGGCGATCCGCAGATCCTTACGCTTGCCGCCTGCTGTACCGGCGTAGATGCTGATCTACTGCGCCGTTGGCTCGATCACCTGCAGTTCACGGCCGACCAACGAGAGACAGTGCTGGTTGCTTCGCGCTGGGTTACCCGGGCACCGCTGCACGCTGCGAGGAAGCGATCGGAGATCGCCCGCGCCGCCGCCGGCGCCCCGGCCGAGGCGATCGCGCTGGCCGGCGGCGAGAACGCCCGCCTTTGGTTTGACGAACTGGCCGACGTTCGACTGGAGATCAGCGGTGACGACCTGATCGCAGCCGGCGTTGAGCCCGGGCCGCAGCTTGGCGCCGCGCTGGCACATGCGCTCGACCTAACGCTAGACGGCCAATGCAGCGGCGCCGAGCGGCAGCTCGCAGCGGCGCTCGAGCAGGCGTTAGGCTCGCCCTCATGAGCGCCGCGGTCGAACCGCGCTTTGAGAGTGACTGGAATGGGCTGTCGCTTACAGTCGGCGGCGCTCGATTCTGGTTTAGCAGCGCCGCGGCAGGCGACTTCGCGGCGCCGCAGCGGTCGGCCGTCGAGCTGCTGGAAAAGGCCAGCGCGATTGAACGCTCCTGTTGGGCGCAGGACACGCAAGTTCACCGAGCGGCGGTACACACGCTGCGCGACGGCGACGCCGTCGCTGCCTATTCGCGTGAAGCGGACGGACAGGTCACCGACCGAACGGATTTACTTTGCGCCGTGCGGACGGCTGACTGTCTGCCGGTTCTACTGGCCGGAGATGGCGTCGTCGCCGCGCTCCATGCTGGATGGCGCGGGCTCGACGCAGGAATCATCGACGCCGGTGTGCTTGCGATGCACGAACTTGGCGCAGCCCAGATCAGCGCTGCGATCGGGCCTGGCGCGCGAGGCTGCTGTTACGAAGTCGGCGACGAACTGCTGCGCACATTCGACGGCTACCCGGCCGCGCTCGTCGGCGAACGACAGCTCGATCTGTCAGCGGTCACTCGTGCGCAACTTGCGAGCGCTGGCGTCGCCGCTGTCCACGACTGCCACCTCTGCACAATCTGCTCGCCTGACCAGCGCTTCTTTTCCTGGCGGCGCGACGGGCCGAGCGCGGGACGAATGATTGCGGCGGCATGGCTGAACTGATCACCGCGATCACTGCAGCGAAGCTCCGTGCCGCCCGTGCAGCGATTCAGATAGAGATTGACGAAGCCTGCCGGCGGGCGGGCCGGGGGCCGGGCGAAGTGGAGCTACTGCTGGCAGCGAAGTACGTGCCGATCGCCGACAGCGCGGAGCTACTGCAGGCTGGGATAACACTGGTCGGGGAGAACCGCGCGCAGGATTTACTGGCGCGTGAAAAGGCCTACCCGGCACAGTTTCGTTTTGACTTCATCGGCACCCTGCAAAGCCGCAAGGTGAAGCAGATCGCTGCGCACGTGCGGCTAATCCATTCCGTCGCGACCGACTCGGTTCTCGCTCAGCTGGAACGCCATCGGACCGAACGAACGAAGATCCTGATCGAGGTCAATGTCGCCGGCGAACCAGGTAAGGCCGGTGTTGCCCCGGACGATCTCGACCGCTTTATCGAGCGCTGTCCAGTCCCAGTCGTCGGTTTGATGACGATGCCGCCGTTGACAGATGACGCTCAAAAGAGTCGCCGCTGGTTCGCGGCATTGCGAGAAATGGCTCAACTTCGCGGTTTACCAACGCTTTCAATGGGGACTAGTCAGGATTTCGCAGTCGCTATCGAGGAAGGCGCAACGATCATTCGGATCGGCGCGCGGCTGCTTCAGTGAGGGCCGCACAGTTTCAGGCAGGAAAACGCCGCTGCATCGGTAAACTGACCCAATGGCTTCGAAAACTTGGCACAGCATGATGGTCTATTTCGGGTTGGCTGAGGATCGCGACCCTTACGCACCCGAGACAGGCTCGTTTGAGCCTGAGGCCGAACTTGAAGGGCGCTACCGCAACCGACCGAACGTTAAACGCGTGCCGAAGCGGCGAAGCCGCGATGAGGTCGATGAGCTCTTCGCCGATGAGAGCCCGCGCCGTGGCGGTTCATCGGCCCGCTCCCCGGCCGGCCGTCCAGGCAACGGGCACAGCGGCGCTAATCGCGTTCACTTGGTGATCCCGAAAAGTTTCAACGATGCGCAGCAGGTCGCCAACAAGTTCCGCGACAACATCCCTGTAGTACTCAATCTGCAGTCGACCGAGACCGAGCTGAGCAAACGGCTGATCGATTTCGCCAGCGGGCTGACCTACGGGCTTGATGGCGGAATGCAGAAGATCGCCGACAAGGTCTTCATGCTGACGCCACGTAACGTCGAAATCTCGGCTGAAGAACGCGCCCAGTTGATCGAGAAGGGTTTCTTCAACCAGAGCTGAACTGCGCCGCGCAGTCGTGCGGCGGTCGATCCCCGCTACGGTTCCGGCAGATGTTGATCGGACTTATCGGCAGTGGCAACATGGCGCGGGCGCTCGCCCTTGGTTGGGGGCGGCCCGTCGTTTGCTCATCAGCGTCGCCGCCGCGCGCTGAAGCGCTGGCCGAGCTGACCGGCGGAGAGGTTGCCGTCGACAACGCTGCCGTGGCTGCGGGCAGCGAGATCGTTGTGCTCTGCCACAAGCCAGCTCAGCTCGACCAGGTCGCGGCCGAGATCGCGTCGTCGTCGCCACTGATTCTGTCGCCGCTTGCCGGGGTCACGCTGGGACAGCTGCGCGCCGCGTACCGGTCGAGTCGCTGCTATCGGATGATGCCGAACCTCGCGGTTGAGCTGCGGCAGGGGACGATTGGCCTAGTAGACGATGATGCCGGCGACAGCGAGCTGTTCGCGCAGCTAACTAGATTACTTGAGCAACTGGGCGACGTCTTTGTAGTCCCCGAGCAGCAGATGGCTGTACTGACTGCGGTTAGCGGCGTCGGGCCCGCCTACTTCGCGCTCGTCGCCGAGGCCAACGTCCGCGCGGCGGTCGCCGCAGGAATGCCCGAGCAGCTAGCGAAGGATCTGGTCGGTTCAACGGTGAAAGGCGCAGCAGCGTTGTTGGAGGCGCGCCAGATGGACAGCGAGCGGCTCTGCCGCGAGGTCGCCTCGCCTGGCGGCGTGACCGAGAAGGGTCTTGCTGTGCTGCGAGAGCCGCTACACGGACTGTTCGGCGAAGCAATCAACGCCGCGCTTGGGCGCAAGCCGTGACGTTCGCTGCGTTGCTGCTGTTCGCCAGCGCGCGCACGGCAGTCGCCGGTTACCTCGCGGCGCTGATCGATGTCTACACGGTCCTGATCTTTGTCTACATCCTTAGTTCGCTGTACCAATCGTTCGGGGGAAAGATCCCTTACAACCGCGCGCTGATCGCAGTGCTCGATTTTCTGCGCCAGGTTTGCGAACCGTACATCGGTCTGTTCCGGCGCTTTATCCCGCCAATCGGGGCTTTCGACTTCAGTCCGATTGTCGCGATTCTCGTTTTGACGATCGGTGGCGGTCTGATCGTCGGGCTTATCGGCGGATGAACCAAACGGCCCGCAGCGCCTTGGCGCTGGCCTTTCTGACTGCTGCCGCCGTAGTTGCCGCCGATCAGCTGACGAAATCGCTGGCCCGCAGCAGCCTCGGCGCCGACGGTGACTCGCCGATACTTGGAGGCGTCGTCAAGCTGGTCCACGTTCAAAACACTGGAATAGCGTTCGGCCAGCTCAGCGGCGGCGGGATCATTGTCGTGCTGCTAGTGCTGGCCGCCGTGACGGCACTGCTGTGGTACTTCCTGCGCCACCTCGAAACGCCGTTGATTTGGCTGGCGGCCGGGCTTGTGCTCGGCGGCGCCGCGGGGAACCTGGTCGATCGGCTGCAGGCAGGTTCAGTGACCGACTTCATTAAGTTGCCGTACTGGCCAGCGTTTAACCTCGCCGACATTGCGATAACGATCGGCGTTGTCAGCCTTGTCGTCTTGGTTGAACTCGACTCGCGGCGCAAGACGCGACGGGAGGGCGAAGATCGAACACCGGGTTAGCAGCGACCAGGCGGGCGAGCGACTTGACATTCTGCTCGCCGGACTGCTCGGCTCGCGCTCACGCGCCCAGCGACTGATCAGCTCGGGTCAGGTGACGATCGACGGCGTTGTCACCGCCAAGTCGCTGCGTCCTGCGCTCGGCACAGTGATCACTGTCGACGAAAGCGAGCTGCGCGAGGCGCGGCCCGACAGCGGCGAACCTGCACGATTCGCGGTTGCCTACGAGGACGAGCAGTTGCTGGTAGTTGATAAGCCGCCCGGCGTGGTTGTCCATCCGGCGCGCGGTCATTCGACCGGCACTCTGGTCCAGGCGTTGGCAGGCCGGGCCGCCGGCGGCGACGACCCAGAACGCCCCGGCATCGTCCACCGATTGGACCGCGACACATCAGGCTTGCTGGTCGTCGCGCGCGACGAGGCGACACACAGAGCGCTGCGAGCGCAGATGGCCAAGCGGCAGATTGCGCGGGAGTACCTTGCGCTTGTCAATGGTCGGCCGTCGGCGCGGACGGGAACGATTGACGCACCGATCGGTCGCGATCGGCGAGCAAGGACAAAGGTCTCGATCGACACCGATCGGCCGAGATCTGCCGTCACCCATTTCGAAATCGAACAAGCGCTGCCATCATCGACACTGCTGCGAGTAAGGCTCGAGACCGGTCGTACGCATCAGATTCGCGCACACCTGCAGGCGATCGGTCTGCCGGTCGTCGGTGATGCGACCTACGGCGAAGGTCAGAGTTTCGGCCTCGACCGACAGTTTCTTCACGCCGCACGGCTGCGCTTCGCGCATCCGGCGAGCGGCGCCGAGGTCGATGTCAGCTCGCCGCTACCAGATGACCTGGTGGCGGCGCTGGAGGCCGCTGCGGCGGCGCCCTAAGCGGCGTGGAGACTGCACGAGCGCTAGTATTGAACCTCAATCCACCGCTACCCTGAGGATCAACGGATTGCTGGCCCTGCCTGGTCTGCGCACAGCGCTCGATTGGGTTCCAGCAAGTCGCCGCGGGCTCTATCTACAACGACAAAGGGAGTACAGATGACCACCGCAACCAACGCGGTAGGACTGAAGGAGCTGCTCGAGGCCGGTGTCCACTTCGGGCACCAGACGCGCCGCTGGAACCCGAAGATGCGCCGCTACATCTTCGGCGAGCGCGAAGGCATCTACATCGTCGACCTGCTGCGCACCGAAAAGCTGTTGGCAGAGGCACAGGTCTTCGTTGAGCAGGTCGCCAGTCGCGGCGGCATTGTGCTGTTCGTCGGCACAAAAAAGCAGGCTCGTGACTCGGTCAAGGAGGCCGCGGAACGCGCTGGCATGCCGTACGTCAACCACCGTTGGCTCGGCGGGCTATTGACCAACTATCAAACGATCAGCCAGCGGATCCGCCGCCTACACGACCTTGAGGGCTACGAGGCCGACGGTCAGCTAGCGCTGCTGCCAACGCGTGAGCGGATGGCATCAATTGCTGACCTCGCCAAGCTGCGCGCGAACCTCGGCGGCGTCAAGCACATGCAGCGTCCGCCGGACGCGATCTTCGTCGTCGACGTCAATGTCGAACAGATCGCCGTCGCCGAAGCCGCTCGTCTGCGGATCCCGGTGATCGGCCTGGTTGATACCAACTGCGATCCGGACGGGATCGACTATGTAATCCCCGGCAACGACGACGCGATCCGATCCTGCAAGGTGATCAGCGACGGCCTTGCCGATGTGATTGCTGAGGCCCGTCTGACCTTCCTCGCCGAGGAGGAGAAGGCAAGGCTTGAGGCTGAGGAGCAGGCACGCTTGCGGGCTGAAGAGCAGGCCCGCCACGAAGCCGAGGAGCTGGCTCGCTTCCAGGCTGAGGAGAAGGCCCGCCTAGAAGCCGAAGCTGCTGCCGCCGCGGCGGCATCAGCGCTGCCAGCGGAGGAGCCAGCAGTCGCAGCGGAGGAGCCAGCAGTCGCAGCTGAGGAGCCAGCAGTCGCAGCTGAGGAGCCAGCAGTCGCAGCTGAGGAGCCAGCGGTCGCAGCTGAGGAGCCAGCGGTCGCGGCTGAGGAGCCAGCGGTCGCGGCTGAGGAGCCGGAGGAGAGCAAGTGAGTGCGATCAAAGCCGCCGACGTAGCCGCGTTGCGCAAGCAGACCGGCGCCGGAATGATGGACTGCAAGCAGGCGCTGACCGAAGCTGATGGCGACACCGAACGGGCCACCGAGCTGCTCCGGGCCAAGATCGGCAACAAGCTCGGCAAGTTGGCCGACCGCGAAGCTGCCGAGGGCACCGTCCAGTCCTACATCCACGCGACCGGCACTGTCGGCGTCCTCGTCGAGGTCAACTGCAATACCGACTTCGTAGCCCGCAACGACGAGTTCGTCGCCTTTGCGCGGGAGGTCGCGATGCACATCGCCGCGTCGCCGCAGACCCGCTGCATTACCGACGATCAGGTACCGGCCGCCGAGCGTGAGGCGGAGGAACGAGTCTTTGCCGAGCAGGTGGCAGACAAGCCGGCCGAGATCCAGCCGAAGATCATCGCCGGGATGCTCGACAAATGGCTCGGCGAGGTCGTCCTGCTGCGCCAGCCCCACGTCAACGCCGACCGTTATCAAGGAAAGACGATCGAACAGCTGCGTGATGATCTGTCGGCGAAGACCGGTGAGAACATTGTGATCTCAAGATTCGTGCGTTACGCCGTGGGGGAGTAGCCTGCGGTAATGGCAGACAACGCGGTATTTCGGCGGGTCCTGATCAAACTCTCCGGCGAGTCGCTGATGGGCGATCTCGAATATGGCACCGACCCCGAGCGCGTCACGGCAGTTGCCCAGCAGATCAAGGTCGTTCACGATCACGGCATTGAAGTGTCAATCGTTGTCGGCGCCGGCAACATCTATCGCGGGCTGGCTGGCGCCGCCGCCGGAATGGACCGTGCGACGGCCGACTACATGGGAATGCTGGCAACGATGCTCAACGCGTTGCCGTTGCAGGATGCGCTGGAACGGGCCGGCGTCCACACCCGAGTCCAGTCGGCGATCGCTGCCGCCGAAGTGGCCGAGCCTTACATCCGCCGGCGTGCAATGCGGCACCTCGAGAAGGGGCGCGTGGTGATCTTCGCAGGCGGCACCGGAAATCCATTCTTCACCACCGACACGGCCGCCGCGCTGCGCGCCACCGAGGTAAGGGCCGAGGCGATCCTGATGGCTAAGAACGGTGTTGACGGCGTTTACAGCGCCGACCCCAAAACGGATCCGACGGCGGAGCTGATTCCGTTGATCACGCACATGGAAGCGCTGCAGCGTGGCCTGAAGGTGATGGATGCAACGGCGCTGACGCTCTGCATGGAGAACGGATTGCCGATTCACGTCTTCAACATGGATGACGAGCAGAACATCGACCGGATAGTCTGCGGCAACGCCGTGGGAACCTTAGTTAAGACATGAGTGAACTGATCGACGAGCTGCTTGCCGATGCCGGCGAGAGGATGGCACGGACGGTTGAGTCAACCAACGCCGAGTTCGCGACGATCCGCACTGGCCGCGCCAGCTCGGCGCTGCTCGACCGCGTGATGGTCGACTATTACGAGACGCCGACGCCGCTCAAACAGCTCGCCACGATCAATGCGCCGGAGGCCAGGCTGCTGACAGTCCAGCCGTTTGACCTGTCATCGATCAAGTTGATTGAGAAGGCGATTAGCGACAGCGACATCGGCCTAACCCCCGGCAACGACGGCAAGATTATCCGACTATCGATCCCCGAGCTGAACGAGGAACGTCGAGCTGAGCTGGTCAAGGTCGTCCGCTCAATCGCCGAGGAGGGACGGATCGCGATTCGCAACGTGAGGCGCGAGGTGATGAGCGACCTGCGCGAACTGCGCGCGGCGGGCGACGCCGGCGCCGACGATGAGCATCGCGCCGAGCAGGATCTGCAGAAGCTAACCGACGCCAAAGTACTTGACCTTGAAACTCACCTCAAGGGAAAAGAAGCCGAAATAACCGAGGTCTGATGAGAAGGCCCGCCGCGGCGGCTCGCAATGTCGCCATCATCACCGACGGCAACGGCCGTTGGGCCGCCGAACGAGGGTTAGCGACAATCGAAGGGCATCGCGCCGGCGCCGACACCGTCAAGGCACGGCTGCGCGATGCGGTCGAGCTGGGGGTCGAGCAGTTGACCGTCTACTCGTTCTCGACCGAGAATTGGGGCAGGCCGGTTGACGAGGTCGCCGCGCTACTGGAGATGTTTTCGGAGCGGATCGCGTCGGAGACGCCGGAGCTGAAGGACGAAGGTGTACGGATGCGCTTCATTGGCCGCCGCGACCGCGTTGGCCCGGCGTTGAAGCAGCGGATGGAATGGGCCGAGAGTGAGACCGCCGAGAACGATCGCCTGATCCTGTTCGTCGCCTTCGACTACGGCGGCCGCGCTGAGATAGTCGACGCCGCAGCGCGCTATAGCGGCGGCGGCGAGGAAGCTTTCCGCGAGCTGCTTTACGGGCCCGACATGAACGACCCAGACCTGCTGATCCGCACCGGCGGCGACCAGCGGCTCTCCAACTACCTGCTCTGGCAGTCGGCCTACTCTGAACTGGTGTTCCGGGACGAGCTTTGGCCTGACTTCGACCGCACCGCCTTTGAAGAGTCGGTCAACCTGTTTGCTGAGCGCGAACGGCGCTTTGGCGGTCGCTGATGGAGGACGACCGACTGCCGGAAGTGCCACCGCCGCTGCGCCGCAACAAGTGGCTGGGGTGGCGGCCAGCAAGCTCTGACGTTGGCGCCCGCATCGCCGCGGCGGTGCCGCTCGCAATTCTGGCGATTGTTCTAGTCGCGATCGGCGGCTGGACCTTCGCGATTGGCCTCTTCGTACTCGGCGTGATCGCGCTGCGCGAGCTGTTCACGATGTTTGAGCGGCTTGGGCCGCCGATCACTGCCGGCCTGATCGCACTGGCCGTACTGATCGTTGCCGCGAAGACTGGGGGCGCGCCCCGCCTATTACTTGGCATTGTTATCTCGCTGCCGCTTGTCTTTCTGATCAGCCGCGTCGGCTCGCAACGCTCGACCCTGCCTGGCCTGGGAATCGTGATGCTTGGCCTCGTCTGGTTCGGACTGGCGTTCGCGCACGGTGTGATGCTGCGCGACCTGCCACACGGCTCGGCAATTGTCTTCCTCGTCGTGATCGCGACCTGGCTCTGCGACACCGGCGCTTACTTCGGTGGCCGTGCATTTGGCAAGCGACCGTTGGCACCATCGATCTCGCCAGCAAAGACGGTGGAAGGGCTGCTGATCGGAATCCTTACCGGCACCGCGGCGGCCTGGCTGACCGGCCTATATTTCGACTGGCTGAGCGGCGTCGACGCCCTAATCCTTGGCGTCTGCGTTGCCGTGGCGGCGCCGCTCGGGGATCTCTTTGAAAGCTTTGTCAAACGTGAGGCCGAGGTCAAGGACTCAGGAACGATCTTCGGTGCCCACGGCGGCGTGCTAGACCGGCTCGACGCCGTAGCTTTCTCGATTGTCGCTGGCTACTACGTCTGGATGGCGCTGCTCTAGCGCGCTGAGATGATGCGGCGTCTGGCAATCCTCGGCTCAACCGGTTCGATCGGCGTTCAGGCGCTCGAGGTCGCGGCGGCAGAGGAGGAGCTTGAGGTTGTTGCTCTCTCAGCCCACCGCAACTGGGAGCAGCTGTTGGCGCAGGCCGACAAGCTGGGCGTGGGGCGCGTGGCGGTCGGTGACGAAAGCTGCGCGCAGCAGGCCGCTGCGGCCTGGGATGGGGAGGTTCTCAGCGGCCCTGAGGGGCTGGCCGAGCTGATCGTCGGCTGCGATCCGCAGATAGTCTGCAATGCGATCGTCGGTTCCGCCGGCCTGGCGCCGACCGTGGTCACGCTGACCGAGGGCATTGACCTGGCGCTCGCGAACAAGGAGTCGCTCGTCGTCGGCGGCGAATTGGTTGTCGAACTGGCAGCCGCGACCGGCGCCAGGCTGCTGCCGGTCGACTCCGAACACTCAGCCTTGTTTCAGCTGATTGAGCAGGAGCGCGCAGCCAACCCAGACACGGTGGAGCGGCTGACACTGACAGCCAGCGGCGGACCATTCAGGGGTAGAACGGCGGAGGAGATGCAGACGGTCACGGTCGATCAAGCACTGGCGCACCCGACTTGGCAGATGGGGGGCAAGATTTCAATCGACTCGGCGACGCTAATGAACAAGGGCCTTGAGGTAATCGAGGCACACCACCTGTTTGGCACGCCATACGACCGGATCGACGTGGTCGTTCACCCGCAGTCGATTGTCCACGCAATGATCACGTTGTCGGATGGGACCTCAATCGCCCACTTGGGCTACCCAGATATGAAGCTGCCGATCGCGAGCGCCCTGCTGTGGCCACGGCGCACAGCCTTGCCGCTGGCGCCGCTCGATCTTGCAGCAGTCGGCGCTCTGACTTTTGAGCCGATTGACGAGTCGGCCTTTCCGGCGTTGGGCCTGGCGATCGCCGCAGGGCGGACGGGCGGCACGGCGCCGTGCATTCTCAACGCCGCGAATGAGGTCGCCGTCGCAGCATTCCTCGGCCAACGCTGTTCGTTCGTCGAGATCGCAGCGGTGATCGGCGCGACGCTTGAAGAACTGCCAAGCGAGCAGGCCTTCTCGTTTGAGACTTTGATAGCGACCGACCGTGGGGCACGCGAAAGCGCGGCCTCGTTCGTGGCGGCGCTCGCTTAAGCGGCGCCTCGTACACTCGTTGCAATGAGTTATCTGCTCGCCTTCGTTGGCTTCTCGGCGCTTGTGTTGCTTCACGAACTTGGCCACTTTTGGGCCGCGAAGCGGGTTGGGATGAAGGTTGAGCGCTTCTCGCTTTTCTTCCCGCCGCACATCTGGAAGCGCCAACGCGGTGAAACCGAGTACTGCATCGGCGTGATCCCGCTCGGAGGCTACGTGCGGATCATGGGGATGAATCCAGCCGAGCAGATCGAGCCTGCGCTGCAGTCTCGCTCCTACTCACGGATGGCAGTCAACAAGCGGGTCTTTGTGATTGCCGCCGGGCCTTTGATGAACATTCTGGTTGCCTTTGTGATCCTCTTTGCGCTGTTCATGATCGTCGGCGTCAGCACGCCTTCCAGTGTGGTCGAGAAGGTTGAGCCCGGCTCGCCCGCCGCGGGCGCGCTTCGCCCAGGCGACCGTTTTGTGTCGGTCGACGGCAAACGCGGCGATATCGCTACTTTGAGCGACGCGATCGCGACCCACCGCTGCGCTGGCACGCCGGTCAACGGCTGCAGAGCTGCCACGCCGGTCGCCATCGTCGTTGTACGGGGCGGTGCGCGGCGCAGCTTCGAGATTACGCCGCGTTACGACGCCGCTGTTAAGCGTTCACGGATCGGCTTCAACTTTGCTGTTAGCCGCGATCAACTAGGGCCGCTACAAGCTGCGGGTCGCAGCACAACCGAGATGGTGCGAATCAGTGGCCTGACACTCAGTGCGCTGTCGCGGGTCTTCTACGACGCCGAGGCGCGTAAACAGCTCTCCGGCGTTGTAGGCGGCTATGAGGTAACGCGGCAGTCATTCGATTTCGACATCGTTCAGGCGCTCAGTGTCCTAGCGATCATCTCGCTCTCTCTTGCCTTAATCAACCTGTTCCCGTTTCTGCCGCTCGACGGCGGACACATCTTTTGGGCAATTGCCGAGAAGCTGCGTGGCCGGCCGATCGCCTATTCGGTGATGGAACGATCCAGCGTAATCGGCTTTGTGCTGGTTCTGGTGCTGTTCGCGGTCGGATTGTCGAATGACATCGGGCGCCTGCAGGGTGACGGGTTCAACATTCGATAACTCGACGCGGCAGGCGGTGGAGCGGTAGTTTTATTGGCAAGCCAATTGAGCAGAGGAGAGGATCTCCGGATGACCGCCGAAGTTGCAAAAGCAGAAGCGATGAACGTGCCCACTCTCGCGCAGGCATTGCGGATCACGGCGCGCGACTACGCCGACGAGGTTTGGGTCAAGAGCCGCGACAGTTCTTCGGTGATCAAGTGGGGAGAGGGGCTTGAACGCGTCGACCGCATCGCCGGCGGCCTGCGCGCGCTTGGCCTCGAGAAAGGCGACACGGTTGCGCTGATGCTCGTCAACCGGCCTGAGTTCCATATCGTTGACTTTGGCGTTATGACCGCTGGCGGTACTCCCTTCTCGATCTACCAGACCTACACGGCGGAGCAGATTGAGTACCTGCTGACCGACGCCGCGGCGAAGGTCGTTGTAACCGAGCAGCTTTACCTCAGCGCCGTGCAGGCGGCATGCGCCGGGCTCGACGACGCGCCAAAGATCGTGCTGATTGATCCACCGGAGGGCGGACCGCCGGAAGGCATGCTCAGCCTCACAGAGCTCGAAGCACTCGCCCCGGACTTCGACGGCGACGCCGCAGTGGCCGAGATTGGCGCAGACGACGTTCTCACGCTGATCTACACCAGCGGTACGACCGGCCCGCCAAAAGGCGTGCAGCTATCGCACCGCAACCTGATGTCGATGGTCAACTCAACGGCCGAGATTGTGCAGTTCCCGCCGCGCTCGCGCGTGATCAGCTGGCTGCCATCCGCTCACATCGCCGAGCGCGCGGCTCATCACTACCTGCCGGCAGTGCTGGGCTTTGAGATCACATCGGTCGACGATTACCGTGCCGTGATGGAGGTGCTACCTGAGGTGCATCCGCAGTGGTTCTTCGCCGTGCCGCGGATTTGGGAGAAGCTGCGTAGCGGCCTTGAAACAATGGTCGCAGGGCAACCCGCCGAGCAGCGTGAACCACTCCAAGCAGCGCTCAACGCAGCGATCAAAAAGGTCCGCCTTGAGCAGGCCGGCGAGCCGGTCCCGGACGAGCTTGCGCAAACCGTCGCCGCGGCGGACGAGAAATACTTCGCAGCGTTGCGGGCGATGCTCGGCCTTGACGAGGTTGTGACGATCAACGTGGGCGCCGCGCCGACGCCGGTCGAAGTGCTCGAATTCTTCCACGCGATTGGCCTGCCTCTGGCCGAGCTGTGGGGAATGTCGGAGACCTGCGGCGGCGGCACCGTCAACCCGCCCGACAATGTGAGGATTGGAACCGTGGGCCCGGCCATCCCCGGTGTCGAGATCAAACTCGCCGAAGATGGTGAAGTGATGATCCGCGGCGAACTGGTGATGCTCGGATACCGCAACATGCCAGAGGAGACCGCGGCGACGATTGACGCTGATGGCTGGCTCGCAACCGGCGACATCGGGCAGTTCGACGAAGCCAACTACCTGAAGATCGTCGACCGCAAGAAGGAGCTGATCATCAACGCCGTCGGCAAGAACATGTCACCCGCCAACATTGAGGCGCAGATCAAGACAACCTCCCCGTTGATCGATCAGGTCTGCTGCATCGGCGACGGGCGCTCATATAACACGGCGCTAATCTCGCTCGACCCGGACTTCGCGCCGCAGTGGGCCGCGCAGCAAGAGATTGAAGATGCCGCGATCGCTGAACTGGCGGTCAATCCACAGCTAGTTGAATTGATCCAGGCGGCGGTAGAGGAGGGCAACAGTCACCTTGCACGGGTCGAGCAGATCAAGAAGTTCAAGCTGCTGCCTGCCGCCTGGGAGCCTGGCGGCGACGAGCTGACACCGACGATGAAGCTGAAGCGCAAGCCGATCGCTGAGAAGTACAGCGCCGAGATCGAAGCGCTCTACGCCGGTTAGCGCGTCGGTCCCCGAGCTCGTCCAGTCCCTGAGACGTCAGGCCTCAGGCCTTCTTGGCATAGGTCTCCATACCACCGAAGTCGACCTGGACGCAGGGTTCGTCGCCGACCACCCAAGCGTCGTGGCCGGGGGGAATGACGAGCACATCGCCCGGGCCGATCTCCTTCTCGGCCCCGTCGTCCATCCGGACGACCATCCGGCCCGAGATGCAGTAGCCCATGTGCGGCGCCTGGCAGGTGTCGGTGCCGGCGATCGGCTTGACGTGCTCCGACCAGCGCCAGCCCGGCTCGAACGTCGCTCGTCCCACGGTTCCGCTGGCCAGCTTCAGGATCTCGACCCGACCCTTGTCCACGAACGCGCGGGTTTCATCCGCCTGATCGTAGTTGCGTACCTCGAACTCGGCCATGAAGGATCCTCTCCTCGTGATGGGCCCCTTGCCGGAACCCTTGCTCGCGACCGTATCATGCCTGCCTCTGGATTGCGAGCGAGCAGCCGAGCGAGCACCGCCACTTCAAGCGCTTACGCAGGGGTTGGTACCGGCCGCGATCGCGACGCGACGCGGCCTCGATACCCACAGCCCTTCCGCCGACGGATAGCCCGGGCACCCGTCGATGGAGATATGCTCTCAGCCGTCTTCGGGGACATGGCCCTCGCTGAGCGCAAGGTCAGCCTGTTGATGCGCCGCACATTCCGCCGGGTCGTCGAGGAGCGGGAACGCCGAGTCTCCGACATCTGGAGCTACTGCGGTCACGGCGACCCGTCAAGGCGGCGGCGCAAGGGTATGAGCGCCGACGATGCGGCGGCGCTGGGCTCTTCTCGGGCGAAGATGATCGTCCACCTCATGGCCGAGTCGTGTTTGAAGGCGAAGGCGCGCTCGCCATACGGGCCGACCACGATAACTCACCCCCGTTCACCACCAGCGCGACAACAAACACTCACACCACGCCGCTTGATGCACGATCCGGGCTAACGGTCGGAGCGACGCACGTGCGGGCCTTGCGGCCGCGGTGGGCGGGATGGCCGTCGAAGACCCGGAACCACAGCTCGCCGCGGTTGCCGACCGCCTGGATGTTGTCGGTGAGGGTGAGTGCCACTCGAAAACAAGATCAACTGCGGAACTCGGGACTCATCTAGGAGCCTCTTGCCAGCGTCTACCTGCTGTGATATAAGAGACGGACTGTGCGCAGGAGTCTTGTGATCACGGCGCTCTTGGTGGTCCTCGGGGGGGCGGCCGCCCCGGTCCATGCCGGTCCGCCTGGGACGTGGACGCGGCTCAGCGGGGGGAACGGGAGCAACATCGATCAGGTCGCCCTCGCCCGTGGTCTCGACAACGTCCTGAACGCGGTGTGGCCCGCGAAGACGGGCAACACCAAGGGCTACCGCCATGCGCGGGTCGCCCCGAACGGCTCCCTGGTCGCCGGGCCGGTCGCCGTTCTCGACGGCTGGTCGACGCTGAACAGCCCTGCCCTGGTCGTCGGCCCGGACGGCAGTCTGCGGCTCCTCTTCAGGGGCCTCACAGCCGGGCCGTTCTCGGGACGTGCGACGTCGGCGACGGCGCCGCCGGGCAGCTCCAGCTGGACGTTCACGCGGGCGCTACACACCGACGGCGTCGGTGGCGACGGCTCCGGCGACCCGTTCGGCGCGGCGGCCAAGCTCGACGGAACGCCGGTCTTCTCGTGGGGCGCGAACGTCAAGGTCGGCCTCGACCCGACGCCCAAGCTCCGCCTCATGGAGGGTTGCTGCGCCTACAACTCCGACGTCGCGGTGGATGCAGTCTCCGGCGAGGTCGTCGTCGGCTGGTACTCGAACGTCGCCGGCCAGTACGGCTACCTGACGAGGACGGTCGATCCCGTGCTCGGCGAGACGCGGTACGCGCCTAGCAGCGCGCGCGAGGACCGCAAGGCCGCGCGCGGTTCACACCAGCGCACCGCGCTGACGGCGCGGCTCGGTGCTCCGGGCGTCTACATCGCCTACTGCACGGGCTACCCGTCCTGCCAGACGGTCAGCGTGTGGCGGCACGGAGGCGGGTCGCCGCTCGTGGTGGCCCGGGCCACGAGCCGGACGTCGAGCGTCGGTGACCTGGTTGCGATCGCCCCGGGGCCGGAGGGTCGCCTGTGGGTGATGTGGGCGAAGGGGAGTCAGCGCGTGTACGCGACCAGGAGCAACCGCGCGGCGACGAGGTTCGGCGCCGTTGTGGCGGTCAAGCCGCCCGCCGGCACTAGCTTTCTCTGGAAGGTCGCCGGCGACGGTGCGCGCGGGCCGCTCGACCTTGTCGCCTCCGCCTCGACGCCCGGTTCGCTCGCCTTCTGGCACACGCAGGTGCTGCCCGGGCTCTCGCTCGCGTGCAGGGGCGGCAGCATCGTCTCGTGCACGGTCTCGGACGCGGGCGATCCGGTCAGGGGTGCGAAGGTCAAGATCGGCGGCAGGACGCTGACGACGAACGCCCGCGGCAAGGCGTCGGCTGATCTGCCGGCCGGCTCGTACAGGGTGACGGTGTGGAAGGCGGGCTACGAAGGTGGGCAGTCCGCCATCGCTTCGGTCAGAGCGACCTAACTCTGTTGCACACCATGCGTCGCCGCCGGGAGCCGGCCGCAGTACCTCACGACAGTGGAAGGCGGAACTTCAATTGCGGCCCGAGGGGGCTCGAACGCAACTTCCACCTCACCAGGTACGCGCCCGGCCCGCGCGCGGGGAAGTTGCGGTGCCAGCGGACCTTTGACACGTAGAAGCGGCCGCTCTTGCGCATCAGGAAGCTTCTGCAGCTGCGTGTGCCGCGTGGCGGCGTCACGCAGAGGCTGTAACGGTCGAAGTACCGCGCGAACGTACTGATCTCGAGCGAGACGGCTCCGTCCCGGTTCAGCACGCCCAAGCAGAGATCACCGCTCTCGCTGCAGTAACGCGCGATCGTCTTCGGCTGTGAGGCGGAAGCCGCCGAGGGCGCGGCGACCAGCACGACCGATATCGTCACGAGCCACAACAATCCCCGTCCCCAAGTCATGAATGAATTGTACTACGGGGCGGGCAAACAGGGTGATGGTCATGCGGCGTAGGCGACGTCGGGGTGGCGGAAGAAGCTCTGGACGACGCAGGGTTGTTTCTGGCGGCGGTGTAAGTGGCTTCTGGCACGGCCGACGAGTTCGTCAGGGGTCGCCGGGCGGCGGGTGAGGACGCCGTGCTTGGTGTCGTTGGTGAGGTACTCGGCGGGGTTGAGCTCGGGGCTGTAGCCGGGCAGGTAGACGACCTCGAGCAGGTCTTTGCGCTCGTCGACGAACGTGCGGGCCTTGCGGCCGCGGTGGGCGGGATGGCCGTCGACGACGAGGATCAGCTTGCGGCCGGCGGCCTGGTGGAGGAGGAGGGCGAGGAAGTCGCAGAAGACGTCCTGCGTGAAGCGCCCGTCGAAGACCCGGAACCACAGCTCGCCGCGGTTGCCGACTGCCTGGATGACGTTGCAGCCGAACCGTCGCCCGGTCTTGCCGACGATCGGCGTGATGCCCTTGGGGGCGTAGCTGCGGACGCGGGCGTGATCGCTGCGCAGCCCCAGCGCCGCAGATAGTCGCCGACGGTGCGGATCGCGAGCCGCACGCCGAAGCGCCGCTCGACGAGATCCCTGACCGCCTCGCGTGTCTAGAGCGCGAACGGCAGCCGCAGCTGATCCGGATTGCGCTCGCGGATCGTCTGCACGATCTGGCCCTGCTGCCACGGCGCAAGCAGCAACTGCTCGCCCGTGCGACGACCCCGCCGGCCCGGCCTCGCCGGCCGCCCGGAACGCCCGCACCCACTTCGAGACCGTGTTCGCATGCACGCCGAAGAGCCGCGCCTGCGCGGCCTGCGCCCAGCTGCGCGCATCTCCCGGCACCCTGCAAGGCCACCAGAATCATCCCATTTGTCCACCGGGTTAGTAGCACAGTTCTAACGGTCGGAGCGACGCACGTGCTCGGCGGTTAACTGCGCCGGCGTGCAGACGCCAAGCAGCGCCAGCGCCAGTTCAAACTCACTGCGCAGTA
The DNA here is from genome assembly GCA_039744215.1 of Solirubrobacteraceae bacterium. Taxonomy (GTDB): domain Bacteria; phylum Actinomycetota; class Thermoleophilia; order Solirubrobacterales; family Solirubrobacteraceae; genus F1-60-MAGs163. Next base: position 31,724 of record JBCJTT010000001.1, read on the forward strand.
GCTCCAGCAGGTGGGCCGCCCCGGCCTCGCCGTCGGCCGCCAACCCCCATAGCGCCGGCCGCCCTACCAGCACAGCGTCGGCGCCCAGCGCTAGCGCCGTGGCAACGTCGGTGCCGCGCCGGATCCCTCCGTCGACCAAGACCTCAATGCTGCCGGCGAGCGCCTCAACCACCTCTGGCAGCAGCCGAGCGGTGGGCGCGACATTGTCGAGTTGACGGCCGCCGTGGTTGGAGACGATCACCGCTGCGGCGCCATTCGCCTGAGCTAGGACGGCATCTTCGCCGCACTGAACGCCCTTCACAATCACCGGCAATCGGGATGAGGCGATGAACTCCGCCAGTCCGTCCCAGTCGAGTGCTGGGTCAACCAACTCAAAGAACTGTTGGACGGTGAGCGAGGCCGAGCGGCCAAGAACTGCGTTTACACCCGGCATTTCGATTCCGTCAGGCACCGTGAAGCGGGTTCGCAGGTCCAGCTCTCGTAGGCCGGCGCGCGGCGTGTCGACCGTCACGACGACGGCGGTGGCGCCAGCCGCGACCGCTTCGTCAACAAGCGCGTAGTTGACCGCACGGTCGCGGCAAAGATAGAGCTGCACCCAGCGCGGTGCGCCGGGGGCGGCGGCGGCGATTTCGGCCTGAGTCGAGCTGGCCAACATTGAACAGACCATCAGCGTGCCGGCGGTCTGCGCTGCCCGCGCCATCGCCGATTCGCCGTCAGGGTGCGCCATCCGCTGCAGGGCCGTCGGCGCGATCAGGATCGGCATTGAGAGCTGCTCGCCAAGGATCTGCGCTGCGGTTGAGACCGATGAGACGTCAACACATACGCGGGGCCGCAGTTCGAACTCGCTCCAAGCGCGACAGTTGGCGCGCAGCGTGTTCTCATCGCCGGCGCCGCCGGCGTAATAGCCAAGCGCGCCAGGACCGAGGCGGACGGCGGCTAGACGCTCGTAATCGGCGACGTTGATCGGGTTGGCTTCGCTAGTCATCGGACGGCCAACCTTATCCCGGGCGCCGCCGCGGCGAGCCTTCCCTACACTCTTGACGTGGCTTCGAAGCAACAGATCAACGTTGGCGGCGTGCTGATCGGCGGCGGTGCGCCGGTTGCCGTGCAGACGATGACAAAGACCGAGACGGCAAAGATCGAGCCGACGCTGGCTCAGATCGTTCGCTGCGCCGATGCCGGAGCCGACCTGATCCGCCTTGCTGTCCCGCGCGAGGCCGATGCCCAGGCGCTGAAGACGCTCGTCGCAAAGTCGCCGATTCCGATAATCGCCGACATCCATTTCAACCATACGCTGGCGCTAAAGGCGATCGCTAACGGCGCTGCCTGCGTCCGTCTTAACCCCGGCAACATTGGTGGACCGGAGAAGGTTGCCGAAGTTGTCGCCGCCGCAACTGCCGCCGGCGTCCCCTTGAGGATCGGCGTCAACTCCGGTTCGCTGCCCAAACATCTGATGGAGCTCGAATACAGCAACCCGGTTGAGGCGCTCGTCACAGCTGCGGTCGAGTTCGTCGAACTGATGGAGCGGCTCGACTTCACCAACTTCAAGGTCTCGATGAAGTCAACCAGTGTGCCGAACACAATCGCCTCGAATCGCCAGTTGGCGGAGCGAATCGCTTACCCGATCCATCTTGGCGTGACTGAGGCCGGCACGCGCTGGACCGGATCGATCAAGTCGGCGGTCGGGCTCGGCGCGCTGCTGGCTGACGGTATCGGCGACACGGTGCGGATCTCGCTATCGACCTTCCACGCGGAGGAGGAGGTCAAGGTTGCCTGGGAGATCCTGAAGGCGTTGAAACTGCGCGAACGAGGCCCGGTACTGATCGCCTGCCCAACCTGCGGACGGCTGCAGTTCGACATGGATTCGGTCGTCGTCGAGGTTGAACGCCGGCTTGAGGCCTACCCCGACGCGATCGAAGTCTCGGTCCTTGGCTGCGCTGTCAATGGGATCGGCGAGGCGCGCCACGCCGACTTTGGGATCACAGGGGCAAAGGATTCCGGGATGATCTTCTCCAAGGGAGAGCCGCTGAAGAAGGTGCCGACCGACCGCCTGGTCGATGAACTTTTTGCCGAGATTGACCGTTACTACGAGTCAGGCAAGACAGTTGTGCGCGACGTGGGAGCGGCGGCTGAGGCGGCGCAGTGGTTGGCCGAGAATGAGGATGCTGAGGCGATGACGCCTGAGCGGATGAAGGCGCTTGAAGCGGAGGCGAACGCTGCCTCCGGCGGCGGCGAAGATTTGCTCCAGGCTGCCGGCGTGACAGCCAAGCTGAAGCTCGATGATCAGCAATCGCCGGTCGCCGGTCGCCGCTTTACGCGGTCCTGACGCGCCGTTCACCTCGGCGAGAGGGTGAACGAGCTGGAATGGGTGCGCTTCGCGCCGGGGGAATCGTCCGCCGTCCAGTAATAACGGAAGCTGGTTTTGGTTGCGATTGGCTGAGCGGCGGTGAAGTAACCGTCGGCGTCGGTCTGGGCGCTGGCGACGGTCCTGAACCGGGCGGACCCAATCCGCCGTTCGATCCCAATTTTGTGCGCAGCTCCCGGCCGCACCTGCCCCCACAGCTTTGCCGTGCGGCGGTCGCCGGAGAGCGACACCCAGAAGGGGTTGGCGAAGCTGCGCGCCGCTGGCTTTGCGTTGCCATCGAAGCCGTAGAGGCCGCTCTGGCCGCCGCTGTAGGCGTCGGCGGCGAGGCCGCCGTCAACAACCGGCTCGTCACGCCACAGATACTGCCCGAGCAACTTGACGCGTGGTTCGCTGAAGACAATCCGGGCGCCTTGCGCCAGCCAGCGGGACTGTTTGCTCAGCGAGACGCCGCTAAAGACGTCGGGAGGGTTGGTCTGGTAGCCCCACTCGGTGTAGTACAGGTCGATCGGCAGCGCAGGGTCGACGTCATTAACGATGCCGCCCGCTGCCTGCAGCGGGTCCAACGTTGCGATCAAGCGGCTGGTATCGCCAATCCCGACCTCTGACCACTTCGGCAAACTGACGTTTGGGGCTCGGCCGCGCTGGCCTGGGTGGACGGTAAGACCGTCGATCGCGGCCGGCTGAAACTCTTTGCAACCGTAGGAGCTGCGATCGGGCGCCATGTTCTCACCGACACAGCCAAACGAGCGAATCCAAACCAGCGGATCCATTGCCGAATCAGAATCATCAGGCGTTGAGCCGCGACCAGCGAGCGCGCCCGCGAGTACTAGCGAGCCGGGGTCCTTTGCTCGGATCGCTGGCGCGGCAACGTTGAACAGGTCGCGGTAGGTAGCGGCTGCTCGCGGCGAGCATTCGGTCCTAATGCAGCTGAACTGGGGGCGCAGATTGGCAGCGTCATTCGGTTCGTACCAAACGATGTAGCGGTCGACCGCCGCTCGATAGCGCTGAACAACGGCCTTAACGAAAGCCTTGAACAGCTGCGGGCTCGGCCGGTAGCGAGCGCTGCCGCGTTCGGGGTCGCTGCTTGACCAAAGCGGCCCCGGGCCGGTGATCGTCAGTAGCGGCTTAATCCGGTTCGCACGTAGCGTTGAGATCACTCTGTCGAGGTTGCCCCAGTCGTAAAACGGCGACTGAGGGTCGGCGCCGTCAAAACCGGCAGGAGGCCGTTTCGCATCGGTCGCGGGAGCGATCTGCCGCCAATCGGCGGTGACCGAAGCGACGTCAATTCCGGCGGCCCGCCAGCGCGGCGCGAAGGCTCCGACCAAGCCCGGGGTCTTGCCGGTAATCGTTGGGTCACTGATCGCAACCTCAGCGTGGGAGGGGGGCTGCGCGGCTTCGCCGGCGGGCGCGGCGACCAGCAGGCTCAGTCCAACGCTGGCAACGGTCAGAGCGCGGCGCATGCTGGCGGCCATCTCAGCGCCGCGGAGCGACAGTTCGCGTCTCGGAGCTGCGCAGCTTGCCGTCGTTGTATTGAAAGCGGAACGTGCTCTTGCGGCGCACCGTCGTCTTGAGCGAGAAGTAGCCAGCAGCGTTTGGCTGCAGCGTTTTCAGCCTCCTGAAGGGTTCAGAGCCAAGCTTGCGCTGAACCGTCACGCTCGCTGGCGCGCCAGGGCGCACCTGACCCCAGACAGTTGCGTTGCTTGAGCGGCGTGGCAGGTCGACCCAGAAGGGGTGGGGAAAGCTACGGGCCGACGGTTTTGGCTTGCCGTTCGCGAAGTAGACGCCGGACTGCCACGACCCAGCACCAAAGCTGGCGGCATCGACCGGCTCGTCCAGCCACAGGTACTGGGCGAAAAGCTTGACGCGGGAGTTCTTCCACATCATGTAGGCGGCCTGCTGGTAGTAGGCGTCCTGGTTGGACAGCGAAACGCCGGAGAGCGTGTCGGGCGGATTGGTCTGAACGCCGTACTCATCTATGTAAACGTCGATCCGCTTACTCTTTTGAGCCGAGCCTGTCGCTGTTCCGTTCAGCACACCGCCGTGCGCCTGAATCTTGTCGATCGTTGTCGTTAGGCGCGACATCGTCGCGATTGTGACGGTATCGGGCAGCCTCGCCGGGAGATCGGGCGCGCGCTGGGCGGTGTGCGGGTGAATCGCGATGCCGTCGATCGCCAACGGCTTGAAGCCTTTGCAGGTCGCGCTCGAACGATCGTTCTTGAACGAGCTGCTGACGCAGCCCATGCTGCGCAGAAACAGCAGCGGGCCGAGCGATGAACGTGTTTGGAGCCGTCCTGGGCTACCGCCGGGAGCGAGCGAACCGCCCCAGACCGTCGCCTTCGGAGTGATCGCCTTAATCGCGTCGTAGCCGCGTCGGAAGAGGTTGCGATAGATCGCCGGGCTGGCTGGTGTGCAGCTGCTGGCGGCCGCCGATTTGCAAGACCACTGCGGCGTCAACCACTGCCACAGATTCGGCTCGTTAATCAGCACGTAGCTGTGGATCTGGCTGCCGTAACGCAGCGCCACGGCATGGGCAAAGTCGCCAAACTCGGTCGGGCTTGGCTTGTAGGTCTGATCGCGCCGTGACGGCACCTGACTTGCCCAGATCGGGCCAGGAGTTGTCAGCGCCAAGGTCACGTCAATCTGGTGCGCGCGAAGCGCGGCGACGGCGTCGTCGACTTCTCCCCAGCGATAGCCAGGGCTGTCGGGGTTGCGCGGGTCAAAGCCTGCCGGCCGAGTGACGTTCGACGCTAACGGCGCGATCCGTGACCAGATCAGCGTGATTCGGCTTTGGTCGACGCCGGCTTTCTTCCACGAAGCGGCGGTCGGCGCGGCGCGGCCAGGCTGACGCTGCATCAGGTTATCGTCGTCAACGCCAACTTTCATCAGCGATCCTGCGCCGGCAGGGGCGGCGAGACTGAGCATCAGCAGCGCGACAGGCGCTGTTATTTTCAGCAGGCGAAGCACACCCCTTATGTAAGCAGCCAAGGCGGCCGCGATGCGCCGGTTAGCGGCTTAAACTGCGGCGAAACGGGCGCTGACGACGTCCCAGTTGACGGTGTTCCACCAGGCCTTGAGGTAATCGGGACGACGGTTCTGGTAGTTCAGGTAGTAGGCGTGCTCCCAGACATCGTTGCCAAGCAACGGCCTCTTGCCGTCGGTCAGCGGCGAGTCCTGATTTGCCGTGCTGACCACTGCCAGCTTGCCGCCATCAGCGACCAGCCATGACCAGCCGGAGCCAAACTGGCCGACGCCGGCTGCTTCGAAGGCCTCTTTGAAGGCGTCAAACGAACCGAATGCGTCATCGATCGCGGCCGCCAGATCACCGCTCGGCGCGCCGCCGCCATCGGCGCTCATCGACTCCCAGAAGAGGCTGTGGTTGATGTGCCCGCCGCCGTGGTTGCGAACCGGGGCCTGAATGTCGGCCGGCAGCGCGGCCAGCCCTGCAATCAGCTCTTCGATCGATTTGTCGGCCGCATCGGTCCCTTCAACCGCCGCGTTCAGCTTGTCAACGTAGGCCTGATGGTGCTTGTCGTGATGGATCTCCATCGTCTTTGCATCAATGTGCGGTTCAAGAGCGTCGAAACCGTAGGGAAGGGCGGGAAGTTCGAAAGCCATTATCTATCTCCTTGCGTTGTCCTAGGGGCGGAGTCTAACTTAGCGCGCACAACTGGATAGTCTGCGGCTCAATGCGGATCTCTCAGCTGTTGCTGCCGACTGAACGCGAAGCGCCGGCCGACGCGCAGGCCCTGTCGCATGTGCTCGGCGTTCGCGCCGGCCTCGTTCGCCAGCTTGGCGCAGGGCTCTGGACATGGCTTCCAGCCGGCTGGCGAGTGCACAGCAAGATCACCCAGATCATCCGCGAAGAGATCGACGCGATTGGCGGGCAGGAGATGCTGATGCCCGTTATTCAGCCGCGCGAGCTATGGGCGAAGACAGGACGCGACGGAATCGACGAACTGTTTTTGCTGAGCGACCGCAAAGGCTCTGATCTGGTGCTGGCGATGACGCACGAGGAGGCCGTCACCTTCCACGTCTCACAGGTCGTCCGTTCGTACCGGGAGTTGCCGCTGATTCTTTACCACTTCCAAACCAAGGCGCGCGATGAGCCGCGTCCGCGGGCCGGTGTCCTGCGCACACGCGAGTTCATCATGAAGGACTCCTACTCGTTCGATCGCGATCAGGACGGACTGGAGCACAGCTACCAACTGCACATTCAGGCCTACGACCGAATCTTTGAGCGCTGCGGCCTGGAGTGGTACCGAGTTGAATCAGATGTCGGCGTGATGGGCGGCAGCGGCGCACACGAGTACATGGCGCCCTGCCCCGCAGGCGAGAACGAGGTCGCGTTGGCGCCTGGCTACGCAGCAAACGCCGAGGTCGCGAGCGCCACGCCACCGCCGGCCGACCTGCCAGCGCGGTTGGATGCGCCGGCCGAGGTGGAGACGCCGGGGGCAAAGACGATTGAGCAGGTCGGAGCCGCGCTGAGCCTGCCGCCGTCGGCGCTACTGAAGGCCTTTCCCGTGGTCACCGATAGTGGCCGTGCAGTTATGGCGGTTGTGCGCGGCGATCACCGCGTTAACGAGTTCAAGCTGCGCGCCGTGTTGGGGGAGCAGTTTCATCCGGCATCTGAGGAGGAGATCACCGACATGATCGGCCCGCCCGGCTTCATCGGCCCGGTTGCGACCGAGCTTGATGTGCTGCTTGACTTGGCTGTCGCCGAGCAGCCAGGCGGCTGGGCCTGCGGTGCAAACCGCCCTGATCTTCATCTACTTGGCGTCGAGCCCGGCCGCGACTTTGACTTCGAGGCGGCCGACATTCGCAGCGTTGAAGCAGGCGACCTCGTTGATGGGCAGCCGATACGGATCGAGACGGCGATCGAGGTCGGCAACATTTTCAAACTGGGAACTCGCTACTCCGAACCGCTCGGCGCGGTCTTCCTCGATCAAGATGGCTGCGAGCAACCGATCGTGATGGGTTCCTACGGGATTGGTCCGGCGCGGATCGCTGCAGCGGCGATCGAGCAGAACGCCGACGAGGCCGGGATCGCCTGGCCGCGAGCGATTGCCCCCTGGCAGATCGAGTTGGTTGTCCTCGGCAAGCCGGGCACAGCGGAGCGCGAAGCAGCCGAAAGTCTTTACGCTGAACTGCGGGATGCTGGCGTTGACCTGCTGTTTGACGACCGTGACGCCGGGCCGGGGGAGAAGTTCACCGACGCCGAGCTGCTCGGTTGCCCGCTGCGCCTGACGATCGGTAAGCGCTCGCTGGAAAGCGGCAGCCTTGAAGCACAGGCCCGGCGCGGCCAGGTCGAACTTGCCGCAGTCAAGCTTGGTGACGGCACCGTCGCGGCGGTCCGCGAGCTGCTGACGACGCTGCCGTGAGCGACCAGCAGCCAGACCGTCGGAAGCTGACGCTGCGCCGCTTTTTTGGCCTAGACCGCTCGGGCCCGCCGCCACCGGAGACGCTGGCCGGCGCGCCGCTGCGGCCCTTGACGATCCCCAACGCGATCGGGCTTCTGCGGCTGTTGCTTATCCCGGTCTTCTTGATCGTTGCCTGGGAGGCAGGCGGCGTCGCACCACTATCCGCGGCAATCTACGCAGTGATTGCCTGGGGCGACTACATCGACGGTATCGCCGCCCGCGTGACCGGTCAGTACAGCCGGCTTGGGGCGATCCTCGACCCGGCGATCGACCGCCTGCTGGTGATCGCCGGGATCGTCGTCTGCTGGCACTTTGACCTGATCCCGTGGCCCTTGCTGGCGGTGCTAATCGCGCGCGAACTGTTGATGCTGATCGCCGGCACATATGTGCTGCGGCGCGGCGTGAAACTGGAGATCAACTGGTGGGGCCGCTGGGGTGTTTGGCCGGCGATGAGCGGCCTTTTCCTTGGGCTCTGCGGTGCTCGCTTGGCAGCGACGCTGATGCTGGCAGCCGGTGTTGTCCTGCTGCTGGTAGCGAGCTTTGAATACGGCCGTTCGGCTGTCGCTCAGCTTCGGTCACGCACAACCTTAACCTAAGGTTGACGGTGGGGTTGGCGCTGGTATGCTCGCGCCAATGCTGCATTGTCCCGAATGCGCCTTCGCCAACAGCGAGGGAGCAAAGTACTGCCAGAAGTGCGGCGCCTTCCTTGGCGAGCCGGGCGAAGAGGATCGCGAGTCGACCGCCAGTTATCGGATCGATGAGGCCAGCGGTGAGTTGGTGCCGGTCGACCTTGACGACATGCTGGAACAGGAGGGTGCGCTGCTCGTTGTTCGCGGCGGCGGCGGGCGGGCGGGGGAGAGTTTCGCGCTCGACAGCGACCGGCTGACAATTGGCCGCGGCGCCGACAGTGCGATCTTCCTCGACGACATCACCGTTTCACGCGACCACGCTCTGCTCGTGAGCCGAAACGACCAGTGGTTCCTGAACGACTTAGGGTCACTCAACGGCACTTACGTCAACCGCCGTCGAATCGACTCTCAGCTGCTTGAAGATAGCGATGAGCTGCAGATCGGGAAATACAAACTGACCTTCCTTTCGCGCTGATCGATGCCTTCCGCCCGCGACGCACAACGCACGATTGCCAGCTCGCCCGCTAGGCCCGGGCCGCGCCGCGGCAAGCCAATGACGATCGGGGCAGTCTGCAAGTCGCTGTCACGAGAGTTTCCCGAGATCTCGATCTCGAAGATTCGCTACCTCGAGAACCAGCGGCTCGTAACGCCGCGCCGCACGCCCGGCGGCTACCGGCTCTACTCGCAGCAGGACGTTGGCCGGCTGCGGACGATTCTGCGGCTGCAGCGCGATGAGTTTCTGCCGTTGCGCGTGATCCGTCAGGAGCTCGCGATCGGGCGCACCGACGCCGAAGCAGCCCCACTGGCAAGCGCTGACAGGCCGGGCCGCGCTAAGCAGCGTCGCCTGCCATCGGTCTTCACACCGTCACCCGGGCCTTATCGCACGCTGGCCGAACTGATCGAGACAACCGGTGCCGACGCCGCGCTAATCGCCGAGCTGGAGTCATTCCAGATCATCCAGCCGCGCGGCGAAGCAGACTCAATCGTCTACGACGAGAACCAATGCGAGATCGTCCGCGCCGCGGTTGAGCTGGCGCGCTACGGCGTCGGCGCGCGAAACCTCCGCGTCTTCAAAACGTCAGCCGACCGCGAGTCGGCGCTGCTACAGCAGCTGCTGGCGCCGTCGCTGCGATCACGCAATGCTGCGCGGCGCGGCGAAGCGACCGAAGCGCTTGAGGAGCTGGCAGCGGTAACGACGCACCTAAAACATCTGCTGCTGATCGGTGACCTCCGTGCGCTGCTCAACTGACCGTCGCTGCTACCGGCCGAGCACGCTAACGCTGCGAGCAATGTGAGCGCCGTCACCGGCCAGATTACGCTCGCCGCGTCCGCGGACCGGGTCTGGGAGCAGCTCAGCGATCCGCGCCAGTTGCCTAAGTGGTGGCCGCGCGTCTCACGCGTTGAGCTGAACAGCGAAGACTCCTTCACGGAGCTGCTGGCGACAGAGAAAGGGCGCGACGTTCGCGCTGATTTTGTGACGACCGAACGCAGCCCGCCAACCCGGTGGACATTTCGCCAAGAGCTCGAGGAGACACCGTTTGCGGCGGTATTACGCACCGCTCAAACCTCGCTACTAGTGACAGCGCTAACTGAAACAGTGGCGACGGTCGAGATTACGATCGAACGTAAGCCGCGTGGCCTTTCGCGGCTCGGTGGGCCGATGATGCGGCGGGCGACACGCCGCCAACTTGACGAGGCGCTACAGCGCTTGGGGGAGATTCATGGCACCGTCAGCTGAGATGCGTTTCTGGGGCTGGGGCGAAGACGTCAAAGCACCTGGCCTGCCGGAACACGCCGACGGGTGGCTGGCCGAGCGCCTTGGCGGGGCGCTGCCAGCGGCGCAGCCAGCACCGCAGATCGATCAGGTTCGGATACGTAAGAGCAGCCTTGGCAAGCGTTCGGCAGCCAAGATCGCTGACCGGCTCGGTTCCTCACACTTGCGCACCGACCATCACGCGAGGCTGCTCCACGCAGCCGGTAAGGGTTATCCGGACCTGCTGGCGATGCGCGGCTCTGGCCGGATCGCGGCGCCGGACGCAGTGGTCTACCCAGCCGACCATGCCGAGGTCGCTGCGCTGCTAAAGATCTGTGCCAAGCAGGGAATCGCCGTAGTGCCGTTCGGTGGCGGAACGAGCGTCGTCGGTGGCGTCGCGCCGCGCCGAGGTGACTTCGGTTCTGTGATCGCACTTGACCTAAGCCGCTCGCGCGCGCTTCTTTCGCTCGACCAAGATTCCCGCGTCGCACGCTTTGCAGCAGGAATCCGTGGCCCCGAGCTGGAGCACGCGTTGCGTGCTCACGGCTTCACGCTTGGCCATTTTCCGCAGAGCTTTGAGTACTCATCGGTTGGCGGCTGGGTAGCGACCAGATCGGCGGGGCAGGCGTCGACCGGCTACGGCCGGATCGATGAGCTGCTGGTTGGCGCGCGGCTCGTCGCTCCAGCTGGCGAACTGAATCTCGCCGCACGCCCAGCAAGCGCCGCCGGCCCGGACCTACGAGCCGTCGTCGCCGGCTCCGAAGGGGCGCTCGGCGTCATTACCGAGGTGTCGCTCGAGGTCGCCCCAGCGCCGCAAACGACGCGCTACGAAGCCTGGGTCTTTCCATCCTTCGTTGCCGGCGTGGAGGCACTGCGCGAGCTTGAGCAGGCTGGCGATTCGCCCGACGTCGCGCGCTGCTCTGACGAACCTGAGAGCGAGATGGTGCTCGCGCTGGCTGGCCCTTCCGGTGCGAAGGGCAAGTTGGTCGGGGCCTACCTGCGCGGTCGCGGCGCCGCTGGCGGCGCGCTGACGATTCTTGGCTGGGAGGGCGCCGCCGGCAGCCTCGACCAGCGACGCCGCGTCGCACTTCCTACGCTTGGGCGCCATGGCGCCGTCAGCCTCGGCGCTGGGCCCGGCCGATCGTGGGCTCGGTCGCGCTTCCAGTCGCCCTACCTGCGCGATGAGTTAATCGCCCGCGGCGTGATGGTCGAGACGCTTGAAAGCTCAACGACTTGGTCCAACATCAACCATCTGTACCGCGGCGTCAGCCGAGCTTTGTCGGCCCACGCCCCGGTCGTTGGCTGCCACGTCTCGCACCTTTACCAGAGCGGCGCATCGCTTTACTTCACATTCCTTGCTCGCCAAGATGCCGCCGATCCGTTGGCACAGTGGCAGGTAGCGAAGAACGACGCCTGCCAGGCGATTATCGATAACGGCGGCACGATCTCGCATCATCACGGGATCGGCATCGATCACAAGCGCTACCTGAAGGCCGAGGACGGTGCTGCCGGCGTCGCAGCGCTGCGCGCAGTCAAGCGGTCGCTAGACCCGCGCGGGCTGATGAACCCCGGCAAGCTTCTCTAGGCGCTATTTGGCGGCGCTGAAACGGAGCGGGCCGACGAGGTAGCTCTTCGCCGGGCTAGTCGGCGTGCCCTTGTCCGATTCGAGCGAGACGAGCACGCCGCTGTATAGCTTGGGATCGCCGTTCAACGTTCCTTGCAGGGCGATCCCACCGCCGCTCTTTGCGATCGCCTGGAAGTAGCCAAGCCAGACCGCCGGTTTTGCGTCAGCGGTCAGCCAGACGCCGTACTGGCTGCCTGACGGAGCCGCCGGCATCGCCTTGGCGACGACGCTCAGTACGCGGTTGCCGGCCTGCTGCGAGATTTCGGCGACGCCGACCGCCTTCGGTGCGGGGGCACCGACCGGCGCCTTAAGCGCTGCCTGCGCGATCGGTGTCGCGGTCGCCGAAGCATTGGTCGCCGTGGTGGCGGTGGTGGCGGTGGTGGTGTTAGCACCCGAACCATCGCCGCCGCTTGCTCGACCGATCAGTACTCCCGCGATAACGGCAATCGCGAGCGCCGCGAGCGTAATCACGATCACGCCGCTGCGCAGGCCGCCGACCGTGCGCGGCGGCGGCGTGGCGTCAGCAGTAACCAGCAGCGCTGCGTCTGGAGCGGCGTCGGCGCCCGGGATGACCGGCAGCCGGACTGCCGGTAGAGCGGAAAGCGGCGCCGCGGCGGCGCGCAGCCAAGCGCGGTCGTTCGGTGAGCGGCCAAGTGACTGCTGCGTCTTTGCGGCGGCCTCCTTACTCTGCTGGCCGAGCAGGTAATCGCCCAGCTCAGAGCGTCGGCGAGCTGACGGTGATTTCTCGGGTCGTGCCAGCTCGTCCAGCGCACGGTAAGCGCGTTCGCTGACGTCCGACTCGCTCAGCTCTAGCGACTCGGCGATCTGGGCGTAGCTCTTCTGCTGGCTAAGCAGCAGGCTGAGCACTGCGCGCTGATCGGCGGGAAGTTGTTCAAGGGTTGCCATCGGCTGCCAAGGTTAGAGCAGGGCAGCGGTATCGTGCGCCTATCACCGAATCCGTTCCCGAGCCGATCTTTGATCCAGTAGTGCCGCTTGATCGCAGCTTCGATGCTCTCTACGGGCTTGAGGTGCTTGAGCTGAGCCCCGATCTGGCGCGGGCGCAGGTAACGGTCGTCGAACATCACATGCAACCAATGGGGCTAGTGCACGGCGGCGTCTTCGCCTCAATCGCCGAATCGTTGGCCTCGGCGGCAACTGCCATCGCTGTCGTGCCCGACGGCAACGGGGCTCAGGGCTTGTCAAACCAGACGAGCTTTCTGCGACCGATAATGGGCGGCACAATCCATGCTGTCGCCCGGCCGCGCCATAAGGGCCGAACAACTTGGGTTTGGGAGGTTGAGATTAGCGACGACGAGCAGCGGCTCTGCGCGCTTGTCAGGATGACGATTGCCGTCCGCCCATTACCCGGGCGCTAGGCGGCTTACTGGCGATAACGATTAGTGATCGGCATCCGCCGGTCGCGGCCGAATGCCTTGCCGGTGACCTTGATGCCGGGCGGCTGTTGGCGGCGCTTGTATTCGGCGCGATCGACCAGCGCAATCACGCGGGCCACGGTCTCAGCGTCGAACCCTTCGGCGATCAGCTGCTCAGCACCGAGATCGCGCTCAACGTAGCCCTCGAGCAGCGGGTCGAGCACTTCGTACGGCGGCAACGAATCCTGGTCTGTCTGATCGGGCCGTAGCTCCGCCGATGGCGCACGCGTCAAGACCTCGGCCGGGATCGGCGCGTCGGCGAGCTCGTTACGCAGATGCGCCAGTCGGTAGACGAGCGTTTTAGGAACGTCCTTAATGACGGCAAAGCCGCCTGCGCTGTCGCCGTAAAGGGTCGAGTAGCCAACTGCCATCTCCGACTTATTGCCGGTCGTCAGAACCAGCCACCCGAACTTGTTCGACAGCGCCATCAAGAGGTTGCCGCGGATCCTTGCCTGCAGGTTTTCCTCGGTCAGGTCCGGCTCGCGCCCTTCGAAAATCGGACCCAGCAGCTCGCCGTAGGTAGCCATCAGGTCACCTATCGGCAACTCGATCAGCCGCACACCCAGTGAATCAGCGAGCGTCACGGCGTCGCTGTAGGTGCCGCCTGACGTGTACTGCGAAGGCATCGTCACGCAGGTCACGCGATCCGGCCCGAGCGCGTCGCGCGCAACGCAGGCAACGAGCGCCGAGTCAACGCCGCCAGACAGTCCGAGCACAACGCCGTCAAAGCTGTTCTTCTCGGTGTAATCGCGCGTCGCCATCACTAGCGCCGCATAGACCGCCTGATCGTCCTCGTGCAGCGGCGCGATCGCGTCGTCAAGGCTGCTGTCGGCCGACGGTGGGTTGGTGGTGAAGCTGCCGATCAGCGCCGCTCCCTGACCTGCCGGCGCAGCCGCTGCTTCAAGCGGCAGCTCGCAGGTCAGTAGCCACTGCTCAAACTGCGGCGCCCGCGCCAGTAACGCGCCATCGCGACCAACAACAATCGAGTGTCCGTCGAAGACCAACTCATCCTGACCGCCAACCTGCGCGCAGAAGGCGATCGCGACATTGTTTTCCAGCGCACGCTGCGCCAGCATTGCTTCGCGCTCTGCGCCTTTGCCGGCCTGATACGGGGAGGCTGAGAGGTTGATGATCAGCGCCGCCCCGGCGGCGGCCTCCTCGCTCTCCGGCGGTCCAGCGCTCCAAATGTCCTCGCAAATACTTAGTCCGACCAGCACGCCGTTAACTTCGATCAGCGCGCCGCCCTGGCCGGCCGTAAAGTAACGGTGCTCGTCGAAGACGCCGTAGTTTGGAAGGTGATTCTTTCGGTAGCTTCCCGCGACATGACCGCCCGCGAGTACCGCGGCCGAGTTGTACACCTCGCCATCGAGCTCTGGATAACCAACGACGGCGACGATTCCCTCAACGCCGGCGGCAAGCCGCTCCAGCGCGGCGCGAGCATCGGTGAGCACATGTGACTTAAGCAGCAGATCCTCGGGCGGGTATCCGGTGAGCGCTAGCTCAGGCACGGCAACGATCGCTGCGCCCGCCGCTTTCGCGTCGTCAATCGCGGCAGCGATCATCCGCTCGTTGGCGGCGAGGTCACCAACAACCGGGTTGATCTGGGCGAGCGCGATTCGCACGGGCGCTAAACGGCGCTCAGTAGTTCGCCGTCCGGCGTGTGCGCCGTGAGCAGCGAATCGTGCTGCGCGGCATCCCAGCGATGACGGTCGGTTTCTGCCGCGCGGGCCAAGTCAAATAGCGCGCCGCCAATGTCGCTGACGACGTCACCAAGGTCGGGCAGCGTGTCGTAATCGGCGAGCAGGCCAAAGCTCAATCGTCCGCAGTAGCTCATCGCCGCGACACCGAGCGCCGTGTTACGCGTCAGCGGCACAACCGGATAGAGCGACGTCAGCCTACGGCCCATCAGATAGAGCGGCTGCTGCGGGCCCGGCACGTTCGTGACGACGAGGTTGAACAGCCGCTGACGGTTCTGAAGCCGAGCAGCCTGGCTGGCGATCGTTGGCGGAGCGAACCCGGCAAGCTCGGTCAGCGTGTCGGCGCCAACGGCTTGGTCGGACTGCTTGAGATCGCCCATCTTCTTCTTAATGAACGCGAACGCGGCGGCTGGGTCCTGCTCGAAAACCGGCAGCGGCGCCCAGAGCGCTGATATTTGGTTGCCGAGCTTGCCGGAGTGGTCTTCGCTGCGCACCGACACGGGGACCATTGCCGTCAGCGTCAGGCCATCTGTGTCGACTCCGCGGCGTCGCAGCCAGCGCCCGAGGCCTAGCGCCACAGTCGTCAGCACGGCGTCGTTGATTGTGCCGTCGAGGCCGTTCTTGATGTGCTTGAAGGTTGCCAGTGAAGCGTTAACCCAGCCGTAGCGTCGGTGCGGTCCGATCGGCTGGTTGAGCGGCGTATTTGGCGCCGACGCAAGGCCTGCCCAGGCCAGCGCGCCGGTCTGCTCTACGCGCGTGCTGAGTGTTGCCGCAGCCTGCCGTGGCCGACGGACAATGGAGCGCAGGGCGCGGGTCATCTCGGCTGGGTCGGAAAGTCGTTCGAGCAGTGCGTCGCTGAACAGATCGGCGCCGCTGGGTAGCGGCCTCGCGACCCAGGTCGGCGCCGGGGCCGGGGCCGGTTCGTCCGCCGTTGCGGAGAACAAGACCGACGTGATGTCGACACCGGAGACGCCGTCGACCAGCGCGTGGTGTGTCTTGACAATCACCGCAAAGCGCGGTTCGCCGTCTTCGCCGGGCGACAGCCCCTCGACCAGGTTCATCTCCCAGAGCGGCTTGTCGCGGTCGAGTCGATCGGCGAAGAGCCTGCCGGCCAGGGCCGCCAACTGCGCGTCCTCGCCGGGGCTAGGAAGCGCCGAATGTCGCAGGTGATAACGAATGTGGAAGTGGGGGTCATCAACCCAGACCGGCCGCCCCTGGCCGAACGGCACGTACGCCAAGCGCTGGCGGTAGCGCGGCACAAGGGCCAATCGGGACTCCAAAAAGCGCATCAGCTCCTCGTACCCCGGTGCTTGGCCAGCAAAGACCATGATCGAGGCAACGTGCATGTGCGCACCGCCTCGTTCGAGGTGCAGAAATGCCGCGTCCAAGCCGGAAAGGCGATCCGGGTTACTCATACCTGCAGTCTATTGCCTTCTGGCCTCTGTGACCAACGTTACACAAGCGACGCGTAAACCTTCAACAGGCTGTGTAAACTCTCGTCCATCAAAGTGATCAAAAGGGGACCCGATGGACCTAAGTGACCCGCACACTTACAGCCAAATTTACGATCAACATCGCCGCGGCGTTTACGCAGCTGCCTTCCGGATCACCGGCAACGAAGCGCAGGCCGAGGACGTTGTCCAAGATGTCTTCATCAAGGTCTGGCGCAAGCCAGTCTCGTTTGACGCCAAGCGCGGCGAACTGGGTAGCTACCTGAAGCTGATGGCGCGCAGCCGGGCGCTTGACCTGTGGCGAGAGGGGCAGTCCGCTGGCAGGGCCAACGACCAGTTGAAGATCGCCGTCGCAATCGATTCTGGCCGTAGCGACGACCGCCCGGAACAGATCGCCGAGCGAGTCGACTCCACAACAGCTGTTGTTGCGGCATTGAAGAGACTGCCCGCGAACCAGCGAGAGGCAGTCGTCCTGGCCTACTTCGGTGGTCTTACCGCCGTCGAGATCGCGCGCCGCGTCGCGGTGCCGCTCGGAACGGCGAAGAGCCGGATCAGGCTCGGCCTTACGAAACTGCGCGAAGAGTTCGGCGAGGGCTACATCGCTGCCAACGCCGCTTAGAACAAGAAAGGCGCCGAGCGCCAAGCCGTCACCACAGAGCCGTAGCCTGCGGGAAGTGTCCGATTTAATTGCGCACCTTGACCTTGACGCCTTCTTCGCCTCGGTTGAACTGCTGCTGCGGCCCGAACTGAAAGGCAAGCCGGTGATCGTTGCTGGCAGCGGGCCGCGCGCGGTAGTCACAACCGCGTCGTACGAAGCGCGCGTCTACGGCGTTGGCTCGGCAATGCCAGCGGCGCAGGCAATCCGCCGCTGCCCACAGGCAATCGTTGTGCCGCCGAATTCGGCCGCCTACCGCGAGAGCTCGCGTGCCGTAATGGCGGTGATCGACGCCCACATCGACCGCGTTGAACAGCTCGGACTTGACGAGGCCTACCTCGACTTGAGCGGGCTGCATTCGCCGAAAGCGGCGATGCGGCGGCTGGTCGCTGAGATCGCAGCAGAGACTGGGATCAGCGCCTCCGTTGGGATCGGCCCAAACCGGCTTGTTGCAAAGGTCGCGTCAGACGCCGAAAAACCAAACGGCTTTGTCGTGCTGACAGCCGAACAAGCGCGGCAGCGTTTTGCCGACGCGCCGGTAACACTGGTGCCGGGAATTGGGCCACGGACCAGCGAGCGGCTTGCCGAACTGGGAATCGCCACGCTAGCCCAGCTGCGGCGGGCCGACGCTGCGGCGCTCGCAGCAAGCTTCGGGGCCCGTCAAGGGCCGGCACTGCGCGCGCTGGCCAACTTCGACGGATCGGCCGAGCTGACGACCGAACGGACCGCCGTCAGCGAGTCGCGCGAAACGACATTTGATGTCGACTTGGCTCCAGGGCCGAAGCTTGAGGACCAGCTGCGACTGCTGGCCGGCGAGCTGGCCGCTGCGCTGCAGCGCAGCGGCCGTAGCGGCAAGACAATCCGGATCAAGGTCCGCCTCGACGATTGGACGACCGTCACGCGGGCGCGGACAATTGAAGGCCACACCAATGACCGCTCGGCGATTGAGCGCGTCGCCATAGAGCTGCTGCGCCAGTACAACCCGCAGCGGCCGGTACGGCTTGTTGGCGTCGGCGTGACCGGGTTTGCAGGCGACGACTCGGCCCAACTGAGGCTGCCGCTTGACGCCGCCGCCGCCTAGAGAACCTTCGAGATAAACGCCTGAGTGCGCTTGTGCTGGGGGTTCCCGAAGACGGCTGACGGATCGCCCGCCTCAACAACGACGCCGTCATCGATGAAGACGACAGTGTCGGCGACCTCTTTCGCAAAGCCGACCTCATGCGTCACGACGATCATCGTCATCCCGTCCGCGGCAAGGCCGCGCATAACGTCAAGTACCTCGCCGACCAACTCGGGGTCCAGTGCCGAAGTCGGCTCATCGAACAACATCAGCTTCGGCTTCATCGCCAGCGCACGCGCAATCGCAACGCGCTGCTGTTGACCGCCGGAAAGCTGCGCCGGGTAGGCGTCGAGCCGGTCACCGAGGCCGACGCGGTCCATCAGCTGCTGGGCGTGCTGACGTGCCTCACTGGCTTTCACGCCACCAACACGGATCGGCGCCTCGACGATGTTTTGCTCCGCCGTCATGTGGGCGAAGAGGTTGAAGCGCTGAAAGACCATTCCGATCTCGCGCCGCTGGCGGGCGACTTCACGCTCCGGCAGCTCATGCAGCACGTCGCCCTTCTGCCGGTAGCCGACCAGCTCGCCGCCGACCCAAAGGCGCCCGGCGTTGATCTGCTCTAGGTGGTTGATGCAGCGCAGAAACGTCGACTTCCCGGAGCCGGAAGGGCCGAGCATGCACATCACTTCGCCCGGATCAACATCGAGCGTGATGCCTTTCAGCACTTCGTTGCGGCCAAAGCTCTTCCAGACGGCCTCGGATTTAACCATCGGTTCGCTCACAGCCCGTGCCTCGTCGGGTCCGCTACTTCGACACGAGTATGGCGCCATGTCGTGAAGCTCTGCCAGATTCGCGCCAGCAACGTCGGCGGCGTGCCGCGGGCGGTGCCGCGGCCGTAATGACGCTCAATGAAGTACTGAGCGATCGAGAGGATTGTTGTCAGTACGAGGTACCAGATGCTGGCCACGATCAGCAGCGGGATCTGCTTGTAGTTGGTGGCGTAGATCAACTGGACCGTGTACAGCAGCTCGGTGAAGGCGAGCACGCTGACAAGCGAGGTTGTCTTCAGCATGCCGATTGTCTCGTTGCCGGTCGGCGGGATGATCACGCGCATCGCCTGCGGCAGGATGATCCGGCGCACCGTCTGCATCCGGCGCATGCCAAGCGCCTTGGCAGCCTCCTCTTGGCCTTCGTCGACCGACAGCAGGCCGGCCCGCACAATCTCCGACATGTAGGCGCCTTCGTTTAGTCCGAGACCGAGCAGCGCTGCAACAAACGGCGTGATCAACGAGTTGGCCTCGAAGCTGAAAAGCGACGGGCCGAATGGAACGCCGAGCGCAATCACCGGGTAGAGCGCCGCGATGAACGCCCAGAAAAGCAGCTGCACAAGCACCGGCGTGCCGCGGAAAAGCCAGATGTAAAAGCCGCTGGCGGCAACCACCAGCGGGTTGGGGGAGAGCCGCATTACGGCGAGAATCACGCCGATCAGGATGCCAATAACCATCGACAGCGCGGTCAGCTCAATCGTCTTGACGAGCCCGTCCAGCACAGGGCCAGAGAACAGGTAGTCGCCGACCGTTCCCCAGCCGAAGCGGGGGTTTGTGGCAACCGATTTGCCCAGCGCCGCGCCCAGAATGATGACCAGCAAGCCAGCGACCAGCCGTCCCGGTCGACGGACCGGGACGGCTTTGATCTCCGCTGGTGGCTGGCCAGTGGGCGCCGGGTCGGGCGCTCCGCCGATCTCAGTCACTTGCGTCCGGCTAGCTGATTGCTCCGTTGATTACCGGGTCGGTGATCGCGCCGCTCTCAAGGCCCCACTTCTTCAGAATTGCTGTGTACTGGCCGCCAGCGATCAGGTTCTTCACCGCGGCAAGCACCGGTGGTGCGAGGCCACTGCCCTTTGGAATCGCAATGCCATACGGAGCGGTGCCATAGGCCGTGCCGACCAGCTTCAGCTGACCGTCACTCTGCGTCACCTGATAAGCAGCAACCGGTGAGTCGGCCATGCTGATCTGCGCACGGCCGCTGATGATCGCGCTGTTGGCGCCGGTCTGGTCGGGGTAGATGAGCACCTTGACGGTCTTCTCGCCGGCAGCAGTGCACTTCTTGTTCTGCGCATTGGCATCGTCAGCCTGAATGGTGCCTTTCTGGACCGCAACCGTCAGCCCGCAGAGGGCGGCCAGATCGTTCGGCGCAGGGCCGTCAGCCTTGCCGAAGAACGACGTCCCGGCAGTGAAGTAGGTAACGAAGTCGACCGTTGCTTCGCGCTCCTTCGTATCGGTGAAAGATGACATTCCGAGGTCGTACTTGCCGGAGGCGAGACCAGGAATGATCGCGTCGAAGACAGCGTTCTGGACGTCGGCCTTAAGGCCCATTACCTGCCCGAGCGCGTTCGCCAAATCAACGTCGGCACCGACGATGTCCTTAGAGCCGTCCTTGACGAACTCCATCGGCGCGTAGCTGGCGTCGGTGGCGACAGAGAGCGTTCCGGACGAACTGATCTTTGCCGGGACGGTGGCAGCGATTGCGGCGTCCTTGGTTGCAGTGATGCCAGCGCTGGTCGGGCTGGTGGACTCGCTGCTGGAGTCGTCGCTGCCACAAGCCGAAATGGCCAGTGCGCCAGCGATTACTGCAGCAGCGGCGAACGATGCGCGGGTCGTTAGTGCGGTCATCTGTTATCCCCCCGAGACGTAAGTTGCGTATCGCTAAGAACCTACCAGTGATTAGCCGGGCGCGGTGGAAGTTTTCTACTCACGGCGCAACCGTAACGCCGACTGAAGGGCTCATCGCCGCGAGAAACGGGTAGTCGGGGCGGGCCGGAATTCGCACGCGGAACTTAAAATGACTGCGCGCCCGCGTCGCGACGAACCTATACGACGCCTTCCAGTAGCCGGCTGCGTTGACCTTCACCGTTGTGCGCACCGGCACCCATCCACGCGAGCGCGGGCCGAATCCGTAGAGCGCGAGTTCAAGCGGCAGGCGCGGCACGTAACCGCCGCGCAGACGGCCACTAATCGTCACATGCTTGCCGCGCCGAACCAGGCGCGGCTTGGCCGAGATCGTCGTTGAGGCGCGGCGCAGCGCATAGACAATGTTTGAAACTCCTTCATCGCGCAGCTCGTTACCGGGGACAACCGCACGGATCCGCAGCGAGCTATGCGGCGTGAGCTTAAGCGCGACGGCACCATTGGCGTCGGTCCGTGCAGCTGTCGCCAACACCCAACTAGCTGGCGTCATCCGCGGCTGAACTTCAAGTCGGACAACCAACTCCCGCAGCGGCCGGCCGAGCGGATCACTGACTTTGACGCTGACGCGGCGTAGCGTCGCCGATGAAGCGGCGCCGCTTGGCGCCGAGGCAAGGGCCGCCTTCGTAACGACCGCCCCGCGCGCCGGTGGGGTAATCAAACCGATTTGCCCGCCGCTGTCAGCGCCGCCGTACCAGCGGTCGAGCAGGGCGCTGTTGCCGGCGCAGTCGGTCACCGACAGCCGCGTCGTGTACGGAGTGCGCGGTTTCCAAATCGTTGTTGGCACGGACGCTGTGACGCGCTGCTCGTTGATCTGCGTTGGCAGCGGCAGCCAGTTACCGGGCGTCGTTGACAGCTCAACCGTGGCCTGCTTCAGGCAGCGCTCCTCAACAAAGAAGTCGAGCAGTGATGGACGCGCCGGGTCGATCGGGCGCAGCCCGCCGCGCGGCGGGCCGGTGTCCTGCGTGTAGGAGAAGGACTGCACGGAGCTGTGGTTGCCAGCAACGTCGCTGGCATAAAGCTGAACCAACTGATCGCCGTCGCCTGTAGTCAGCGCTGCCGCGCCACCTCCAGTGAAAAGGCCCGGGTCGCGGTTGATCTGCGACCAGATGTAGCCACCGCTCGTTACCTGCGCGGGAGCGATCGCCGCTGCCATGCCAGAGATGGCGTCGCTGGCGGCGGCGCGTAATGTCACCGGCGTGGTGACGAAAGCGCCTTGCGCCGGAGCGCCAGTCACCGTCAGCGTGGGGGCGACAACATCCTTGAGAAGCTCGCCGCTTGCGGCGCTGAGCGGCGGCGTCACAAGGCCAGCGCCAGTCACAACCGTCACTGCGATCCGGTGCCGTCCGTCGGTCAGGCGGCTGAGGTCGAACGCGGCGGAGCTGCCGGCGCCGCTCGCAGGCAGCTCCAGCGGCGCGCCATCGTCAACTGATACGAGGTAGCTCGCGTAACCGGACGGAGGGCGTACGGCCGGCGCCAGCGGTGGCCGAATAGTTAACGGCGTCGCTATCTGCGCGCGATTGATCCAGCCCTCGGGGAAGGAAACTGCGGGCGTCCCTGGCGCTGTGTCATCGAAACGCAGCATTGGCGACCAGACTCCCCATTTACCGTTCATCACCGTGTCGTTGACACGCAGTCGCGCGCGGTAGCTACCGACCCCTGGCACGCTCAGCACGTCAACGCCGGGCGCACCGCTACGTGCCTCGGTTGTGCAATCAGCAGGATTGACGACTCCGACCTGATCGGCGCTGCAGATCTGAAGATCATGCGAGATGAGCGGCGAGCCGTCACCCTGCGGTGGATTGGCGTAGTGCAGCGCGAAGCTGTTGACGGTCCGCCACTTCTCCGGCGGATCGCCGCTTAGCTCCGGCGCTCCCGGCGCGTCAGGGCCGTTGTTGTCGATCTGGGCAACGTGGCTTTCGCTGCGCTGATTACCGGCAGCATCGACTGCCTCGATTGTCACGCTGCGCCGTCCGTCGGCGACGCCGCGCGTGTCAAAGCTTGCTGAATAGCTGCGGCTGGCCGGGCAAGGGGCGCTCAGCGTGAAGTCGCAGGCAGCCTCGGAAGTGTGGCTCTCGCCGCCAAGGCTGCCGGTCATCTTGGCGATGCCGACCGAGTCACTGGCCGTAAACGAAAGCGACTGATCGCCCGACAGCCAGCCGCTGGAGCTCCACAATGCGCCGGCTTGATTGCTGATCGAAGCGGGGGAGGGGTCACTGATCTGAACCCGCGCGCCGAACAACTCGGCTCTGGCCCGTGAATAGCCAGCCGCCGCGACGTCGGTGGATTTCACATTACAGCCGGCGCCGTTGGCGCAGACAACGCCGAGCCGCAGGCCGCTACGGTTTGCGACCGGAACGGCGAAGTAACTGCCGCGGGCGCCATCAGAGAGCGTCGTCTGGCCAATACCGCCGAGCAGATAGTTGCCTGACTCGTCGCCAATGCCGACTCCCCAACGGTCGCTCGCGCCGCCTCCGTAGCGGTACATCCAGAGCGAGATGTCGAGCCGGTCGATCGTTGTTCCAGGCGGCGAGTCGAAGGCCCAGACTGCCGCTGCGAAGCCCGGCACTGTGCCGCCGCCAGGCAGCGCGGCGGCGCGCGCAATCAGTGCCCCGCCTGCCGCAGGTGGACAGCCAATGCCGTAGGAGGGGACGTTGCTGTTGTTTGACGAGCTGCTCCAGCTGCGGTTGGCACCGTCGGCGGCGGCGCCGCAGCTGAGGACCGTGTAGCTGCCAGCGTTGGCAGTGGCGGCCGACAGCAGCAGCGCGGCGCTGCAAGTGATTGAGCTGAGTAGGCAACGGCGGCGCATCGACGGCAGCCTAGATTCGCGCAGTTTGCGATGTCAAGTGCGGCTAGTTCGGGGGGGGCGGCCCGTCAGCGTCGTCGGCGGCGCGGCTCATCGAATGCCCCGAGGAAACCCCCGGCTTTAGCCGTGGGGAGGAATCGGCTCGCTAACGCCGCGCTGTCTGTTAGGTTGGTTGAGTAAGCAGTATTGCGGCCGGACTGGTCGTGACAGCGCGAGGAGCCTTCGGCGAAGCAAGTCCGGGCTGTGAACCGCGAACCGTAGGAATCCCCCGCCTTCAGGTGTGGGGAGGAAGTCAAACGTTCGCACTCACGCGTTGTCCGGTGGGTCGCGCAGGCCCGTGAGCGCCCGGATCGTGCGAAGTCCCTCGGCGGTGCCCGGCCAGTGCCGGGTCAGGCTCTCAGGACCGGCCCGGCGGATTACCGATCGCAGCACCAAGTTGACCAGGATCGCATCGTCCGCGTAGCCCACCACGGGCACGAAGTCAGGGATCAGATCGATCGGGATGAGCAGATAGCCGAGCAACAACCAGAGCCGCACCCGTACGCCGCGCGGGACCTGCGGATCGACGGCCAACCGTCGGATCAGCCTGACGATGTCCGGCAGCAGCCGCAATACCCCGATCAGGGTGCTCTTTCCGGGGCGAGCGATGAGCAGCGCAACGACGAGCAGCAGGTACGCCGCCAGCAGCCCGGTTAATACGCCGATGACGATGCTCATCGCCCGGGAGCAGCTATCGTCCGCGCCTCATCGAGCGCCGAGCAGCCTTCCTTGGTCGCGTTGAGCAGCAGGCCGACGAGCACGCTCGCCGCCGGCTGCGTTGTCGCGCAGGTGCCTGGATCAACAAGCCCACCCCGACCCAGGAAGAAGCTCACTAAATTCGAACGACAAGTGTCTCATCCGGCTTGACATTGACAGGTTCCGGGCGGGTGGTAGCGTCACGTCTGTGTCTCCCGACCCGTCGCAGATCATGCAGGTCGGTATGGGCTTCTTCGCATCGAAGACGCTCCTGTCGGCGGTCGAGCTGCAGTTGTTCACACAGCTGGGCGACGGCGCGCTGAGCGGCCCGGAGATCGGTCAGCGCCTTGGTCTGCATCCGCGCGCGATCAACGACTTCCTCGACGCGCTCGTCGCGCTCGGCTTCCTCGACCGCGACGGCGACGGTCCCGGCGGCCGCTACGCCAACACCGCCGAGACGGCGACGTTCCTTGACAAGAACAACCCGGCGTACATCGGCGGGATTCTCGAGATGGCCAACGCGCGGCTCTACCCGTTCTGGGGCGATCTCACCGAGGCGCTGCAGACCGGCAAGCCGCAGAACGAGATCAAGCGCACCGGCACGTCGATGTTCGAGGAGCTCTACAGCGACCCGGCGCGGCTCGAGCAGTTCATGGGCGCGATGGCGGGCATCTCCGCGGGCAACTTCCAAGCGCTGGCTGAGAAGTTCGACTTCTCGAAGTACGAGACGGTCTGTGACGTCGGCGGGGCGACCGGTCAGCTCTCCACGATCCTGGCCGCGCGTCACCCTCACCTGCGGTGCACGAGCTACGACCTCCCGCCCGTGGCCCCGATCGCCGAGAAGGCGATCGCCGCCGCCGGACTTAGCGACCGCGTGTCGGTTGCATCAGGTGACTTCTTCGCCGACCCGCTCCCGCAGGCCGACGTCATCACGATGGGGCTGATCCTCCACGACTGGAACCTCGAGCGGAAGATGCACTTGATCCGGTCCGCCTATGATGCCCTCCCCGACGGCGGCGCTTTCATCGTCGTCGAGCACCTCATTGACGACGCCCGGCGTGAGAACTCCTTCGGCCTGCTGGTGTCGCTGAACATGCTGATCGAGTTCGGCGACGGGTTCGACTACACAGGCGCCGACTTCGCCGGGTGGTGCACGGAGGTCGGCTTCCGCACGGTTGAGATCGTTCCGCTGACCGGGCCGGCGAGCGCGGGGATCGCTTTCAAGTAGCGGTCGCACAGTCGCCACATAACAACCGACGGGAGGGGCACCATCATCGCCCACCGCGACGTCGACGGCGCCACGCACTGCTCGCGTCGCCCAAGCGCCGCGAGTTCTTCGACACGCCGCGAAATCGCGACGATCCTCAAAACCCGCGTAGCTTCTCAAAACGTGCATATTCGGCTCTCAAGAGCTGCAACTCCACAGCAGAGGTGGAGTTGCAGCGAACTTAGGCCGTGAATCGCACTACTTGACCGGTATCGCGTAACTCGACCGCGTGGGCGTCCGTGGCTTCCAGATTTGATGGCGACTCACCGATCGCCGGCAACCAAGCAGCCAAGCAGCCAACTGCGACATTCGTCTCAGACCTCGTATACAATCGTTTGAACAGAATTCAACGAGAAGACTTGATGGTGTTTGCGTGCGGCCGGGCGGCCGCAGTTCGATTGAAACGATCGATAGCGGAGGCCTGAATTAGGTAGCTTAAATTTTAGCCTCCCCCCCGAAACCAAAAGCTACATCCGCGAGGCCGTCGATCTGGCCGGATACTCGCTCTGGCCGTTATTAGCGTCGCCACGCTGGGATTGGCACCGGACTCGCTGGGACTGGCGTCGGACGCGCACGCGGCCTCGAGCCTCTCGGTAACGCCGCTCACCTGGAACGTGGTCGGTTTGCGCAGCAACGTCAGCAACACGAAGACGGGTCCCGACCGTTTCCCGGTGGGCTCGCGCGTTTGTAATTCCAGCGCAGAGGGAACGACGACAGCAACCGACGTTCGCACACGTTTCACTTTCGAAGGTAACGGCAATGGCGCCCAGTCTGGATTCAGCGTGGACGGCAACATTAGCATCGACGCTCTCGGCGATCTCGCTCCGGGCGCCTGCGCTGACAGCTACTACAACGTGCTGCTCGAGCAGAATCCGTCGGTGAGAGGCAACTTCCGCGAATACTTCGTCGAGACCTGCGAGGGTTCATGTTCGGCTTCGGGCACATCGCCGAGTGGAAATTCGAAGGCTCAGTACCCGCCAGCGTCGGACACGGGGAGCAGCCGCGGGCTCTACGTCGAAAGTCTCGTCAGCCAAAACCGAAACGTCACCCGCAAGATCAGCGGTCCCGGCGGCTGCAACTACGACTACACCAATTGTGTCGCCGATCCCGACAAACCTCAGGATCGGCGACACATATACATACAAGCTCTACGCGTCGACCTCGACCGCCTATCAGCAGCTGGAATCCTTCATAACGTTCCCGCGCTCGACCTTCCGGGTCGTTAGCGTCAGCAGCACCTACCAGACACCCGCTGGCCGCACGGTAAGCCGTCCGTGGTCGAACGCCTGTGGTTGGAACCCGGATTACGATGCTGCGTCTGACGCGAAGTGTGGGTTCTCCCCGCCCTCCGAATTTCAGCCCACCGGCAAGGCGGGACGCAATGTCGTCACGACCTACAAGGTCAAGGTTGTGGGGACGGGCAGCGGTGATCTTACGGCCCTGATCTACGACTTCTCAGGGTCATCGTTCCACTACAACGCCGACTTCGGGACCAACGCGGGCACCTACACGGCAAGTTACCCGCTGACGACTACGGTCACCGGCAACGGGCTCGTCAGCTCAAGCCCAAGTGGAATAAACTGCGGGAACACCGGAGCGAACTGTAAGGCTTCGTACTCGTCCGGAACGTCGGTGACTCTGACCGCGACGCCAGGCGCCGGCCAGACCTTCACCGGTTGGGGAGGGGCTTGCTCAGGCAGCTCGAGCACCTGCACCGTGACGATGAGTGAGGCCCGCGACGTCACGGCGGCCTTTACCGGGAGTTCCTTCTTCCCGCTTTCGGTTGTCGTCCAGGGGTTGGGAACGGTCACTTCGGATTCGGGCGGCGTCAGCTGCACCTCGTCAGGGGGTGCTGGATGTCAGAAGCCATACGCGTCGGGGACGTCGGTGACGTTGACGGCAGCGCCCGCTGCGGGTTGGAACTTCTCCGGCTGGTCCGGGGCATGCTCTAACGCGTCGGGGACCTGCACGGTCACGATGAGCCAGGCACGCGACGTCACCGCGCTGTTCGAGTCGGCGCCCGTCGTTACGCGGTCGCTTACCGTCACCGACCTTCCGGTCGACGCCTCGGGCGAGACGCTTGCTCCTATCGGCGGCACCATCACCTCGTCGGCTATTGGTGGCGGCGGTCTCAACCTCGACTGCGGATTTTTGTGCCTGGGCGAGTACCTGAACGACGCGACGGTAACCGTCACCGCCACGCCGGCCGCCAACTACAAACTGGTCAGCTGGGGCGGCGCCTGCTCGACGGCGACGATCTCGGCCACCCCGACGGCTGCCCAGACATGCACGGTTCCAATGACCCAGAACCAGAACGTCTCAGCGAACTTCGTCAGCACGTCTACGACCACGAACCGCAACCTGACTTCCGCTACGACGCTCAGCGGCAGCTCATCGACGGTCGCAGGCCAGGTGACGAGCAATATCGGCGGGATCGACTGCGGCGCGACTACGACCGACTGCACCAAGAGCTTCCTTTCCGGTACCCAGGTCACGCTCACCGCGACCGCGGCGGCCGGCAAGAAGTTCAACGGCTGGAAGGACTCTTCCGGGACCCAATTCACCGGATGCCAGAACGAGGTTGACCCAGACACCTCGACCACCTGCGGCGTGCTGGTGGACGCGGCCAAGACGGTCAGGGCCGACTTCCTGACGATCCCCAACGACTACCTGCAGGTAAACGTCGGCGGCAACGGCAGCGGAGGGGTACGAACAAGCTCCGGAGCAGACATCAACTGCGCAACCGGCCTTGCGGGAACGTCGATTGACTGCTCGGAGAGCTACGGGTCCTCGATCACAGTCACGCTTACCGCCACGCCCGACAGCGGTTCGACCTTCGACGGCTTCACGGCCTCCAACTGCCCGGGCACGGTCGGCGGCTCCGGCACCACCTGCACGGTGACCGTCTCGCAGCCCCGGACCGTCGACGCGAACTTCGCCCTGATCGAGCTGCGCAAGCTGAGCGTCCAGAAAGGCGGCACGGGGGCCGGGGCGCTCGCCGCCACGGTTGGCGGCTCGCCCGACGGCGACATCGCCTGTGATGCCGCCTGCCAGGCGGTAAGGGAGAAGAACTACAACAAGGGCACCACCGTCTCCCTGGTGGCCACGCCGTCCTCCGGCTCGCGCTTTCGCGGCTGGAAGGAACTCGACGGCACGACCACGGCCGCCTGCAGCGAGAACGCCTCCACTTCGACGACCTGCACGGTGGTGCTCAGCGTTTCCCGGTCGCTCGTCGCCAATCTCGGGGCGATCAAGACCCTTAATGGCTCAAAGACCGGAAGTGGTGACGGAACGCTGACGACCTCCAACACCAACTGGAACGCGGAGAAGGTCGATTGTCCGGTTGGGACCTCGACCTGCGCGACCGACTATGATCAGGGAGACGCCGTGACCCTTACGGCATCGCCCGAGGCCGGCTCACGCTTTGCCGGCTGGAGTGGCGCCTGCTCGGCTTCGTCCGGAGACTGCACGGTGACAATGGACGCCGCCAAGTCGGTCACGGCGCAATTCGTTGCCGTGAAGCAGCTGAGCGTAAGCAAGGACGGAAACGGCAAGGGCTCCGTCGCCGGCGCGGTGGGCGGCATCCCCGACGCCGACCTCGCATGTGGCATTACCTGCTCGGCCCAGAAGCAGAAGACCTTTGACAAAGACACGGTAGTCACGCTCACGGCAACGCCGGGCGCCTCAGGTTCCGACCACTCGCGCTTCAACGGCTGGAAGAAGACCGACGGCACCAGCTTCGATGGCTGCGGCCTGGGAGAGGCAGCCGACACGTCGGCAACCTGCACCGTCACCCTCAGCCAGGCGCGCTCGGTGGTGGCCAGTTTCATCGCGATCCGCAGCCTCAGCGTCGACAAAGCGGGAAGTGGGAAGGGCTCCGTCGCTGGATCGGTCGGCGGCTCCGCCGATGCGGGCCTTGACTGCGCTATCTCCTGCTCGGCCCAGAAGCAGAGGGATTACGACCTTGACACCGTCGTGACCCTCACCGCCGCGCCGGGGGCATCCGGGAGCGACCTCTCGCGCTTCGACGGGTGGAAGACGAGCGGGGGCGGCGCCTACTCCGAATGCTCGGAGGGATCGAGCGGTACTGACTTGAGCTGCACGGTGACAATGAGCGAGGCCCGCTCGGTCGTCGCGAAGTTCGTTGCCACGCGAACGCTCAGCGTCGACAAGTACGGAGGCCCGGCCGGTGACGGTAAGGGCTCGGTTTCCGCCGAGGTTTCCGGATCGTCCGATCCTGACCTCGATTGCGGGGTCTCCTGCTCGTTGCAGAAGCAGAAGGTCTACGACCTCAACACCGCCGTCAAGCTGACCGCGGCTCCCGGCACGGCCGACGCGGACCTATCCGAGTTCCAGGGCTGGAAGAGTGCCGCCGGTGGCGCTTCGTATACGGGCTGTTCCGAGGGTGCCTCGGGCACCGGCGCCGACTGCACCGTGACCCTCAGCGAGTCCCGCACACTCGTCGCGCAGTTCAAAGCCATTCGTCGCCTGAACGTAAGCAAGATAGGGAGCGGAGCCGGCGAGATCTCCGGAAAGGTCGGCGACTCGCCCGACGCCGACGCCGACCTGACCTGCGACGTCTCGTGCGTTGCCAGCCGGGAGAAGACCTTCAACCGGGGGACCGTTGTCGAAGTCAAGGCATCGCCCGGTACCGGCTCGACCTTTGCGGGCTGGAAGAACGCCGACGGCTCGACATTCACCGGCTGCTCGGAGGACCCCACCGGCCTATCAGATACCTGCACGGTGACGCTCTCGGAAGCTCGCGTGCTGCGGGCCCGCTTCATTGTCCCTAAGAATATAGAGGTTGGCAAGGTCGGCAATGGCGCCGGCGAGATCTCCGTAAGGGTAGACGGCTTGCCCGACGCCGACTTGGCCTGCGAGAGCGACTGTGCGGATCAGAAGACCAAGGCTCTTGATGAGAGCTCCACTGTTGTTCTTACCGCATCTCCAGTTGCCTCAGGCAGCGACCGTTCGCGCTTTGCCGGCTGGAAGCAGGCTGATGGAACTACGCAGTACGCTGGGTGTGACGAAGGGTCCTCCGGAAGGTCGCCCGACTGTACGGTGACCATGAGTGAGTCCCGTTCGCTCATCGCAGAATTCAAGAAGATCAAGGCGCTGAGCACTTCAACCAACGGCGAAGGTTCAGTAAGCGCCGATACAGCTAACTGGGAAGATAAGCGGGTGCGTTGCGGAACAGCGGTCACTTCGCCGGACTGCCAGGTCGATTATGACCTCAACAGTGAGGTGACTCTGAGTGCTGTAGGCAAGTCAAGCGGACCCAACCGAACGCGGTTCAGGGGGTGGAAGAACCCTGACGGGACGAGCTTTGACGGGTGCTCCGTCGCCGGCGCGACGGTCTCTCCTGACTGCACGGTCACGATGAGCGATGCCACTTCGGTACTTGCTAACTTCAGCATTATCCAGCCGCTCACCGTGGAGATTGCCCGGACCGGCATTGGAGAGGGGATGGTTACTACATCGAACCGCAACTGGATCGACGAGAAGGTCGACTGCGGTGACGGTGTAGGTTCGCCGGACTGCCAGGTCGATTACGATGATGGCGATTTCGTCACCCTCACAGCGAGTCCCGGAAACGGTTCGACCTTTGAGGGCTGGACTGACATCTCGCCTTCGGGAATAGGCATTACTGCCTCTACGTCGGCGGCTCTGGAAGGCTGCGCGAGCACCGGCCCGTGCACGGTCACCCTCTCGCAGGCCCGCTACGTGCGTGCTACCTTCTCGCGGGCCAGCCAGGGTCCTGGCACCGGTCCTGGCACCGACCCTCCCGCTGATCCTGGCACCAACCCTGGCACCGACCTTGGCTCGTCAACGACTCTCTCGCTGAAGGTTGCGGTCGATCGCAGCCAGCTCAGGGGTCGGAAGAGCGCCGTGCAGACCCTTACGGTGACCAACACGGGGCCGGTGACAGCTGAGGGCACCCGGTTGTGGTCTTGGGTCTGTCGGCGCATGGTGGTCGTCAAGTCCCAGGGAGCGGTCCTCTCACGCAACACGGCTACCGCAGCGAGGCCGGCATCGAAGGCCAAGCTCGCCTGGCGACTTGGCCGGCTGGCGCCAAGGGCTAGCACCAAGGTCAAGTTCCGCGTAGCGGCGGTCCGCGGCGCCCGATCCGGACCAACAAAGTGCCTGGCAGCGACCTTCGCCTCGAACGCCCCGCGGGTCAATCGCTCAGTTAGGTTCTTCCTATTCCCGTCTGCCCGTAAGCGTCCCTTCCAGCCGACCGGATGAGGAAGTTCACGCTGGCAATCCTGCTGGCATCGTTGCTCGTTCTTGCGGCAGACGCCGGTCCCGCGGTGGCGGCCCCGCCCGGGACCTCCCGCATAGCTGAGCTCGTGTTTAGCCAGACTCTGATCTACGAGCAGCCTGAGGGGCGCGTTGAGCGAGCGATGGCTCCGGAAACCGGCTACGGGCCGCGTGTTGCGCTGCGGGTACTTTCGGTGCGTACCGACGCCGCCGGGCGCCGCTGGTACCGGGTGCTGCTGCCAACGCGGCCAAACGGTTCGGCCGGCTGGGTGAGAGCCGACCGCGTCCACACTCGCTGGACCGGTTACCGAATCCAGATCAGCACTTACACCCGGCGACTGCAGCTCCTATACAACAACCGCGTAGTCCTGCGCACCGGCGTCGTTGTTGGTAAGCGGTCGACCCCCACGCCAGCCGGCCAGTTCGCGGTCTATGCGAACTACCGGGCGCCTGGAACCCCGCTTGCGCCCCGCGTGATGGAGCTCACCGCACACTCGAACGTCCTGCACGAGTACGCTGGTGGCCCGGGCCGCGTGGCGATCCACGGCAGGGCTGGCCCACTCTGGGCCCCGGTCGGTACCGCCCTCTCAAACGGCTGCATCCGGGTTCCTTCGGGACCGCTGAACCGAATTGGCAGGCGGGTTCCGCTCGGCACGCCGGTGGAGATCACTCACCGCTCGCTCAGCTGGCTAAATCGCCGCTAGTCGCGCCTAACGCTCAGCGTGCACGATTTGCCGGCCACACGGGCCCTTAGAGGCTCTCATGTGCGTGAGAAGGGCGTATTACACGGTCAAATCGTGCGATTCCGGTCAAAACGTGCAACTTCGGTGGTCAAGTGCTGCAACTTCACACACACAGGGGCAGCCCCAGCGAAAACGGCTAATGCCCGATAATGTAGATTATGTAAACCAACCGATGAACAAAGGCTACCGGGAGATCTCAAGAAGACTTTCCAGCTAGGGTTGATAAAAGATTTCTAGTAGGTAGCCGGCGCAATTGGGAGTGGCTGATCACATGTATTTAAGCTTGGTCTGCCCGCGAAGCGATCGAACAGCCAGGAGGCGACAAACGGTCCTGAAGTGGAGGCTGCCTTGCCGTGGCTGACGCCTCCCATCCATGCCATCGTGAGGTTCGACCCGGCTCTGCACGAGCGTTGGGCGTAGAGGGCTGTCGTATTTGGGAGTGCGACCTGGTCTTTAAGTCCCTGGGCGATAAACAGCGGAATTGACGGTGAAAGGGTTGGCGCCGTCTCCTTCACTGTCACACTGCGCCAGCTCGGAACGCTTGAGAGGTTCTTCTTGAAAAACCCGCTGTCGTACTTGTTCAGTGCCATTGCCTCTAGCGAGGATTTAATTCCGATGCACTCATGTGCGACCTTGCGGTAGTGACTGAGCGCAGCATTGGAACCAACCTCCTTTCGACTGAGGCTTGGATACTCAGCCGGCCAGGAGACGAATATCTCTGGCCCGATTACCCAGTTGACGGCAGTGCCGGACTGCTCCGCAAGCAGGGCTTCTAGCTCTGCTGCTGGCGCGGCAGCGGCTGCAGCAACGAGCTTCAACTCCGGCGCGTAACCCCGAGCTCGGGCAGCGGCAAATAGGACGGCGTGGCCTCCCTGCGAGTGACCCCAGAGGGCGAAGCGCGAACTTGCCTTACCGGGTTGAAGATTGCGTGCGGCTCGCACAGAGTTGAGCACATCACGCGCCTCGGTCTCTCCGACGAGGTAGGCCGAGGAGCCGGGAGTCCCTAGCCCAGCGTAGTCAGTTGCCGTGACGATCCATCCCCGCTGAAGCATGTCGCTTAGCCAGGTCACATCGCTGAGCGGATCTGATGTTCTTGATGGCGCGCAGCTACGGCCCAGACCAACGGTGGGATGCGCCCAGGCAACTACTGGCCATCCGCCTGCCGGAGGCTTCCCTGGTGGAACGAACACCATCCCAGAGGCCGCTACGGAACTGCCATTAGAGCGCTCGCTACGGTAAAGAATGCGAAAGCCCTGACCGCCATCCGGGACGTTGACGCCAAGCGATTCCTTACGGATAATCGAACCAACGCGACCAGCAGGCAACGGATTCGGCGGCGAGTAGAAAGGCTGCAACGCATCCTGGCGCTTGTCCGCGCGTCGTACCTTGCCTTCGTGCGCAATCGCCAACCACAAGCCCCCGGCAACCCCCAAGAGGATCAACACGCCAACTATGGTGAGTGCAGGGTGGCGCTTAATCCAAGAATGTCAGCGGGGCATGGGTACCCCCCTTCCGACGCGCTGCCACAAACCCCTGCCCTGCGATCAGCGGCGGCCGGCGGCGACAACGAGCACGGATGAGCACGGATGAGCACGGTGGCAGTCTCGCCAACGCGCCGGACGTTGGAAGCGAGTCGCATCAAGTCTTCGAACCACCCGAGCTGCCCGACGTGCATGGCGGCGAGGACTCGCCACGACCCCACCAAGCGCTTCCTAGAAGCCGACCGATTCAGATGCTTGGTGCACGATCGAGGCTAGAGGCACTGCATTTGTCCCTAGTCAGTCTTTGCCGGTGCCTTTGCCGGTGCCCTGGCAGACGGTGCATTTCCCCGTGCCATCACACTTCGTGCAGGTTTCGGGAAGAGTTACGCCGTCTTTGCCGGTGCCTTCGCATTTGGAACACTTTCCGCTTCCTTCACATCCGCCGCAGCTACCCATCTCAGCCTCCCCGGCTCGCGTCATAATTATAAGAGTGAGACTAGCAGACATACCGTTGCCACGCACCCGTGTAAGTCATAATCACTAGCCCGGATCTTGCATGATGCAGTTGCGGCCCCGGGGTTTGGGGCCGCTGAACTGTCTGCCTGGGCAGGGATTCTTCTGGTTGCTGATGGCCTGAAGGATCGACTCGGGAGGATCACCTTGAAGGTGACACGCGATCGGCGCAACTTGAAGGTAGAAGTCTCGGCGGACGGAGAGGGTTTGGTATCGCATGGCGGGAGCGGCCTGTTGGCCGGGGCCCGTTGACCGGGTCGGCCTGACGAAGGCGCTCTCGGGCGAGCTGGCGGGTTGCGCGAGCGTCGTGGCGCCGATGATTCGGGCCGCGTGATCCGTGACTTGGCGGTGATGCTCGCCGACGGCGGTGATTGCCTGTCGGATCCGCGCGCGGTCCGTGACCAGGGGGCGTTGTTCGGGCGCGTGGCGTCTGACTCCACGGCGTTCAGGCTGATCGAGAAGATCGCCTGCACGCCGGGTCTGTTGGATGCTTTGGACGGGGCTCACGGACGGGCGCGCGGGCACGTCTGGAAGCTAGCCGGGCCGCCGGGCCGGGTGACAATCGATCTCGACGCAACCTTGTTGACGTCGCGTTCGGAGAAGGACGGGGCGGCCGGGAACTACAAGGGCGACTACGGGTTTCATCCGATGCTCGCCTGCTGCGATCAGACCCGCAAAGCGCGCGCCGCCATGTTGCGTCCGGGCAACGCCGGCGCGAACAGCGCCGCCGACCAGCTCACCGTCGCAGAGATCGCGCTTGCGCAGATCCAAGGCGGCGCCTGGGTGACGGCTGTCGACCAGGACGGCAGCGAGCGGGCCAACGGCCAGGTTACAGAGCTCGCCGACCTGGTCGACCAGGACATCGCGGTCTTGGAGTGCCACCGCCGCGCCCGTGCACGGTTGAGGATCGGGTCCGCAACGACGAGCAGACCGGATCTAGCGAACCTGCCGTTCCTTGAGCACAACCGCGTCTGGCTGAGTCTGGCTGAAGCTCGTCCGGATCGCGCACGACCTGCTCGTCTGGACGCAGAGCCTGCTGCTGACTGGCGAGATCGCCAAAGCCGATCCCAAACGGTTGCGCTACCGGCTGCTGCACACCGCCGCCCGGCCCGCGAAGCCTGCCCGAACACAAGCACCGACCGCACCCGCCAGCGCCCACAGCACCCGAAAACGCGCCACCACAAGCCCAACCACAACAACTCACCCCCGCTCACCACCAGCGCGGCAACAAACACTCACACCACGTCGCTTGATGCACAATCCGGGCTAGCAACGGCGAGTGTCGGGTAGAACCGGGCAGCGATCGAAGGCCATACGCCCCAGATGTTTGAGCATCCGGGCAAATTATCAGCGCGGCCTGGGCCGCGCGGCACGATTCCCAACGCTCAGTTACCTACCCTGTAGGGATGCGCCAGCAACTTAGACCGCTATTCGACCGTGTCGTAATCAAGGAGTTGGAGCCGGAACGCTTCCGCCGCTCCGGCATCCTCGTTGCGCCCGGCAGTAACGAGCCGCCGCCGCAGCACGGCATTGTGCTGGCGATCGGGCTTGGGATTGACTGGTGGCAGTCGGCTGGCGTTCAGATGCCGGTCGGGCCAGGCGATCACGTCGTCTTCCCAGCGTCAGCCGGTGTCTGGGTTGAGGTCGAGGAAGAACGGCTGTTGGTCTGCCGTGTTGGCGAGCTGCTCGGCGTGATTGAGTCGGCATCCGAGCGCGACATCAGCGAAGAACTGCAGCCAAGCGGCGAAGACAGCTAGGCAGCGGCGCGCCGAGCGGCGTAACTGACAAACCAGTCGAGCGCCTCGGGGTTGGCGAGCGAGCCGCGGCTGGCAACCTTTTCCGGGTCAGCGCCCAGCAGGATTCGCTTGACGGGAACCTCGAGCAGCTTGCCGGAAATCGTTCGCGGCAGATCGGGCGCGGCGATCACTTCGTCGGGAATGTGCCGCGGCGAGCATTTTGCCTTCAGGTCGCCGCGAATCCGGGCAACCATTGGATCGTCCAGCGTGACTGCCTCGTCGAGCACGACAAACAGAACGATTGTGCTCTCGGCGCCGCTCTCGTCGAGTGGCAGATCAACGACCAGCGCATCCTTGATACCGGACTCGCGCAATACCGAGCGGTAGATCTCGGCCGTACCAATCCGCACACCGCCGCGGTTGATCGTTGAGTCGGACCGTCCGTGGATGATCGCCGTGCCGCGCTCGGTTAGTTCGATCCAGTCACCGTGACGCCAGATGCCGGGATACATCTCGAAATAACTTTCGCGCAGACGACTGCCGTCGGCGTCGCCCCACATGCCGACCGGCATCGACGGCAGCGGCTCCGTGATCACCAGCTCCCCCACTTCGCCGATCAGCGACTCGCCAGCCTCATTAAAGGACTCGAGCTTTACGCCGAGCGACGCCGCCTGCAGCTCACCTTCGTAGACCGGAAGCAGAGGGCAGCCACCAACGAACGCGGTGCAGACGTCGGTGCCGCCGCTGGTTGAGAAGAGCCAAAGGTCATTGCCGAACTGCTCGGCGACCCAGCGGAAGGCCTCTGGCGGCAGCGGTGAACCGGTCGACCCGATTGAGCGCAGGCGTTCCAGCGGGCGCTCTGCCGTGCGCGGCGTAACGCCCTCACGCATGCACCCGGTCAGGTAGGCGGCGCCGGCACCAAAACAGGTCACCTCTGCGGTTTGTGCGAGCTGCCACAGCGAATCGGCTTGCGGCCAGGCCGGGCTGCCGTCGTAGAGGACGATCGCTGCGTCGGTCAGCAGCACGCCGGCGAGGAAGTTCCACATCATCCAGCCGGTTGTTGTGAACCAGAAGACGCGGTCGCCGGGGCGGGCGTCAAGGTGAAACCACATCTTCTTGAGATGTTCAAGCAGGATGCCGCCGTGACCATGAATCAGCGGCTTCGGCATTCCGGTTGTGCCGGACGAGTAAAGAATCCAGAGCGGCGCATCGAACGCAACCCGCTCAAAGCTGAGCGGCTGATCGGAGGGTTGGAAGACTTGGTCCCAGGCGCTGCCTGCGCGCAGGCCGCCTAGCTGCGGTGCCGCATTGAGGTAGCCAAGCACAACTGTCTGCTCGACCGTCGTCAGCGCCGCCTCGATCAAAGCGACCTGATCAAGCCTGTCGAACTGACGTCCGCTATACGAGTAGCCGTCGACCGTCAGCAGCAGCTTCGGCTCGATCTGTGAAAAGCGCTCAATAACGCTGTCGGCGCCGAAGTCCGGAGAGCAGCTCGACCAGATCGCGCCGATGCTGGCAGCCGCAAGAAAGGCTGCGATCGCCTCGCTGCAGTTCGGTAGGTAGGCAGCAACGCGGTCGCCTTCCACGACGCCGAGCCGCCTCATGCCTGCCGCGATCGCCGCTACGTCGCGGCGCAGCTCGCCCCAGTTGATCTCGCGCAGCGGACGCAGCTCGCTGCTCTCGACCAGCGCGACGACGACGTCGGCTTTACCACGAAAGATGTGCTCGGCGAAGTTCAGCCTAGTGCCCGGGAACCAACGCGCGCCCGGCATCGTGCGCTCTGCCAACACAACCGAGCGGTCACCGTCGCCAGCGACCTCAAAGTAGTCCCAGAGCGCCGCCCAAAACTGCTCAATCTCCGTCGCCGACCAGCGCTGAAGCGCGCCGTAGTCATCAACGCTGAAGCTTTGGTCACGCTCGCGCTGAAGCCAGTCGACGAACGACGCGAGGTTCGTCTGCGCCCGGTAATCGGCCGTTGGTTGCCAAAGGATTGCGGGCGGCGCGCTCACGCCGCGATCGTAGCCTTCGCGCCGCTTAGAAGCCGGTTGGGTGACGGACGGCGTAGCCGCTGGTGCGGCGAACGCGGCGATCCCAACGCGTGCCGTCATCCATGCCGGAGGTGTCGTAAGTACGCCAACCCCTCGCCGTTTTGATCCTCATGTAGGCGTGACCACGATTGGCATAGATCGTGATCCAGCGGCCAGGCCCAGCTGAGCCCCAGCTCATGAAGCCGCCCGAGGTGAGCTGCGTGTTGATCAACCCACCGCCGTTCAGAACGTACGAGATCGAGCCCGAGCAGTCATAGCCGGTGTCGCGGAAGGTGCCGTGACCGCCGCCGTAACGGTACGGCTTCTTGGCGATCCGGTTGGCCGCGCGGATTGCCCGTGCAATGCGGCTAGGGACGCCGCCGCTGCCGCTGTTGCCGCTGCCGCTGTTGTCGCGGCCCGAACGGCCGCGTTTCAATACCGGCCGATTGCCGCTAAATCCGAGTGCCCGCCAGGTTGCTCGGCCGACAACGCCGTCGGCTGTTAGGCCGCGGCGACGCTGAAAGCGTTTCACGGCGGCACTAGTGCCGGGGCCGAAGACGCCGTCGGCGCCGATCCGCAAGCGGCGCTGGAGCGCCTTCACAGCGGAGCCTTTGCTGCTACCCGATGAAATGTTGCGGCGGGTCGGGCCACTGATCTTGAGCGCGCGCCAGGTCGCAGGCCCGACCAGACCATCGACGGTAAGACGATGACGGCGCTGGAAGCGCTTGACGACGGCCCTGGTGCGGGCACCGTAGATCCCGTCTGCAGGCAGTTTCAGCGCCGACTGAAGGCGCTTGACGCTCGGGCCACGTGATCCTGGCTTGAGCGTGCCGAGCGCGCTGGCGCTGGCGGGCAGCGCTAGTAGAGCTGCGATCAGCAGCGCTGTTGAGAGTGCCCGCGCGGCGAGCCGTCGTTGTCTGGACGTCATTCTGATTGGCTTCTTCCTGCCTACGAGGTGAGCTGACGGGCTCGCAGCGGACCTTGGTCCGGCGCTAAGCCGCAAGTTGCGGCTATTCGCCCCCGTGATCGGGTGATCACAATGGTTCCCCCGTTTGCCGACCCTGAGGTTCGGCAACTCGGCATCCGCCAAGCTAGCAAAGCTGGATAAACGCTCTGCAGAAAAGCCTGCAAAGCAGCTAATTGGCCCTTGGATTGCGTTTTTTGTGCCCTTTTACTTGACGTGTGGCGTGATGAATGCGACGCCTAGACCTAGCCGCAGCTCTGCGCGCGCAATCGCGATCTGGCGGCCTGGCTGCACGGCGGAGCGTGGCTCACCGACCGGACTACCTGCAAGCTTGCTCAGCGCCGCAATGTCGTTGACTAGGAAGGTGACACCCCAGATCGTTGCGCGCGGCATCCCATCACGCGGTTCGTGAACAGGGCCGACCAGTTCGATCAGCGTCGAGCCGCTCCAGAAGAAGACTTCGCTGCGCTCGTTTCCACCGCTGCCACGCGTTGCTGGGCGCCGTGGTTCGAAGCCGGCGGCCTCGAAGTCGGCGCGCGCCGCGGCCGGCCTATCGCTGGTAACCACAACGTGATCGACCGCGACGACGCCGTTTGGGTGAGGGTGAGGGTGAGGGTGATCGCTTGTCGCCCTGCTGATCGCCTGATCGGCACAGGC
This sequence comes from Solirubrobacteraceae bacterium, assembly GCA_039744215.1. Lineage (GTDB taxonomy): Bacteria > Actinomycetota > Thermoleophilia > Solirubrobacterales > Solirubrobacteraceae > F1-60-MAGs163. Next base: position 71,742 of record JBCJTT010000001.1, read on the forward strand.
GATGCCGCACAGTTCGTCCGTACCAACGGAGTGCGTACTGAAGCCCCACGCCGCCTCCGCTTCCTCCCTCTCCCCTACGCGAATTGCGACCGCCCCTGCGACGAAGCCCTGCCGCTCAAGCTCGAAGCCGCAGCGCCGCCAGGCGTCGGCGGTACCTGGCAGGTCGAGCCGATCTAGGACTGGCGCTGAGTCTGATATCACCTGTGCAGCGAACCAGATTGCCTGGCCGGATGCGGCGCGAGCGCGCGGCATCGACCGATCCGGCTGGCTAACCTTCCCGCATGGCTCAGAAAGCACGGCAAGTAAAGCTCAGTCAGAAATCAGCGGCGGCAGAGATGCACGCCCTTGAGCAGCGCAGCGATGAGGAGCTCGAGCGCGAGACCAAGTACAAGTCCGCAGCGATGTCAATCCTCGGCGCCCGCGCCGCCTCGAAGTACGACGCCGCCGCTTCACGCGAATATTTCCGCCGTGCGATTGCGGCCGCAAGGCCGCAGGAACGGATGCAGATCCGCCGCATGGCTGACGCATCGCTGGCACTGGCCGAGCGCCGTCCTGACGATCTGAAAGCCGCCGTTGAACGTCTGGGACAAGAGGCTCCGTCAAGCCGCCAGCTGCTGCTGCTGCGGTTCACTGGAATTCTTTCGCCGCCTCCGGGCTCCAGCCTGCTGCTGAAACTGCGTGGCCTCTTGGCCGGGATCCTGATCGTCGTAGCGCTGCTGGCAATCGGCTTTGGCATCGTCACGCTGATCTCCTTGCCATTCGGAGGCCTTGGACTAGCACCGAGCTTCGTTGCCGGGGCGTTACTGGTGGCGCTCGTACTGGGCGGACTGGTCTTGTTCGGTCGCCGCCGCCAGTCGCGCGCGCGCGCCGCAGCAGCCGGCTAGCGACGGCGCCGGGCTGTGTGCGGTCGCTACACACTGACCCAGACCAGTCTTGGCCTGTTCGCCGAACGCTTCCAGGCCGCCTCGCCGCCGGCCAGCGCAGCCAGTTACAACATCGCCCCCGGAAGGCCGGTCGCGGCGATTATCGAAGCCGTCGACGGTTTACGCAGCAGCGAGCTGATGCATTGGGGCCTAATTCCTAGCTGGGCGAAGCAGACCGGTTCCAGCTACAAAATGATCAATGCCCGCAGCGAAACTGTCGCCGAGAAGCCCGCCTACAGAGGGCTGCTCGACCAGCATCGCTGCTTGATCCCAGCCGACGGTTTTTTCGAATGGCAGCCGCAGGACGAAGGGCCGAAGCAGCCCTGGTGGTTTCATCTGCCGGCGCAGCAGCCGTTCGCGTTCGCCGGCCTGTGGACATGCTGGCAGCCCGGCCCGGAGGTCGAAGCCGTTCGCAGCTGCACGATCCTGACAACCGCAGCCAACTCGATCGTCGCGCCGGTCCATCACCGGATGCCGCTGATCCTCAGCGCCGACGGCGAGCAACGCTGGCTTGACCGCTCGGTTGATGGCGCCGCGGCGGTGAAGGCGCTAGCGGCAAGCGACAACGCTGCGCTTGTCGCGCAAACGGTCGGCCGTATCGTCAATAACACAGCCAATCAAGGGGCTGATTGCATCGCGCCGCTCGTCGCCGATGAGCCTCCTTCTACGTCGCTCTTCTGAGCGCGCCGGAGTAGAAGCGGGCGGTTCTCCTGCCCGAGCCGTCAGTATTGACCGCGTGCGCCGCGTCCTGCTGATTGCCAACCCCGTCGCCGGCGGCGGCCGTGTGCCAAAACTGCTGCCGGCTGTGCGCAGACGACTCGACCAACTCGGAGTCGTCCACCGAACGGCATTGACGGCGAGTCTTGACGATGCGGCGCGATTCACCGACGAGTCGCTCGACGCCGGCGAGCTACCGGTCGCCTTCTCCGGCGACGGCGTTGTCGCGATGGTCGCCCGCGCCGCGTCGTTAAGACTAGGATCGGTCTTCGGAGTACTGCCCGGCGGCAGCGGCAATGATTTCTGCCGCCACGTCGGCATCTCTATCGACCCAGTTGAGGCCTGCGAGGTGATCGCCAACGGTGCGCCGCGAGCAATCGACCTGGGCGAGGCGAACGGGCAGCGCTTCCTCGGGATCGCCAGCTGCGGCTACGACTCGCTTGCCAATGAGGCTGCCAACAGCGCGCCACGATTCCTTGGCAGCGCGATCTACCTGTGGGGCGCCCTGAGCGCGCTGATCCGTTGGCGCGGCGCACACTTCACGGTTGTCGCTGACGGGCGCAAGACCAGCTTTGACGGATGGTCGGTGATCTGTGCCAACACCAGCAGCTACGGCGGCGGCATGCAGATCGCGCCTAGCGCGTCGATCGAGGATGGCCAGCTGGACGTCGTGCTGACACTGAAGAGCAGCCGACTGAAGTTCGCCGTCAACCTGCCGAAGGTATTCAAAGGCACTCACATCGAGCAGCCGACCGTTCGCTGCGATCGCGCCGCCGTTGTCAATGTCAGCGCCGACCAAAACTTCATGATTTATGCCGACGGAGATCCGCTGACGCGACTACCGGCCGAGATCCGCGTAATTCCGAACGCCGTTCAGGCGCTGCTGCCGACGTGAGCGGCGCCCGCTCAGCGATTGCCGCCGCGGCGGCACGCTCGGCCGCAGTCGCCTTGCGGGCCAGCGGCCGCGGCGCAACCAGCGCGCCCGGAAGGATCTTGCTCAAGCTTGATCCACAGGCGATCAGCGAGCGGGCGGCTGCCCTGGCACGTGGCTGCGCCGTGATCTCAGGAACCAACGGCAAAACTACGACGAGCGCGATTCTCGCCGGGATCTTGCGGGCCGACGGCTACAGCCTGATCCACAACGAGGCGGGCGCCAACATGGCTGGCGGGATCGCCGCGACGCTACTCGATCAGGACGGCGACTTTGGGCTATTTGAGGTTGATGAATTTTGGCTCGATGGCCTGATCGAGCAGCTCTCGCCGCGCGCCGTATTGCTTGGCAACCTATTCCGCGACCAGCTCGACCGCTACGGCGAGCTTGACCAGATCGTTGCCCGCTGGCACGCAGTTGCCAGCTCAAGCGCTGTTGGCGCATTGGTGCTGAACGGCGACGATCCGCTGGTCGCGCAGCTCGGCCGAGAACGCGCCGACACCGTCTATTTCGGGATCGAAGACCGGTCGATCGGCAGCGCGTCACCGCAGCACGCCTCGGAGCAAGCCGTCTGCCCTCAGTGCGGCGCGCAATACCTCTACAGCAGCTACTTCGTCGGCCATCTCGGCCACTACAGCTGCCCCAATGGCCATGCCGCCCGTCCGCAGCCCGCAGTGAGCGCCGACGAGATCGTCCTCGACGGGCTCAAGGGTTCGCAGTTCACGCTCTCAACGCCGGCCGGCTCGCAGCAGATCTCGCTGGCCTTGCCCGGCCTTTACAACGTCTACAACGCCGTTGCCGCGGCAGCGCTCGGTTTAACTCTTGGCGTCGCACTTGAGACTGTCGTCAGCGGCCTGTGCAGCGCGCTGCCGGCCTTTGGACGGGCCGAGACGCTGCAGCTCGATGGCCGCGACTGTTCGATCCTGCTGATAAAAAACCCGGCCGGAACGAACGAAGTTATTCGCACGCTCGCAGCCGAGCAAGAGCCGGCCCAACTACTGCTGGTACTGAACGACCAGATCGCCGACGGTCGCGACATCAGCTGGATCTGGGACGCTGACTTTGAGCAGCTAGCCCCGATCGAGTCCGGCGTTACCTGCAGCGGCACTCGGGCGACCGAGATGGCGTTGCGCCTAAAGTACGCAGGCATCGACGAGCGTCAGATCGCAATCAAACCGGCGCTCAGTGATGCCCTTGACATTGCGCTTGGTAGCGGTTCCGGCCGTCTATGCATCCTCCCCACCTACACAGCAATGCTCGAGCTACGCGAGCTGCTGGTGGCGCGCGGCGCCGTGACGGAGTCCTTCTGATGGCTGCCCAATCGGTCGTCTGGCACGACCTTGAATGCGGCGCCTACGACGCCGACCTCGCCTGCTGGCGAGCTCTGGCCGATCAGTTCGGTGGACCGATCCTCGACGTTGGCTGCGGCACTGGGCGGGTCGCGCTGACGCTGGCAGCCGACGACCACAGCGTCACAGCGCTCGACTGCGACGCCGAACTGCTTAGCGCCTTGGCGAACCGCGCTGACGGGCTGCAGGTGTCAACCCTCTGCGCCGACGCGCGCGACTTCACAGCCGACCGGCAGTTCAACCTGATCATCGTGCCGATGCTGACCGTGCAACTGTTCGGCGGCGCCGGTGGCAGACGCCGCTTCTTTCGCGCTGCGAAGCGCTGCCTAACGGTCGGCGGCTGCCTTGCGTTGGCTATCGCTGATCTGCTGGAGGATGACGGGCCAGCCAACGTCGGTGACGCTCCCGCGCCCGATCGCTGCACAATCGAACAAACCCGCTACGCGACGCGTCCCGTCGCGCTGACCCGGCGCGCTGGGCAGGTAGGAATTGAACGCCGCCGCGAGCGTGCAGCCAGCGACGGCGAGCCTGACGTGAGCTATTACACCGACTGGGTCGACACTGTCACCGCCGAGCAGCTGGAAAGCGAGGGAGTCGCCTGCGGCCTGGCGCTCGACCAGCGCCGCTGGATTCCTCAGACAGACGAGTACATCGGATCGGCGGTGATCTGTTTCCGTGCCTGACAGGACGCTGCGGATCGGCGCGCTGTACCCCGACCAGATGAACATCTACGCCGACCGCGGCAACCTGCGCGTGCTGGAGCAGCGCTGCCGCTGGCGATCGATCGCTGTCGAGACAACCGCGATTGGGCTTGGCGAAGCTGTCGACCCCGACCGGTTCGACTTGATCTACCTGGGCGGCGGCCAAGATGACGACCAGCGCCGCTGTGCGGCCGACCTGATTGAGCTGAAGCAGGACGGGCTTAGGGCGGCGGCAGCGCGCGGCGGCGTGTTGCTTGGGGTCTGCGGCGGGTACCAGCTATTCGGTCATTGGTACGAACTTGGCGACGCGCGAATCGATGGCGTCGGCCTGCTTGATGTCGAGACAGTGCGCGGCGACGGCGACCGTCTGATCGGCAATGTCGCGATTGAGCTTGATCTACCAGGGCTGGAGCAAGCCGCCGTACTCGCAGGCTTTGAGAATCACGGTGGCCGCACACGTCTGCGCGATGGCGCTCAGCCGCTTGGCCGACTGCTGCGAGGGCAAGGCAACGACGGCGGATCAGGGTTCGAGGGCTGCCGCAGCGCCAACGTCATTGGCACCTATCTTCACGGCCCACTGTTGCCAGCCAACTCTTGGTTTGCCGACTGGCTAATTGCCACTGCGCTGGGGCCGAGCGTGCAGTTGGACGCCCTCGATGATCGCTTGGAGCAGCAAGCCCACGCCGCCGCCTGTAAAGCGGCTGGTATTGCTGCGCGCTGACTGATGGGCGGAATTCCGGTTCCGGCGGGGAATCCGGCGTAGCGGCGCACCCGGCTGCCGGGGGGTGTATCTTGGGTTCATGCACTTTGGGCCGATGCGCTCTCGTAGATCCTCTGCCTGCTTGAGGCTGGCGGTACTCCTGAGCGCGAGCGCGTTCCTCGCCATGTTCGGCGCAGCGCCTGCCGCGCAGGCCGGCTCGATCGCGTACGTCGATCAGAACGAGGTCTGGGTCTCGTCCTTCGACGGCACCCAGAAGGCCCGTCTCAGCGCCGGTGAGGGGGACTACCGTCAGGTCACTGCCGCCGACAACGGCAGGGTCCTCGGCGTCCGCCTGGAGACTGGCAAGGTCTCCCAACTCTCGACAATCCGGCTCTGGGGGTCTGACGGGCAGACGATCAGCGAGGGGCCGTTGCCGTTCAACACGCTCGTCGGGGGCTGGAGTTCGTACGTCGCTCCGCTCGGCCTGGACTTGAGCGCTGACGGCGTGTTTCTTGCCTACGGATACTCCGGGTTCAGGTCCGGGGCGCCGCCCAGCTGGTTCTCCGGACACAACGTCGTGAACTCTGACGTCAAAACCAACATAACGCCGATCGGGCAGGCCGGCTACGAGTGGCCGACGATGTTCGGCCGGCAGGTGGTCGCCAAGAGCGGCAGTACCCCCGTCTTCCAGCCCGCCGCCACAGGGCCGTTCGGAGTCACGTTCGAACCGCTCGGCCCCCTGGACGCCTCGGGCACAGGGCTCGCCCTGCGTCGCACGGACGTGGCTGCGACCGGGAGGCTGGCCGCGCTGGACCTATACGCCAACGGCGGCACGGACAAGATCGCCGTGGTCGCGCTCAGCGGTATGACCGCGCCGATCACCGCGGGCGGCGCAGTGGACTGTTTCCTCCCTGCCGCGGGGAGCGCCGATGACGCCACGTTCTCCCAGGACGGGCAGTTCGTGGCGTGGCAGGACGCCGAGGGCGTCAAGATCGCCGGCGTGCCCACCACTGCGGCCGATCCATGCGTGTTCTCCTCACCCCCGGTCCTGATCTCCGCGACCGGTTCATCACCGTCGATCGGGGGCTCGGACGTGCGCACACTGCGGCCGGGGCCGCCCCCGCCGGGCGGCGGTACGGCCAACCCGCCGGCGAGCAAGCCACTCATCGTCACCTTGCCGGCGAAGGTCACAGCAGCTGCACTCATGTCCAAGGCCGGCCTCCTACTCAAGGTCACCGTCCCGGCCGGCGGGAAGATCGCCGTGACCGCGTCGGTTCCTGCCTCCCGCCTGGGACTGAAGGGCAACAAAGCGGTCGTGATCGCCACCGGATCGGCCAGCCCCAGGAGCGCAGGGCAGGTGAGCTTCAAACTGCGACTGAACGCAAAAGGCCGCAAGCACCGTAAAAAGCTGCGCGGCTCGACTTTGACCCTGAAAATCACGCAGGGCACGAAGACAACGACCAAGACAATCCGGCTTCGCTGAGCGCCCGTCCGCGCCGCAGCTGGACCAGCTTGCGAGTTCGATTGAGAGCGCGCCAGCCGCAGACTGAAAGCCCTCAGGCGGGTGCGCTGCCCGATGAACCGAAGCCTTGCTCGCCGCGGCCGCTCTCTTCCAGCTCGTCCACCTCGACAAGCTCCGGCGTGCTAACGGCGACGACAACAAGCTGCGCGATCCGTTCGCCGCCGGCGATGCTGATTGGTGCCGCTTGGTCGGTGTTGAGCAGCAGAACCTGCAGCTCGCCGCGGTAGCCCTCGTCGATCAAGCCCGGTGCATTGACGATCGAGAGGCCGTGTTTGGCAGCTGAACCGGAGCGCGGGACAATCAGACCGGCATGGCCTGCCGGTAGTTCGATCGCGATTCCAGTGGCGACCTTTACGCGCTGACCTGGCGCAATCTCAACCGCGTTGAGCGCGCAGAGGTCGAGCCCGGCGTCGCCGGGATGGGCCCTGGTTGGAACAATCGCTTTTGGGTTAAGCCGCTGGAACCGCAATGCGATCAGCCCCCCGCTTCCAGTGAACTGACGGCAAAGCGCTGAAAACGTTCCGCTACCTCAGGCGGCAGCAGCGCCTTGATGTGGACGCCCTGCGGCGTGTCTTCGCGCTCAATCTGCGTGGCGAGGTCGTGCAGCTCAGCTATCTGTGCACCGGCAGCGAACGGCAGTAGCAGGTCGACCGCACATAGATCGGCAACAAAAACATCCGCAATCCGTTGACGCAGCTGATCGATGCCGTCGCCTTCAATCGCCGAGACGCAGATCGCGTCCGGGTGTAACAGCCGCAGCTGTTCGCGCCGCTGATCATCAGCAAGGTCGATCTTGTTGCAGACAAGCAGCCGTGGCTGGTCTGTGGCGCCGATCTCCTCCAGCGTCTGCTCGACCGTCTGCATCATCTCGAGCATCAACGCCTCGTCAACCGAAGCATCGACGACGTGGACGATCAGCTCGGCCCGCCGCGTCTCCTCAAGCGTGGCGCCGAAGGCCTTCACCAACTCGTGTGGCAGCTTGCGGATGAAGCCGACCGTGTCGGTCGCGAGAACGCTGCGGCCGCCCAGTTCCATTACCCGGGTCGTTGGATCAAGCGTATGGAATAGCCGATCCTGAATTTCAACCTCAGCTCCGGTCAATGCCTGCATCAGCGTTGACTTGCCGGCGTTCGTATAGCCAGCTAAGGCGAACATTGGCAGCTTCGTCCGCTCGCGCTCGGCCCGCATCGTTTGCCGCGATTCACCGAGCGCCCGCAAACGTCGGCGCAACGCCGAGATTCGGTCACGGGCAAGGCGGCGGTCGGTCTCAATCTGGCTCTCCCCCGGTCCGCGCGTGCCGATCCCACCGCCGAGCCGTTCAAGATGGGTCCAGAGGCCCCGCATTCGAGCGAGGTTGTATTCCAGCTGCGCAAGCTCCACTTGAAGCTTGCCGTCAGCGGTGTGGGCATGGTCGGCGAAGATGTCGAGGATCACTGCTGTGCGGTCGACAACCGGGATCCCCAGTGCCTCTTCGAGGTTGCGCTCCTGCCGCGGTGACAGTTCGTCATCGCAGACGATCACGTTGGCGTCAGCCGCCCGCGCCGCCAGCGCCACCTCTTCGACCTTGCCGGCGCCAAGGTAGGTGTTCGGGTGAGGCTTCTCGCGCCGCTGCGTGGCGTCGCCGACGACGGCGACGCCGGCGGTGTTAAGTAGCTCGTGAATCTCGGCAAGATCAGGCTCCTGCTCAGAGGCGGCGATGCAGAAGGCGCGCTGCTTCGCACGGCCTTTGCGTTCCTCGCCGCTGGCTTGCGGGTTGGCACCTCGGCCATGACGATTGCGTTGCTGCACGAGCGCTTCAGTGTAGAGCGCGGCTCGGTGTGGAAAGCCGCGCCGATGAACGGATTTGGCGTAGACGTCGGCGGCCCGCTAGCGTCGAAGCCGTGACAAACGAACTTGCATCGCAAATCGGCGCCAGAACGCTCGAACTGATCAACATCGCCTCGCCGTCGCGCGGCGAGCAGGCGATCATCGCGCACATCGCCGGGCTGCTCAGCGCCGCCCCGCTTGAGCTGCACGAGCTTGGCGACGAATGCCTGTTGGCGGGCCCGCTCGTACGCGGCGAGCGGCCGCTTGTGATTCTCGGCGGCCACATTGACACGATCCCGGCTCAAGGAAATATTCCTGGCAGTCTCGATTCTGATTTCGTTCGCGGCCTCGGCGCGGCCGACATGAAGGGCGCCGTCGCTGTGATGATTGAGCTGGCACTGGTCGGCGTTGGCGCGAGCGACGAGGCGCGCGGGCTCGACTACGCATTTCTCTTTTTCAGCCGCGAGGAGCTGGCAGCCTCGGAAAGCTCTCTTACACCGCTGTTGGCGGCCCAGCCCGGCCTGCAGAGCGCCGAGCTGGCAGTGATGATGGAGCCGACCGCGAACCACGTTCAAGCCGGCTGCCTTGGCAACTGCGGCGCAAAGTGGACGTTCACCGGCCGCAGCGGCCACTCGGCCCGTCCGTGGCTTGCCGATAACGCGATAGAGCGGCTTGGCCAGGGAATCGCAGCAATCGCGGCGCTGGAACCGGTCGAGCACGACTTTGGCGGCTTGGTGTTCCGCGAGGTCATGTCGGTCACCGAGGTCGCAGCTGGGATCGCCCACAACGTGATTCCGAGCGAGGCCAGCGCGCACATCAATTACCGCTTCCCTCCGGGAATCTCGCTTAGTGACGCAGAATCCCGGCTGCGCGAACTGTGCGAGCCGTTCGGTGCGATTGAGATTGAGAGCACTTCGCCGTCTGGCGCCGTCCGGCTTGACGGCCCGCTGACGGAACGGCTGATTGAACTAGTCGGCGAGCCGGCTGAACCGAAGCAGGCCTGGACTCCGGTCGCCGAGTTCGACGCCGTCGGCATCGCCGCGGTCAACTTCGGCCCCGGCGACCCCGCCGACGCGCACTCTGTTGATGAGAATGTCTCGATTGCCGCGCTGGCCCGCTCCTACGAGCTGCTCGAGGCTCTGAGCGCAGGCGCAAACTGATGCAGATCCACCCGATCGTTGAGCAGCTCGGCGCCTACCCGCTGAATGCGCTTTCCGATGCGCGAGCCGAGCGGTTGCAGCGGGGCAAGCCGGTAATTGACTTCGGCATCGGCGAGCCTCACGAACCAACGCCGCAGTTCATCCGCGATGCGCTGATCGCTTCTGTAACCGAGGAGCAGAACTCGCGCTACCCGTCAGCTGCTGGTACTGCTGAGCTACGCGAGGCGATCGCTGGCTGGGTCCGGCGGCGCTACGGCGTTGTCATCGACCCGTCGATCGAACTGCTGCCGACACTCGGCAGCAAAGAGGCAATCTTTCACCTCGCGGCGATGCTCTGCTGGGCGGGTGCCGAGCGCAACCTCATCGCCGTAACAACGCCCGGCTACCCGGTACCGGCGCGCAGTGCGCTGCTGGCCGGCGCCGAGCTGCTTGAACTGCCGCTCGACCGGCAGGCCGGTTGGCTTCCCGATATAGAGAGCATCACCGATGAGCAGTGGCGCCGCCTCGCAATCATCTGGATCACCTCGCCTAACAGCCCTACCGGTTCGGTGGCATCGCTCGAGTTCTACGAGCAGCTGGCTGAACGTTGTCGGCGCAACGGCGTCGTACTTGCTTCAGACGAGGCCTACAGCGAGATCTACTTTGACGAGCCGCCGGCCTCCGTCCTGCAGGTCAGCGACCCAACCCATGTACTGGCCTTCAGCTCACTTTCTAAGCGGTCGTCGATGCCTGGATACCGCTCCGGCGCGGTCTGCGGCGACCCGCTGCTGATCGGCGCGATGCGACAGCTGCGGCCAACTATTGGTTTGGCGCCGCAGCACTTTGTCCAAGCAGCTGCGGTTGCAGCTTGGAACGATCAGCAGCACGTCGATCAGATGCGCGCCCGTTACGCCGCTAAGCGCGAGATCATGATTCCAGCGCTGAACGGCGCCGGCTACCGCTCGGTCGGCGGCCCGGCGAGCTTCTACCTGTGGTGCGAGGCAGGCAGCGACGGAGATGATCAGACGGCCGCGGCGAGGTTGCTGGAAAAAGGGCTCCTAGTTGCCCCAGGGAGCCTTTTCGGGAGCGGCGGCGAAGACTACCTGCGGCTCGCCCTGGTGCCGACGCTTGAGCAGTGCGAGCAAGCCGCAGCGGCACTCGACGGGCAAGGATTGTAGGTTCGCCGGAATGACAAACGTGATTGCCGAGGCAGCATGGGCGGTTGGGCTGGCGACGATCAGCCACCAGAGCGACCGCGTGCTCGAGGTGCTGTATCCCTCCCCCGCGTTAGGGCTTGACAGCGCGCCGCTCGACCGGATCACCGCCGCTGGCCACGACGGCATCCGCGGCACGAGCGAAATTCATGTCCATCACGCTGAAGAGCTCGGCGCCAGCGAGCTCGGCGACGCGGCCGGCGATGACGATCTGCGCGGCGTGCGCCGAGTCTGCGTCGTCACGATGATTGCCGACCTCAGCGAGCCGCCAGCCGATGGATTTGACGCCTATCTGCGCCTACAGCTCTGCTCGCACCGGATCGTCGAGCCGGGAACAATCAGCTTCGAGGGAGTCTTTGGCCAGCTGAGCAACGTTGTTTGGACCGACGCTGGGCCCTGCGACGCCGAAGGCTTTGAGGCGACGCGGATGCGCTTCATTGCCAGTGGTCGGGCGCTACAGGTGCGCTCCGTTGACAAGTTCCCCAGAATGGTTGATTACGTCGTCCCCGACGGCGTCAGAATCGCCGACGCTGACCGGGTACGGCTCGGCGCCCACCTCGCAGCGGGAACGACCGTGATGCATGAGGGTTTCGTCAACTTCAACGCCGGCACGCTGGGCGAGTCGATGGTCGAGGGACGGATCAGCGCTGGTGTGCGTGTGGGAGCCGGCTCTGACATTGGCGGCGGCGCATCACTTATGGGCACCTTGTCGGGCGGAGGCAGCGAGCAGATCGCGGTCGGCGAGGGTTGCCTGATCGGTGCCAACGCTGGGATTGGAATCTCGCTCGGCGATAACTGCATCGTCGAGGCCGGCCTTTATGTCACTGCCGGCACTGTTGTGACATTGGCCGACGGATCGACCCGTAAAGCGCGTGAACTCAGCGGCGCGTCGGCGATCCTTTACCGCCGCAACAGCGTCAGCGGTGCGGTCGAGGCGCTGGAGCGTAGCGGCGACTGGGGTGCGCTCAACCCCGAGCTTCACAGCAACTGACGCTCAGGCCGAGTCAAGCTGCGCCAGCAGTTTGGCGCCAAGCACGATCTGTTCGATCCGGTTGGCATTGCCACTTAGCTCAATCTCCAGCTGCGGACCGACATTGACAACCAACTCGCCGCCATCGAGTACGACGCTCACCGGCGAGCGGCCGCCGGCCAACACGCTGGCGACCGCGGCGCCGCTGGCGCCTGTTCCACTCGATGCCGTCTCGCCGACGCCTCGCTCGAAGATCCGTGCCCTGATCCGCCCCGGCTCAAGTTCTGTCCACCAGCTGACATTGGTTCGCTGCGGAAAGCGGGCATCGTTTTCGATTCGCTGGCCGATTCCACTTAGGTCGAGCGCCTCGAGCGCACTCGACGAGTCAACGGCAATCGCGCACTGCGGGTTACCAATCGAAACGAACTGAAAAGCGACGAGCTGGCCATCTAGCTCAATCTGACCGATCCCATCGGCGCCGCCTTCGGGATATTGGTCCGACACAGTTACCGCCGTTCCCATCTCAACGGTCGCGCTGTCGGGACCGGTCAGCTCTGCGTGGATAACGCCAGACGGGGTTCTGAGCGAGAGCGTGTCGGAGGCAGCCCAGCCAGATTCACGCAGGTAAAGAAAGGCCTGCCGAGCGCCATTGCCGGAAAGCTCGGCCGTCGACCCGTCGGCGTTCCAGATCACCAGTTCGGCGCTGATCGCATCGTCGTCGCTGTGACGCAGTTCGAGCACCCCGTCGGCGCCGACGCCTTGCTGCTCGTCGCAGAGCAGCCGGACTTTGGCGCCGTTCAGCTCAAAACTCAGCCGCTCCGGCTCGATGATCAGGTACTCGTTGCCAAGCGCCTGCCACTTCTCAATCTTCATCGCAGCAGACTCTACGGATCGGAACGACTGAACGATGCGAGAACCGCTTCGGCGGCCTGACCGGCGCTGAGCGAGTCAAGCGCCAGCAGCTCAGCTGCTTCAAGGCGCCGCATCCAGGTCAACTGACGTTTCGCATAGCGGCGCGTCTGCTGCTTCATCAGTTCAAGATCGCCCTGCTGTAGCTCACGGAAGCCGAGTGCCATTGATGCCGTCCGCGAGGCGCCCGCTTTAACCGCCGCCAGCACCTCGTCGGCGCCACCAGCAGCGACGATCTGATCTGCACGGGCGTCGATCCGTTGATAGAGCGCGGAACGCTCACGCGTCAGCCCGATCAGGCAGGTCGGATGACGCATCCTGGCCGTCCAGATGCCGCCGGGATCATCGTCAACGCTTTCGCCCTGCTCAAGCAGCGCTAAAGCGCGAAGTAAGCGGCGCTGATCGCTCGGCGCGATCCGTTCGGCGGCCGCAACCGACTGCTGCGCCAACTCGGCGTGCAGCGACGCCGCCCCTTCCAGCACTAGGCGCTGTTCGAGCGCCGCGAGCCGCTCCGGCTCGATCGGCGGCCGCAGCGGCATATCGGTCAGGGCTGCCTGCAGATATAGGCCGGTGCCGCCGACGACCAGCGGTACTTCGCCGTCGGCAATCACGGCGTCGATCTCGCTGTGAGCGAGCGCTGCATACTGCCCAACGCTGAACTGCGTCGTCACCGGGACGCAGCCGATCAGTCGGTGTTCCACCTCGCCCCGTTCGCTGGCCGTCGTAACACCGCTAATTAGCTCAAGCCCCTGGTAGAGCTGCATCGAATCGGCGCCGATAATCACCGCTGTGCGGCCGCTCTGAGCAAGCCGGCGGGCGACGGCCAGCGCGACTTCGCTCTTGCCAACCGACGTAGGCCCAAACAGCGCAATCAAGCGAGGCGCATCGGCGCGGTCGGAGGCTGGTTCGCCCATACCGCCAACCGTACCGCGCCGTGCGACAATCGGATGATGCAGATCAGAGAGCGCAAAGTACTTTTGACCGGCGCTACCGGCGGGATCGGCGAGGCGATCGCGCGCGAACTAATCGGCGCCGGCGCCGAGCTGGTTATCAGCGGCCGGCGCGCCGCACTGCTCGGCAAGCTCGCCGGCGAGATTGGTGCGAGCGTCGCTGTCGCCGATCTCGCCGATCGCAGTGAGGTCGAATCATTGGCCGCCGCCTTCCCAGGGACCGACATCCTGATCGCCAATGCTGCGCTGCCAGCCTCCGGCGACCTACACGACTATTCGATTGACGAGATCGACCGCGCGCTCGACGTCAACCTGCGCGCGCCAATTGTGCTGTCGCGGCTGCTTGGGGAGCAGATGAAGCAGCGTGGCGTCGGACAGATCGTGCTGATCTCATCGCTCGCAGGCAAAGTCGCCACCGGCGGCAGTTCGCTCTATTCAACGACCAAGTTTGCGCTGCGCGGATTTGGCGGCGGCCTGCGCGGTGACCTCGCTGGCAGCGGCGTCGGCGTCAGCGTGATCTTCCCCGGCTTCGTTCGTGATGCCGGCATGTTCCACGAAAGCGAGGTCGAGCTGCCTCGTTTCGTCGGCACTAGTTCGCCGGCCGATGTTGCTCGCGCCGTCCGCTCTGCAATCGAATCAAACCGCGCCGAGGTCGACGTTGCGCCGCTGCCGGTGCGCGCCGCGACAAAGCTTTCGGAGCTTGCGCCGAGCGCGATGGCCAAGCTGATCCGCCGTCTCGGCAGCGACGACTTTACGGCCGAAGTCGCCGACCGACAGTCGGAAAAGCGTTAGCGCGCGGCGCCAGCCAGCAGCGGCTCGTAACCGCTAAGCGAGGCGCTGGTTGCCGCCTCAATGCGTACGCTTACCAACTGACCGGCCTGCGCAAGACCGCTGAAGTTAACGGCCTTATTGTGGCGTGAGCGGCCGCGCAGGCGTGAGGCGTCGGTGCGCGACGGACCTTCGACCAAGACCTCAAGCTCGCGACCGACAAACCGCTGCGCACGCTGCTTCGCGCGCTGTTGAATCAGCTCGAGCAGCCGCGCCATCCGTTGCTGCGCCAGCTTCGGCGCAACTGCCAGCTCAGTCATCAAGGCCGCATCGGTGTCACGGCGCGGCGAGTAGATGAACGTGTAGGCAGCATCGAAGCCGATCTCGCGCGCCAGATCAAGCGTCTGCTGGAAGTCGTCGTCCGTCTCGCCCGGGAAGCCAACGATGATGTCGGTAGTAATGCTGATGTCGGGGACCATCTCGCGCAGCATCGCGACCCGCTCCAGATAGCGTTCGCGGTTATAGCTGCGCCGCATCGCCTTCAGGATCCGTGACGAGCCGGATTGAAGTGGCAGGTGAACGTGCTCGCAGAGCGACGGTAAGCGGGCGTGCGCTTCGATTACGTCGCTGCGCATGTCCTTCGGGTGGGGGCTGGTGTAGCGGAGCCGCTCGATCCCGTCAACCCCGTCAACCGCCGCGAGTAGCTGCGCGAAAGAACGCGGCTCGGGCCGCAGGTCGCGGCCGTAAGAGTTGACGTTCTGGCCGAGCAGCGTGATCTCTCGCGCACCGCGCGCAGCCAGCAGCCGTGCTTCGGCGACAACGTCGTCGAAGCTGCGGCTGACCTCGCGGCCGCGAGTTGATGGCACAATGCAGTACGAGCACTTGGAGTTACAGCCGACGCTGATCTGCAGCCAAGCGCTGGCGGGCTGCTCAGAGCGCATTGGCAGATCGGCCGTGAAGCCATCGAACTCAAAATAGCCTTGCGCACTGAGCGAGTCTGAAAGGAGGAATTGGGCAAGCTGATCGACCTGCCCTGGGCCAAACGCAACGTCGACGAATGGGTACCGCTCAAAGACCTCCTGCTTGAGCGACTGAGCCCAGCAGCCACCAACGCCGACAACTACAGATTTGCGTTGCTGCTTGATCCTTTTAGCGTTGCCTAGTTGCGTCTCCAGCCGACGATCAGCGCTCGCACGGATCGAGCAGGTGTTCAGCAAGATCACGTCAGCCCGATCCTGGTCGTCGGTCTGCCGGTAGCCGAGCGATTCCAGCATCCCTTGCATCCGCTGAGAATCGTGGTCGTTCATCTGGCAGCCGTAGCTGGTCAGGTGGTAAGAAGCTTCGGCCATCTGCCGCTGAGGCTACCGCTCGCTGGGCAACTAGCGACGTTCGAAGGCACGAACCGCGTCGTAGGCGATCTCAAGGCTGTAGCCGCGCCGCGCCAGAAGTCCCAGTGCGCGCTCGCGCTCGCGCGGGTCGGTCGGGGCCGATCCGATCCGAAGATCGAGCACGCGAATCGCGTCGTCGACCTGATCCTCATGGCCGCGCGAACCGACAACGGTCTCGATGGTTCCCCGCGGGATTCCTGCCTCCTGCAGATGAGCTGCGATCCGCTCGTTTCCCCAGCCGTCGAGCGAGCGACGGTCTTCGGCGTAAAGCACGGCGTAGCGCTCATCGCTCAGATAACCGTCGGCGACCAGCTGAATCACCACCTCAGCGGCCAACGGCCGTTCCACACCGTCGCGCTCAAGCCGAGCGAGAACCTGCGCTTCGGTGCGCTCACGCCGATTGAGGAACTTGAAAGCCCGGTCCAGCGCCTCTTGGAAGCGCCGATCGTCGTCCTTAGCTCCGTCCACCAAGGGGTCAGGCAGCTTCAGCCTCAACAGCAGGCGATTCCGGCGTAGGCTCGTCGGCAATCGCCGCTACGTCAGCATCTCTGTCGATCGGCACGACAAGGTCGTTATCGACACCGACCAAGGCGTAGATCTTCTGCTCGATCTCTTTGGCCATCTTCGGATTGTCGTCGAGGTAGGCCTTGGCGTTGTTGCGCCCCTGACCGATCCGCTCGTCGCCATAGGAAAAGAAGGAACCGGACTTCGCAATGATCTCGTGCTCAATGCCGAGGTCCAGGATGCAGCCTGAGGCGGAGATCCCCTTGCCGAACTCAATGTCGAACTCAGCCTGACGGAACGGCGCCGCCACCTTGTTCTTCACGACCTTGACGCGGACGCGGTTACCGACCGCCTCGGTCCCTTCCTTCAGCGTCTCAATCCGCCGGATGTCAAGTCGCTGCGAGGCGTAAAACTTCAGCGCGCGGCCACCAGGCTGCGTCTCCGAAGAGCCAAACATCACGCCAATCTTTTCGCGGATCTGATTGGTGAACAGACACATCGTCTGGGCGCGGTTGAGGTTGCCGGCTAGCTTCCGCATCGCTTGGCTCATCATCCGGGCCTGCAGGCCGACGGTGACGTCACCCATCTGACCCTCGAGCTCGGAGCGCGGCGTCAGCGCGGCGACCGAGTCGATCGCAACAAGAGCGACCGCGCCGGAGCGGACGAGCATGTCGGTGATCTCCAGCGCCTGCTCGCCGTAATCAGGCTGCGAAACAAGCAACTCGTCGATATCGACACCGATTTCACGCGCGTAAAGCGGATCCATTGAGTGTTCAGCATCGATGAAGGCGCAGACGCCGCCCAGCTTCTGAGCCTCGGCGATGATGTGGTAGACGAGCGTCGTCTTGCCGGAAGATTCCGGCCCGAATAGTTCGACAATCCGCCCGCGCGGCACGCCACCAATCCCCAGTGCGAGGTCGAGCGACAGTGCGCCGGTTGGGATCGCGTTGACTTTGACCTGCGCGCCCTCGTCGCCCATGCGCATTACCGAACCCTGACCAAACTGCTTCTCAATCTGCGAAAGCGCGCCCTTCAGAGCGTCGTCGCGTGCCTTAGCGGCTTTGTCTTCAGCTGTCGATGCCATCGTCGGTACTACCTCTCTGTCGGGCGAACGCTAATAATCGGTCCTCGAGCGGACGGAAAGACGACGTTAGAGCGGTTATTGCAACTCTTCGACCACCGAACATGCGCGGTTCTGCGCCTAATCGGCAGCGTTACTGATCGTCGCCGCGCAGCAGGCGGCGCAGCATGTGAAGCGCAACGGTCGTTGTGCGATCCCGGATCACCGCCCTGCTGCCAGGTAGCGTCAGCAAGCGCGAGCGCTGCTCGCCACCGGCCAGTGCGACTGCGCACCAGACGGTGCCGACCGGTTTCTGCTCGGTTCCGCCGCCCGGGCCAGCAACGCCTGTGATGCCGACACCAACGTCGCAGCCCAGCCGTTCAAAGGCGCCAACAGCCAGTGCCAGCGCCACCTGCTCGCTGACAGCGCCGTGATCCTCAATCAGCTCGATCGGCACGCCGGCCAGCTCGACCTTCGCCGCGTTGCTGTAAACGATCAGGCCGCCGCGCATATAAGCCGACGCACCAGGCAGCTCTGTGAGCCGCGCAGCCAGCTGCCCGCCGGTGCACGACTCGGCCGTCGCAATCGTCTTCCCCGGCGCCGCCAACAGCAGCTCGGCGACCTGTTGATCAACCGAAGAGCCGTCGGTCGAGAACAGCGTCTGCCCGTGCGTGTCGGCGACAAACTGAGCGAACTGCTCGTAGCTTCCGAGCTCAGCTGGCGGGAAGCGCGTGACGACCTCAATCTCGCCGCGCCGCAGGCAGGTCGTGATCTCAAGCCTGTCGATCGCAATTCGGCGATTCCTGGCGGCGCGCAGAGTCTTCGCAATCTCCGACTCAGGAATCCCGAAAAGGCGCAGCATTCGCTGCTCGATCGGGCTGCGGCCGGCGATCGCTGCGAGAAATGGCGGCGTCGCGGCGGCAACCTCCCACATCGGGATCAGTTCGCTTGGCGGGCCGGGCAGGACAACGACCGTTGGACCGTCGGCGCCGTCAGCAGGCGGCACGACAAGGCCGGGCGCAGTTCCAACCGGCTCCAGCACAGTCGCCCCTGCAGGGATCGTCGCCTGCTTCAGGTTGCCCTTCGCGATCGCCTCCTGATCGACAGTCGGCCACCGCGCCGTCAGACGCGCCAAGATCGCTGTAATCCGCTCGTGCAGCGGCTCGTCAAGCCGCAGCGGGCGTGATTGGAAGTCGGCGACAACGCTTGCCGTCAGATCATCAGCAGTCGGCCCGAGCCCGCCGCTGGTGATGATCAATGAGCACCCCTCGGTCGCCAGCCAGCGCAGCGCAGCCAAGATGTCCTGCGGACGGTCGCCGACGACAACGGTTGACTGATGTTCGACCCCTAGCAGCCGGAGCCGCTCCGAGCACCACGGCCCGTTGCGATCAACAACGCGGCCGCTCAGCACCTCCGTGCCGGTGACAACGAGGCCGGCGCGGATGCTCATCGAACCCCCTCGAGGAAACCCCTAGCTTTAGCTGTGGGGAGGAATCGGTTCGCTAACGCCGCGCTAGCCGGTAAAATAGTTTGGTGAATCTGCACCCTAAGCACGATAATACGTGCACGTGTCACTCTTGCTACATCAAGCAGGCAGCGCGCTGAATGCTTGCTTACCGTTACCGGCTGTACCCAACCACCTTGCAGGCCGAAGCGCTTGGACAGTGGTGCGGGTGTGCTCGCGCGATTTACAATGCGGGCTTGGAGCAGCGCCAAACGGCCTACAAACTCTGCGGCGTATCGCTCGGCTCCAACGATCAGGGCGCTAACCAGTTGACGGAGGCGAAGCGCGCCCTGCCGTGGCTTGCGCAGCCGCATAGTGATGTGCTGCAACAGGCGCTGCGCGATCTTGATTGCGCGTACCGCAACTTCTTTGCTGGTCGCGGTGGATTCCCGCGTTTCAAGCGCAAAGGACGACGCGATAGCTTCCGTGTCCAGGCACGCGCGAGCGCCCCTATCTGTGTCCGGCGCTTGAGTCGCCACTGGGGTGAAATCATAATCCCGAAGTTCGGCGCAGTCCGCTTTCGCTGGAGTCGCAAACCGGTCGGCGAGATCAGGCACATCACCGTTGTGCGCAATGCCCTTGGCTGGCACGTCTGCCTGTGCTGCAACGAGCCTGAAAGAGCGACTGCTGTGAACGATGCTGCGCCGGTCGGCGTTGACCGCGGTGTTGCTGCGACCGCTGCGCTGTCCACCGGCATGCTTCACTGCACGCCAACTCTCTCTCCCGGGCAAGTTGAACGTCAGCGCAGGCTTGCTCGCAAAGCCGGACGCCAGGAGACGGCCCGCAGACATCGCCCTAACGATCAACGCCGGCGTTCGCGCCGTCACCAGCGAACACTCGGCGCGCTCGCGAAACTTCGAGCTCTTGAAGCTCGCATCCGCAAAAACTTCCTTCATAAACTCACGACCGACATTGCCAAGAACCACGGTGTTGTCGTGATTGAGGATTTGCGCGTGAAAAACATGACGCGCTCGGCGAAAGGCACGATTGAAAGTCCGGGCAGGAACGTTGCGCAGAAGCGTGGACTGAACCGGGCGGTTCTGCGCCAAGGCTGGGGTGAGATGGAACAGATGCTTGCCTACAAGCTTGACCGTAGAGGCGGGACGCTCATCAAAATCAATCCCGCGTACACAAGTCAGAGATGCGGGCAGTGCGGCGCTATCAACAAGGCATCGCGGCAGACTCAGGCGCACTTCAAATGCGTAGCGTGCGGTCACACGGCGCACGCTGACATCAACGCAGCACGCAACATTCTCGCGGCCGGACTGGCCGTGACAGCGCGAGGAGCCTTCGGCGAAGTAAGCCGGGGCAATGAACCGCGAACCACCAGGCGGGAACTCGCCAATGCGGCCTGAACTCGAACAGGAATCCCCCGCCTTTAGGCGTGGGGAGGAAGTCAACGGACGAACAGCGCGGCGCCGCCAGCAGCGGCTGCCGTCAGCGCAGCGGCGTTGGAGCTGCTGCCGATCAGGAAGAGTCCGACAATCAGCAGAACGACAAGACCAACCACAAGCCACGCCCGCCAGCGGCCCAGCCCTCTCGCCGCGGAATCGCCGCCGTTGGTGAATGAGGGGGTGATTGCCGGACCGGCGTCCGGCTGACCGGCTTTGAAAACCTCGACCAGTGCGCGTCCGTCAAGGCCGAGGTAATCAGCGTAGGTGCGCAGAAAGCTCTTGGCTGAAGTCTCCTCCGGCAGCGCCGCCCAGTCGCCGCTCTCCAGTGCACGGAGATACTTAGAACGAATCTTCGTCGCGTACTCGGCCGTTGCGATCTCGATTCCAGCCTCGGTACGAGCGTCGCGCAGCTGAGTTCCAATGTCCGGCATAGCCGACAGGCTAATCAGTCCTCAGCCGAATCATCCGGCTGCGCGTCTCCGGCCGGAGCTTCAAGCGCCGCCAGCACGCGCGGCAGGTCAGCGGCGTTGACCAACACCTGGCGTGGTTTTGAACCTTCGTAGCCCGAGATGATCCCGCGACGCTCAAGCATGTCGATCAGCCGGCCGGCGCGCGTGTAGCCAACCCGCAGGCGTCGCTGAAGCATTGAGGTGGAGGCCGTGTCCATCTCGACGACTAGGGCGATCGCCTCACTCAGCATCTCGTCCTCGTCGGGGTCGAAACCGTCGTTGTCGCTGCCTGAGCCCTCTTCCTTAATGTCAACCTGCTCGAGCAGATCCTCGCGCAGTGCCGGCTCGCCTTGGGCCGCCCAGAACTCGGTAAGCCGAGCAATCTGCGGCTCGTCGATGTAAGCGCCCTGAATCCGCTCAAGCTTTGACGACCCGGCCGGCGAGTAAAGCATGTCGCCCTGACCAAGCAGACTTTCGGCGCCATTCTGGTCGAGAATCACGCGCGAGTCGGTCTGGCTGGAAACCGCAAAGGCGATTCGCGATGGCACGTTGGCCTTGATCATCCCGGTGATCACGTCAACGCGCGGGCTCTGCGTCGAGAGCACCAGATGGATGCCGACAGCGCGCGCCTTCTGCGCTAAGCGAATGATGGCGGTCTCGACATCGGCCGGGGCAACCATCATCAGGTCGGCAAGCTCATCGATTACGCAAAGCAGGTATGGGAGCGTCTGATCACCCTGCTCGGTGCGGTACTTGTTCAGTTCGGCCAGCGAGCGGCTGCGTGCAACAGACATGACCCCGTAGCGCCATTCCATCTCGCGCACGAGGTTGCCAAGCGCGTTGGCGGCCATCCTCGGGCTGGTGATTACCGGCGCCAGAAGATGCGGAATCGCCTCGTAATGGTTCAGTTCAACCTGCTTCGTGTCGACAAGCACGAGGCGGACCTGGTCGGGCGTTGCGCGCAGCAGGATTGAGCTGAGCATTGCGTTGACGGCGGCCGACTTACCTGACCCGGTCGTGCCGGCGATCAGCAGGTGAGGCATTCGAGCGAGATCGGCCGTCACCGACCGGCCGCCAACATCCTTGCCGAGGAAGACGGTCAGCGGACTGGCGTCCTGGGGAAGCTCCTGGAAGACATCGCCGAGCGTGACTTCGAGCCGTGAGCGGTTAGGCACCTCGACGCCGACCGCCTGCTTGCCGGGAATCGGCGCGAGGATGCGGATATCGGTAGCTGCCAGCGCGTAGGCGAGGTCATCCTTCAATGCGCCGATCTTGTTCATTTTGACGCCCGGCGCGAGCCGCAGTTCGTAACGCGTGATGTGCGGGCCGGCAACGGTGCCAACCAGCGCCGCCTCGATACCGTGATGGCGAAGCGCTTCAAGCAGGGCATTGGCAACGCGACCGTGGTCGCTTGTGTCAGGCGATGCATCCTTCTTTGAGCTGCGCTTCAACAGCTTTGCGTCGGGCAGTGTGAAGGCCGGCATATCGCTGCCACTGCGCCTCTGACCGGCGACAGGTTTCTTGCTTGTCTTCGCCGCCAGCTTC
The DNA here is from genome assembly GCA_039744215.1 of Solirubrobacteraceae bacterium. Classification (GTDB taxonomy): domain Bacteria; phylum Actinomycetota; class Thermoleophilia; order Solirubrobacterales; family Solirubrobacteraceae; genus F1-60-MAGs163. The sequence goes on from JBCJTT010000001.1 coordinate 94,185, forward strand.
GTGGCAGCAAGCTCCGGCTCAGGGTGTGAATCGGGTTGCACCGGATCGCTCGCATCGAAGAGCGCCGTATCGTGTGAGCCAAGGTCGAAGATCTCGACTGCCGAGAGTTTGTGAACGATCGGCTCCTCGCCCTCCGGCTCAGGCGGCGTGATCGGAATGCCTTGACCGCGCCGAGCGAATAGAAGCTTTAGCAGGCTGCGTAGTGCCCGGCCGAGATCGGCGACGGCGACCGTAGTGTGTTCGACGACGGCCGAGATAGCGAGACCACTGACCAGCAGGACGCCGGCGATCAACGCTAGTAGCGCGAGAATGTGGCTGCCGGCAGCGCCGACCAGCGTGCCTGTTGCGTAGTAGAGAGCGTCACCGGCGGCGCCGCCACGCTCGCCGAACAGCGCCGGATCGAGCGCGATGCTGCGTGCGCTGTTAACGCCCAGGCCGAGCGTTCCGGCGGCGAGCGCCAAGGTCGCGCCAATGATCAACGCCAGCGCGCCGATCCGCAGCGTCCGCGGCAGGCTGACGACCGGGCGGAGAATCAAAACAAGGCCGCTGATCGCGAGCATCGGCGGGACAAGGTAAGCGACCTGCCCCAGGGTCCAGCGCAACGCCGCGACAAACTGCTGGCCGCCGATCCCGGCGTCGCCGCCGGAGTAGAGCGGGAAAGCGATGAATAGAGCCAACGCGACGAGGCAGAGGCCGAGCAGGTCGCGTTGCCGCTGATCCAACTTAGGCAGGCCAAGTTGCTTCTTTGCACGGCTTTTTGGCTTGCTGCGCGGCTTGGCGCCAGCGCCGCGCGTAACGGGCTTCCTCTTCGCTGCGCTCTTGGCGCGCGTTTGGGCCTTCGTTTTTGCAGTAGCCATCGCGTCAGACTCTGTTCGACGTCGAGCGACCACTCCCTTTAGCTGCACTAAATCCGAGGCCGTACCCTGTGAATGCGATGCCCGCCCCCGCCGCCAGAGTGCTGATCGTCGAAGACGACGAAGCAATCGCCGAAGTCGTCCAGCGAATTCTTCGGATCGACGGCTACAAGACGGAGATCGCCGTTGATGGCGAGCAGGCCTTAGCGATCTCCCGGACCTTCAACCCCGACCTCGTCGTGCTTGACCTTGGTCTGCCGCGGCTTGATGGAACCGAGGTTGCGCGCAGGCTGCGCGAGCAGGGCGATGTGCCGATCCTGATGCTGACGGCGCGCGACGCAGTGGAATCGAAGGTTGAGGGCTTTGAGGCTGGCGCCGACGATTATCTAGTCAAGCCATTTGAGCGCGACGAACTGCTGGTCAGGCTGCGTGCATTACTGCGGCGCAGGCCGCCGCGCGGAACTGAGAGCTTGACCTTTGAGGACTTGACGGTCAACCCCGATAGGTATGAGGCACTGCGCGCCAACCGGCGCGTCGAACTGACTCAACGTGAGTTTGAACTGCTCGAATACCTGATCCGAAACCAGCGAGTCGTTATCAGCCGCCAGCAACTGCTCGAAGATGTATGGGGTTACGAACCGTTCGCAGACACCAACACGATCGAAGTCTTCGTATCGAATATTCGTCGCAAGCTTGAGGCCGACGGCGAGCCGCGGCTGCTCCATACCGTGCGCGGCGTCGGGTACGTCCTGCGTGTTTGACCGGATCAGCATTCGCTGGCGCTTGGCGCTGGTCTCGGCAGGGCTGACCTTCATTGTGCTCTGCGTCTTTGCGGCGATCTTCGGTCAGCTGACGGCGTCGAGGATCCGCGGCGACTTCGTCAGGGACACGACCGACGCAGCGACCCGTCTGCAGGAACGGTTGACGATCACGCCGACAGATACCGGAGCGGTCAAAATCAGCCCGTCGCTAGAGCTCTACGCGGCTCCCAACAACGCTGCGATCCGCCTCTTCTGGAACAGCAGCACCCCGGTCCCAGGTGGCTCGACCCCTGGCGGGCCGCAACTTGGACCGCCCGAGGCTCAGGGCACGCGCGAGTTCAACGGCTACCTGATCGCGACGCGCTACAAGTTCTACCCCACCGAGGACGAGACGGCGACCGCGCTGACATTCCCTGTGTGGATCGCATACGCACGTCCATTGGCGGACATTGATCGCACCGCCAACCGGCTGCAACTGCTGCTAGCTGGCGGCGTTCTTGGCGGCAGCTTGCTGGCCTTGCTGGGCGGCCTGGCGCTGGCACGCCGTTCGCTACGGCCGATCACGGCACTGACTGCTGCGGCGCAGGAGATCGCCCGCACGCGTGACCCTGACCGCCATGTGCCAACACCGCCGACCGACGATGAAGTCGCCGAGCTCGCTCGCACCTTCGACGAGATGCTTACCGAGCTCGACGCTTCCCGTCAGGAGACCGAGGGTGCACTTGAGCGCCAACGCGAGTTCGTTGCCGACGCCTCACACGAGCTCCGAACCCCACTCACCAGCGTGCTCGCCAACCTCGAGCTACTGGCCGACGGCCTCGAAGGCGACCGCGGCGACGCTGCTGCGGCGGCGCTGCACAGCTCTCAGCGGATGCGCCGAATCGTCGCCGACCTGCTGTTGCTGGCGCGCAGTGACGACCAACACTCGGCCGTGCTTGCACCACTCGATCTTGCCCAAGTTGTACGCGAGGCTACGGCCGAAGCGGCTTCGCTCGCGGCCGGCCACCAGATCGAAGTGCAGGCCGATCAGGCTGTGATCGTGAACGGTGTCAGCGATGAACTGCAGCGCTTGGTGATCAATCTCGTCGAAAACGCAATTCGGCACACGCCAAGTCAGACGCAGATCAAAGTTGGCGTCGCCGCCGAGGCAGAGCAGGCCGTCCTAACAGTTGAGGACAACGGGCCCGGCATCGCGGCCGAGCAGCGAGCCCACGTATTCGAGCGTTTCGTTCGCCACTCAGGCGATCACGGCGGCTCTACCGGCCTCGGCTTGGCAATCGTCGCCAGCGTGACCGCAGGACACGGCGGTAGCGTCGTGGTTGAGGACGCGCAGCCGGGCGCCCGCTTTATCGTGCGCCTCCCGCTTCTCGCCAGCTAGACCTCAACGACGACCGGCAGAACCATCGGGCGGCGCCGCAGCCGGTCGTAGACCAGCGCTGCCAGGTCGTCGTGCAGCATCTCCTGAATGACATCGATCTCAGTAACCGACTCCTTCGCCGCCCGCGCGATCGTCGCTTCGACGCCGGCCCGCACGTCGTCGAGCAGATCGTTCGCCTCATCCGGGAACGGGACGCCACGGAAGATCACTTCAGGGTCGGCGACCGATGATCCGTCCTCGCCCGAGATCGTCGCGACGACAACGAAGATGCCGTCGGCGCTCAGCATTCGCCGGTCGCGCAGCGGCGCTTCGTTGACATCGCCAAGCTCGACCCCGTCGACGAAGACCATCCCGGATTTAACGGCTTCACCAAAGCGGGCGCCTTTGGCATTGATCTCCAGCGGCAGCCCGTTCTCACCTTTGAAGATCCGTTCCGGCTCGATCCCAACCGCCTCGGCCAGCGCGCCGTGCAGCTCAAGCCGTTGAAAATCGCCGTGGAACGGCATCACGTACTTCGGCCGCGTCAGGTTCAGCATCAGCTTTAGCTCTTCGGCGTAGCCGTGGCCGGAGGCGTGGATCGGCGCATCGCGCGGCGTTAGCACCGTGCAACCGATCTGGTACAGGCGGTCGACCGTCTCCGACACGGCGCGCTCATTGCCAGGCACCGGCGTGGCGCTGAAGATTACGGTGTCGCCGCGGCGCAGCTGCACGTCGCGATGGTCGGTAAAGGCCATCCGGCGCAGCGCGCTGAGCGGCTCGCCCTGCGAACCGGTGCAGATGATCACGATCTGGTCATCGGGCAGACCGTCGAGCGCGCGCGGCTGGACAAGCATCCCTTCGGGGAAATCGATGTGGCCGAGCGAGCGACCAATATTCGTGTTCTTGCGCATCGAACGGCCGATCAGCGCGACCCTGCGCCCCAGCGCCTCGGCGGCGTCCACGACCTGCTGAACGCGATGGATGTTGGAGGCGAAGCAGGTAACGATGATCCGCCCTTCGCAGCTGGAAAAGGCCTGCTCAAGGTGCGGGCCAACGCCGGACTCACTCTCCGAGAAGCCGGGCCGGTCAGCGTTGGTTGAGTCGCCGCAGAGAAGCAGCAAGCCGTCCGCGCCGAGCTGCGCGAGGCGGCCAAAATCGGCCGGGCGCCCGTCGACCGGCGTTTGATCGAACTTGTAGTCGCCAGTTATCAGCATCGTCCCCTGATCGGTTGTGATCGCGACTGCCATCGCGTCAGGGATCGAATGCGTCATCTGGATCAACTCGACTGTGAACGGTCCGAGCTCGATCTGTTGCCCGGGCTGGACGTCCTCAACCTCGATCTCCTTGATCTTGTGCTCGTCGAGCTTGGAGCGGGCCATCGCCATCGTCAGCGGCGCCCCAAAGAGTGGCGGCAGTTCACCTTCAGCGCTTAGTTCGCGCAGCACCCAGGGCAGCGCACCGAGGTGGTCCTCATGGCCGTGCGTGATGACGATCCCCTCGATTTGATCGACCCGCCCTTGAAGGTAAGAGAAGTCGGGAAGTACGAGGTCGATGCCAACCATCTCTGCGGTCGGAAAGCGAACACCGCAATCGACGACCAGCAGCCGGCCGTCGTATTCAATCACCGTCATGTTCTTGCCAACCTCACCCAATCCGCCGAGCGGCAGCACCCGCAATGTTGTGTTCTCCATCAGCCTTCACTCCGTTCGATCAATCCAAGATTGCTTAGCGCCTCGGCGACGACGTGGCGTTCCTGCTCGCTCGCTTCGATCAGCGGCAGCCGCAACGGGCCAGCCGGAAGGCCAAGCAATGAGAGCGCTGCCTTGACAGGGATCGGGTTGGTCGTCACGCCGAGCGCGGCGTAGATCTCTGCCAGGCCGGCGTCGATCTCAGCGCGGGAAACAGGCTGCTCGACCATCTGCCGCATCTGTGGGCCGACGACGTGACTGGCGACAAGGATGCCGCCAAGGCCACCAAGTTCGAGCACCTCGAGCAGCATGTCGTCGTTACCGGCGTAGAGGCCAAGTCCGTCGATCTGGGCGACGTCATCAGGGTTGGCCTGCTTGACGTATTCAATCCGATCGAGCTGCGCCAACTCGGCAAGGAACTCGTTTGGCAGATTGGTGGCGGTGCGGCTGGGGATGTTGTAGAGGACGATCGGCTTGTCGGTGGCTTTGATCACCTCGCCGTAGTGGGCAACAATGCCGCGGCGGTTGGGACGGTTGTAATACGGCGTCACCGAGAGAATTGCGTCGGCGCCGAGCTCGGTCGAGCGCTCCGTCATCATGACCGCGTGACGCGTATCGTTCGAACCGGCGCCGGCGATGATCGTTGTTCCGGCAGGCCGCTCGGCGACGGCAAGCTCAATCAGGCCCAGATGCTCGTCGACCGACAGCGTCGCCGCCTCACCCGTCGTGCCGCAGATGACAAAGCCGTCAGAGCCGTTGGCCGCAAGCTGCCCGAGTAGCGCAACAAAGCCCGCCTCGTCAACCTTGCCGTCGCTGTCGAACGGCGTGATGATTGCCGTAATGATTGATCCGAGCGACATCTTCAAAGGATCTTTTCGAGGCCAATAACGGGCGAGCTTTCAAGCCCTCCGACGCGGCGCACAGCCAGCAGCACGCCTGGAATGAAGCAGGAGCGATCCAGCGCGTCATGGCGGATCGTCAGCGTCTCCCCCGTGCCGCCGAGAATCACTTCCTGATGGGCAACCAGCCCCGGCAGGCGAACCGAGTGGATCGGCACCTCGTTGCCGCTCGCGTCGCGCATCAGCTCGGCTGTGCGCGCTGCCGTGCCGCTGGGCGAGTCAAGCTTGCCGTCGTGGTGCAGCTCGACGATCTCAGCCGAGCCGAGCAGCACCGCCGCCTCGCTGGCGAAGCGCATCATCAGAACGGCTCCGATCGCAAAGTTCGGCGCGGCGAGGATATTCGCGCCGCTTAGCTCTGACAGCTGATCAAGATCAAAGCCTGTCGTGCCGATAACAACATCAACGCCGGCTGCGACCGCCTCGCGCGCGTTCGCAAGTGCGCAATCCGGTTGCGTGAAGTCGACGAGCACGTCGGCATCGCCCAGCACGTCGGCCAGTGCGACGCCAAGTGCGGGGTCGGCGCGGCCGGTCAGCGTCATATCGTCGGCCTGACCAACCGCTTCGCAGACCGCCGCGCCCATTCGCCCGGCGGCCCCGGCGACGGCGACCCGAAGCAGGTCGCCTTCTGCCGGTCCGTTGCTACTCATCGTGTTCCTTAGTCGCGGCCGCCGCGACGGCGGTGCGGACGGTCCGAGCCGCCGCCGTCACCACCGCGTTCGCGGCGCGGTGCACGGTCGCCGCCGGAGGTGACAGCAGCCAGTTCATCGGCGCTCTTGCCAGCGATTGAAGGATCGTCCGCCAGCCGCAGGCCGATCCGGCCGCGTTCGCGGTCAACTTCGACCACGCGGACCTGAATCTCGTCGCCGCGTGAAAGAACGTCATCGACGTTCTCGACCCGCTCGCCCGGTGAGACGTTGGAGATGTGCAGCAGGCCGTCTGTCCCCTTGGCCAGCTCGACGAAGGCTCCGAAGGTCGTCGTCTTGACGACCTTGCCAGTGAACTCGTCACCGACTTCGACCTCCTTCATCATCGTGTTGATCCGTTCGCGCAGCGCCTCTCCGAGCTCGCCGTTAGCTGAGTAGATCAACACCTGGCCCTCGTCGTTGACGTCGATCTGCGACTCGAACTCCTCGGCCAGGCCGCGAATCGTCTCGCCGCCCTTGCCAATCAGCATGCCGATCTGGGACGGGTCGATCTGAACCTGAATAATTCGCGGCGCGTATGGCGACATCTCTTCGCTGGGCGACGAGATCACGTCGTTCATCTGACCGAGAATGTTCAATCGGGCATCCTTCGCCTGGGAGAGCGCGTCCTTCAGAATGTCGAAGGTCACGCCGGTGATCTTGATGTCCATCTGCAGCGCCGTGATGCCTTCGGTCGTGCCGGCAACCTTGAAGTCCATATCGCCGAGGTGATCCTCAACGCCGGCGATGTCGGTCAGGACGATGTAGTCGTCGCCTTCCTTGATCAGGCCCATCGCAATTCCGGCGACCGGGGCTTTGATCGGCACGCCGGCCTGCATCAGTGCCAGCGACGAGCCGCAAACCGACGCCATTGAGGACGAACCGTTCGACTCAAGAATGTCTGAGACGACGCGGATCGTGTAAGGGAACGCCTCGGTGTCCGGCACCACTGGCACTAGCGCCCGCTCAGCGAGAGCGCCGTGACCGATGTCGCGACGCTTCGGACCGCGCATGAAGCCAGCCTCACCGACCGAGAACGGCGGGAAGTTGTAGTGATGCCAGTAGAAGCGGTTCTTCTCAAGGCCAAGCGTGTCGAGCCGCATCTCTTCCTTCAGCGTGCCGAGCGAGGCGACCGAAAGCGCCTGCGTCTGGCCGCGCGTAAAGAGCGCCGAGCCGTGCGTGCGCGGTGCAACGCCGACCTCGATCGAGATCTCGCGGATCTCGTTGGCATCGCGACCGTCAGGACGCTTCTTTTGAACGGCGATCCGGTTACGGATCATCGCCTTCTCAAGCTTCCCGAAGATCGCCAGCGCGTCGGACTTCTTCTGCGCGTAGTCATCATCGCCGGGAGCGCCGCCGTACTGGGCGACAATCGCGTCACAGACAGCGTTGCAGGCATCCTGGCGGGCGAGCTTGTCCTCAACCTGTGTTGCCGACTCAAGATCAGCCCCGTGTGACGAGCGCACCTGCTCGATCAGCGATTCGTCAAGGCTTGGCGCCTCGACCGAGATCTTCTCGCGGCCAACCTTCTCGGCCAGTTCACGCTGTAGCGCACAAAGCTTCTTGATCTCACCGTGGGCGATGTCAAGCGCGTCAATGATCTCCTCTTCGCTGATCTCGGTCGCGCCAGCCTCAACCATCAGGATCGCCTCATCGGTGCCGGCGACAACGAGGTCGAGGGCGCAGCCTTCAAGCAGCGTCTCCTCGGCCGGGTTGATCACAAAGCTGCCGTCAATCTTGCCGATCCGCACAGCGCCGACCGGGGTCGGCAGCGGCACCGGGCTGATCATCAGCGCAGCCGATGCGCCGTTCATCGCGAGGATGTCGTAAGGGTGAACGTGATCAACGCTAAGCGGCATTGCCACTAGCTGCGTCTCAAAGTGCCAACCCTTCGGGAAGAGCGGACGAATCGGACGGTCGATCATCCGCGCCGTCAGCGTCCCCTTCTCGCCTGAGCGGCCTTCGCGCTTGAAGAACGAGCCGGGGATCTTGCCTGCGGCGTACATCCGTTCCTCGACGTCAACCGTCAAGGGGAGAAAGTCAACGTCGCGCAGGTTGCCGACAGTCGCGGTACAAAGAACCATCGTGTCGCCTTGGCGGACAACGACGGCTCCTCCGGCCTGCTTGGCCATCTTGCCAGTTTCCAGCGAGATTTCAGTGCCGCCGATCTCAGCCGAGACCGTGGTCACAGAATTGGTAGTCATTGGGTGTAAAACTCCTCATCGGGGCCGCCTTCGGATCCTGCAGCCCGTTCGTTAAAAATCTTTTCGATATCCGATTCGTGCCATCTTAGCCACCTCTAGCCAGGCGGTGCCGGGCGCCGTCAGATTGCGCCGTCAGGCAGCTCGCTCAGCAGCAGCCCGTCGACGGCGAACGACGGTGCGCCGCTGGCGCCGGCGCGCAGTGCACCGTCGACGTCAGCGGCGACACGCTCGGCCAGCAGCGGATCGCGGCGATCGGCCTCAAAGCGATCGAGGTCGAGCCCGAGCAGGCGGCAGCGCTGCCAAAGGTGAGGGTCGTCCTGGTGGCCTTGATCCTCGAACAGTGAGTCGTGGAACTGCCAGAAGGCGCCCTGACATGCGGCCGCCTCGGCGGCGATCGCTAGCTGCACAGCGCGCGGGCTGCGCGACTTCAAGGCGAAATGGCGGAAACAGACCTGAGCATCGGCTGCCTTTAAGCGCGCGGCGGCGATAGCGCAGTCAGGGCAGCTGAACTCGGCGTAGACGATCACCAGCGGCCGATCTTCAGCGCCGCGCCGATGGTCGGCCGGGCCGAGCGGGCCGACCGGTGAGCTGGAGAGGTCACGCATCGCCTAGCGAACAGTAGAACCCGCGGACGGTTAGCGGGTCGCGATCAGCTGGCCGCGAGGCCGTCGATAATCAGGTTGACGCCCGGCAGGTCGCCCGGCGAATCGGCCAGATAGCTCCACGTCACGCAGCCGTCAGGTCCAACGATTACCAGCGCCCGGTTGGTCGTCCCGGCGGGATCGAAGTAGGCACCGAAGAGCTTTGCAGTGGCACCCTTCGGCTCAAAGTCGGAGAGCTGCTCGATCGGCACGCCGAGCTGCTCACGGAAGGCCGCCTGCGACAAGGCCGGGTCGGTCGAGACGCCATAGATCACTGCGCCATCGACCGTTATCTCTGGCAGAGCTTCGGTATAAACTTGCATCTGGCTTGTGCAGACCGAGCTGAAGGCAACCGGGTAGAAGACAAGAACCGTCGTCTTGCCGAGCAGGTCGGCCTCCGTGAAGGTAGACCCGTCCTCGCGCGCCAGTTTGAACGGCGGGACCTTAGTCTTAGGTTCAATGATCGCCATTTACTTACGCAGGCCGAGCGCTGCAACGAGCTCGCGGTAGCTCTCGAGGTTGCTGCTCTGTAGGTAGTTGAGCAAGCGACGGCGGCGACCGACCAGCACCAGCAGGCCGCGGCGGGAAGCGTGATCCTTCTTGTGGCCCCTCAGATGCTCGGTCAGATCTTCTATCCGCTGACATAGCAGGGCGACCTGCACACGCGTGTCGCCGGTGTTCTGCTCACCGCCGCCGTAGGTGGCTGCAAGCTCGCGCGTCTTCTCAGGGGTAAGAGTGCTCATCGAAGGTCTCAGGCTAGCAGCAAGCGGCTTTACAGGCCGACCCGCGCCCGCGCCATTTCGACGTCCTTGGCCATCTGCTCAACCAGCGCGTCAACCGAATCGAAGCTCGCTTCGCCGCGCAACCGTTCGAGGAACTCCACACGCAGCAGCCGACCGTAGAGGTCTCCGTCAAAGTCGAGCAGGAAGGCTTCGACCTGCAGCCCCAGCTGACTTTCGAACATCGGCCGCAGGCCAACGTTGATTGCTGCGATGTAGATGCTGCCGTCGTCGAGCTCGGCGCGCCCCGTGTAGACGCCGCTCCCCGGCGTGCAGAAGCCAACGCGTGGATTGATGTTGGCGGTTGGGTAGCCGAGCTCGCAGCCGCGCTTCTCGCCGTGCTGAACATTGCCGCTGTAGAGAAACGGCGCTCCCAGCAGACGCGCCGCCTCGACGACGTCGCCGGCCTCGATCAGTTGTCGGATACGGTTCGAGCTAACGGGCGCGCCATCGAGTTCGAAGAGCGGTACGACCGTCGTCTTGAAGCGATCATCGGCCAGCAGAGATTCAGGATTCCCCTGCGCTTTGTGGCCGAAGCCAAAGTTGCCACCGACGCGAACTTCCTCAGCTCCGATCCCGTCAACCAGCACCTGATCAATAAATTGGTCGGCGCTACGCGCGGCGAACTCTGCGTCAAAGCTGACGACGATCAGCTCCTCGACTCCGAGCCCGGCCAGCAGCTCAACTTTGCGCTCGGTCGTTGTCAGCAGCAGCGGCGCGCCTTTCGGCGAGGTGACCGACATCGGGTGCGGATCGAAGGTCAGGACAGTGTCGGCGCCGGCGATCACTTCGCGGTGACCGAGATGGACACCGTCGAAGGTGCCAACGGCAACGGTCCGGGCGCGGCGCTGCGCGTCGGCTAGCGGCGTGATCTTCACGCCCTGAACCCTACGACGGGCTTGAGCACGCCGTCCTCCTGCTGCTCGGCGAGGGCGACAACGCCGTCGCTGTCGACCAGCAGCAGCTCACCTGGCGGCGGGTCGTCAGGCAGCCCAATTGTCGGTCCCAGCGGCTTGCCCACCGGCCTAACAGCAACCCCGTGGCTGGCCTTCTTGGCGTCATCGGCGGTTAGCGTCACAGACTTGAAGAAGCCAAGCGCATCCTCCATTTTGATCACTTTTCCGCTGTCGGCATCATCAACACTGAACGGCCCGATCCGTGTTCGCCGCAGCGACTCTGTGTAGGCGTCGCCGAGATCGGCGATCAGCGAGCGGATGTAGGTACCGGAGGAGCAGCGGATTATGAACTCGGCGCGGTCCTCACTGCGGTTTAGCTGACGAAATTCAAAAACCTCGACTTCACGTTCGGCGACCTCGAACTGCTCGCCCGCCCGGGCCCGCTCGTAGGCCCGCTTGCCGTCAACCCGCACAGCGCTGTAGATCGGCGGCCGTTGCCGTATTACGCCGCTGACCGTCTTGATCTCGCCGATCGGCAGAACGCCGGTCTCAGTTATTTCACCCTCGGGGTCGCCGGTCGTTGAGACGGCGCCGAAGCGGGCAACTGCCGTGTACTGCTTCGACATTCCCATGAAGAACCGCTGAACGCGGCGGGCGCGCCCGATCAGCACGATCAGCAGCCCTGAGGCAAACGGATCAAGCGTGCCGGCGTGACCGGCCTTTGACGCGCCGAGCTCACGGCGAACCTGATTGGTCAGCTTGTGCGAACTGATCCCAACGGGCTTGTCGACAAGGACTATTCCATCCACGTTGGCTCAGAACTGTTCGGAGATCTGCTCACAGAGGAACGCTTTCAGCGCCTCGCCATCAAGCTCCGCGCTGAAGCCCGCGGCGGCCGCATGACCGCCGCCGCCGCCGGCCCGCGCGACCTTGGAAACGTCAATCGCGCCGTCGCTCGAACGCATCGAAACCCTGTAGCTGCGCCCCGAACCGTCGCTCGTTTCGCGAATTAGCGCGGCGACTTTGGTGCCGTCAACGGCACGCAAGAAGTCAACGATCCCTTCGGTGTGGCTGGACAGCGCCGCGGTCTGCTCAAAGTCCGCGCTGCTGAGGATCGAGAGCGTCAGGCGACCCTCCAGCAGCCGCTCGGCGTTGGTCAGTGCGCGAGCGAACAGATGCAGCTTGGCCTCTGGTAGGCGTTCGTAGACGCGCCGGTAGATCAGGTTCGCGTCGACGCCGGCGGCAACCAGCTCGGTCGCCATCGCGTGCGAAACGGCGGTCGTGTTCGGATACATGAAGCGACCTGTATCGGTGACCAGACCAACGTAGAGCGCCTCCGCCATCTGGGGCGTCAGCGGCAGTTCGAGCCCGTGCGCCAGGTCCCAGACGATCTCGGCCGTCGATGAAGCGTCGACAACGACATGGTTGATGCCACCAAAGCGCGTGTTGTCGTGGTGGTGATCGATATTCAGGACCTGCTGCGGCGGTGCCTCAGCTTCGACGATCGGGCTACGTTCGGTGTTGCCGCAGTCAAGGAAGATGACGATTCGCTGATCAAGATCGGCCGGTAGCTCGCTGACAACCTGGCTGACGTCAAGCCAGTTGTATTCGTAAGAGAGCGGCAGATCGTCGGCGGCGATGAAGGTGGCGACATCCTTGCCGAGCTGCTCGAGCAGCATCCTCATCGTCAGCAGCGAGCCGAGCGCGTCGCCGTCAGGATGCTCGTGCGTGACCAACAAAAAACGGTCTCCACCGTTCAGCACGGCCAGCGTCTGCTCACGGCTCTCTGTTGCTGTTGCAGTCATTCGTCGCTTTCTGACCGGTCGCTGACGACCTGATCAAGGATCTCCTCAACCCGCGCTGCGCGGGCCGGAGTGGAATCTAAAATGAACTCCACAGTCGGAGTTCGCTTCAAGCGTAACTGACCTGCCAACGCACTCTGGATGACGCCATGTGCGGCGTTCAACGCGGCAAGTGAATCGTCTGGCCCTTTCGGTGCGTCAAAGACGCTTACGTGAACCCGCGTGCTGCTCAGGTCGGGCGTCGTCTGAACATCGGTGACGGTGACAAAGCCAACTCGCGGGTCCTTAATCTGCTTGGCGATCGCGTCGGCCGTGACCTCGCGGATCGCCTCGTCAACGCGTCGCATTCGTGATGATGCCATCGGCTTGGCGGCGGCCAGCGGCGAGGCTGCAGCCTCAGGCCAGCTCGCGATCCACCTTACGCGTCGTGTAGGCCTCAAGGATGTCGCCCTCTTTGACGTCCTGGAAGTTGGCGAGCACGATGCCGCACTCGAACCCTTCAGCGACCTCTTTGGCATCGTCGTTGAAGCGTTTGAGCGAGTCGATTGTTGTCTCGTAGACGATCGTGCCATCGCGGACCACTCGAACCGCTCCGTTACGAACCAGCTTGCCGGCGGTGACCTGGCAGCCGGCGATCGTGCCGACCTTCGAGGCCTTGAAGGTCTGGCGCACCTCGGCCGTGCCGAGCGCATCCTCGACCTCTTCGGGCTCCAGCATCCCGGTCATTGCGTCGCGCAGCTCTTCCAGCGCCTTGTAGATGATCGAGTAGCTACGCAGCTCGACCCCTTCGCGGTCGGCAGCGGCGCGGGCGTCACCGACCGGTCGCACATTGAAGCCTAGAATCACGGCATCTGACGCGGCGGCCAGCATCACGTCAGATTCGGTGATGCCACCGACGCCGCGGTGGATGATGTTGACTGAGATCTCGTCCTGCGGCAACTTCGCGATCTCGTCTTCAAACGCCTCCAACGAACCCGAAACGTCAGCCTTGAGAACCAGATTGAGGTCCTTCAGCATCCCATCTCGGATACCGGTGAACAGGTCGTCAAACGAGATTTTACGGCCCGAAAGTCGCGCCTGAGCCTCGTTTCGCAGCCGTGTTTCACGCTGCTCGGCCTGCTGGCGAGCAAGCTTCTCGTTTGCCGTCACCCAGAGGATCTCGCCAGCATCGGGGACGCCATCGAAGCCAAGCAGCTCTACCGGGTCGCCAGGGCCTGCAGTTTCGCGCACGGCGCCGGTGTGGTCGTGCATCGCCCGAGTCTTCCCCCAGTGGGCGCCCGCGACGAAGGCGTCGCCAACCTTCAGCGTGCCGCGCTGGATTAGCACCGTGACGACCGGCCCACGCCCTGCGTCAAGCCGCGACTCGACGATAATGCCGCTGGCATCGGCGTTAGGGTTGGCCTTCAGGTCCTCAAGTTCAGATACGACAAGCAGCGTTTCGAGCAGCTCATCAAGTCCCGCGCCGGACTTCGCTGAAACGTCGACGTATTCGGTTTCGCCGCCCCACTCGGCCGGCTGCAACTTGCGCTCCGTCATCTCGGTCCGCACGCGGGTCGGATCGGCACCTTCCTTATCGACCTTGTTTACGGCAACGACGATCGGCACGCCGGCAGCGCGGGCGTGATCGATCGCCTCGTCTGTCTGCGGCTTTGGACCATCGTCAGCGGCGACGACGATCACCGCAATATCGGTGAGTTGTGCGCCGCGGGCGCGCATCGCCGTGAAGGCTTCGTGGCCGGGCGTGTCAAGGAAGGTGATCAGTCGGTCCTCGTGATGGACCTGGTAGGCACCGATGTGCTGGGTAATCCCGCCAGCTTCTCCGGCGACGACCTCAGTCTTGCGGATTGCGTCGAGCAGCGAGGTCTTGCCGTGGTCAACGTGGCCCATGATCGTGACGACCGGCGGCCGCTCGATCAGGTCCTTTTCGTCATCCACGAACTGCATCTCCTGCGCTTCTTCTTCGGCCGCGCTTACAACCTCGACCTCTTTCCCAAGTGCTTCGGCGAGAATCACGATCGCCTCGTCTGACAGCGTCTGTGTCAGCGTCGCCATCTCCCCCATCAGCATCAGCTGCTTGATCAGGTCGGGCACCGGCACACCGAGGTATTCGGAGACGTCCTTAACTGTTGAGCCGCTGTTGATTTGGACGGCGTCGGTCTCGCTCTGCGCCGATTTGTCGAGCGGCTCCAGCGGCGTGTCGTCGAAACGACGGCGACCGCGGCGGCGTGGACGACGCTGGGGAAAGCCGCCGGGCGGCGGGCCGCCGCCAGGGCGGCGGTTTGCCTGCGAGTCGATAACAACACGGCGTTTACCGCCGTCGCCGCTCGGTGCGGCGGGCTTGCGTGGCGTGCGCTTCGGCTTCTCGGGCTGGGCGATGATCTTTGGCCCGATACTAGGCTTCGGTGGCTCGTCGGCCGGTGCTGCCTGAGGCGCAGTGGTGGCCAGCGTGTCGGCCTCCAACTCGGCAGTTGCCCTCTCCTGCGCTGGGTCGCCTGCTGCGATCGGCGTCGACCCGGCGGCTTCGCCGTCAAGCTCAGCGGCCGACGGCACCGCCGGTTCATCCTCCGGCGCGGACGGCCTCGGCAGCGGCGCGGCGGTGGGCTTCGGCGCCGGCGGCAGTGCTGGCTCGCGAGCGCCACCGATCGTCGACGGTCGCAGCGGTGCCGCGACATCCGGTTCGAAGACACGCCGTGAACCGGCAAAAGCGCCTTCGTCAGGGTCGAACGAGCGCTGTTCCTTGGCCGGCGCGGCGGCGGGCGCCGGCGCAGCCTTCGGCGACGGCGGTGCGGCCTGTTTGCGCAACGCAGCCGGCACGCGCCGCTTAGTCGGCGACTTGGCGCGGCGCTCGGCGCCGTCGCCGCCGCCGTTAGCCTTGAGGATCGCGAGCGCCTCGTCCTCATCAACGCTTGATGCCGCCGCCGTCACTTCCAGACCGGCAGCGCGAAGCGCCTCAAGCAGCTCCTTGCTTGAGAGGTTCTGGTCCTTGGCGATCTGATGTACGCGCTTCTTGGCCACTAGGCCCTCAATCTTAGGGGTCGGGATGGAATCGGATGGAAGTCTCGGCCGATCCCGAGTACTGCATCATTGGCGTGATTTCGGCGCAAAACGTCAGGCAGACTCCTCGACGATCGGCTCGTCTTCGAATGGCTCGCCGCCCTCCTCCTCAACAAGCTCGGCGGCGGCGGCGGCCGATTCGGCAGCGGCGGCTTCGGCGACAGCCTTTGCTTCGGCGGCAGCCTTCGCCTCGGCCTGGGCGCGCGCGACGATTGCTTCGATCTCGGCGATCCGCGCAGCAAACTGCTCGCCGTCGACCTCTGGATCGGCGAACTGTGTCAGCTCATCCTCGCTCAGCTCCGACGTCAGCGCGACGGAGTTACCGCTGAAGCGCGCCAGCGCGATGTGCGCCGGAAGACCGCAGGACGGCGTTGCCGGCAGCGCGGCGTTGGGGCAGCGGCGACCGTTTGTCAGCACGGCCACGCAGCGACCACCAATCTCGTCCTCGCTGGCGACGGAACCGTCGGGGGCCTCGGTCGCAAACTCCGACTCCGAGCGGATGTCGATACGCCAGCCGGTAAGCCGCGCAGCAAGGCGCGCGTTCTGACCCTCTCGGCCGATCGCCAGCGCAAGCTGATCATCGGGCACGATGACCGTCGCCTGACGTGCCTCGTCGTCGACCAGAACCTCGCGCACGCGGGCCGGTGAAAGCGCCTTGGCGACGAACCTAGCGGGCTCCTCGTTGTAGGGAATGATGTCGATCTTCTCGCCGCGTAGCTCGGAAACAACCATTCGCACGCGGGAGCCGCGTGGGCCAACGCAGGCACCTACCGGGTCAACGCCGTCAGCGTATGAGACAACTGCGATCTTCGATCGGTAACCAGGTTCGCGCGCAACATTCGCGATCTCGACCAGCCCGTCGGCAATCTCCGGCACTTCAAGCTCAAACAGCGCCTTAATCAGCTCGGGGTCGCGGCGGCTAAGAATGATCGCCGGTCCCTTCGTTGAATCTGAAACCTCCTTGATCACGGCCTTGACCCGCTGGCCGTGGTCATATCGTTCACCGTCAACCTGCTCGGAGCGCGGCAGCAGCGCCTCTACCCGGCCGCCGACACCGAGCTGGACAAGCGTGTAGCGCGAGTCGGACTGCTGGACGATGCCGTTGACTAGTTCGCCGACGCGGTCCTGATACTCGTCGAACATCATGTCGCGCTCGGCTTCGCGGACACGCTGCAGAATCACCTGCTTGGCGGTCTGTGCGGCGATCCGGCCAAAGTCGTCGGGCGTGACATCGGCCTCCTCTATCTGGTCACTGTAGAGGGCGAACTTCTCCGGGTTGATCTCCGGCTCGTCTGGCTCGACATACTCGCCGGTCTCAGGATCAAGGTAGGTCTCCTCATCAATCGCTTCGACGATTAGTTGAGCCTCCAGCCGCTCCGGGACCTTCAGCTCGATCACGCGGTAATCGCCGGTATCGGGATCAAGCTGCACGCGGGCGTACTTCACCGCCGTCGGCTGCTTTTTGTAGGCCGACAGCAGGGCGTCCTCAAGCGCGGCAACAAGCCGTTCGGGGCTAATCCCCTTCTCGTTCGCCAGAACCGTCATTGCTTCGATGATTTCTGTGGACATCGTGATTACTCCTCGACCAGGTTGGAACGCTTGATCAGCTTGTACGGAACCGCAACCAAGGCGTCGCCAGCGGCGATTGTTACCTCGTCATCTGACGCGCCGACGAGCTCTCCGGTGAAACTTTTCTGCCCTTCAATCGGCTCAATTGTGCGGATCTTCGCGCGCCGACCAAGAAAGCGCTGGTAGTGCTGGGGTCGGCTGAGCGGACGTTCGCGCCCTGGCGAAGCGACCTCCAAGCCGACTCGCTCACGCAGTTGATCCAGATCCTCAGTAACTGCGGCGCAAAGATCAAGCGTCACGCCGTCGGGATGGTCGATTACAACGCGGACCGTGCCGCTGCCGGCGCCCTCAACTGCGAGCAGGTCCAGCGCTGGCTGGGTTTCAGCCAGCCTGGCCTCGATTTCGTTGTGGATTTCGGTCGTATTCATCGCGATAAGGGGATAAAAAAAGTGGGCTAGTGCCCACTTTCGGTGCTGCTGTGGCTGGCGCTACCGGCCTTCGAAAGCTCATCTTAAACGATAGCACCGCAGGCGCATTGGGGTTAGTCGCAGTGGCCCGTGACCGCGCTCAGGCAGCGTGGCGTCGAGCCGCGTCGCGGTATGCGCGGTAATCGTCGCGCTCGGGCCGCAGGCAAGCGGCCAGCGCAAGCGGCCGCCGCGCTTCGCCGTGCGCGCCAAGCAGCTGCAACGATCGGCCCAGGCAAAAGAGTGCGTAATCGTTGGTCGGAGCCTGCTCAACGACCTGTTCAAACTCGGCCGCGGCCTGGCGGTAGCGGTGCGCACCAAATAGCGCGCGGCCGAGCGCCTCACGCACCGAGGTGGCCTGCGGATCAGAGTCGCGGGCCCGTTCCAATGCGACGATCGCAGCGTGATTGTCGCCGGCATCGAGCAAGGCCAGGCCGCTGCGGTACGAGTCGTAGGCGGACGGCTCGCTCACTCTGCGCCCTGGCGGAGCGTCGGGTCGGCGGCGCTGCGCGCCGCGTGCAGCTCGCCCGCAACGTCAAGGATCGCCTCGGCAATCTGCCGCTTCGGTGCCTTGGCGACAGCGATTTCGGCCGCGGCGGTGATGATCGTCACCTCGTTATCGGCGCTCTCAAAGCCGATCCCGTCGCCGCTCACGTCGTTGACAACCAACGCGTCAAGACCTTTCCCGGCGAGCTTGCTGCGGGCAATCTCGACCGCGTTCGGACCATGCTCGGCGGCAAATCCGATCAGCGTCTGCTGGTCGCTGCGCCGCGCCGACAGCCCGGCCAGTACGTCGCCGGTCGCTTCCAGCGTCAATGACAGCTCTTCGCGGCCAACCTTTTTGATCTTGCCACCGCTGACGTTTGTCGCCGTGAAGTCAGCGACTGCGGCAGCCATCAGCAGCAGGTCGCAGCTGGCGAACTGCTGCTGCGCGGCTGCTTCCAGCTCAGCCGCGCTGCCAACGTCGCTGTAACGGATCGCGCTGTGGCGCGGCAGGTCGACGTTCGCTGCGATCACGCTGACCTCGGCGCCCCGCGCCGCCGCCGCTTCAGCCAGCGCAAAACCCATCCGGCCGGACGAGCGGTTGCCGACATAACGGACAGCATCGATCGGCTCCCGTGTGCCCCCTGCCGTCACCAACACGCGCAGCCCATCCCAGGGGCGCGCACCGCTGCCGGCAAGCTGTTCGAGCACTTCAAGGATTGCCGCGGGCTGAGCGAGGCGACCGTTGCCCCACTCGTTCAGGCTCGCGAGCGAGCCAGTTTCAGGCTCGATGATCGTCACGCCGCGGCTGCGCAGCAGGTCGACGTTCTCTTGCGTAGCGCGGTTCTGCCACATCTGGTGGTTCATCGCCGGCGCGACAACCAGCGGGCAGGCTGCTGCCAGCGCGGCGCTTGTAAGCAGGTTGTCAGCAATCCCAGCGGCCAGCTTGGCGATCGTGTTGGCGCTGGCCGGCACGACGGCAAAGCAGTCGGCGTTGCGGACCAGTTCAAGGTGGCTGATCGGGTCGTGGTCGGGGGCGCCCTGATCAGGGAAGGCGCCGCGCGCCGGGTCGCGCTCCCACTCGCTCGTCAAGACCGGCGCACCGGTCAGCGCGGCGAACGAGGCGGCGCCGACGAAGCGCTGCGCATTTTCGCTCTGGATAACGCGGACGCTGTGCCCAGCGGCCGTTGCCAAGCGAATCAGATCAAGTGCTCTGTAGGCGGCGATTCCACCAGTGACGCCAAGCAGGATGCGGGCCATCGTGCCTCCAGGGGTTGCGGTGCTACTCGGGGTAGCGGTAGATCAGCTTCCCGTCGGCGACCTCTTCAAGAGCGATCGTCAGGTAGTTGCTGGAGCCGCTGGCAACCATCGGCGGCGGAAACTCGTCAAAGGTTCCTTCGCCGAGGTTGTGGTAGTAGCTGTTGATCTGCCGCGTACGCTTTGCCGCAACGATCACGGTGGCGTAGTTGGAGTCAACCTGCTCGAGCAGTGCGTCAATCCGGGGAGAGATCATGCTGATCAGTCTACCGCCCCACCGGTCAGGCGATCAACGAGCAGTTCAAGGGGAACAATCGCGTCGCAAAGCTGGTCGTTAACGATCACCTCCGCAAACTCGCCCTGAGCTTCCAATTCCTCGTGCGCCACGGCCAGGCGTTCCTCAACTGTTTGCGGTGAATCTGTGCCCCGGCCAACGAGCCGTTCACGGAGCGTTTCAAACGATGGTGGCGCAATAAATACCTGCAAGGCGTCGGGCAGCGCGAGCCGCACTTGGCGCGCACCTTGAAGCTCAATCTCGAGCACGATCAGCTGCGACTCGTCAGGCCGACCTTCAAGCTCGCTACGAAGCGTGCCGTAGCGCTCGCCTGCGTAGCGCGCGTGTTCAACGAAGGCGCCATCGGCCACCAAACGATCGAACTGCTCGTCCTTCAGGAAGTGGTAATCGACGCCATCCTCCTCCCCCGCCCGAGGCGACCGCGTCGTCGCCGAAATGCTCAACCGGATCGATCGCCTGCGCTCGCGCAGCAACCTAATCAGCGTCCCCTTGCCGACCCCGGAAGGGCCGGTGATCACCAGTACGTGGGCCACCAACGAAGGCTAAGTGATCGTTCGGCGCGACTAACGGCTACGACTGCGCAGCAGTACAACCAACTCACCGCGCTGGCGGTCAGAAAGGCCGCCGACCGTCTTGCTGGGTGAGATCCGGATCTGCTGCAGAACCTTGTTCGCTTTGACGCGACCGTACTTCGGCACTGCAAGCAGCAGATCAAAGACCTTCGCTGTCTCGAGGTACTCAGGCGGCGACTCGAGCAGACCGTCGATCGTCACCTTGCCGCCGCGCAGGTCGCGCTTCAGCTGCGCGCGCTGGCTGCGGATCAGGTTGGCGCGCTCCAGTGCTTCCATCCGCTGGAGATTCGACCGTTCCGGTGCCTCCGCTGCGGAGGAATCTTTTCTGTCGGTCGAGGTCGCCACGGCGGCGAGCATACACAATGCCGCGCCGCGCGCGGGTCGAGATCGGTCAATCCGTGTGGACGTCGAGTTGAGGTCGAGTGTTATCGAAACGGTCAGCGGGCGGCTGGCAGCCGCCTGCTCGTGGTTGCGGCCGAGCGGGACTGCGCCGGCGACTGCCCCGCGCGGCGTTCAAGGGGCGGCGACTAGTCCGTCGCGGATCTCGCTGGCCGTGGCCGGATCCCTAAAACTCTCGCTGCCAACGGCGATCAGGCGCGCTCCGGCATCGAGGAACTGCTGCCCGTGGGCAGCCGTCGCGATCCCTCCCATACCGATAATCGGCAACGAAACAACGGCGCTAACCGCCCTCAGCTGAGCCAGCGCAACGGCCCGAATCGCTGGTCCTGACTGACCGCCGCTGTCGCCACCGAGCCAGGGCTGGCCGCGCCGCTGAGGGTGCGGCGCGAAGGCCCGCAGCGTGTTGATCAGTGAGACGGCGTCGGCGCCGGCGGCCTGCGCAGCCTGCGCCGTGAGCGCCACGTTGGCGGTGTTCGGCGTCAGCTTGACGATTAGCGGCTTAGTGCTGCGCGACCGAACAGCGCGCAGCAGCGCCTCCAGCTCGGCGGCGTCAGAGCCGATGTCGAGCCCGGTTTTGACATTCGGACAGGAGACATTCAGTTCGATCGCGGCGACCTCAGTACGCGGCTCGAGCGCCTCCACTAGTTGGATGAACTCGTCGGCGTTGGAGCCCATCACGTTGGTAATCAGCGGCGCGTCGAGCGTCGCCAGCTGCGGCAGATCATGCTCCAAATAACCGTTCAGGCCGCGGTTCGGCAGGCCGATCGAGTTGATCATCCCGGCCGGAGTTTCATACAGCCGCGGTGGCGGATTACCAGCGCGCGGCTGCAACGTGATCGTCTTCGAGACAAACGCCGCGAAGGGAAAGTGGCGATCCACGGCCTCGCCGAAAGCGCGCCGTGCGGCGATCAAGTCGAATGTCCCGGAGCCGTTGATTACCGGGTGCGCGAGCTCGATTCCGCAGAGGTCAACAGCCATCTCAGCCGTCCTCCCCTAGCCAGTCCGGTGCCAGCTGCGTGGCCGTCAGCACCGGGCCGTCAACGCAGCTGCGCAGGTAACTGCCGTCGCTCTGCTTTACAACGCAGCCGTAGCAGGCACCGTAGCCGCAGGCCATCCCTGTCTCGACTGCCAGCTGGGCGGGAACGCCGCGCTCAGCGCTCAGTGCACGGACGGCTTCGAGCATTGGCGGCGGACCGCAGGCGTAAACCTCCGCTTCGGACTGCTGGTCAAGCTGATCGGTCAACAGGTCCGTGACTAGGCCGTGGTGACCGACCGAGCCGTCGTCGGTCGCGATCAGCGGTTGATCTAGCAGCGCCGCGCCAGCCGCGTGCAGACCGTCGCGAAAACCGAGCAGCGTGACAGCGCCGCCGAGCGACTGCTGCAGGATTGCCAGCGGCGCGATGCCGATTCCGCCGCCGCAGAGCAGCGCGCGGCGGCCCTCGCTGGGAGCAGAGAAGCCGTTGCCAAATGGGCCGAGCAGGCGCAGCTTGTCGCCGACAACGAGCTCACAGAGCCGGGCCGTGCCTGGGCCAACTACCTCCAGCATGAAGTCAAGCTCGCCGTTGCCAGCTCGCGCGACCGACATCGCGCGCGGCAGGTAGGGCCGTTGCTCGCTTCCGCCACCCCACCGTTCAGCGGCCGAGAGCATGTAGAACTGACCTGCAAGCGGCGCTGGGCCCGGCTCGTCCAGAACGGTCAGCACGCTGTATGGGCCAAGCTGCGCAAGGCGGGTTAGTGGCAGGTCGCGCGTTCCAAAAGGCGCCTGCGGTCTGCTGTCGGCAGCCGGGCTCGCCAAGCCGGCGCTCACTTTGAGCTCTCAACCGAGCGCAGCCCCCGGTGAATCTCCTGCAGCGACAACACCTCGGCGGCTCCCCGTCGCGCTGATGCGATCGCGCGGACGGCGGCGAGACCGCCGGACAGCGTTGTCAGGCAGGGAACGCTGCGCGCGACGGCCGCGCGACGGATCTCCCACCCGTCGGTCCGCGCGCCGGAGCCAGTTGGCGTGTTGACGACCAGCGAAACCTCGCCGCTCTCGATCATGTCAACAACGTTCGGTGAGCCCTCGCCCACCTTCATCAGCTCTGTTGCCGGTACTCCCATCCGCTCCAGTGCCTCGCGTGTGCCGCGCGTTGCGACGATCTTGAAGCCAAGGTCGTGCAGTGTCTGCGCGATCGCGACTGCCCCTGGTTTATCGGCGTCCGTGACAGTGATAAAGGCCGTGCCACCGTCCGGCAGCGCCGCGCCAGCGGCAGCTTGCGCCTTCGCGAAGGCGGTAGGGAAGTCGCGCGCAATGCCCATCACCTCGCCGGTCGAACGCATCTCGGGGCCGAGCAATGCGTCGGCGCCGTCAAAACGGTCAAACGGCATCACCGCCTCCTTGACCGAGACGTGGTCGGCGGTCATTGGATCGTCCGGCAGATCCAGGTCGGCCAGTCGTTCGCCCAGCATCAGCCGACAGGCCAGCTTCGCCAGCGGCAGGCCGATTGCCTTGCTGACGAATGGGACGGTGCGCGAGGCGCGAGGATTGGCCTCGATCACATAAAGCTCGGCGTTGTAGACGGCAAACTGAATGTTGCAGAGGCCGACAACGCCCAGGGCAAGGGCGATTCCTTCGGTCTGTGCGCGAATCTGCTGCAGCATCTCCGGCCCAAGCGAATGCGGTGGCAGAACGCAGGCGCTGTCGCCGGAGTGAATCCCAGCCTCCTCGACGTGCTGCATGATGCCGCCAATCCAAACGCCCTGGCCGTCGCAGAGCGCGTCAACATCAACCTCAATCGCGTTCTCAAGGAAGCGGTCAAGGTAGATCGCGCGGCCGTCCTCGCGCGCCTGGCGGGCAAGATAATCCTTCAGGTCTTCCTGCGAATAGACGATCTCCATCGCGCGACCACCGAGCACGTAGCTGGGCCGCACAAGCAGTGGAAAGCCGACATCGGCGCTGACCTCCAGCGCCTGCTCTACAGAGGTCGCCTCAGCGTAAGGCGGCGCCTGAAAGCCGAGCTGCTCGAGCAGTCTGCCAAAGCGGCCACGGTCTTCTGCCAGATCGATCGCGTCAACGCTGGTGCCGAGCACTGTTAATCCGGCGTCGACCAGACCTTCGGCCAGTTTCAGCGGCGTCTGGCCGCCGAACTGAACGATCACGCCTTCGGGCTGCTCAACCGCGGCGACGGCCAGTACGTCCTCCAGTGTCAGGGGCTCAAAGTAGAGCCGGTCGGAGGTGTCGTAATCGGTTGAGACGGTCTCCGGGTTGCAGTTGACGATCACCGCGTCACGGCCGCTGGCCCGCACAGTCATCGCTGCATGAACGCAGCAGTAGTCGAACTCAATGCCTTGACCGATCCGGTTTGGTCCGGCGCCAAGGATCATCACCGACGGCTTGTTGCCGCGGCGCACCTCGCAGGCAGGTTCGCTCTCCCAGCCGGAGTAGTAGTACGGCGTGCTGGCCTCAAATTCAGCGGCGCAGGTGTCAACCGAGCGATAGACGCGGTGGCCTTCGAACGGCGCCTCCGGCTCCAGTGCAAGCTGCTGAAGCTGCCTCAGAAACCAAAGGTCAACCAGGCAAGCCTGATGAACCTGTTCCAGCGTCGCCCCCTGACGGAAGGCCTGAAGCATGAAGTCGTAACGATCGGCGCCGGCTGGTGTCAGCGCCGCGATCAGGTCATCGAGGCTGAGGCCGTCAAGCTTGGCGGGGCTATCGAGCTCGCGGCTGCGCATCGCCTTCGCAAAGGCCTGCTGAAAGGTGCGGCCGAAGGCCATCACTTCGCCGACACTCTTCATATGGGTCGAGAGCCGCGGGTCGGCGCCAGGGAACTTCTCAAAGGCAAAGCGCGGCCACTTGACGACGACGTAATCGATTGTCGGCTCAAAGCTGGCCGGCGTCACTTCGGTGATGTCGTTAGAGATCTGATCGAGCGTGTAACCAACGGCGAGCCGCGCGGCGATCTTGGCGATTGGGAATCCGGTTGCCTTTGACGCCAGCGCCGAGGAGCGCGAAACGCGCGGGTTCATCTCGATCACGAGGATCTCCTCGGTTGCCGGGTTTACGGCAAACTGAACATTTGAACCGCCGGTCTCAACACCGACCGCACGCATCACGATCAGCGCCTGGTCACGGAGCTGCTGGTAGAGCGCGTCGGTCAACGTCTGCTGCGGCGCCACCGTCAGCGAGTCGCCCGTATGGACCCCCATTGGATCAATATTTTCGATCGAACAGACGACCAGGCAGTTGTCGTCACGGTCACGCATCACCTCAAGCTCAAACTCGCCCCAGCCGAGCACCGACTGATCGATCAGCACCTGACCGATCGGCGAGGCCTCGATTCCGCGAGCGACGATCTGGCGGAATTCGGCTTCGTCGCGGGCGATCCCGCCGCCCTGGCCACCGAGCGTGAAGGCCGGTCTGACGATCGCCGGCAGTCCGATCGTCGGCAGCTGCTCGAGCGCTTCGTCGAGCGTCGTCGCGATCGCACCGCGCGGCATCTTCAGCCCTGCCCGCTCCATTGTCTGGCTGAACTTTTCGCGGTCCTCGGCGCGGTCGATCGCCTCGTAGTTGGCTCCGATCAGCTCAACGCCGAACTTCTCCAGCGTCCCGTCTTCGGCTAGCGCCTTAGCGAGGTTGAGGGCTGTTTGACCACCGAGCGTTGGCAGCAGCGCGTCGGGGCGCTCCTTCTCGATCACCGCTGCCACCGGCCCCGGCAGCAACGGTTCGATGTAGGTCGCATCGGCAAACTCGGGGTCGGTCATGATCGTCGCCGGGTTGGAGTTGACGAGGACTACCTCGTAGCCCTCCTCGCGCAGCACTTTGCAGGCTTGCACGCCGGAGTAATCGAACTCCGCCGCCTGGCCGATCACGATCGGGCCGGAGCCGAGTACGAGGATCTTGCTGATGTCTTCGCGGCGGCCCATCAGGCGGCCCCCACTGCCAATCCGTCTACAAACTCATCAAACAGGTGGCGGGCATCGTGCGGTCCGGGACCTGCCTCGGGGTGGTACTGGACGGTCGACCCTTGCACGTCAAGCAGTGTCAAACCTTCAACCGTGCGGTCGTAAAGGTTTACGTGGCTCAGCTCAGCGGCGCCGAAGTCGGTCTCCCAGCGAACCGGCTCGTCCTGCTCAACGCGCAATCCACCGTCGGGGGCGGCGACAGCGAAGCCGTGGTTCTGCGATGTGATCTCGATCCGGCCGCTGCGCAGATCCTTAACCGGGTGGTTGACGCCGCGGTGACCGAACGGCAGTTTGAAAGTCTCCAAGCCAAGAGCAAGACAGCAAAGTTGATGGCCGAGGCAGATGCCGAAGACCGGCTTTACGCCAAGCACTGCGCGGACCGTTTGCACGACGCCGTCCAGCGTCGCTGGATCGCCCGGGCCGTTGGCGAGGAAGACAGCGTCGGGGTCATCTGCCAGCAACAGCTCTGCGCTCACGTCAGCTGGGTAAAGGTCGAGCCGTACCCCCCGCGCCAGCAGCTGATTGACGATCGACCGCTTGATCCCGGTATCGATTGCCGCGACGCGCGGCCCGCTGTTGCCTTCGCCGCAGCGAACAAGCTGCTGCGGACCGACCTGCGCCGCCAGGTTCTGGCCAGTCATCGGTGGCTCTGCCTCGATCAACGCAGCGGCGCGATCAACGCTGTCGGCGGCAAAGATTCCACCTCGCATTGCGCCGCGGCTACGCAGATGGCGAACCAAAGCCCGCGTATCAACGGCGCTGATCGCCGGCACTCCGGCCTGCTCGAGCCAGTCGAGCCACCCCTGATCGGCACTCGGCGCGTCGGACGAGTTGTCAGCGGCTCGCATCACAACGCCGCGGGCGTGAATCCGGTCGCTCTCCATCGCCGACTCACTGACGCCGTAGTTGCCGACGTGCGGCATCGTAAAAGTCAGTACCTGGCCGGCAAACGAGGGGTCCGTTACCGACTCCTGATAGCCGCCCATCGCCGTTGTGAAGACAACCTCGCCAACGGCGTCGCTACTGGCGCCGCAGAGCCTACCGGCGAAGCGCGTGCCGTCCTCCAGCAGTACGAAGCCTGCGTCGCCGGTCACTTGATCAACGCCTGAATCGCCTTGAAGTGCTCAGCGCGCGCATCCTTTAGCAGCTCGAAGCAGAGCGCCTCGACCGTCGTTGCCGTTGCGCCGGCGTCGGCGAGCCGTTGCAGGGAAATTGTCCGGTCGAGCTCGTGGCGGGAGCCGATCGCGTCAACGGCAAGCCAGACCGCCGCGTCGGCCGCCAGCAGGTCGAGCACGCTCTGAGCAACACAGATGTGAGCCTCGATTCCGCAGACAATCAGCTGGTCGCGGCCGGCCAGTGCAAATCCTTCGGCCTGCGCTGCCGAGAAGCAGCTCTTCTCAAGTAGTAACGCACCGTCAAGCGCGCCGCTCAGCTCGGCGACGGTCGCGCCCAGGCCGTTCGGGTACTGCTCGGTGACGATGATCGGCAGTTCCAACAGCGCCGCCGCCTTAGCCAAGATCGCGCTGCGCGCGACAACTGCGTCGAAGCCCTCAATCGCGGTTCGGAAGCTTTCCTGAATGTCAACGATCAGCAGTGCCGCGCGCTCCGCGCTGAGCCGCTCGACCTTCACTGCGCCGCCTCATCGAGCTGCGGCGCGGCGCTGATGGCGAAGCTGCGTTGGCGGTATGCGACGGCGCCGTCGGCGACCGTCAGAAGGACACGGCCGTACAGCATCCGGCCGCCGAAAGCGCAGTTCTCGGAGCGGCTTTCGTAGCCATCGGCGCCGACCTGCCATTCCTGCTCTAGATCGACCAGAACGATGTTGGCGCTCTCGCCGATTGTGATCTGCGGAATCGACAATCCGAAGATCGCGCCGCCGCAGGTCATCTTCTCCAGCAGCATCTCGAGGCTCATCAACCCGCTGCGGACAAGCTCCGTGTAGCAAGCAGCGAACGAGCTCTCAAGCCCGGTCGTTCCCATCGGCGCCTGCTCAAACGGCACCTCCTTCTCGTGCGCGCTGTGCGGCGCGTGGTCGGTGGCGATGCAGTCGATTGTGCCGTCAAGTAAGCCAGCGATCAGCGCCTGGCGGTCAAGCTCGGTGCGCAGCGGCGGGTTCATCTTCATCCGCGTGTCGAGTGTCCGTACCTCTTCCTCGGTGAAGCAGAGGTGGTGAGGGCTGACCTCGGCCGTGACGTTGTAGCCCAGCGCCTTTGCTGCGCGAATCGCCTCAACCGAGGCAACGCAGCTGAGGTGCTGCATGTGGACGGCGCCGCCTTCGTAGCCGGCGATCGCCGCGTCGCGCGCAACAAATGTTGACTCGCTGATGCTTGGGATCCCGCTGACGCCGAGCAGAGCGCTTACAGCGCCCTCGTTCATCACGCCGCCAGCTGAAAGCGACGGATCCTCCTCGTGCAGCGCCAGCACACCGCCCGACATCCGCTGATACTGCAGCGCTTTGCGCAGCATTCCGGCGTCTGCGACCGGCATCCCATCATCGGTGAAGCCAGCGGCGCCGGCGGCGCGCAGCTCGGCCATCGCCGTTAACTGGGCGCCCTCAAGCCCGACCGTGATTGAGGCGAGGAAGCCGACCGGCACGCGAGCCTCGCGGCGCGCCGCATCGCGCAGCGAGCGCAGCACCGACGACGAATCGACGACGGGGTCGGTGTTCGGCATTGCCAGCACTGCGCAGAAGCCGCCAGCGGCCGCAGAACGTGTGCCGGTCTCAATGTCTTCTTTGTGCTCATGCCCTGGTGTGCGCAGGTGAACGTGTGGGTCGACAAAAGCAGGGAATAGATGACGGCCGCCGCCGTCGATCTTTTCGGCTTCAGGGCCCGCCGTCAGAGTCCCAGGCGGCGCCAGCTCAGTTAGCTGGCCGTCAACTACGGCGACATCGTGGCGGCCGTCGATCTTGGCGCGCGGGTCGATCACGTGGACGTTGCTGATCAACAGGTCGGCCTCGGCCGCAGTTCCACGGAACAGGCGTTGTTCGTTCGCCGAGTTCATGCGGGCTGGTGTTCGTTTACGGGATCAAAGGCGCGGGCCGTCGCCAGCAGCTCAAACAGCACGGCCATGCGCACTACGACGCCGGCCGCAACCTGCTCAAGGATCAGCGACTGCGGGCAGTCGACGACCTCGTCTGAAAGCTCGACGCCACGATTTACCGGCCCCGGGTGCATCAGCAGCGCACGCGGCCCGAGCCGGCGCTGATCGATCTGGAAGAGCGATGCGTACTCGCGCAAACTTGGCAGGTAGGCCTGCTGCATGCGCTCATTTTGCATCCGCAGCGCGTAGACAACATCGGCCTCGCCGAGCTCGTCGAGCGAGTATCGGACATCAACACCGAGCTGCTCGATACCGCGCGGCAGAAGCGTTGGCGGGCCGGCAACCGTGACCTTCGCCCCCATCCTCTGGAAGCCAAGGATGTTGGAGCGGGCAACGCGAGAGTGCAGCACGTCGCCGACGATCCAGATCTTTGCGCCGTCGAGCGATCCGAGCCGGCGACCCAGCGTGTAGATGTCGAGCAGCGCCTGAGTCGGGTGCTCATGCTTGCCATCGCCGGCGTTGACGATTGCCGCGTCGGTCCACTGCGCGAGTAGAGCGGGTGCACCGGCCCAGGGGCAGCGGATCACGATCGCGTCAGGCCTGTGGGCGCTAAGTGTCAGCACGGTGTCCTTCAGCGATTCGCCCTTCTCGGTCGACGAGCCGGAGGCCGTGAAGTTGACGACGTCGGCGCTGAGCCGTTTCGCTGCTAGCTCAAACGAGCTTCGCGTCCTTGTGCTGGCTTCGTAGAAAAGGTTCAACACGGTGCGGCCGCGCAGCGCCGGCACCTTCTTGATCTCGCGCCGCTGGTTTTCGGAGAAGGCGCCAGCGCGAGCGCAGATCCGTTCGATGTCGACCCGTTCCAGATCCTCGATGCTGAGAAGGTTGCTCATCGCGAGCCCTTGGCCAGCGACGCTTCGGCGCTGCCAATCACGACGCGGTCGACGCCGTCGCTTTCGACGACTTCAACGTAGACGCGCTGGTCGGCTGCGGTTGGCAGGTTCTTGCCGATGTAGTCAGGGCGGATCGGCAGTTCGCGGTGGCCGCGGTCGACCAGCACGGCGAGCTGCACGCGCGCTGGGCGGCCGTACGCGAAGATCGCTTCAATGGCGGCGCGAACCGTCCGGCCTGTGTAGAGAACGTCATCGACGATTACAACGGTTGCCCCATCGATCGGGAAGTCGATCTCGGTCGAGTACAGCTGTGGCGCGTCGGGACGGGTGCCAATGTCGTCGCGGTAGAAGCCAATGTCGATCAGGCCGAGCGGCACTTCACTGCCACCGATCTCAGCGAGCAGCGCCTGCAGCCTGTGCGCTAGCACGGCGCCGCGGTTCTGGATTCCAACTACGGCGAGATGCGAAGGATCGCTATTGCGCTCGAGGATCTCGTGTGCGATCCGAGCCAGCGCTCGCTTAACCTCTTGGTCGTCGAGGACGACATTCTCTTGCGTCATGAATACTGCCCTTCCTGGCCTCTCGGGACCGGATTAAAGGGATCTGTGCTGCGCGTAGGTTAGCACCGCGCTCGGCGCAGCGCAAAATCATTTCTCGCTCGTTGGGAGGCCTTCCTCGGCAGCTTCTGCGAACTGCGGCGCCGCAGCTTGCTCCACGCGCACGTCAGCCGGACGCAGCAACTTCGGCTTGCCGCGCTCGGTAACAGGAAGATCTATCGCGTCGAAATCACGCGGCACGACGGTTGGCTCGAACAGAGCCTCGGCCTGCTCAATGATCTGCGAGATCGGGTAACGGGCTGAGATGTGCATCAGCGCGAGCATCCCGACCTTTGCCCGGGCAGCGGTCTCTGCGGCCTGCGTGACGGTGCTGTGCTGCGTCTCGGCGGCGCGATCTGCGTCCTCCTGCATGAACGTTGCCTCGTGCACCAGCAGGTCGGCGCCGGCGGCCGCTGCCTCGACCATCTCGCACGGCGCAGTGTCACCGGAGAGGACGATCTTTCGGCCGGCGCGGACTTCACCGATCACTTGCTCCGGCGTTACATCACGCACGCTCTCGCCTGCAACCAGCGCCGCGATTTCACGGCCATCAGTGACGCCAAGCTGAGCTGCCCGTTCAGGGTCAAAGCGGCCTGGCCGCTCGGCCTCGACGATCGAGTAACCGAGCGCCGCGCCGCGGTGACGGACGTTGAACGCTTCTACTTCGTAGCCGCTGAACTCGATTGCGTCGCCGGCCTCCAGCTCAGAGATGCTGAGCGGGTAGCCAAGCTTGCCGGCGGCGATACCGACGGCTGCCAGCTGGCGGGTCGTGCCGGAGGGACCGAACAGACCGAGCGGCCGTTCACGGCCGCGAAGCTCGAGCGTGCGGATCAGGCCGGGAATCCCGAGCCAATGATCGGCGTGCAGATGAGTAAGGAAGATCGCGTTCAGCTCCGGCAGCCCGATGCTGCGGATCAGCTGGCGCTGCGTCCCTTCGCCGCAGTCGAACAGCAGACGGTCGCCGTCGAGCCGCAGCAGCAATGCCGGCAGGCCGCGGCGCGGCGTCGGCACCGAGCCGCCGGTCCCGGCGAAGAAGAGCTCCATTTGATCCACGCCCGCGAGAGTACCCGCCGCCGGGCGCCCGGTAGTCTCACAAGCGTTGCGCCCGTAGCTCAGTGGATAGAGTGCCCGGTTCCGGTCCGGGAGGTCGCAGGTTCGAATCCTGCCGGGCGCGTCGAGCTTTCTGACGATTCGTGAAGCGGCGAATCTGCGCGACTTGCGTTTACTGGCCTTTTGAGATGCACGGCCTTGCGATCGCATCCGCGGGCCGCCCGGGCCTGCCGTCCTGAAGCTACGCGCTACAAGAAGGATCAGAGATGGTGCCGCTGGTCAGGTTCGCGCCGGTTAGGTTTGCGTCGGTCAGGTCAGCGTTGAGCAGATTCACGAGGTACATGCTCGCGCCGGTCAGGTTTGCGCCTACGAGGCACGCGTCGCTCAGGTTCGCGCCGTTCAGGAACGCGCGGCTCAGGTTCGCGCCGATTAGCTTCACGCTGGTCAGGTTCGCTTCGGTTAGATTCGCATCGGACAGCCTCGCGCCGTTCAGGTCCGCTCCCTTTAGGTCAGTCTTGGACATATCCGAATTGCGCAGGTTCGCACTCCGCAGATCAGCGCGGCACAGGTTCACGCCGTACAGACTCGCGCCCTCTAGGTTCGCATCGGTCAGGTCAAGCTGCGTACCGGCCCTTTCGTCAGACTCCAGCCATTCATCATGGGCCGCCAGCACGTCAGCTAGCTTTTGCTCGATTGTTTGTTCGGTCATAGTGCCAGCCCTTTCGCGCGGGTCATGTTCGTGCCGGTCAGGTTCACGCCGATCAGCTTCGTGCCGCGCAGATCCACGCTGTCCAGTTTCGCGCGGCGCAGATCCGCGGTGTACAGGTCCACGCTCCCCAGGTTCGCGCCGCTCAGGTTCGCGCTGTGCAGGTTCGCGTTAGTCAGGTTCGCGCCGGACAGATCAAGCTGCGTGCCAGCCTCACCGTCACTCTCAACCCAGTCCCGATGCGCCGCCAGCACGTTCGCTAGCTGCTGCTCAATTGTCAGTTCGGTCATCGTGCCAGCCCCTTCGCGCCGTACAAGTTGGCATGGTACAGGTCTCCGGACGAGTCGCAGGTTCGAATCCTGCCGGGCGCGTCGAGCTTCAGCCCCCGGCAACGGCTGGCACGACCTGCAGCTCAGCGCCTTCACCGATCGGCGTTTCGAGCAGCTCGCCGAAGCGGATGTCCTCACCGTCGAGATAGACGTTGACGAACCGCCGCAGCGTGCCGTCCTCGTCGCTGATCCGATCGCGCAACTCGGGGTAAGCGGTGTAAAGCGCCTCAAGCGCCTCGCCGACGGTTGAGCCGTCAACCTCAACGGCGCCCTCACCACCGGCACTGGCGCGCAGCTGCGTTGGCAGTTTGACGATCGCGCTCATCGGGTCACCGCGCTAGCCGCCTCGACCTGCGCTTCGACCTGCGCTTCGAACTGATCAAATGAGGCGTCGATCTCAAAGGCCTCGAAGCTGCCGCGTACTGCGTCGAGCGTCTTCAGTCCATCGCCGGTAATGACGGCTACAACCGATTCGTCGCGGCCGATATCGCCGCGCTCAGCCAGCTTTGCCAGCGTCGCGACGGTCACACCGCCAGCCGTCTCGGTGAAGACGCCGGTCGTCTCGGCCAGCAACCGAATGCCGGCCCGGATCTGATCGTCGGTAACCGACTCGATCGAACCGCCGCTCTGCTTTGCCAGCTCCAGCGCGTATGGGCCGTCGGCCGGGTTGCCGATCGCCAGTGACTTAGCGATCGTCTGCGGTTTGACCGGCTGGCAAACATCGCTGCCGGCAGCCCACGCAGTCGCTACCGGCGAGCAGCCAGCTGCCTGCGCGCCGTTCATCGTCGGCAGATCGCCTTCGAGCAGGCCGATATCGAGCCAGTCGGCAAAGCCCTTGCCGATCTTTGTGAAGAGCGAGCCCGATGCGACCGGGCAGACAATCCTGTCCGGAGTACGCCAGCCAAGCTGCTCGCCGATCTCAAAAGCCAGCGTCTTCGACCCCTCGGCGTAGTAGGGCCGCAGGTTGACGTTGACGAATGCCCAGTCGCGCTCACCGCTGATCTGCGTGCAAAGCCGGTTGACGTCGTCGTAGTTGCCGCGCACCTTGACGAGGTTGGTGCCGTAGACGCCGGTCGCCAGCACCTTCTGCTCCTCCAAGTCGGACGGGATGAAGACGTAGCTCTCCATTCCCAGCGCCGCTGCGTTGGCGGCGACCGAGTTGGCAAGGTTTCCGGTCGACGCGCAGGCCAGAACCTTGAAGCCAAAGTCCTGTGCGCGCGCGGCAGCGATGCTGACGACACGGTCCTTGAACGAATGGGTCGGGTTGGCCGCGTCGTTTTTGACCCAAACCTCACCGAGGCCAAGCCGTTCGGCCAGACGGTCGGCGCGGATCAGCGGCGTGCAGCCAGCCGACAGGCCGACGCGCGACGATGCGCGCCCGGACGGGCCCGGCGGTCCTCCTGCCAGCGGCAGAAAGTCGGAGTAGCGCCAAAGATTCTGCGGCCCTCCCTGGATCCGGCGACGCAGCTGCGCAGTGTCCTGCGCAAGGGCACTGTTGTCGTACTCAACTTCGAGTGGCCCAAAGCAGCGCTCGCAGACGTAGCTTGCTGTCAGTTCGTAGTTCGATCCGCATTCGCGGCACTTCAGATTGGTGGCGCTCATTAAAAAAACCTCCGCCTTCAAGTGGCGGAGGTCTGGAGACTCCCACCACATCTAACAGGAATTGGCACCTTCCCTTTCGGGAGGTTGCCGGGGTTTCAACGGGCCAGTCCCTCCACCCCTCTAGATGTGTCCTACTATTTAAAACCAATGTAGCACGTGAACGTGCAGCACTTCAAGGCCTCAATGTCGCCTGTACACTCAGTGCTAGAGGTCAACTGATGCCAGCCGACGAACCACGGAGTCTCGATGCCGAGCCTTCCCAAGCCTACGCTGCGCCGATCCCTGCGTCGCCGCGGCAATCAGTCGGTCACAGTAACCGAGGAACTCGGCGCTGCCCGCGTTGAGGTAATCGAGTCGCCT
This sequence comes from Solirubrobacteraceae bacterium, assembly GCA_039744215.1. Classification (GTDB taxonomy): domain Bacteria; phylum Actinomycetota; class Thermoleophilia; order Solirubrobacterales; family Solirubrobacteraceae; genus F1-60-MAGs163. The sequence continues at coordinate 128,358 of JBCJTT010000001.1, forward strand.
GGCGGCGATGGCGGCAGCCTCAAATGGGTCCACTTCAGCGACTGGCGATCGGTCGAACGCGACTGGCTGGCTGAGCACTACGACTTTCACGCGCTCGATTACGAGGATCTTAACTCACGTAACCAGCGACCGAAGGTCGATGAGTACTCCGACTATCTGTTCATCGTTCTTCAGTTCCCGCGCTACGACAAGGAGCTCCGTCGACTGAGCGCGGCAGAGCTCGACGTCTTCGTCGGGCCTGACTATGTGATCACGATTGCCAAGTCGCCGCTGCCCGCGCTGGATTACCTGTTCGAGCGCTGCGAGAGCCGTCCGAAGCTGCGCGATGAGCTGTTCGGAAAGGGCGCCGGCTATCTGCTTTACCGCGTCGTTGATGACTGCGTTGACGCTGGCTTCCCGATGCTGCGCAAGATTGGCAACAAACTTGAACGGCTTGAGAACGACGTCTTTGAAGGCCGGTCAAACGAGGTTGTCCGCGACATCTTCACCGCCAAGCAGGAAGTGATCAACTTCCGCTCGATCGTGCGGCCGATGCGCCCGGCGCTAGCCGACTTGGAACGGACGACGAAGCCCTACATAGCAGCCGACCTCGATATCTACTTCGAGGACATCAACGATGCGTCAGAGCGCGTATCGGACATGCTCGAGAACTTCAAGGAGGTCGTCGAGGCACTTGAGGAGACGAACGAGTCGCTCCTCTCGCACGAGCTGAACACAACGCTGCGAGTACTGACAGCAATCAGCTTGGTGCTGCTGCCGCTGACGCTGATCGCCAGCATCTTTGGAATGAACGTCGAGGTCCCAGGGGAGGGCAGGATCGACGCCTTTTGGCTTGTCGTCGGCGTGATGGCCGTGATCCTGGTTGGCATCATCGCGCTCTTCCGACGCCGTGGAATCCTTTAGAGCTGTGCCGCGCCGGCGGATCGTCGTCGTCGTCAACCCGCACGCAACATCGGTCGACCGGCGGCTGCGGGAGCTGGTGCTGGCAGCCCTTACAAGCCGTTACGAGGTTGCCGTTGCGGACACGACCGCGCCAGGTCACGCGGGTGAACTTGCAGCCGCCGCGCTGGCCGACGGCGTTGACGCAATCGCGACACTGGGCGGCGATGGCACGCTGAACGAAGTTGCCGATGCGCTTGCCGGTAGCGACGTGCCGATCTACCCGCTGCCGGGCGGTTCGCAGAATGTCTTCGCCAAGCTGCTCGGACTGCCGACCGAGATCGTTGACTCGACGGCGCGGCTGCTGGAACTGGCCGATCAATGGCCGCATCGTCAGGTCGACCTCGGCCGCGCCAACGGCCGGGCCTTCGCCTTCTCGGCCGGGGTAGGACTCGACGCCAGTGTCGTTGAGAGTGTTGACGCAAACCCAACGCGAAAGGCAAGGTGGCGCCAGTGGTATTACGCCGAGCGCGGCGTCGGCGTCTTTCTGACCGACTACGCGTTCCGAGCGCCGCGCGTCAGGGTTCAGCAAGATGGAGCAGAGATCGAAGCAATCACCGTGTTGGTGCAGAACGGCGAACAGTTCACATACGCTGGCGCCCGTCCGGTAACGGTCTGCCGTGACGTGACGCTCGCTTCCGGAACGTTGTCAGCGGCGCTGATCCTTACCGGCTCACCGCTGCGCGCCGCCGTAACCGCGACGCGGATGCTGATGAGCAGCGGCGGCGTCACCGACGGACGCAGCACGGTGACGCTTGGACCGCTAACCGAACTTGTCGTCAGAGCCGCCGGGGAACGGCCACTGCCCCTACAGCTCGACGGCGACTTTGCTGGCAACCACGACAGCGTTCGCTTCACGATCGAGGCTGGCGCCTTGCGCGTGCTCGCCCCGCCGGTCAGCTTCCCGCCGGTCAGCTCCCCGGCGTGACGCGGTACGCGTCAAAAACGCCGTCAACTGCGCGCAGCCGCGTTACAGTCGTCTTTAGCACAGCGGTGTCGGCGACCTCGATCACAAAGCGATTAGCAACCATCGGCCGATGATCTAGGCAACGCGCCTCGACGATGCTGGCGCCCTGCTCGGCGATCGTCCGAGTTAGATCCTCCAGCAGCCGGTGACGGTCCCACGCATCGACATGGATTTCGGCTAGGAAGCCAGCCTGACTATCGCCGCTCCAACCGACGGCGATGAATCTGGCGGGGTCTTTGCGCAGCGTGGCAACGTTGCGGCAGTCGTCGCGGTGAATTGTTATCCCGCGGCCGAGTGAGACGTAGCCGACGATCTTGTCGCCGGGCACCGGGTGGCAGCACTTCGCGAGGCGCAGCATCACGCTGTCGGCGCCATCAACCTTGATCCCGAGCTCCTCTGACCTGCCGCTCGGCACGCGGCTCGCTATCCGCTGGCCGTCAGGCGCATCACCGGCAACCTGCTCGGGCTCCGCTGCCTTGCCCTGGCCAAGCTGTGCCAGCAACTTCGTCACAACAACCTTGGCCGAAATCTTCGAGCCGCCAAGCGCGACATAGAAGTCCTCGGTCCGTCTGAAGCCCATCTCACGGATAACCGCCGCTAGTAGCGGCGACCCGGTCATCTTCTGCACTGGCAGGCCGGCGCTCTTGAGCTGCGCCTGTAGCATCTCGCGGCCGTTGCGTTCGGCGTCCTCGCGGCTCTCGGCACTGAACCACTGCGTGATCTTCTTGCGCGCCCGCGTCGTCCGTACGAGCGCCAGCCAGTCACGCGATGGGCCGCGCTCACGGCGGCCGGTGAGAACCTCCACGCGATCGCCGGACCGCAGTTCGTAACCAAGCGGAACAAGTTTGCCGTTGACCTTGGCGCCGACACAGCGATGGCCCAACTCGGTGTGGATTTCATAGGCAAAGTCGAGCGGCGTTGCGCCTAACGCCAGTGACTTAACCTCGCCGGCAGGTGTGAATACAAAGACCTCTTCCTCGTCCTGACCGAGGTCGTCCTTGAGGCTGCCAACGAACTCATCGGCGTCTGACAGCTCCTGCTGCCACTCCAACATTGAGCGCAGCCAGATCAGCTTCGTCTCGGCCGCTGGCGTGCCTGGCTCGGCGCCGGCCAGACGATCCTTGTAGCTCCAGTGTGCGGCAACGCCGTACTCGGCCGTCTCGTGCATGTCACGTGTGCGGATTTGAATCTCAAGTGGCAGCGCGTCGGGGCCGACAACGGTGGTGTGCAATGACTGGTAGCGGTTCGCTTTCGGCATCGCGATCAAGTCCTTGAAGCGGCCTGGCAGCGGCTTCCAGAGCGAGTGGATTACACCGATCGCGCCATAACAATCCTTGATCGATTCAACCGTCACGCGCATCGCCGTCAAGTCATAAATCTCATTGAACTCGCGCCCTTTGCGCGTCATCTTCGAGTAGATCGAATAGAAGTGCTTGGCTCGGCCCGAGATCGTTGATTCGATTCCCAGCGCGCTGAGCTCGGCCTGCAGCTCGTCGCCAGCGCGGGCTACATACTGCTCGCGCAACTCGCGCTGCTGATTGACAAGCAACTTGATCTCGTTGAACTTGCGCGGATGAAGCGCCGCGAAGGCGAGATCCTCAAGCTCCCACTTGATTGCGTGAATCCCTAGTCGGTGCGCGATCGGCGCGTAGATGTCGAGCGTCTCACGAGACTTCTCGACCTGCTTCTGCTTCGGCAGCGCGGCGATTGTGCGCATGTTGTGAAGTCGGTCGGCGAGCTTCAGCAAAATCACGCGAATGTCGGTCGCCATCGCGACGACCATCTTGCGGTAGTTCTCTGCCTGAGCCTCATTGCGAGATTTGAACGACAGAGCGTCCAGTTTCGTTACGCCGTCAACGAGGCTGGCCACCTCCTCGCCGAAGAGCTGCTCGATCTGTTCGACTGAGGCCGTCGTGTCCTCGACCGTGTCGTGCAGCAGCGCCGCAACGAGAGTTTCGGTGTCGAGCCCGAGCCCGGCACAGATCGTGGCGACGCTAACCGGATGCGAGATGAACTGCTCGCCGGAGCGGCGCATCTGGTCGCCGTGCTGATCGGAGGCAAAGCGGTACGCGTCAACAACTCGGGCACGATCGATCGGTAGCGCTGTCTGCTGTTCGCGTTCGCTGATCACGGCGAACAGCTCGGAGAGCTCGGCCCGTTCGTCGGAACTCATCTCCAGCTCAATCGCATCGCGGCGCCGACCAACGACGCCAGCAACTCCGACCGGCGCGCGAGTCGGCCGCTCTGCCGCTACACCGCCAGCGGCTTCGTCCCGTTCAGCCACTGAACCCCCTCTGCAGCTGCGGCGAGCCACTCGAGGTAGGCCGGCGAGGAGTCGAGCTGCTGGCGCGGGCCGTCATCGGCGAGCAGTGATAGCTGGCCGTCGCAGAGCGTCGCCAACCCGAGCTGCTCAAAGACGCGAACGATCGTTGCCATCGCCGTCGGTGAGCGCAACTCGTCGCCAGCCGTGAGCTGCGCGAGCAGCCCGGCCTGCGGCTCATCACGGACGGCTCGGTAAACGGCGGCCAGAGCGCCGCGCAGATCAGCATCTCGCTGCAGTTCATCACCTGTGAAGCGTAGCTCAGCCGCCCCCCAGGCTAGGTGAGCAAAGCTGTGCTGGGGCCCCAGCCGCAGCAGCCGCTCGGCCGGCTCGCTGGTTGGCGGGTCAAGCGCAACAAGATGCGTGAAGCGGTCGGCGATCTGTGGTTCTGCCAGCAGCAACGACCACGAAGTGAGCGCGAAACCGCCGATTCGTCCGCTCAAATGGGCAGCGCGCCTCTGTTCGTTGGCGGCCACGACGAGCACAGCTTCGCCGCCGGCAACCAAGCGCCTTATCAGCCCACTCAGCCCGGCGCCACGGCAATCAAGCTGCTGGCGCTCTGATATTTCGTCAGCGTCGTGCCCGTCGCCGCCAGCAGAGCGATAAAGCTCGGCTGCGAAAGCATCGAGCCGCTCGGCAGGTCGTCCGACCAGCTCGATCGAGCCACTCGGCGGCAGTGCCTGCCTGATCACAAAGCGCAGATCCTCGGCGCCGCGCCAGCGGTTGATCTCCAGCGCGCCGATCAGGTCGAGTGCGACGTCAGCGCCATCGGGCAGCTCGGCAGTGCCGAACGCGACGGCGGAGATCCGCACGCCACCGGAGTTGATCGTGCAACGAAGGTGCTTGCCCTCCCCCATCGATCGCGGCTGATCGAGCCGGGCAGCAGGGATCACCAGCGTCGGCCGCTGATTGCCGATCCCAAAGGGGCCAAGCCCAGCGAGCTGCTCAGCCAGATCCATACTGAGAACGTCGCCGCCAACGACGGCGTCGACGATGATCTGGGCACCCGCTGGCTGCGCTGCGAAGAACTCCGCGCAGTAGGAGTCAAAATGATCGGCGAAGGCAGCCAACGATTCGCGGCTGACCGTGCAGCCGGCTGCGGCTCGATGGCCACCGAAGCGCAGCAGATCGCCAGCGCATGCCTGAAGCCCCGCCAACAGATCGAAGCCCGGAACCGACCGGCCTGAGCCGCTGCCCTCGTCGCCGTCGAGCGCGACGATCACTACTGGTCGGCCGTGAAGCTCAGCAAGGCGCGAAGCGACAATGCCGATCACGCCGGGGTGCCAGTCGTCGGACGACAGGACGTAGCCGTCGCGCGGTCCGAGCGCCGTCGCCTGAGCCTCGGCTTCGTAGCGGATTCGCGTTTCAACCAGACGCCGCTCGGCGTTGGCGTGGTCGAGCTCGCCGGCAATCGCGTCGGCCCGCTCGGGATCATCGGTCAGCAGCAGCTCAACGCCGCTGTCGGCGCGATGCATCCGGCCCGCCGCATTGATCCTCGGCGCGAGGCGAAAGCCGATCGCCTGCTCGTCGATCGCTGCCGGATCAACCTGAGCGACTCGCATAAGCGCCCGCAGCCCGGGCCGCGCGGTGCGCGCTAGTGCCACCAGGCCTTCGCGCACGAGGCGTCGATTTTCACCCAACAACGGCACACAGTCGGCGACCGTTGCCAGCGCCACCAGATCAAGATCGCGGTCGCTGTCGGCAGAATGGCCGGCGGCGCTGCGCAGCGCTTCGGCCAGCTTTGCGGCGACCGCTGTAGCGCAGAGCTCGGGGTCGGGATAGCCGCAGACTCGCGGGTGAACAACCGGAGCATCGGGCAGCAGCCCGTCGGCGCGCGGCTGGTGGTGGTCGGTGACTACGACATCGAGCCCGAGGCTGCGCGCCAGCGCCACCTCTTCAACTGCAGTGATCGCGCAGTCGACCGTGATTAGCAGCGCCGCCGGGCCTGCCGCCAAACGCTCGACCGTTGCCGCACAGAGGCCGTACCCATCCTCACGGCGACCAGGGATGAACCATTCGACCTCGGCGCCAAGTTCGCGCAGCGTGGCAACAAGAATCGCTGTCGCGCAGACGCCGTCAACGTCGTAATCGCCGTGCACGACAATCACAGAGCGCTTCTCGACGTGGGAAAGGATCAGCGCCGTTGCCTGATCGATTCGCTCAAACTGCACCGGCTCGTACCGCTCATCGGCGCGAAGGAACCGCTGCCCCCCCTCAACGTCAGCAATGCCGCGCCTGATCAGCAGCTCAGCGACTAGCGGGTCTACTGAGAGCGCCTCTGCCAGCTCATGAACCTGCTCAAACGGTGCTGCTGTGATTTCAACCCGGGCCGGTTCCACTACTTGACAGTAGGGCGAGGCGGCGACGGAATGCGCCCGCTAAAGGTGAAGCGCCGGATTGCCGCGACGGACGCCGATCGCGTAGGCGACGGCCAGCCCGATTAGTGCGCCAGGTATCGCCTCCAGCGCTGTGGCGATTGTAATTGAGTTGTTGCCGGGGACCGTGAAGCCACTGGTCGCGAAGCCGACCACGACAGCGCCGAAGATTGCGCAGAGAAAAGCGCCGACGATGCCGCCCCAAAAGCGATCTGGGATGAAGATCGCGAAGTGCCAAATCGCGAGCCCCATCATCACCCATGCGATCAGCCCCATTAGCGCCTCCCGTGCTTTCGGTTTCGCTTGCGGCGTGAGCCCTTCGAGGCCGACGGGTCGTCCTTTAGGACGAGGTCCTCAGGCAGCGCGTCGGCGCCGCTTGATGGCAGCGGCGGCGGCTCTGGTTCTTTCACGCCCGGGTCGGGCTCTGGCCGCGGCCGGTCAAGCTGTTCGGTCGCGGCCGGAGCCTGGTCACCGTGCAGATCGCGGACCATCTCGTCAAATTCCTTGCCGCTGACAGCGCGCTCGGGGTTCTCCGGACTGGTCAGCCGGCCGCGCGGGCGCTTCGGCTGCTCCGGTTCAAGCTCGGTCGCAGCGCCGCCCGCCGCGGTTACGTAGGCGGGAACAACACCATTGTTGGCTTCGACAACGCGAGCACGCCGTGAGCGCCAAACAGGCTCCGCTTCCTTCCAGTGCATCATCACCGGCGTTGCGATGAAGATCGACGAGTAGGCGCCGGTGATAACGCCGACTGTCAGTGCAATAGCGAAGTCCTGCAGGGTTGGCCCGCCGAGCACGAGCAGAGCAAGGATCGGCAGCAGCGTGGAGACCGAGGTTGCCAACGAACGCATCAACACTTCGCTCAGTGAACGGTTGAGAATCTGCGAGAAGGTCGCTCGCGGCATCCGCGGCACGTTTTCGCGCACACGGTCGAAAACGATGATCGTGTCGTAGAGCGAATAGCCAAGAATCGTCAGTAGGGCCGCAACAGTCGACGTCGTCACCTCCAGCCCCAGCAACGCGTAGACACCGGCTGTGATCAACAGGTCGTGAATCAGCGCGATCAGTACCGGCACGGCGTAGCGCCACTCAAAGCGCAGCGCGATGTAGGCGCTGATAACGATCAGCGATGCGATAACCGCGATTATTGCGCTTTCGGCGACCGTCTTGCCGAAGGTCGGGCCGATCGTTTGAAAGCTGTAGGTGCCTTGGCCGAACTTTGCGGTGAGCGCCTTTTCGAGCGCGGCCCGCTCGCCCGGCGCAACGGTGTCAACCGAAACTTGGAAGGCCTGCCCGCCTTCGAAGTCGGCCCCGGAAACCCGCTGAATCTTGGCGTTGCCAGCGACCGGAACAACGGCGTCGCGGACGGCCTGCTCAGTTGCCGAGGCCGGCAACTCGGCAACGATCCGCGTACCCGAAGCGAAGTCGATACCAAGGTTGAGTCCGTTCGTGCCAACGGCCAGTGCACAGACCAGCAGGATCACGCCAGAGGCCGAGAAGAACCATTTTGAGGCGCCCATGTAGTCCCAGCGGAAGCGCTGACGTTTGGAGTGTGTGCCAAGCATTGCCGGACTGGAGACAGTCCTCGAACGCGCCAGCGTGCCGAGCACCGCCTGCGTCAGCAGCACGGCCGTCAAGAAGGAGACGATCGTGCCGACGCCGAGCATGAAGGCAAAGCCCTTGACGCCGGAGGTCGCCAGCATGAAGAGGATGAAAGCGACCATGAAAATGACGACGTTGGCGTCGATGATTGCGGTCAGTCCCTTGCGGTAGCCCTGACTGATCGCAACTGGAATCGCTCGCCCAAGCCGCACCTCTTCCTTTACGCGTTCAAAGATCACGATGTTTGCGTCAGCGGCGACACCGATCGTCAAGATCAGGCCCGCGATCCCCGGCAGCGTCAACGTAACCGGAATCAGTTTGACGAGGGCGAACAGGAATACGGCATAGACGCCGAGCGCGCCGATCGCGATCAGGCCAAGCACGCGGTAGACGACGAGCAGGAAGAGCGACACCAGCGCCAACCCGATCAAGCCGGCGATGGCCCCCTGGTTGAGTGCTTGCTTGCCGAGCGAGGCCGAGATCGACGAGGACGAAATCAGGTCGAGTTTGATCGGCAGCGCGCCGGTCTTGAGCAGGTTTGCCAGCTCCTGAGCTGTGGCGATCGTGAAGCCGCCGGAGATCTCAGAGCCGTTGGTCGCATCGATCCCGTCAGGGTTCTGCTGAAAGTCGATGAACGGAGCCGAGATCAGCTCGCCGTCAAGCACGATCGCGAAGTGTTGGAACGAGCTACGGGCATCTCCGCCAAAGAAACTGTCTTGACCGCGCTGCGCTATCTCGCGCGTGATCTTCTGCCAGACCGCCTTTCCCTTGTCGGTGAAGTCAAAGGTGACGGTCGGCTGGCCATTTCCGCCGGCGCCGCTGTCGAGGCTCTGCCTCGGATCGGTGATGTCAATGCCACCGAGTGCCGGCGCATCGCGCATCACGTAGTACCTGCCCGCGTTCCTGCCCTCAGCCTGGACGACAATCGTGCCCTGGTTGACGCGAACAACCGAAGTGTCGGCGTTCTGGGTGATCTTGTTGCCCGTCGCTTCCGCCTCAAGGTCGGCCTTCGCCTCCTGCGGCCCGGCCAGAACCATCTTCGTTTTGTCGTTAACGAGGTAGTACTGGCCGGTCGTCGTCTCCTTGCCGGTATTGGTTGCTGGGCACTTCGCAGCGCGCGCGACGGCGTCGTACTGCGAAACCGCGCCGGCGCCCCTACCGGCCGCCTGACCGCCGGTGACCGCCGCGTCGGTCGGCTGCGGCTTACAGTTTGGCCCGAGGACGTTTGTCTCCCAGTCATAGAAGTAAAGCTGCGCCGTCTTGCCAACCTGTGCCGCCGCCTGCTCGGCGTTCGTGACGTTCGGCAGCGAGACGTCGATCTGATCGGTCCCGGTGCGCTGAATCTCGGGTTCGGCGACGCCCAGCGTGTCAACGCGCTGGCGCATGATGTCGATCGTGAGATCGACCGCTTCGCCCGTAACGGCCGACTGCTTAGTCGGTTTGGCCTGATAGACGAGCGAGACGCCGCCTTTCAGATCGAGTCCGAGCACGGTCGGCTTGGCTACGATCACTAGGCCGGAAAGAACTAGCAAGCCCGCCACGAAGAGCAGGACAAAGAAGTTGCGGCGGCGATCGGTCATCAGCGCAGCAGGTTACTTCGCTGGCGTCAGAATGAGCAGCAGCCCGCCGTCGTCATCGTAAGCAGGGAAGATGTCCGAGCTTGCCTGCGCTGGCAGATCGCCCTCAGCGTTGATCTGCACCGGCTTGCCGAGCGAGCGCACGCCCCACTCGAGCACGGTCGCGACCGGGTCAGTGTCGTCGCCGAACTGCAACCCCAGCACGACGCCGACCGGCCGGCCGATCACGCGGGCGTCATCTAGCCCGGTGAGCTCGAATGCGCCACGGCCGCAGGCGATCACGCGGGCGTCACGATCGCAGACAAAGAACGCAGCATCGGGCGCCGGGAAGTAGTCGTCCAAAAGCTCGAAGATAAAACCGTATCCGCACTCGCGGCAACCTTTCGCTTCCGAGCGCAAACCATTCGCCGTGTCGACTGAAGTTGAGCGGTTGGCGCATTGCGGGCAGATGAAGTGATGAGCCATTGCTGGGCCCAAGGGTAGGGGTGCGCCGCCCGATCTGCGCCACGCCCTGCGACTTAGAAGAGCGCGCCGCCCTGCGGCGGTTCGATCTCGAGGTGCTGATAGGCACGCAAGGTCGCCATACGGCCGCGCGATGTGCGGCTGATCAGACCGCACTGAACGAGATACGGCTCATAGACCTCTTCGATCGTGTCGGCCTCCTCACCGACCGCGATTGAAAGCGTCGAGAGGCCAACTGGCCGGCCCGAATAGGTCGTACAGAGGACGCTCAGAATCTCACGATCGAGCCGGTCACAGCCTAGCTCGTCAACCTCCAGCAGCTCCAGCGCGCTGGTCGCTGCGTCGGCCGTCACGGTGCCGCTGCCGCGCACCTGTGCCCAGTCACGAACGCGTCGCAGCAGCCGATTGGCGACGCGCGGCGTGCCGCGACTACGGGCGGCGATTGCCAGCGCGCCGTCGTCGTCGAGCGGCAGGTCGAGAATCATCGCTGACCGGCGCACGATCGATGCTAGGTCGTCGGCGCTGTAATTCTCCAGTCGGTACTGAATGCCGAAGCGGTCACGTAGCGGCGTCGTTAGTAGCCCGGCCCTTGTCGTCGCCCCGACCAATGTGAAGGCAGGCAGTTCGAGCGTGACAACGCGGGCTCCGGCTCCCTGACCGATCGTAATCGGCAGCCTGCGGTCCTCCATCGCCGGGTAGAAGGTCTCTTCCAAGGCGCGGCTTAGGCGGTGAATCTCGTCAACGAAGAAGACCGAGCCAGGCTCAAGCGCCGTCAGCAGTGCGGCGATGTCACCTTTGCGCTCAAGCGCAGGTCCGGCCGTTTGAACAAACGGGACGCCCAGTTCGGTCGCGATGATCTGAGCTAACGACGTCTTCCCTAGTCCCGGCGGGCCGGCCAGCAGCACATGGTCGAGCGGCTCGTCACGCCCGGCGGCAGCCTCTAGCGATACTGCCAGCTGGTCGCGAACGGCCTCCTGACCAATGAAGTCGGCCAGCGTCTGCGGTCGCAGCGAGCGATCCAGCTCGTCTTCCTGAACAAGTGCGCCGGGTGTCATGATCGGCGCCTCATCGGCGAATCCGTCGCTCACTGGCGGGCCGCCTTCAGCGCACTGGCGAGAAGATCTTCGGCGCTGTCGCCGTCGGCGCCGGCGATCAGCTGCTCAGCCTCCTGCATCGTGAAGCCAAGTTCGACTAGGCCGTCACGGGCGATCCGCCGCGGATCATCGCCGCGCGTGACTGTGATCTCACCGCCGTCAGCGCCGACCAGACCGGTCACCTTCTCGCGCAGCTCAACCAGGATCCGTTCAGCGGTCCGTTTGCCGATCCCTGGCACAGCCTGCAGCCGAGCCAGATCGCCGCTTGCCAGCGCGCCAGCCAGCTCGCGCGGCGGCCCACCGCTGAGCAGCGCCAGCGCGACCTTCGGGCCGACGCCCTGAACGCCGAGCAGCATCAGGAAGAGGTCGCGCTCCTCCTCCGTCGCAAAGCCAAATAGCGCCAGCGAGTCATCGCGCGCGACAAGGTGACAGTGGAGCGAGACAACCTGGCCGACGGCCGGGACTTGGGCCAGTGTTTCGGCAGAGACGGCCAGCCGGTAGCCGACGCCGCCGCTGGTTTGGACGACAACGTAATCTTCGCGCCGACCGACGACCTCGCCGCTGACGAAGGCGATCATGCGACGCGCGTGGCCGGCAGCTGCGCGCGCTGCGTAGCGCTGCGCAGCGGCGCGTGGTTCGCGTGACAGATCGCGACAGCCAAGGCGTCGGCAGCGTGGTCGGGAGTCGGCGGCTCGGCGAGCGAGAGCAGCGCCTGGACCATCCGCGCGACCTGCTCTTTCGGAGCGCGGCCGCTGCCGCAGACCGCTCCCTTTACCTGCTGCGGCGTGTAGTCCTGACAACTGATTGAGCGGCGGCCCGCCGCCAACAGCACGACGCCGCGCGCCTGGCCGACGGCGAAGGCCGAGCGGACGTTCTGGCCGAAGTAGATCGCTTCCAGCGCCAGCGCATCCGGCTGGTGGCGGTCAAGCAGTTCTTCGACCTGCGCGAACAGATCAGCGAGGCGATCTTCCGGTGAGCGCTCGGCCCGCGTCCGCATCACGCCGCGATCGAGCGCGACCAAGCGTCCACCCTGTCGGCGCACAACGCCAAATCCGGTATTCGCAATCCCGGGGTCGATTCCAACGACGATCATCTGTTCCCATTCTGCGCTGCGGGCCGGATGCCTCCCCGGTGCTGCGGCGCTTACTGCTCGGCGGCGGCGCGACCGGCGGCGCCGCGGGTGCGCGCAATCGACTCACCGGCTGAGACGCGCTCAAGCCCAAGCCAGCAGAACTCCATCACGCGGTCGACCACTACAGCGCGCGGAACACTTCGGTGGTCATACCACCAGTGCGCAACAGCCTGGGTGGCACCAGCCAGCAGCTGGGCGTGCAGCTCGAGGAACAACGCTCCGTCGCCTTGGTCGGCGCGCGCATGCGAGATGCGGTCGGGGTCTGAGGCCATCAGGGCAGCGATCACTCCAACCGCCTGCGATTGCAGATTTGCCAGCGAGGCGATGATCTCCGGGTCTGCTGCATCCCTGAAGATTGCCCGCCAGGCATCGCGGTCCTCTTCAACGAATGACAGGAAGGCGTCAACACCGAGCCGCAGCCGCTCCTCCCCTGTCGCGCCGCTTTCGGCGCAGGCCTCAAGCCGGCGAAAAATCTCAGCCGCATGACGACCGAGCAGCTCGGCGTGCAGTTCACGCTTGGAATCGAAGTGCTCGTAAATCAAGGCTTTCGAGACGCCGGCCTCAGCCGCGATCTGTTCGAGTGAGCAGCCGTCGTAACCGGAGCGCGCGAAGACGACGGCGGCTGCGTCGAGGATCTCATCGCGCCGCTGCGTTGCGGCCATCCGGCGGCGTGGAGGAGCGTTCATCGCGGCCATTGTGACAGCAGCGGCGCGAACGCCCGCGATTTGGCCGCTGAAGCCATCTAGCCGACGATCCGTTCGAGCAGGTCGGCGTCGATTTCAAAGTTGGCGTGGACATCGCCAACGTCGTCGTTTTCTTCGAGTGCGTCGATCAGCCTGAAGAGCGTTGCCGCATCGCCCTCGTCGATCTGAACGCGGACGGTCGGACGCTGCACGATCTCGGCCGACTGAAAAGCAATCCCGGCGGCGTCGAATGCCGCGCGCACGGCCGAGAGCTGCGGCGCTGGCGTTATCACCTCGTAAACGTCATCGTCAAGCTCGATCTCTTCGGCGCCGGCGTCGATCGCGATCATCAGCTGATCCTCGCTGTGCGCTTCCCCGTCAACGACGATCAGGCCGCACTGTTTGAAGAGGTAAGCGACCGACCCGGGCTCACCGAGACTGCCACCGTGTTTAGTCAGCGTGTGGCGAACGTCGGCGCCGGTGCGGTTGCGGTTTTCGGTCAGCGCCTCGATTAGCAACGCCACGCCGCCCGGTCCGTAACCCTCATAGACGACGGCCTCATAGGCCTCGGCGTCATCACCGGCGCCGGTGCCACGCGCAATCGCCCGCTCAATGTTGTCCTTCGGCATCGAGGCGTCCTTCGCCTTCTGCACCGCCAGCCCAAGCGATCGGTTGCCATCGATGTCGCCGCCACCCGCTTTTGCTGCGACGGTGATCGCACGGCCGAGCTTCGTAAAGAGCTTGCCGCGTTTTGCGTCGACGATCGCCTTCTTGTGCTTGATCCCCGCCCACTTGGAATGGCCAGCCATAGAAGCGGATCCTAATGCCAGATTCAGCCCAGCAGGACTTCGGGATGTTGCCTGTACCAATCGAGCGTCAGAGAGAGCCCCTGCTCGTGGCCGGTCTTCGGCTCCCAGTCGGTCAGCTGCTGGAGCTTGGCCGAGTCGATCCAGTGGCGGCTGATCTCGCCCTCGGGAACGCCGCTGCCGCGCAGATCAACGGCGCGCTGCACGCCGGCGATTGTGCAGAGCGTCTCGACTACGTCCAGCGCACGGCGCGGCACGCCGCTGCCGGCATTGAAGGCCTCACCGCAAGCCTCGCCGCTGTCAAGCAGGCCGAGGATCGCCAGGTAGGCATCGACAGCGTCGTCGATGTAGAGGAAATCGCGCTCGGGCGAGCCATCGGAACGGAGCTCAGGCGGCGATCCCTCAAGCAGCGCGGCAATCGTTCCCGGCACCAACCGTGAGCGGTTGCGGTCGCCGCCGCCGAACAGGTTGGCCATCCGCGCCACCGTCACCGGCAGGCCGTACGTGGACCAGTAGGAGCGGGCGATGATGTCGGCCGCCGCTTTTGAAGCGTCGTATGGGTGCGAAGCTTCGAGCGCCATCAGCTCGGTGTAAGGAAGGTTGTCGCTTGGCCCGTAGGCGGTGTCGGACGATGCCACAACGACCCGCTCGACCCCGTTCAATCGCGCCGCCTCAAGCAGGTTCCAAGTGCCCAGAACGTTGGCCTCAAAGGTCGCGCGCGGCGCGACCAGCGCCGGACCAACCGTCGCCTGCGCAGCGAGGTGAATAACAGTGTCACTCTGGCGGTCGGCAATCGCTTGCTCAAGCAGCGCCGCGTCGAGCAGATCGCCGTCAATCACGTCGCAGTGCTGTTCGACCTGCTCGATTACCAACGCGCTGAGCGGCTGAGCGGCGCGCCGCAGCACACTGACCTCGCCCCCCAGCTCAACAAGCCGCGCCGTCAGCCACGAGCCAACGAGGCCGTAGGCGCCGGTGATCAACAGCTTGCGGCCGGATACGGACGCCGCCTCGGTTGCTTGCTGGTTGGACATTCGATGCGTGATGCTCGCAGGACGCAGGCAACGATGTCGCGTCAGCGCCGTCGACGCGCGGCTAGGCTGTGAAACCGTGAAAGCTCCAAGCGAGATCTTCAAGGCCTACGACATCCGCGGGCTTTACGGCGAGCAGATCGATGGCGACCTCGCTGAACAGATCGGCCGCGCCTTCGTCCGCGTGCTCAGTCAGCTAAGCGGACGCGACACAGCCGACCTCGGAATCGGCCTCGGCCATGACATGCGACTCGAGGCGCCGGAGCTATCCGACCGCTACCTGCAAGGAATGCTGGCGGAAGGCGCTCACGTGATCGACATCGGCGAGGTCGGCAGCGAGATGCTCTATTGGCTGGTTGGCAGCCGGAAACTTGACGGCGGGCTGATGTGTACGGCCTCGCACAACCCAAAGGCCTATACCGGCGCGAAACTGGTGCGGAGCGGCGCGGTTCCGCTCTCCGGCGACAGCGGCATCACCGACATCCGCGACATGATCGAGGCGGGCCTTGGCGCCGCGCCAGGCGGCGGCACATCGGAGTCGATCAAGATCTACAACCCTTTCCGTGCTGCGGCGCTCGAATTCGTCGACGCCGACGCGATCAAGCCGCTGAAGGTCGTCGTTGACGGCGGCAACGGGATGGCCGGCCCGATGGTCGGGCCGCTGCTGAAATACCTCGGGCTGGAGCTGGACGAGAACTACTTCGTCCCCGACGGCAATTTCCCCGACCATGAGCCCAACCCGATGCTGCCCGAGAACCGCGCCTTCATCATGAAGCGGGTAACCGACACCGGCGCCGACCTTGGAATCGCTTGGGATGGCGACGCCGACCGCTGCTTCTTCATCGACGATAAAGGCAACTTCGTTGACGGCGATTTCCTGACCACACTGTTGGCCGAAAGTCTGCTCGCGAAACATCCGGGATCAACAGTCCTTTACGACGTGCGCACGTCGAGGGCGGTCAAGGACACAGTCGAGCGCCTCGGCGGCCGGGCGCTGGAAAACCGCGTCGGCCACGCATTCTTCAAGACACGGATGCGCGATGAGGACGCAATCTTCGGCGGCGAGGTTTCTGGCCACTACTACTTCCGCGACTTTTACTGCGCCGACTCCGGCACGATCCCGGCGCTGCTGATGCTGGAGCTTCGCTCGCAGGCCGGTCGGCCGCTGAGCGAGATGCTGGCAGAGCTGCGCGCGAAGTACTTTATTTCGGGCGAGATCAACTCCGAGCTTGACGACGCCGCCGCCAAACTCGAACAGCTCGTTGTTATCTATGAAGCTCAGGGGGCGAGGATCTCGCGGCTCGACGGCGTCAGTGTTGACTTCGACGACTGGCACTTCAATGTCCGCGCCTCGAACACCGAACCGCTGCTGCGCCTCTGCCTTGAGTCGCTGGTCTCATACGAGGACATGGAGGCCCGCCGCGACGAGGTCCTCGAGCTGATCCGCGCGTGAGCGCTCTCTGGGATCCCGATTCAGCTGAGGCCGCGGCCGCACGCGAGCGCGCAATCCACTGCATCCCGCTGCCGACACCGTTTGGTATCGGCCCAATCAACACCTACCTGATCGATGACAAGCCGCTGACGCTGCTCGATACCGGCCCCAACTCGGGCCTCGCGCTCGACGCGCTGGAATCTGAGCTGAAGCGGCTCGGCAAATCGATCGAGCAGATCGAACTGATCATTCTCAGCCATCAGCACATGGACCATCTGGGCCTGGCTGAGATCGTCGCTCGCCGTTCCGGCGCGCCGGTCGCTGCGCTGGCATCGCTTTCCCCCTGCTTGGCCGAATACGACGCCTGGATGGAGGCCGACGACAGCTTTGCCGCAGCCGTGATGCTGCGCCACGGAATTCCCGAGGAGACCTGCCTGGCGCTGCGCAGCGTCTCACGCTCGTTCCGCGGCTGGGGAGCGCCGACGACCGTGACAATGCCGCTCAATGACGGCGACGAGCTGGAGCTGCGCGACCGAACGCTGAAGGTCAGTCATCGGCCCGGCCACTCTCCCTCCGACACGATCTTCTTCGACGCTGACCACGCGACACTGTTGGCTGGCGACCACCTGATCGCCAGTGTCTCGTCAAACCCGCTGATCGCCAGGCCGCTCGGACCGTCGGCCGTGGCGGCTGATGTTGCTTCTATGGCGAGGCCGCAGTCGCTGCGGATCTACCTCGACTCGCTGGCGGCTACGCGCGAAATGGCTCCGATAGAGCTAGTCCTTCCCGGCCACGGCCCGGGCTTCAGCGACCACGTGGCGTTGATCGACGAACGCCGCCGGCTGCACGAGCGCCGCGCCAACAAACTGCTCGCACTGATCGAAGAGCGCCCCCGTAGCGGCTACGAACTGGCGCAGGCGCTGTGGGGCAATGTCGCCGTAACGCAGGCTTATCTGACGCTCTCCGAGGCGCTGGGCCACGTAGACCTGTTGATCAACGACGGGCGCGTAATTGAACGGACCGCTGACGACCGGACGATCTACTTCGAGGCAACCAGTTCGCCGACCAGCTGATCGAGCCGCCGCGCCGAATTGGCCCAGCTAAACCGGGCAGCCCGGGCAATGCCAGCGCCAGGCAGCTCGCGGTCGTCGATCGCTTCGAACACGCGGTCGGCGAGCGCCAACGGATCATTCGGGTCGGCGTAGAGCACGGCATCGCCGCCGGTCTGCGGCAGCGCGCCGGCGTTTGCCAGGACCGTCGGCACGCCGCTGGCCATCGCTTCCAGCGCTGTCAAGCCAAAGCCTTCGTGCAGCGACGGCAGGACAAACGCCGCGGCGCCAGCGTAGAGGCCAGGCAGCAGCGCGTCGTCGACGTAGCCGAGGAAGCGAACGCTGCCCGCCGGCGCAGCGTCGCGGAACTGCGGCCGGTCGCCGCCGGCAACGACCAGCTCAATCCCCTCGGCCGCCAGCAGCCGTGCGGTCGGCTCTAGCGCGGCGTGATTCTTGCGCGCCGTGCGACTGGCCACGCTCAATACGTAACGGCCTTCCAAGCCGAGCGCCGCGGCGGCCCGTTCAGTGTCGGCCTGAGGCGAAAAGCGCTCGTCAACGCCGCCGGCAATTACGTGGACGCGCATCGGCTCAACGCCGAGCAGCTCGATCAGCTCGGCCCGTGAAAAGTCGCTCGGCGTGACGACGGCAACTGCGCGCTGCGCGATCCGTGGCAGCAGCTCACGTTGCCAGCGGGCGTAGGCAGCCGAATACCATCCTGGCTCGCGTAGCGCCGCGGCGTCGTGGATTACGACCAAGTTGCGCGGCCAGGCCAGCGGCGCAAGGTTGGCCGGATTGATCAGCAGCGGCGCGTCGGCGCGGCGAGCGATCAATGGCAGCGCCGCCTGCTCCCAGAGCTGCCCGGCGCGATGGGTTAGCGCTGCCGGCGGGTGAACCGCCTTGTAGTCGCGCCCAGTCATCGCTGGCAGACGCCGTTCCAGCTCGCGCGCCCAGCGCTCAACGCCGCCCAGCTCGGGGCGTGACGCGGCACGGCAATTGATCAGGACAGCGGTGATCGAGCGAGTCTAAGCGGCCGCGAGGCGCGCGTCGCTGACGGTTCGCACAAACATTGCGTGCAGCCGACTGTCCTCGCCCAGCTCCGGGTGGAACGAGACGGCGAGTGTGTTGCCCTCCCGCGCAGCGACGGGATGACCGTCAACTTCGGCCAGGATTTCGACCGCGTCGCCGTACTCGGCGATCCAGGGCGCGCGGATGAAGACGGCGTCGATCGGTCCGCCCTGAAGGCCGACATCAAGCGGCGCCTCGAAGCTGCGCACCTGACGGCCAAAGGCGTTGCGCTCGGCCCTGATATCCATCATCCGCAGGTGATCACGGTCGAGCATGATCAGCCCGGCGCAGGTGCCGAAGACCGGATGGCCGGAGGCTTGGAAGGCGCGCAGCGGTTCGCTGAGCGCTTCGCGTTCGACGCCGAGCGTCATCGTCGTTGACTCGCCGCCAGGGATCACCAACCCGTCGCAGCCATCCAGCTGGTCGGGCTGCCTGACTTGGCGCACCGTCACGCCGAGTGTCGCAAGCATCGTGCCATGCGCCTCAAAGTCGCCCTGCAGAGCGAGCACACCGATCGTCAGCGGCTCACCGCTGGCTGCCGCAGCCGGCGCCACGTTCACCAGCCGCGGTTGCTGAGCAGGTCGGCCTCGTCGAGCTTGCGGGCTTCGAGTGAGACCATCGCCGCGCCGAGCCCTTCCGAGGCGCGCAGCACACGCTCCGGCACTTCGTAGTGCGTCGTCGCCTCGACGATTGCTGCGCCGCGGCGCTCCGGATCCTCACTCTTGAAGACGCCCGATCCAACGAAGACGCCTTCAGCGCCAAGCTGCATCACAAGCGACGCGTCGGCCGGTGTTGCGATGCCGCCAGCGCAGAACATCACGACCGGCAGGCGACCCTGGGTGGCTACGGCGCGAACCAGTTCAAGCGGCGCGGCGTGTTCTTTCGCTGCTGTGGCCAACTCTGCGTCGCTAAGCGTGGCGAGCCGTTTGATCTCACCGTTGATCGTCCGAAGGTGGCGAACCGCCTCGACGATGTCGCCGGTTCCGGCCTCGCCCTTAGAACGAATCATCGCCGCGCCTTCGCCGATCCTGCGCAGCGCCTCACCGAGGTTTGTCGCGCCGCAGACGAACGGGACCTTAAACGGCCACTTGTCGATGTGGTTGGCCTCGTCGGCCGGCGTCAGCACCTCCGACTCGTCGATGTAATCGACTTCAAGCGCCTCAAGTACTTGGGCCTCGGCGAAGTGGCCGATCCGCGCCTTCGCCATCACCGGGATCGTGACGGCCTGCTGAATCGACTGGATAATCTCGGGGTTGGACATCCGCGCGACGCCGCCGTCGCGACGAATATCTGATGGGACGCGCTCCAGCGCCATCACGGCGCAGGCACCGGCCGCCTCGGCGATCCGTGCCTGCTCCTGATCGATCACGTCCATGATCACGCCGCCCTTGAGCATCTCTGCCAAGCCGGCCTTTACTTTGAAGGTTGCCTCGTCGCGCATCGTGTTAAGTCTACGACGCTACGGCGTGCAGCGATCGCGCGGCACGAATTTTGCCATGCCTACTTCAGCCGGAAGGCTTTGATGCGCTCTGCGTAGCGCTCGGTGTCGCGGCTGTAAACGCCGTAGGCAAGCGCCTGAATCACGCTCAGCAGTGCAGTGTGGGAGCGGACATAGGCAGGCGAGTTGGACGAGTAGTAGAGTTGCACTTGGGCGAGCTTTGCGACCTCCGACAGAGTTGCGTCGGTGATCGCCAGAGTGCTGCCGCCGCGATGGCGTGAGAGTTTCATCGCGCGCAGTACAAGCGGGTGCGGCCGGCCTGCGGCAAGACCGATGACGAGCGATTCCTCGTCGATCCGTCCGAGCCTGCCAAGCGCCTCCTGCGAGGGGCTGGCGACAGTCTCTGCTTCGATGTCGAGCAGCATCAGCAGATGGCGCAGGTAGCTGGCGAAGAAGGCCATCTGGTCGGTGCCGACAACCAGCACCTTCGACGAGGTGGCGATTGACTCAACTGCCGACTCAACATCGCGGCGCGAGACTTTACGGGCGGTCTCTTCAACATTCAGGTGGTCGGCGACGAGCGCCGTCTCAAACTCGTTTTGGTCGAGCGCGAAGAGCGGCTCAGAGTCGGAGCCTCCGCCCTCCTGGCCACTGGCGACGCGGCGACGGTACTCCTCACGCGCGGCGACCTGCAGCTCGGGGAAGCCTTCAAAGCCGAGTGCCTGCGAGAAGCGGACAACGGTCGAGCTTGAAGTGTTGGCTCGGCGCGCCAGCTCCTCAGCCGTCTGGAAAGCGACCTCGTCGAGGTGATCGACGATGTACTGCGCAACATCTTTTTGTGAGCGCGAGAAGTCATCGAAGCGAGCTTCGATATAGCTCGACAAGGCCTGATGGCCGTTGCCCTCGCGCCGCGTGGTCGTGGAAGCACTTCCGGATCTCTTCATAGGCGAAGGTCTGTTTCGACGCACCCCGGCCGAGTTCCTGCCCGCTAATGCCAGCAAGTACGCTTTGGCGATGGAAGAAGCCGCCAAAGCTGAGCCTCTCAAGCGAATTGAGATGGACGGTCCGTCGATCGAAGCGCTGATCCGCAGTGCCGGATTGGAGCTACTGCGCAGCGACTCGACCGAACTTGAGCGAAACACCGCACTGAGCCGCGGTGCCACATCGCTCGACGCGCTCTGCGGCCTAAGCGACGCAGAGGGAACCGGCGCCGTCTGGGATGTCCTCTGCGAACTGGACCGCGGGCAGCTGCTGAGTTTTGCGACCTTCGCGATCAGCGAAACAGCCGAGCACACTGACTATCACTGGTCGACGCGACCCGAAGACTGACCACTGGGGACGCCAGCGGAACGCTTACTGACTGACTGACGGGTCAGTTACAATCTTGTAATGACTACGACTGAGCCGGTACCTGAAGCCACCGTCGCACCCGACGCGCAGGCGCCATTTAATCTCGCGCTCTCGGACGAGCAGAAGGAAATCCGCGCCTGGGCCCACGGCTTCGCCGCCGACGTGATCCGCCCCGCCGGCGAAGAGTGGGACGAGCGCGAAGAGACGCCTTGGCCAATCATTCAGGAGGCCGCAAAGATCGGTCTTTACGGCTTTGAGGGCACCGCGCAGTTCTTCAGCGACCCAACCGGCCTGTTGATGCCGATCGTCAACGAGGAGCTTTTCTGGGGCGACGCCGGCATCGGTATGTCGATCTTCGGCACAACGCTTGCCGTCGCCGCAATCTTCGGTCAGGGGACAAACGAACAGATCGGCGAATGGATCCCACGCTGCTTCGGCAGCGTCGATGAACCGACCGTCGCATCGTTCTGCGTCTCCGAGCCCGACGCCGGATCTGACGTCTCAGCGCTGCGTACACGCGCCAAGTTTGTTGAGAAGACAAACGAGTGGGTGCTCAACGGTCAGAAGGCCTGGGCGACCAACGGTGGCATCGCCGACGTTCACGTGATCGTCGCCTCAGTTGACCCGGAGCTGCGCTCGCGTGGCCAAGCAGCATTCCTCGTCCCCTTCGCGACGAAGGGGATGAGCCAGGGCGTCAAGGTCAAGAAGCACGGCATTCGCGCCTCGCACACGGCCGAAGTGCTGCTCGACGACGTCCGCATTCCGGCTGATGACGTGCTTGGGGGCAAGGAGAAGCTCGACGAACGCTTGGCTCGCGCCCGTGAAGGAACAAAGGCTCACTCGCAGGCTGCGATGGCAACCTTCGAAGCCAGCCGCCCGACAGTTGGCGCGCAGGCCGTAGGGATCGCCCGCGCCGCTTACGAGTACGCACTTGAGTACTCAAAGGAGCGCGAGCAGTTCGGCCGCAAGATCATCGAGAACCAATCGATCGCATTCATGCTTGCCGATATGAAGATGGAGATTGACTGCGCGCGCCTGCTGGTTTGGCGTGCCTCATGGATGGGCCGCACCGGACAGGACTTCAACAACGCCGAGGGCTCAATGAGCAAGCTGAAGGCCGGTGAGGTAGCGGTCTGGACGACCGAGCGGGCGATTCAGATTCTCGGCGGCAACGGCTACGCGCGCGAGTACCCGGTTGAACGCTGGCACCGCGACGCCAAGATCTACACGATCTTTGAAGGCACCTCAGAGATTCAGCGTCTGGTGATCAGCCGCGCAATCTCCGGCATGCACCTCAGCTAAGCCGTCAGCCGCCGGCTTTAGCGACTGCTGCGCGCAGCTCGGCGAGCGAGAAGGCGCCTTCGATCCGTTCGACGACCTTTCCCTGGGCGTCGAGCACAAAGAGCCACGGCTCGGTCGGCAGCCCGTAAGCGGCCGGCTGGCTGCGCAGGCCGCGATCGACGCGGTTTTCCTTGTAAATCTCATTGAAGATGTAGGCCGTCTTGCCGCTCGAATCGGTTGCGCGGGCCTCTTCCAGAACGTCGACGACAGGGCCACAGACGCGGCTCTGGCAGAGAGCCGGCGTCGCAAACAGCAGAGCCACCGGCTTCTTGCCATAAACGTCAAACAGGTCGGTCGTCAGCAGATCCTTGGCGGCCGGCACGCGGGTACTGATCTGGGCAGCATCGCCGGCGACCGAGCCCAGCGTCGGCGTATGGACCTTCGGCGCTGCTTCGCCGACCTTCGGCGGACCGCCTGATTGACCAACCTTCGCAGTGAACGGTGAGCTCGACACGACACGCCCATCAAGCTTGACTAGTGCGATCACCTGATAGCTGCCGCCCTTTGGAAACGGCAGATCGGCGACGTAGACGCTGCGCGCGGCGTCGCTGTCCTGCGAGCTTGTCTTACTCGCATACTGCGGACGGACGGCCAATGATTCGCTGCGCGCGATAAACGGCCCGCGAAGCTTCGCGCCACTTCTATTTGCAACGTAGACGGCGACGTCGGCGCCTGAAGTCTGCTTCTTCGCGACGTCAAACAGCGCAAAGCCGTAACGGTTGGTCCCCGGCTCTAGCACCGAGACGCTCGGTGCCAGGATCAACGATTCGGGATAACTCTGCTTCAGCGCGCTGAGCGTCGTTGAGGAGGCCTTCGGAAAGCTGCTCGCGGCATCGGCGGTGGAGATACCAGCAACCGTTCCGGGTTGGCCCTGGGAGGGCGAGCTGTCACCGCAGGCCGCCAGAAGCAATGTTGCCCCAACCGCGGCCAATGTCGAGAAGATACGCAGCACAGCCCTGCAGTCTATGACGGCCGAGCGCAGAGCGAGCCGGTCAGCGTCGCCGCACAACAATGTGATCGAATGGCCCCAGCAGGATCGCGAACCAACCGAGGAGCAGCAGATGAGTCAGCGTTCAGCAATCGTCACGGGAGCATCGAGCGGCATCGGCCTAGCGATCGCCCAGATGCTCGGCGAGGCGGGCTGGGGCATCACGATCGCAGCGCGGCGCCCAGAGAAACTAGAAGCGGCTGCCAAGACGCTGACCGATCAGGGCTTCGATCTGCTTTCAATTGCCGCCGATCTTGGCGACGAGGACGCGATCAAGAACGTCGTTGCCAGCCACGAGCAACGCTTCGGCGGCCTTGACTTGCTGGTCAACAACGCCGGCGTTGGCTTTGGTGAGCTGGCCGACAACTTCACAACGAAGAAGATCGACCTGCAGCTGAACCTCAACCTGCGGGCGATCTTCCTCTTCTACCGTGAGGCAATGCCAATGCTGCGCAAGGCTGCTGAAGCGCATAAGGAGGCAATGGTCGTCAATCTCGCCTCAATCTCCGGCATCCGCGGCGAGGCGCTGCTCGGCATCTACTCTGCGACAAAGGCTGGCGTGATCGGCTTTACCGAAGCGATGAATAAGGAGCTTGGGCCGGCCGGGATCCGCAGCACGGCGCTCTGCCCAGGCTTTGTCGACACGCCGATGACCGACCCGTTCGGTCAGTTCTTCCCGAAGGAGCAGATGATTCGCCCGGAAGATATCGCCGGCGCCGTCAAGTACTTGCTGTCGGTCAGCCCCGGCTGCATGATTCCCGAGATCCGCTTTGAGCAGCCCGGCGGAATTTCGATCCCCGAGATCAACTAGGTGGCAGCGATGAAACTTGGAGTCCACATCGGTTACTGGGGCCTTGGCCTTAACAGTGAGGATCAACTAGAGATTGTGCAAGAGGCGGAGCGGCTCGGTTACGACTCGGTCTGGGCAGCCGAGGCTTACGGCTCCGACACGGCAACGGTGCTCGGCTGGCTTGCAGGCCAGACGACGACGATCCGGCTTGGCTCAGGAATCTTTCAAATGCCGGGCCGTTCCGCCGCGATGACGGCAATGACGGCCGCAACAATCGACCAGATCTCAAATGGACGGATGATCTTGGGGATCGGTTCCTCCGGCCCGCAGGTCAGCGAAGGTTGGCACGGCGTTCGCTTCGGCAAGCAGCTGGCCCGCACGCGCGATTACGTTGCGGTGTTGCGGATCGCACTGGCGCGCGAGCGGCTGGAATACCAGGGCGAGACGCTGGAGCTACCGCTGCCGGACGGGCCCGGCAAAGCGCTGAAGCTGACGATCGGCACGGTTCAGGAGCAGATCCCGATCTACATCGCCGCGATCGGCCCGAAGAACACGCAGCTGGCCGGCGAGATCGCTGACGGCGTGATCCCAACACTGTTCTCGCCTGAGCACGTCGCAGTTATGCGCGATGAGCTGCAGATCGGGGTTGAGCGCGCCGGCGGCGGCAAGACGCTCGCCGACATTGACATTGCGCCGACCGTGCAGGTCTACGTCGGTGACGACATCGAGTCGGCGCGTGACCTGATGCGTCCGTTCATCGGCCTTTACGTCGGCGGCATGGGGTCGCGCAAGCAAAACTTCTACAACCAGCTGGTGCGCCGCTACGGCTTTGAAGATGCCGCTCAGGAAGTCCAGGATCTTTACCTCGAAGGGAAGAAAGACGAGGCCTGCGCAGCGCTGCCGGACGAGCTGATCGACATGGTCTCAATCCACGGGCCAGCCGAGCATGTGCGCGAGCGGCTTGCCGCCTTCCGCGAGGCCGGCGTCGGCACGCTTGGCGTTAGTCCGGTGGCCTTCACACGCGAAGAGCGGATCAATCAGCTGCGGCTGATCGCCGAGCTCGCAGACTGACGCTGCGATGCGGCTGCTGCTCGGCGCCTTCGGTGATCCGGGCCACGCCTTCCCGATGATCGCTCTGGGCCGTGCGCTGCGCGCGCGAGGCCACGAAGTGACCTTGCAAACGGGGCAGCAGTGGCGTGAACTGGTAGTTGGCGAAGGGATCGATTTCGCGCCGGCGCCGGAATACCCGGTCTTTCCAACCCAGCAGCAACCGCTGAAGCCCTACCAGGCAGTACTGCGAGCGACCGAGCAGACACAGCCGCTGGTCGCGTCGCTCTGCCCCGAGGTCGTCGTCAACGACATTCTGACACTGGCGCCAGCGCTCGCGGCGGAGCGCAGCGGTGTGAAGGTCGCGACGCTTGTCCCCCACCTTGATCCGCGCACCGCGCCCGGCGCGCCGCCCTACTCGATCGGCGCCCTGCCGCCGCGGACAGCGCTCGGTCGCCGGCTCTGGCGCACGCTGCGCCCGGCCACCAACCGCGGCCTCGTCCAGGGCCGCGATGAGCTAAACGAGACGCGCCGCCGGCTCGGCCTACCGCCGCAGGCGCACCTGCACAGCGGCCTCTCGCGCCAGCTAACGATCGTCGCCAGCTTTCCGGCGCTGGAATATCCACGACCGGCCGAGCCAGCGACTGAGATCATCGGTCCGCTGATCTGGGAGCCGCCGTCCGACCCGGTTGCGCTGCCTCCGGGAGATGGGCCGCTGATCCTCGTCGCACCGTCGACCGCTCAGGACAGCGAGCACCGCCTGCTGCGCAACAGCATCAAAGGGCTCGGAGGACTTGACGGTGTGCGCGTACTGGCAACCTGGAACCGTCGCCCGTTAGCGCAGCCGATTGAGCTGCCCAGCAACGTCACGCTGGTCGAGTGGCTCAGCTACGCGCAGGTGATGGACCACTGCGACGTTGTCATCAACCATGGTGGCCATGGCACGCTGGTGCGGACACTGGCCAGCGGCGTCGTTCCGGTCGTCGTGCCGGCCGGCGGCGACCAAGCCGAGAACGCGGCCCGTGTTGCTTGGGCCGGCGCCGGGCTGCGGGTTGCGCCGCGTCTGGCATCGCCGCGGGCGATCCGCGCGACCGTCCAGCAGGCACTCGACCGTGAGTCGCTGCGCAGCGTAGCGGCAGGCTTTGCGCAGTGGTTTGATAACCATGACCCCGGCACCCGCGCCGCCGAGCTGCTCGAACAGCTGGCAGCCGAGTAGGCGCGGCCAGCACCGCCGCGCGGCGGTGTCGTACCATGCAGCACGCTGCGGCAGCCATTGGCGTCCGCGATCCGGGGTAGCTCAATGGCAGAGCGAGCGACTGTTAATCGCTAGGTTGTGGGTTCGAGTCCCACCCCCGGAGCTCACTTTACCCGATAGTTACAGGGTTTTTAGCCTCCTGGTTCCATTGGTGGTTCCAATTTCACTGCGAGCGAACGCCGCTGTGAGCATTGCCAGCTCGTGCGGCAGTGATGGTGCGTAGTCGGCGTAGCGTTGTGTTGTTGCCAGGTCACGATGTCCTAACCACTCTTTCAGCGTGGTCATTGGGACGCCGGCACCGGCGGCGAGCGTGGCGAACGTGTGCCGCAGGTCGTGGATACGTAGGTCGCCGCGCAACCCGGCCTAGGCGCGCGCCAGCTTGTAGCGTCGCCTTACCTGACTCTCAACCATTGGCAGGCCGGTTTGCAAGTCGGCAAAGACCAGCGCGTCGGCGTGGCGGTCCGGGTCGAAGTTCTCGCCCAGCGACGACTTGCCGAGGCGTTCCAGTTCACCGGCCAACTCAGGGTTCAACGGAACCGTGCGCTGACTGCGGCGACTCTTAGGTGTTGTGCGCGTTCCGCTCTTGCGGTCCCATGACCAGCGGACGCGCAGCCTCGATCGGGCAGGCGAGCCACATCCACACACGCTGCGAGCTATCAGCACACGTACAGAGGGGGCAAAGTGCTCGAGCTGCTGAGAGGGCGCGCAGCCCAGACACAAGTCATCTTTCATTCTGGAGTTGTGGCAACGGGAGATGCCTACAGGGCGGGGTATAGGCGTGTAAGAGGGCTAACCGTCCATAGGTGTTAGGGGTTTTTTTACACGCGCAGCGAAGCAGATTCGCTGGCAAACTACAAGGGATAACCGAAGGTATTGTTGTCCCAATGGCTCATTGAAGTCTTCCAGTAGGCGGGGTGTCCGAACGTCGCCCAGCAGTACCGTTGCCCGCCTTTCGAGTACAGCTTGCGGTTGCCGTTGAGACAGACGTTGAAGTACGCGTCCCAGTCCCCCGCGAGCCAGATGCGCCGTCCTTTGACGCGCGGGTGGTAGACACGAGCAAAGTCCACGCTTCCCCACTCCACGTAGTCGCTACCGCCGCCCTTGCCGCTACTTCCGTAAGGCAAGTAATATGGTGGCACAGACATCCCGTACCGACTGCTCGCCCAGACCCAGCCTGCGTTAGAGCTCAGATGCATCCTCCAGTACAGACCCCGGCGCACTTTGCGGTGCGAAGTTCCCTTTAGCCCAATAAAGGCCCAGCAACCAACCTCACCCTCATTACTACCCGGGCAACCGCCCGCACTACCGACCGCCGCCTGGATCAACAAGCCCAACAACGAGGAGCCTGCACACTAAATTCGCGACGACGCTGTCTCAAACGACTTGACAGGCTCCGCGGGTGCCGATACGTTCGTCCGGCAGAGGGAGAAGTGCTAGCGAGGGGGAACGCATGCTGATCGTGACGACGTACAAGATCAAGCCATACCTCAGCGACGCGGAGCGCAAGGAGCTCCTGTCGGTCTTCGCCAGAGTCGGTCCTGCGCCCGGCACGACGGCGCACTACGTGGCGGCCGACGGCAGCCATGGCGTGGTCATCTCCGACACCGACGATGTGGCGGCGATCTACGCGAGCTTGCAGAACTACACGCAGTGGATCGAGTACGACAGCAAGGTGATGCTGACGATCGAAGAGGCCGTGCCGCTCATCATGCAGTCGCTCGCCTGAGGCGAACACGTCACCTCGGCGGCGCAGGGCGCCGCCGATGAGGCTCGCTCCGTAGTGACCCACGACGTACCACCCGGAGCCTCCGTCGTGGGCGCCCCGGCGCGTGTCGCCGGTCCCAGGCGCGGGCGGCGCCTGGGTAGGTCCAGGTAGGCCCATACGTGCACTACTCGGCTATGTAGTCCTCCTCCTGCCCCTCTCGTTTTCTCCTCGCGCCCGGGTATTAGAAAATGCGCGAAGGCAAGGCAGCACGGCGGAAGGCGTTCAAGTTCAGTAGCGACGGAACTTGAACCGCCGCTTGCCGATGTTGGTCACACAACCCGCGTCACGTGCCGTAACAGGCAGTTACGGCACCGGCGCTGACCGTGTGACAGGCAGTCACACGGAACCGGCCGGCAACCGTCACACGCAGCGTGTGACCAAATTGGTTACACTGCGCCTCGGTCGTTGGGGGTTCTCGTGGTACCAATGGTGGTATCAATCTGCCGCAAACGGGCATGTTTTAGCGCACCTGAGCGCAGCTAAGGTGGCTTAGGTAAGCCAAGCGCAGTACGGCCTTCGATTTCGAGTCCCACCCCCGGAGCTCAGAAACCCCGCATAGGCAGCGGGGTTTCTGCATTTTGTGTACTTCGCCATGTACTTCGATGCGCGCCGCCCCAATCTGCGCACCGGCCTGGTCACGTTGGTGGAGGTGGGCCGCGCCCTCGCAGGATCGACCTCGGCAGGTCGCCAGCCTGACTACCCAGCGACCACGCTCTCTCTGGGCTGGGGCGTAAGCCGGGAACTCCGCAAAGAGGGGCAGGCCAGCGAGGGGCCACTGACGGGGGCGGTCTGGTGTGCTACCGCGGGTCCCAAAGTCGGTAGTACACCCGATAGAACCCTGGCCAGCGCTTCTCGGCCGCTATCCGGTAGCCGCTTGCGAATTGTGCTGGCGGCCTCGCCAGCGCGCTTGCACGATCCTTGAGGCTGGCAGGCGGCACCCATACGTAGGCCACGGGCAGATGCAGGCGGGCAGCCTCCGTCCATGCCGCTTGCGACTGACTCAGCGGAAACTGCCGCCCGGCGTCGTGCTGATAGAGGCGTAAGACCTGGCCGGGCGGGCCGAACGACGGCTCACTCTGCGCATTGATCAGGATCGTGCCCGCCCGCAGGTTGCGGTCCAGATAGCGCGCCACGTCAGCGACCGGTGGCCGCTGGGCGTCATCAGACAGCGCCTGGACGGTACCGACGGTCATGGCGGCCAACGCGACGACTGGCAGGACGACCGCCAGCGCCCCGCGTGGCCTCGTAAGGGCCCCCGCGGCGAGGACGAACGCCACGGGAACCGAGGCACTGAAGTTGCGTGGCAACAGCAGGTTATTCTGCGCCAGAACGGAATAGACCACAAGTCCCACGGGCGTGGCGAGGGCGACGACCACCAGCAACCAGACGTCGGCGGAACCTCCCCCTTCTGGCGGTTTGACCTGCGAACTGCCACGTCGGATCCAGCCGACGACGGCGCCCGCGACGACGGCGCCCAAGAGTGCCACCACCGCGATCACTCCGACGGTACCGCTGGCGGAGACGAAGGGGTGTCCGGGGATGACCTACAGAAACGTCGACGGAAGCTCGCCCAAACGAACCGGCCCGTAGATGAAGAGGTTGCCCTTGCCGCTCACCTGCCCCACCCATGGCAGGTAGAGCAGCGCCGCGACGGCGGCCGCTCCGAGCACGGGGAGGGCGCGGCGCCGGTACACCACCAACGCCCAGGCCGTCTGCGCCACAACAACGAAGATGCCGGCGTAGTGCGTGTAGACCACCGCTGCGATGGCAATCGTGAACGCGATCCACCAGACCAACCGTCTTTGCTCGATTGCCACGAGCAGCAGCCAAGTCGACAGGAGACTCGCCAACGCGAGGAAGGCATACGGACGCGCCTCCGTTGAGAAGAAGATGAGAAATGGTGACAAGGCCACCAACCCGGCAGCGAGCAAGCCGGCGCGGGCGTCGAAGACGCGCCGCCCGAGCGCCAACGCGACCGGCACCATCGCCACCCCGCTGAGCAGCGAAGGAACGCGGATCGATTCAAAGGCATCACTGACCCGGGTCATCAACCAGGCCAGCGCGACGTACAGCGGCGGCGTCATCTCCGGCGAGAACTTGATCGCGTCCACCAACCCGCCGAAGCCGCGGCCGACGACCTGATCCCGGGTGAACAACTCATCGCCGAACAGACTCTGCCCAAAAGCACTCAACCGCAGAGCCAGGGCGAGGCCGGTCAGGCCGATCCCGGCCACCAACAACCAGCGTGAGTCCCTCCCAAACCACGAACGCATCGGGGCACTGTAGCTACGTACGTAACCGCGCCGATGGCCGCCCACGCGATCAGGCCCAGACCCACCCCCGGAGTGGACGGCGCTAACTCTGCGTTTCGCGCGTCTGCTCGAGGCTTTCCTCGACCTGGCGCTCGACCTTGTCGCGCAGAGTTTCGCGCTCGCCTGCGAGCCGAACCAACTGCGCCGTATCGCGCCGGGGTGCACGTTCAGCGGCCTGAATCTCGCGCTCTACGCGGGCTAGTTGCAGGCGCAGCCGCTCCGCCGTCAACGCCGCGAATGAACTGGCGTTCTGGGCGGCGCGGACCTGCAGCTCAGCGATGATCCGGCCAAGCTCCTCGTCCTCGGGCGGGGCGTGAAGCTCACTACCTGGCGGCAGCGCTAATACCAGCGCGGCGACGCGGCGGAAGACCGGAGTGACGAGGTCGGCCTCAAGGTCGAGCTCGTCCAGTGCCTCGCGACCCTCCTGCGGCTGGGATAGGCACTGGACGAGGAAGGCCCGCTCAATCCGCGCCCCGGGGTCGATAATCGTCGTCACCGGCGGCGACGAGGACTGCTCTGAACGCTGCTCACTGAGCTGCGTCTGGGCCTGCGGCGCTCGTGCCCTTCCGATCCATTCAGTGAACTTTGCGGCGTTGACACCAAGCGCCGCGGCGGCAAGCTCGGTCAGCTCGTCGCGCATCGCGCTGGCCGGCAGCGGGACGATGATCGGCGCAAGTTCGGCGACGGCGTTGTCTTTGCCTTCGGCGCTCTCAAGATCGGCGAGTTTCAGCACGCGGTCAACGCGGAAGCGCACGAACGGCACAGACCCTTGAACCAGCGCCGTTATCTTCTCGGCCCCTTCAGCCTGAACAATGTCGGCTGGATCACTGCCGGCGGGTAGCGGCACAACGCGCAGCTCCAACTTACGTCCGGCGGCAACCTTCGCGGCGCGGACCATCGCCTCCTGACCGGCGCTGTCAGCGTCGAGTGCCAACGTGACGACCGGCGCCATTCGTGCCAGCTCGGCGGCCTGACCCTCGGTCAGTGCGGTGCCCATCAGGCCGACCGTGTTGCGCAGGCCGGCCTGGTGAAGCGCGATCACATCGGTGTAGCCCTCGCAAAGAATTACCTCGCCGCTCTTTGCGGCGGCGCTACGAGCGAGGTCGGCGCCATAGAGCTGGCGACCCTTGTGGAAGATCACGTTCTCGGAGCTATTGAGGTACTTAGGTTGCTGGTCGGCGCCGACGGCGCGGGCACCGAAGCCAAGTACGCGGCCGCGGCTATCGCAGAGCGGGAAGGTGATGCGGCGTCGGAAGCGGTCGTAAACAGTGCCTTTCCGGTTCTTCACTGTTAGCCCCGCATCCGACAGCTCCGCCTCGCTGTAGCCGGCCTGGCGCGAGGCAGCTAGGACCTTGCCAAATTTGCTCGACGCATAACCGACTCGGAACTCGCGCAGCAGCTGCTCGTCGAGGCCGCGCCCGGCAAGATATTGGCGCGACCCCTCGGCCTCTGGCGACTCCCAAAGGTTGCGAACATAAAATGCCGCGGTGCGCTCCAGCAGCTCCAACAGGCGATCACGCTTTTCGCGTCGCTGCGCAGCCTGTGGGTCCTCCTCGGTCAGTTCCATCTGCACGCCGTAGCGGTCGGACAGCGTCTCGACTGATTCGCGGAAGTTCAGCCCCTCTGTCAGCTGAACGAACTTGAAGAGGTCTCCCCCCTCGCCGCAGCCAAAGCAGTGGAACACCTTGCGGTCCGGGTCGACACTGAACGACGGGCTGCGTTCGTCATGGAATGGGCAGAGCCCCATCAGCTGCTGACCGGAGCGTTTGAGCTCGGTCTTTGCGCCAACCAGCTCTGCCATATCGACCGTCTGCCGCAGCCGTTCGATCGAGTCGTCGGTGTAAAGGGCCATCGCGAGCAGCCTACGCGGCGAAAGACTCCGGCACGGTTAGCTGCTCAAAGACACGGATGCAGTAGCGGTCGGTCATCCCGGCGAGGTAATCGGTGACGCGGCGATCAAGCCCTGCGCCGGGCGCGCCGCCGCCGTCAGGGATTCGCGCCGGATCGGCGGCGTAATGGTTAAACAGAGTCGTGATCACGCGCTCGATCCGGCTGTGCTCAGCCCTAGCGCTTTCGCCGAGGTAGACGTTGTCGAACATCCAGGTCCGCAGCTCATCCATCGCCGCGCCGGCCGCCTCTCCCTGCACAATCGCTCCGGCCGTCGCCGAGTGCTCAACCAGATCGTGGACCAGTGCGTCGATCCGGTTGGACCCGGTCCGGCCAAGCTCGCCGATTGGACTTTCGGGCAGTTCAGCCTCAATGACAAGGCCGGCGCGGATTGCGTCATCGATGTCATGGTTGATGTAGGCGATCCGATCGACGAGGCGGACGATTGCTCCTTCCAGCGTGCGCGGCTGCGGCGCGCGCCCTGAGTGGCAGGCAATTCCGTCGCGCACATCGTCCGTCAGGTTGAGGCCGTTGCCGTCGCGCTCGATCACGTCAACGACGCGCAGCGACTGTTCGTAGTGGCGGAAGCCGCCGTCAAAGCGTTCCTTCAGGCACTGGTCGAGGACGGCTTCGCCGATGTGGCCAAAGGGCGGGTGGCCAAGGTCATGGCCGAGGCCGATCGCTTCGGTCAGGTCCTCGTTTAGCGCCAGCGCACGGGCGACTGTGCGGGCAATCTGCGTGACCTCAATCGTGTGCGTCAGGCGGGTTCGGTAATGGTCGCCCTTAGGCGAAACAAAGACCTGCGTTTTGTGGTTGAGCCGACGGAAGGCCTTGCAGTGAACGATCCGGTCTCGGTCGCGCTGCAACGGAGAGCGCAGGCCGCAGTCAGCTTCAGCCGTTACGCGGCGGGTCGGCCACGAGCGCGCCGCGAGCGGCGAGAGCAACTGCTCTTCAAGCGCCTGCTGGCGCTCGGCGAAGTTGACGGCGACGGCGCCCGGCTGAAGGTGATGGTCCATCTTCGCCATTCTCGCAGCACCGGGCGGGATCGTGTTAATGGCGGTCAGGAGATTGCCTTCAGACGGACCTGACCGTGATGCGCAGCGGTTTCGCTGATCGCGCGGTCGGCTAGCGCGATTACCGCAGCGTCGGCCGCTGGCGTGTCGGATAATGGCTGGCCGAGCGCGTCGGTCAGAAAGCGGTGGGTCTGCGCGTCAAGCTCGAACGAGCCTGCCTCGCAGGCGGCGCAGACAACACCGCCGGCGGCGGGCGAGAAGCCCACTAGGCCCTCGGCTTCGCCACAGCTGGCGCAGGCGCCAAGTTGCGGCGCAAAGCCGGCTGCCAGCAGCAGCTTCATCCGGAAGGCCACCTGAAACTCGTCGCTCGCGGCTGCTGGCCGTTCGTCAAGTAGCGCCAGTGCGCTGCACAGCAGGTTGAAGACCTCTGGATGCGGTTCACCGGAGTCGAAGACTCGTCCCAGCGAGTCACAGGCCCGCGCCGCCCCGTTCAGCGCCCGCTCATCGGCGCGCAGCACCGGATAGGCGTCGACCGTTTCGGCGCCGGTCACGGTCATCAGATCGCTGCGCCCCTCGTGTAGCTCGAGCTGCAACCTGAAGAACGGCTCCAACCGTCCACCGAAGCGGCTCTTCGTCCGACGCACGCCTTTTGCGATCGCGCTCAGCCTGCCTCTCATCGGCGTGTAAAGGTGCAGGATGCGATCTGCTTCGCCGTAACGGATCGAGCGCAGCACGATCGCTTCGGTCTTAACCGGGCCGGGCATCAGCCAACCGCTTTCAGCTTCGCTACCTTTATCGCTATGCCAAAAGTCGTCATGTACACATCAACTCGCTGCCCACTCTGCTGGCGGGCCAAGGCGCTGCTCAAGAAGCGTGGGGTTCCGTTTGAAGAGATCAACCTCGGCATGGACGCCGATGGCCGCACGGCGCTGAACGAGCGGACCGGCATGCTGACTTTCCCGCAGATCCTCGTCGACGATGAGTCGATCGGTGGCCTTCGTGAGCTCATGGCCGCCGACCAGGACGGGACGCTGGCGCAGCTGCTCGGGACGAGCTGAGCTGCCGCGGGCGCTTTTGGCAGCGCTCGCAGACGTACGTGCCGCGCCCAGCAACAACTATCTTGCGTACTTCGTTACCGCAGCGTGGGCAGGGTTCGCCGGCCCTCCGGTGAACGAGAAACTGATCCTGAAAGCTGCCGTAAAGGCCATCGGCGTGACGGAAGTCGTCGATCGTCGCGCCGCCCGCGTCAAGGCCGGCCTGCAGCGCATCGCGAATCGAGCGGGCGAGCGCGTCGTACTGGGCCGCCTTCAGCGACCCGGCCTGGCGCAGCGGATGAACTTCGGCCCGGAAGAGTGCTTCGTCGGCGTAAATATTGCCGATCCCGGCGACCTGTCGCTGATCGAGCAGGAAGGCCTTCACCGTGCCGTGGCGCCCGCTAGCGGCGCGGCGCAGATGCTTCCCGTCAAGCTGATCTGAAAGTGGCTCGAGGCCGACCCGCTGCGCAAAGAAGCTATCCAGCGCATCGCCGCCGATCGCCAGCTGCGCCGTTCCGAAGCGGCGCGGATCGGTAAAGCGCAGCGTGTGCCCGCCGCTCAGATCGAAGACGGCGCGCTGGTAGAGAACCTCGGCCGGCGCGTCGTACAGGAAGTTGCCGGTCATCCGCAGATGGCAGATCAGTGAAAAGTCATCGCCCAAATCGAAAATCAACCACTTACCGCGACGGTTGAGGCGGCTGATTGTGCGTCCTTCAACCATCTCGCTGAGGTGTTCGGGTGCCAGCGGGCTGCCCCACTTGGCGTCGAGCACCGTTAGCGCCGTAATCTGCTGGCCACGCAGCTGCGGCTCCAGCTGAGCACGAATCGTTTCAACCTCTGGCAGCTCCGGCATCATCGCCGAGGATAGGCGCGTCGCCCGTGAATAGTCCCCCGCTTAGGCTGCCGGCGTGATCGTTGCTCGCGGGTGAGCGTCGAAGTACTGGTCTTTGAGCCGCTCGGCCGACAGGTGCGTGTAGATCTGAGTCGTCGCGATGTCGGCGTGGCCGAGCATCTCCTGCAGTGCGCGCAGATCGCAGCCACCGGCCAGCAAATGCGTCGCAAAGCTGTGACGCAATGTGTGCGGACTCATCAGGCCCGCCAAGCCAACGCTGCGCGCGTGGCCTTGAATGATCTTGTAGAGCCCTTGACGGCTTAGCGCGCCGCCGCGCTGGTTGACGAACAGGTGGTCCTCTTCGCCCAGCCCAACCAGCTTCGGCCGGGCGTCGGCCAGGTAGATCGTTAGCGCCCTCACAGCTGCGCTGCCGACCGGTATCAACCGCTCCTTTGAGCCCTTGCCGCGCGCCCGCATCACTCCGTCCTCAAGATCAACGTCGCCGATCAGCAGCCCGGTCGCCTCGGATGCGCGCAGACCACAGGCGTAGATCAACTCCAGCAGCGCCCGGTCGCGCTGAGCGGCCGGAGTGCTTCCTTGCGGTGCAGCCAGCAGCAGCGTTACCTGGTCGCGGCTGAGAACCTTCGGCAGCCGCCGGCTCTTACGCGGCGTGCGCAGGTCGGCGGTCGGGTCATGGCTAATCAGCTCATCGCGGCGAAGATGCCGGTAGAAGGATCTAAGGCAGGCGGTCTTGCGCTGCAAGGTTGCCGGTGCGGCCGGCGCGCGGTCGACGTCGCCTTGCGCAAGCCGGTCGAGAAAGCCGGCCAGCTCGCTGTGACCGGCAGCCAGCACCGGCGTGCCAGTCTCTTTCAGATATACGCCGAACTGCATCAGGTCAGTTCGGTAGGCGCCGAGCGTGTTGCGCGACAGCCCCCGTTCCAACTCCAAGTAGGCGAGAAAGTCGAGAACGTGATGCTGAAAGGTGCGCTGCGCGGGCGCGGCCGAGATCGCCATGGCAGCGTTGTTCGCCGTGAGCGGTCTGCTTCCTTATCGCTGCAACGTGCGCTGCGCGCGAAGCACCGACCGGTGCCCTACTCGGCGGCAGCGACTTGCGCCGCAAGCTGCGTCCCGGCCGCCAACGCGGCCTCGAAGAAGATTGGGTCCTGATCGATTGAGCGACCCATCGTCGTCGACGGCAGACTGCTGGCGCGGTAACCATCAAGGTCGACTTTCTG
Organism: Solirubrobacteraceae bacterium; assembly: GCA_039744215.1. Classification (GTDB taxonomy): domain Bacteria; phylum Actinomycetota; class Thermoleophilia; order Solirubrobacterales; family Solirubrobacteraceae; genus F1-60-MAGs163. Next base: position 165,173 of record JBCJTT010000001.1, read on the forward strand.
CTCGCTCACTAGATGGCCGCAGCCAGATGGGATCTGGCCAGCGCTGCCGACAGGCACGCCGACGCTGACCGGTGCCAGCAGCAGGTTCAGCACGGTAAGCGTGTGGTGTGAAGCTCCTTGGTGGCGCTCGCGCTCGTCACCGGCCGACATCCGCGGCGCCACGACAACCGGGCAGCCAAGCGCAAGCGCCGTGTGCGCCGCGTCGAGCGCCGCCATCCCGCCGTGACCAAGCTTTGAGCCAGACCCGACGATCCCCGGCCCCGGCGCACAGACAACCGCCTCCCAGCCAAGCTCAGCGATCCCGTATGCGATCGCGCCGGCCAACGTGATCGCCTCATGCTCGCCGCCGTAGCAGGCGCCGGCCGTGATGAAGCCGCCCAGCAGCTCCCGCTCACGCAGGTCGCCGACCGTCCGCGAGTGACTGCCGGGAAGTGCGCCGCCAGCCCCCTGCACGTAACCGAGCCGCGTGCCGGGCCGGGCCTGGCCGACCGCCCAGGCCAGCGGCGCTAGCTGGCCATGCAGCAGACAGACGCCGACCGGCCGGCCAGCAGGCAGCTGCTCGCTGATCGACTCAACCGGCAGGACCGCGTGCTGCAGCGAGCTGTAGTTGAGTTTCATCACGTGAGCTCCGGGCGTTCCGTCGCCGCTCAGGCCACGCGTCAGATTGACGTGAACAACATCGAAGCCACCGGAGCCAAGCTCCAGATCGCCGGCCTGCGTGTTGACGATCACGCTGTCGCCGACCTGGCTGAGGCCAACAGTTCCGCTGTCGGCGATCGCGCCGCGCGGGCCGCGGCCCGCGACGTCAACGATCAGCTGCTGCTCGCCGGTCACGCCATCGCTGACCTCGGTCACGACAGCTTCGCGCAGAACAAGCATCGCTCAATCCTGCCCGAACTGATCGAGCAGTGCGAAGCTGACGTTGAGCATCGCTTCCAGTTCGCTGACGGCGACGCGCTCCGTTGGCTCGTGCGGGTTCTCGGTGCCGTTCGCAAGGTTGACGGCGTCAAAGCCGCGGGCGCGCAGCTGATTGACGTCTGAACCGCCGCCGCTCGTCACCAGCTGTGGGTTGTAGCCGCACTGCGTCAACGCCGCTGCCGCGCTGGCCACAGCGGCCTCCTGCGGATCAAGTTGGTAGCCAACAAACGAGCGTTCGATTGTCAGGTCGAGGTCGCACTGGCAGTCGGGCCGGTTAGCGGCGTCCTGGAAGATCTCAGCGACGGCCTCGACCAGCAGTTCGGCGCGGCCATCTTCGAGCGAACGGACCTCACCGTCGACCACGCACCGCTCCGGCACAACGTTGGTACCGGCGACGCCGCCACTGATCCGCGCCACGTTGGCGGTGCTGTCCTTGTCGAGCCGTCCATCAGCCAACTGTGCAACTGCCCTCGCCGCGGCCGTGATCGCGCTGCGGCCGTCCTCCGGACGCAGGCCGGCGTGAGCGGCGCGACCGCGCAGCTCAGCTCGCCAACGGATCTGGGTTGGTGAGCCAACGATGATCTCGCCGATCGGGCTGGCGTGGTCGTAGACAAAGCCGACCTCTGCGCTCAGCTGCGAAAGATCTAGCTGCGCGGCGCCGAGCAGTCCCGGCTCCTCCGCCACCGTGAATGCCAGCTCGATCGCTACCGGTGAGCCCTCAACTTGGGCGCGGCGCGCCAGCTCCAGCAGCACGGCGACGGCAGCCTTATTGTCGGCGCCAAGGATTGTCTCGCCTTCGCTCTGCCAGTAACCGTCAACCAGCACCGGCACAATCGGCGCCGCGTGTGGAACGGTGTCGAGATGGGCGCAGAACAGCACCGAGTTGTCACCGCGGCCCGCAATGCGGGTCAGCAGATTGCCGCACTCGCCACCGATCTGTTGGCCAGCGTCGTCCTGCTCGACCGTCAGGCCGATCTGTTCCAGCTCGTCCCGTAGCCAGCTGGCGACTGCGGCTTCGCGGCGCGAGCCGCTTGAGATCGAGCAGAGCGCCGCAAAGCTCTCGCTTAGCCGTTTGCTTTCCAGCTCAGAGGCGGGCCGCATCGCGCGGCTGTCAGGCCGGGCGGCGGCTAGCCTGAACGTCGCCGACGTCCGCTGAGGCGGTTGCGCCGCCACGGCCCGCGACGGCGGCGGCGACAAATTCACGGAACAGCGGCGCCGGGCGCTCGGGCCGTGACTTAAACTCGGGGTGGTACTGCACGGCGACAAAGAACGGATGCTCGTCGCGCGGCAGCTCAACCGCTTCGACCAGCCGATCGTCGGGCGAAGTGCCGCTGACAATAAGTCCAGCCTGCTCCAGCCGCTTGCGCAGCGCGATCGAGACCTCATAGCGGTGGCGATGGCGTTCATAGACGACGGCTTCGCCGTAACAGTCGCGCACGATCGTGCCGCTGTGCAGCTTGATCGGGTCGGCGCCAAGCCGCATCGTGCCGCCGAGGTCAGAGACCTCCTTCTGCTCGGGCAGCAAGTCGATTACCGGCCACTCCGTTTCAAGATCGAACTCGGTTGAGTTGGCACCGTCCATTCCGGCGACCGAGCGGGCAAACTCGCAGACCGCCATCTGCATCCCTAGGCAGACACCCAAGTATGGGATCTGCTGCTCACGAGCGACGCGCACGGCGCGAATCTTGCCTTCGATTCCGCGACCGCCAAAACCACCCGGCACGAGGATTCCGTCGGCGCCGCCGAGCCGCTCCAGCGCGACGGCGTCATCGGTGAGGTCCTCCGAATCAACCCAGTCGACTTCGACATTCGCGCCAGCGAGGTTGCCGCTGTGAGTCAGCGCCTCAGTGACCGACTTGTAAGCATCGGCCAGCAAGATGTACTTGCCGACAAGCGCAATCTTGACTGGGTCGGTCGCCGCCGCCGCGCGCGTGACGATCGCATCCCACTCGCTCAGATCTGCGGGAGCTGCATCAATGCCCAAGGTTTCGCAGATGAACTCGTCAACCTTCTGTTCGCGGTACCAAAGCGGTACCTCGTAGATGTCATTGACATCCTTGGCCGAGATGACCGCCTCAACCGGCAGCGATGCGAACAGCGCAATCTTCTTTCGGATGTCGACTGACAGCTCACCTTCGCTGCGACAGAGCAACATGTCGGGCTGAATACCGATCCGGCGGAGCTCATTGACGGAGTGTTGGGTTGGTTTGGTCTTCAACTCGCCGGCGTGGCCGATGTAAGGCACCAGCGTCAGGTGGATGAACATGCAGTTGCGCCGCCCGACGTCGACCGGGAACTGGCGAATCGCCTCAAGGAACGGCAGCGACTCAATATCGCCAACGGTGCCACCTACTTCAGTGATCACAACGTCAACGTCGCTGGTTTCGGCGATCAGCCTGATCCGCTGCTTGATCTCGTCAGTGATGTGCGGAACGACTTGGACGGTCGCGCCGAGGTAGTCGCCGCGGCGCTCGCGCCTGATAACAGCGTCGTAGATGCCGCCAGCTGTGACATTTGACGCGCGTGTCGTGTTGGAGTCGGTGTAGCGCTCGTAGTGGCCAAGGTCAAGGTCGGTCTCGGCGCCGTCCTCGGTGACAAAGACCTCGCCGTGCTGGTACGGCGACATCGTCCCGGGATCAACGTTGATGTAGGGGTCAAACTTCTGCAGCCCGACCGTCAGGCCCCTAGCCACCAGCAGCCGACCAATAGAGGCAGAGGCGATACCTTTTCCAAGCGACGAGACAACTCCGCCGGTGACGAAAATGTGACGGGGCTTGCGTTGAGTATCAGGCACGGTTGGTAACTCTCCCTATTGAGTCTAGGTGGCGAAGTCCAGGAGTTGCTTCGACCGTTAAGTTGATCGACCGAAGTTCTCCGTAGATCGTTATTAGAACGAGTACGGCCCCGGCAATTGCCAGGCCGGTGGTGTCGAGCACGAGAACCAGCCAGACGCCAGCGACAACACCGATCAAGTTTGAGCCGCTGTCGCCGAGCAGGCCGCGCTCGCGTAGATCGAGCGCACCGCAGACGAGTATTGGACCGACCCAAAGGCCGAGCGCAAAGAGCGAGTCAAAACTCCAGGCTCCGAGCGTGCAGCCCAGTCCAACCAGCAGAAAGGTCTTTACCGAGCGCCCGGGCCGCAGGTCGAGGAGGTTGAAGAGGTTGGTCGATAGCACGATCACGAGCGCCGCCAGCAGAAACCTCGACACGCCGTCCTGCGTCACGGCCGACCAAGCTAACGCCAACCCCAACGTGCCAACCGCCTTCAGCGCGCCGGTTGAGAAGGCGCCGCCCAGCGCCTCGCCGCCATGTCCGCGCCAACCGCGCGACTCGCCGGCAAAGGCGTCATCGGCGATTCCCAGCGCAGCAACGCCGAGGATCAGCGGCAGGCCTACTTGGCTGAGCGTCTGCAGGTCAAACAGGCCGGCAAGCAAAGCCAGTGGAATCAGCGCGCTCAGTGCGGAGGCAGTGATCAGCAAACCGATTGGGCATGGAAGCATCGCGTCCCGGTAGTTCGACCGAAGGTGGCCTCCTGCGATCAGGAAGCTGAGCAGCGAGGGTGCGAGGGCCAGAGCGAAGAGGAAAGCGAAGATCAATGGAAGCGCCCGCACGTGAGCAACCTAGCGAGGCTCGCGGACGAGCATTCTCCGCGCCGGAGATGCTCTACGTTAACGTTGATCGAAGTCAACACAGAGGAGCAGCGATGGCCAGCGAGCAGAGCCCCGACCCGCAGCAGAAGAGCGACGAAGAGTGGCGCCAACAGCTCGATCGTAAGGCCTACGCGGTGCTGCGCCAAGCGGCAACCGAGCGGCCGTTCAGCGGCGCCTTTGTCGACTCAAAGGGCAGCGGCATGTACCGCTGCCGTGGTTGCAACGCGGAGCTGTTTGCCTCCGATACAAAGTTTGACTCCGGTACCGGCTGGCCAAGCTTCACCGACCCGGTTGCTTCGCATGCCGTGACACTTGTTGACGACAACTCTCACCGCAGCCGCCGGACCGAAGCGCTCTGCGCCCAGTGCGGCGGGCACCTAGGACACGTCTTCGATGACGGGCCCCAGTCCAGTGGTCAGCGCTGGTGCATCAACTCGGCAGCGCTCGACTTTGAAGAGCGCGAATAGCGGCTATCGGGTGGCGACTTCGGGGCCGGGCAGCAGCGCGCCGGCGTCAGGACCGCCGCCGAAGCTGCCCGATGTGCCGGCCAAGGCAAGAACCAGCGCCGCTTGACCTGCGGTCTGCTCAAGGTTGTCAACGCTTGACAGGCCGTGCCGGCGATACCAGACGACCTGCGTTGGCTGCACGTCGCTGCTCTGAACGCCGACGACGGCGACCCGCGTCTTCGTCAGGCCACTCATCATGCCGTTCTCCAGCAGATCGGTCTGCGCCGCGGCGTCAGCGGTCAGCGTCCGCGGTCGGCGCGCCACAACGACAACGTCGAACGGGCCCAGCTGCCCCGCCCGGCTGGTGAACAGTGCGCCAGCCTCGCTGCGCAGTAGCTTGCCCCCAATGATCAGCTGGCGTCCGATCGACGCGCCGAACGGCCTCAGCAGCTGCGGGCTGCTGCCGAGTTGCTCGTAGCGACTGCCGGAAGCGCTCGCGGCGAGCGCGGCAGTGTCGGGTGGCTCTCTCAGTGCCAACGTTCCGGTCAGCTGCCCGCCGCTTCCTTCCAGTGCGCTGCGCACGTCGGCCGCCAGCCCCTCATCGGGCTCGCCGAGGAACAGCAAGCCGACGCGAACACCTTGCAGGCGGCGCGCGACGACGAACGGATACGAGGCGCGCACGTAACGCTGGGCGTCGGTCAGCTGCGACTCGGCGAGCTGCTGCTTCTGCTGGGCGCTGCGGACGTCGTTGCGCAGACTGGCGCGCAGCTGCTTCTCGGCCGATGAGACAAGCCCAGCGTCACCGATTGCGACGCCAAGCAGCACGCCGACGGCCAGTGCAACCAGCACGGCCGCAAGCGAAACGGCGTGGTAGCGAAAGTCAAACACCGCCGCGACCCTAGAGGTTCCCGCCGAGCAGTAGTCGAAGTTTGAGCCACAGCAGGTCAGCGACATCGCGCAGCCCCGGCGTCACCAACACGATCGTGACGAATGCGACCACCCCTGCGGCCAGCACGATCAGCGCCGGCGAACTACCGGGCGATGGCCGGTAGAGCCGACTGACGCCCTTGGCATCAATGATCTTCTCCCCCAGACGCAGTCGCGTTAGAAAGGTGGACGACATGCCGCGGCGGTTCTTGTCAAGGAACTCGACCAGATTGAACTGTGATCCGACCGAGATGATTAGCGATGCGCCCTTCTCGCCGGCGATCAGCATCGCCACGTCCTGACTGGTCGCCGGAGCCGGCACAGTCTTGTGCTCAAGCCCTAAACGGTCGAGCAGCTCGCGGCCCGGCGCGCGTCCATCCGGGTAAGCGTGAACCACCAGCTCGGCGCCGCAGCGCAGCGTCGACTCCGATGCCGAGTCCATATCACCGACGATCATGTCGGGCTTGAAGCCTTCCTCGAGAATCGCGTTGGCGCCGCCATCGACGCCGACCAGCACCGGCCGTGTGTCGCGGATGTAGGGCCGCAGCGCCTGCAGGTCGGCCTGATGGTTGACGCCGCGGACAACTATTAGCGCCGGCCGATCGCGGAAGTCGGTGTCAAAGCGCGGCAGCGCGATCTTCCCTGACAACAGGTCCTGCTCTTCCACCATGTGCTCGACCGTGTTGCGCGCGAAGGCCTCCAGCGCGCCGCCGATCTCTCGCCGGCGCTGCGCGTTTTCAGAGCGGACCATCTGCGGCTCCTGCAGCGCTCCGGCGCTAACCAGAGTGCCACTGCGCCAGACCTCACCGCCGCGCAGTTCCAGCGCATCACCGTCACGGCAGAGGTCAAAGAGCTTGTCATCAGGAAGGTCGACCAGCGTGATGCCGGCCTCGATCAACAGCAGCGGCCCCATGTTCGGATACTCCTCGGAGCGCGACGGCTGACAGTTGAGCACTGCCACAACCTCGGCGCTGATCAGATCTTCGGCCGAAACGCGGTCCAGGTCGTCGTGGTCGATCAGCGCGATCTCACCCGGACGGATGCTCCGTACCAGCTTCTTGGTCCGCCGGCCGCTGCGTACTGGGCCGCGAACGATCGGCCGTGCGGCACCGGATCCCTGAGCAGGCAGCGTCATCTACGCGAGTTTAGGCGGGCTCGGCTCAACCGGCTAGGCGGCGCTGCGCAGATCACGCGCATGACGCAGCGCTGCGCTGTCGTCCTCGTCGGCGCCAAGCATCCGAACCAACTCGCCAACGACCTGCTGCTCGCCCAGCTCGGTAACCGTGGTCAGCACCGGATCGGTCGAGGAATCCTTCTCGATTGAGAAGTGCCGATCGGCCAGCGAAGCGATCTGCGGCAGGTGCGTAATGCAGAGCACTTGGCGGCCGGCAGCGAGGTTGCGCAGCCGCTCACCGACGACGCGTGCCGTCTTGCCGCCGATCCCGGCGTCGATCTCATCGAAGACCAGCGTCGTCGAGGCACGATCGTTCGCAACGCCGAGCAGTGCCAGCATCACGCGCGACAGCTCACCGCCCGAGCCGACATCGCGCAGTGGCCCTGGCGGCACGCCGGGGTTGACGGCAATCATGAACTCGGCGCTGTCGACTCCGCTCGGGCCAGCATCACGTTCGCCCAGCTCAACCGAGAAGCTCGCCCCGGGCATTGCCAACTCGTCGAGCCGGCCGCGCACCTCGTCGGCAAGTTTCGGGGCCGCCGCAGCCCGAGCCTTATGAAGCTGCTGGGCGATCCGTTTGCTCGTTGCCGCCGCTTCGGCCAGCTCGGCTTCAGCCAGCTCGATCGAGGCTTCAGCGTCGTTGAGCAGAGCCAGCCGCTGGCGCGACTGCTCGGCGTATTCGAGCACGCTGGAGATCGAACCGCCGTGCTTTCGCTTCAGGCGGTCGAGTAGCGCCAGCCGCTCCTCCGTCTTCTCCAAGAGCCCCGGCTCGACGCCAAGCTGCTCGCAGTAGCTACGCAGGTCGCGGCCGATGTCATCGGCCTCCAGCGCAAGCGAACGCCAGCGGGCCGTAATCTGATCGAGCTGCGGATCTATGCCGCTGACGCCATCAAGCCCGCCGCCTGCGTAGGCAAGCAGCGAGTTGACTCCCTCGCCGTCGTCCGGCGCCAGCACCTCGCTGGCACCGAAGGCCGCGACCCGCAGGCCCTCCACGTGGGCTAGGCGGCCGCGGACAGCAAGCAGCTCCTGCTGCTCACTCTCGCTCGGAGCAGCCTCGTCGATCTCTGCTAGTTCAAACTGCAGCAGGTCCAATTCGCGCTCGCGCGCGCCGTCCAGTTCGCGCAGCTCGTCAAGCCGGGCACGGCGCTGCGTAACGGAGGCCTGAGCGGCCGCCATCTCGGCCCTACGGGCAATCTGCTCGGCGCCGCAGAAGCCGTCGAGGATCTCTAACTGGGCGGAAGCAACAGTCAGCTTGCGATGCTCGTGCTGGCCGTAGAAGACGAGCATCGTCGTGGCGACATCACGCAGCTCGCCGACAGTGGCGGCGCGCCCGTTGATCATCGCCTTGGTCCGCCCTTCGGCTGCGACGCGCCGCGCCAGCACGAGCTCCTCGGCGTCAGCCGCGATCCGGCCGCCCAGCACGGCCCGCATCTCGTCGTTCAGGTCGAAGACTCCTTCGACGTACGCCTCCTCCGCCCCAGGCCGCACGATCCCGGCCTTCGGCCGCCCACCCAGCAGCAGGTCGAGCGCATGTGCAAGCACCGTCTTGCCGGCGCCGGTCTCGCCGGTAAGCACGTTTAGCCCTGGCACCAGCCGCAGCTCAGCGCGCTCGATCAACAATAGATTTTCAACCCGCAGTTCGTGCAGCACTCGTTCGGTTTACCAGCGCGCGGGGACGGATCGGGCCTCCGATTGCGTGCCTCTTCGTTAGCCGAGGACAGGCTCGCAACAATCATCCGCAGGTCTGGGCCAGGCGAGCCGCGTCGGGCATACTCGACTGATCCACCGATCGCCCACTCGTTCATCAGTCTGGCTGGCGGCTCCGCTCGCGATTGTTGGCGTCGCAGCCCTTCTGGCCGTGGCGTCCTGTTCAAGTAGCGGCGGTCGGCCTGCAAGCGGCCCGAACGAGCCGCGCTCAGTCCGGTCGACGTCCGGCTCAGCTACCGCCGGGACAAACCTCCGGTTCGGCCTTTCCGGAGAGCAGCCCGCTTCGTTCGCCGATCCCCGCTTCCTTGTGCTTGGTCTGACGCGAGCCCGCGTTCAAGTGTCGTGGGATCTGTATGCCCACGGTGATACCCGATCGTTCCCGGGCCTTGCCGATGAGCAGCTACGCCTCGCCCGGTGGTGGGCGGCGGCGAGGGAAGCTGGGATTGAGGATGTCCTAATCGCCTTCAAGGCCTCCCGGGATCAGCCGGAACGACTACCTGGAACGGCGCAGTATCGCCGCGCCGTGGAATCGACTCTGAACCGGCTCGACCTCGCTGGCTACCGACCAATGATCCGGGCGATTTCCGCATGGAACGAACCCAACCTAAGTGCTGCAACCAGCGACAGCCCGCTTCAGGCAGGTCGCTTCTTCAGCGTAGTTCGGCAACTGTGCATAAGACGCGGCTGCCAGGCGCTTGCCGGCGACTTTCTGGATTCGCGCTTCACCGCCGCGTACCTGAGGGAATACCTCAAAGGTTCCGGAAAGCCAGCTCCTCTGCAGTGGGCTTGGCACGCGTACGCCGACGGAGGCGATCACGATCAGCACGATCCGATGGCCCGCCTCCAAGCCTTCATCGCCTTGCTGCCCGCGAACAGCAGCGTACGCCTGACCGAACAAGGCGGGTTGGTGCGCTTGCCCGGAGGACTGCAACGCGGACAAGATGCTGCAGCCTCCGACCTAGCATTCCTGCTCGCTCAGTCGCGCCGACCGCAGAACCGGGTGGTGGGCTTTGACGTATACCAGTGGCAAGGTGAAGCACCCCCTCTTTGGGATAGCGGCCTGATCTCACCCGGATCGGAGACCCGCCCTGGCTACTGCGTCTTCGCGGCCGCTGTCGCTGCGACGGAGCTCAGCCCATTTGGCCCGCTGCCGGACCAACCGACCACGACGTTTCCCAACCCGCTGGCCTGGGCGTCCAACGATCCTGCCTGTCAGCTCCGGCGACGCTACGACGAAGCCAACCGACCGAACGTTTCGCGCAGCCGCCGGTAGAAGCTTGAGTCGGCTGGGAGCGCGAGCACTGAGACGTTGGGGCGGAAACGCGCCGTGATCTGCGCCGCCGGGGCGATCTCAACGAGCGGACGGCCGTCGATCGACAGCTCAACCGGGTCATGCGAGTCATTGCTGACCGTCAGCTCATCTTCCGGTGCGATCACAAGTGCCCGCGCCGTCAGCGAGTGCGGCGCGATGAATGAGATCACGTAGCCCTCGACCCCCCACGCCATCACCGGACCACCGTTAGCCAGGTTGTAACCGGTTGAGCCGGCCGCCGTGGCAACGACGAGGCCGTCGCAGCGAACGCTGCCGGCCTCTTCGCCGCTGACCGCGTAGGCCAGCTGGGCAACGCGGTCCCCAGCCCGCCGCGTCAGCGCAATGTCGTTGATCGCCACGGCACTGCCGCCGTCAAACTCAACCTCGATTGCTGGCAGTGTCAACCGATCAAAGTCACCTTCGACCGCCCGCTCAAGGCCTGCCGCCACGTCATCACGACTGATCGCGGCGAGGAAGCCGACCTCGCCGAAGTTGACGCCGATCACCGGGACGCTGGTGCCGGCGTAGGCACGCAGCGCGCGCAGCACCGTGCCGTCGCCACCGAGCGCGACCGCAAGGCGGGCATCGTGGTCGATCGCGGCGTTCAGCTCAACCCCCGGCCCCTCTGCTATCGAGGGGTGCTTGGCCGTCTCGTCGGCGTCCAGCCTGACAGTTAGTCCGCGGCTCTGCGCGAGGCCAATCAGGTGGCGCAGCGCGTCGTCGGTTTCGCCCAGACGGGCGTGCGAAAAGAGCGTTATCGGGCCGTTGATCTCAGCGCCACTCATAGCTCTGCCGCCTCGATCGCAGCTCCGAAGCTGCTTAGCGCGCCGCTGCGGCCACTCTCCGCGAGATGAATGAAGCTTTCAATATTTCCCTTCGGTCCCGGCAGCCCTGAGGGCGCGAAGCCGAGCACGGCGACGCCGCAACGCTCGCGCGCAAACTTGGCGACCGCGGCGACCGCCTCGCGCCGTAGCTCGGGATCTCGCACGACGCCGCCGCGCCCAACCCGGTCACGGCCAACCTCAAACTGTGGCTTGACCATCACAACGGCGTCAAAAGGCGTGGCCACGCAGTCGATCAGCGCCGGCAGCACCTTCGTCAGTGAGATGAACGACAGGTCGGCTGTAAGCAGGTCGGGACGGTATGGCAGCTGGTCAGCCTTTAGTTCGCGGGCGTTGGTGCGCTCAATGACGTGGACGCGAGCGTCCTCACGCAGCGACCAGGCAAGTTCGCCGTAGCCAACATCGACGGTGACCACCTCGGCCGCGCCACGCTGCAGCAAGCAGTCGGTGAACCCGCCGGTTGACGAACCGGCGTCAAGCGCCAGCCGGCCGCTGACGTCAAGCCCGAGGCCGGCCAGCGCGTTCTCAAGCTTGATTCCCCCGCGCGAGACGTAGCGCGGCCGCTCCGTCACCTCGATTTCTGCGTCCTCGGGCACCATCTGTCCAGGCTTGGCGCTGCGAGCCCCGGGCGCAGTCAGACGCACGTCGCCAGCCATCACGGCGGCGGCGGCGCGTGAGCGTGACTCAAAGAGTCCGCGCTGCGTCAGCAGCGCGTCAAGGCGGATTCGTTCGGCCATCGTCCGCCAGACGCTACCGGGCGCACGACCAAACGGCGCTTTGTGTGTGCTGTAGCTCACAGACGTTATGTGATGCCCCTCACACTTTTTGCGGCGGGAGTCGGTCAGAGTGCTGGTCAGTCGTCTGCAGCATAATTTCGCAGCGACTTCACAGCTGGACCCATACAGAAGTATCTCTCCTCCCCGAGACGGCTCGCCAAAGTGGCGGGTCGTTTCTTTTTGTCGGGTCGGTTTAGGCGCCGGCGGCGATCTCGTCGCCGACTGCGATTAGCGCACTGATCCGCTCGGCGATCTTCGCGCCGGTCAGCCCAACCTCTTCGTAGAGCAGCGCCGGCTTGCCGTGAGTGACATAGCGATCAGGCAGACCAATTCGCAGAATCCGCGGTGCCTTTGTGCCAGCGTCGTTGTAGTGCTCCATCACGGCGCTGCCAAAGCCGCCGCTCAGCACGCCGTCCTCAACCGTGACGATCAGCTCGTGCTCAGCCGCGAGCTGCGCCAGCAGGGCGCTGTCGAGCGGCTTGGCGAAGCGAGCATCGGCAACGGTCACGTCAAGCCCGGCCTCGGTGAGAATGTCGGCGGCTGCGAGCGACATTGAGACGCCGTGCCCGTAGCCGAGCAGCGCGACGCGCCGGCCCTCGCGCAGAATCTCGCCTGTCCCAATCTCGATCAGCTCTGGCTTATCAGGCAGCTCAACGCCGACGCCTGCGCCGCGCGGATAGCGCAACGCCACAGGGCCGCTCTCGTGCGCGATCGCAGTATGGAGGAGGTGAACGAGCTGCGCCTCATCTCGCGGCGCCATCAGCGTCATGTTCGGCAGCAGGCGCATATAGACGATGTCAAAGGCGCCGTGATGGGTTGGGCCGTCGTCGCCGACCAGGCCGGCCCGATCCATCGCAAAGATCACCGGCAGCGACTGCAGCGCCACGTCGTGAACGATCTGGTCATAAGCGCGCTGCAGGAAGGTTGAGTAGATGGCGCAGACCGGCCGCACTCCTTCAAGCGCCATGCCAGCGGCAAACAGCACGGCCTGCTGTTCAGCGATAGCGACGTCGAAGTAGTGGTCAGGTTCGGCCGCCTGGAGGATGTTCAAACCGGTGCCGGAGTTCATCGCCGCCGTGATCCCAACGACGCGTCGGTTAGCCCGCACCTCGCTGGTTATCGCGTTGCCGAAGACCTCGGTGTAGGTCGGCGGCGCGGCTGTTACCGGCTTTGGCGCTTTCTTCGTAACCGGTGAGCGGTCTTCAATCGAGCCCGGCTTTGCGACGTGCCACTGCTCCATCCCCTCAAGGCCGCCCTCTTCGGCTGGGGCAAACCCCTTGCCCTTGACGGTCGTGATGTGAACAACAACCGGCCGGTCAGCAGCAAAGGCAGCGCCCAGTGCCTGGCGCAGCGCAGCAACATCGTGCCCGTCAACAACCCCGACGTAGGCCCAGTCGAGTTCCTCCCAGAAGAGCCCCGGCGCCCAGAAAGCCTTCAACGACTCCTTTAGCTGCGGCCCGAGCTTCTCCACCCGCGCGCCGATCCCGGCAGGCAGGTGACTGAGGCGATCCTCGACCCCTTCGCGCGCATGCCAGAACTTTGGGTTGAGCCGCACGCGGTTGAAGTAGCGTGACAGCGCGCCAACGTTCGGGGCCATCGACATGCCGTTGTCGTTTAGCACGACGACCATCGGCGTGCCAAGGCCGCCGGCTTGCTGGATCGCCTCGAAGGCAACGCCGCCGGTCATCGCTCCATCGCCAATCACTGCAGCTACACGGCCTTGATTGGGACGACCGAGCAGCCGCATTCCTTCCTTCAGGCCAACGCCGTAGCCGATCGAGGTTGAGGCGTGGCCGGCGCCCATGATGTCGTGCTCGCTCTCTGCAATCGAGCAGAACGGCGCCAGGCCACCGTATTGGCGGATCGTCGCCAGCTGATCGCGCCGCCCGGTCAAAACCTTGTGCGGATAGGCCTGATGGCCGACGTCCCAGAGGATTTTGTCGCGTGGTGAGTCAAGTACCGAGTGGAGTGCCACCGCCAGTTCGCAGGCGCCGAGGTTGGCGCCAAAGTGACCGCCGATCTCGCCGACCGTGTCGATGATGAACTCGCGCACCTCCTGAGCAAGCTGCTGCAGCTGTGCGTCATCGAGACCGTTGAGGTCGTCGGGGCCGTTGATTGAGTTGAGAATACGTTCCATCAGGCGGGGTCCGTCCATAATACGTAGCTGCCTAGTCTAACTCTCACGCTCAGCGATGAAATCGGTGATCCGTTCCAGCTGCTTGGCGCCGGCCGGAGCGGCAAGCGCCAGCGCTGCACGAGTCTGCTCGTGTGAGGCAGCGGCGAGCGCTTTTGCCTGCTCCAACCCAAACTCGCTGACGTAGGTCCGTTTGCCGTGGCGCTGATCGCTGCCTGATGGCTTGCCGAGCTGTTCATCGGAGCCGGTGACGTCGAGGATGTCATCGACGATCTGGAAAAGAACGCCAAGCTCGGCAGCGAATGCTCGGTAACGCAGAAGCGCCTCTGCGTCGACTCCGAGCAGCAGGCAGACGCACTCGACCGATGAGTTAATCAGCCGCCCCGTCTTGCGGGCGTGCAGCTCGCGCAGCCCTTCCGGACCATCGGCTGCAGCGCCCTCAACATCCAGATACTGACCGCCGACCATTCCGTTGACGCCAGTTGCCGCCGCCAGCTCGGCCGCCGCCGCCAACAGCTTTGTCGAGTCGCTGGCCTGCTCAGTCAGAATCAGGCGAAAGGCCTCGGCGTACAGTGCATCGCCAGCGAGGATTGCTACGTCCTCACCGAAGGCGACGTGGCAAGACGGCTTGCCGCGCCGCAGATCATCATCGTCCATCGCTGGCAGGTCGTCATGGATCAGCGAGTAGCTGTGAACCATCTCTAGTGCCGCAGCCAATGGCAGTACGTTCTGCGCTGGCTCTCCGAGCGCCGTCGCAGTCGCCAAAGCCAGCACGGGCCGGATCCGCTTGCCTCCGGCCAGCAGCGAGTAACGCATCGCCTGCTCGAGTCCTGCCGTCGTCGGCCCGTCACTGAACTGCAGCTGCTGGAGGTACTGGTCGACCTGTTCGCGCAGGTCGTCAGGGTAACTCACCGTCGCCTCAGAGCAGCGTCTCTTGACCGGGCAGCTGTTCGTCGGGGCCGGCTTTTGAAAGCCGCTCCAGCTCGGCCGACGCCTGGCCCGCAAGGGCGGCGCAGTCCTCAACCAGCGATGCCGCCGCGTCGCTCGACAGGTCTCCCCCACGGAGCTGCTGCGCGGCGCGCTCAAGCTGCCCAACCAGATCGTCAATTGCCGTTGTATCGAGATCAGTCATCGTCGGGGGGAGTCTGCCCGATCTCGGCCATTGCCGCGTTGAGGATGCCGTTTACAAAGCCAGGCGACTGCTCGCCGCAGTACTGCTTAGCTACCTCGACCGCGTTGTCAATTGCGCCTTCCGGTGGGATCGGTGCCTTGGCCGGAACAGCGTCCGGATAGAGCATCTCGACCAGCGCGATCCGCATGATGCAGCGCTCCAGCGTTGCGATCCGCTCGATACTCCAGCCGATCGAATAGCGGCCGATGATCTGGTCGAGCTGCTCGCCGCGGTCATCAGCGGCGTGAACAAGTGACCGGGTTAGTGGCGACGCGCCGCGTTCCAGCAGGTCGCTGACGCTTGTGCCAGCGACCTCAGCCTCATAGAGAATAAAGGCCGCGGCGCGGCGCTGCTCGCTGCGACGGGACACGTTCGCGCGGCTAGGCGCGCGACATGTAGTCGCCGCTGTCGGTCTGGACCTTGATCCGGTCACCGATGTTGACGAACAGCGGCACCTGAATCACGGCGCCGGTCTCAAGCGTCGCCGGCTTGGTGCCGCCACCCGACGCGGTGTCGCCGCGCAGCCCCGGCTCGGTCTCCGATACTGCGAGTTCGACTGAGGCTGGCAGCTGCAGCGCGCTCGGCTCGGAGTCGATGAACAGAAGGTCGACGTCATCATTCGGCTTGGTCCAACGCAGCTCGTCGGCGATGAGCGCCATCGGGATCGCAATCTGGTCAAAGTTCTCGCTGTCCATGAAGTGAGCATCGGTGCCGTCTGAGTAAAGGAAGCTCATCCGCCGCGCTTCGGAACGGACTGAACGGAACTTCTCGCCGGCACGGAAGGTTTTGTCGATCACATTGCCGTCTGAAGCGCGGCGCAGCTTCGTGCGGACGAAGGCCGGCCCCTTACCGGGCTTGACGTGCTGGAAGTCGACAACCTTGAAGACGGTTCCGTCAACCTCGATGTGGTTTCCGTTCTTTAGTTGATTGGTGGAAATCATTGAGCGGCGAGGTTAGCGCGCGGGTTGCTCAACCGCATATCCGCCGTGAACAGACCACCCTGAGTTAACTCATAGCGGCGTGGGATCGCAGGCCGGGAGCGACTCGTCCGGCCTGCCGTCCCGAAGCTACTTGTGGATTGAGCTGTCCGGCATTGTCGCGCCGCTCAGCTTCGCGTCGGTCAGGTTCGCGCCGCTCAGCTTCGCGTCGGTCAGGTTCGCGTAGGTCAGGTTCGCGCTGTACAGGTTCGCGCCGATCAGACTCGCGCCGATCAGGCTCGCGCCGGTGAGGTTCGCGCCGCTCAGATCCGCGTCGGACAGGTTCGCGCCCTGCAGTTTCGCGCGGCTCAGGTTCGCGCCGGTCACGTTCGCGCCGTACAGCTTCGCCCAGTGCAGGTCCGCGTTGCTCAGGTCCGCGCCGCTCAGATCCGCGCTGATCAGGTTCGCTTCGCGCAGCTTCGCGTCGGTCAGGTTCGCGCCGATCAGGTTCGCGCCGATCAGGCTCGCGCCGGTCAGGTCAGCGCCGGTCAGGTTCGCGCCGGTCAGGTCAGCGCCGGTCAGGTTCGCGCCGCGCAGGTTCGCGCCGCGCAGGTTCGCGCCGCGCAGGTTCGCGCCCTTCAGGTTCGCGCCGATCAGGTCCGCGCCTGGTTCGATCGTGTAATCGTCCTCACGTCCCATAGCTGGAACACTACCCCGTCAGCAGCCCGCCGTTATCTCACAAGCCGCCCTAGTTACCGGCCGCAACCGACCCTAATGTGGTTGACAGCACGCTCTAGAGTTGGTTGGTGGAAATCATTGAGCGGCGAGGTTAGCGCGCGGGTTATTCAACCGTGTATCCGCCGTGAACAGAACACCCTGAGTTAATTCATCGCGGCGTGGGATCGCAGGCCGGGAGCGACTCGTCCGGTCTGCCGTCCCGAAGCTACTTGTGGACTGAGCCGTCCGGCATAGTTGCGCCGGTCAGATTCGCACCGCGCATCTTGGTGCCCTTCAGGATCGCGCCGGTCAGATTCGCGCCGGACAGGTCAGCGCCGCGCAGGTGCGCCCGGTGCAGGTTCGCGCCGGACAGGTCAGCGCGACGCAGGTTCGCGTGGTACAGGTTCGCGCCGTACAGGTGCGCCCGGTGCAGGTTCGCGTCGTGCAGGTTCGCGCCGTTCAGGTCCGCCTGGTACAGCTCCGCGCCAGACAGGTCAGCGCCGTTCAGATTTGCGTCGGTCAGGTTCGCGCCACGCAGGTTCGCTTCTGTCAGGTCCGCCCCTGGTTCGATTGTGTAATCCTCCTCACGTCCCATAGCTAGAACACTACCCCGCCGGTGGATCTAATCGTGGATTGTGCCGTCCGGCATTATTGCGCCGGTCATATTCGCGCCGCGCATCTTGGTGCCCTTCAGGTTCGCGCCGTGCAGGTTCGCGCCGGTCAGGTTCGCGCCGTGCAGGTTCGCGCCGCACAGCCACGCGCCGTGCAGGTTCGCCACGGTCAGGTCAGCGTCGGTCAGGTCGGCGCTTTTCAGATCCGCGCCTGGTTCGATCGTTTAATCGTCCTCGCGTCCCATAGGCAGAACACTACCCCGTCAGCCGCTCGCCGTCAGCTCACAAACCGCAGTAGACACAACCCGCAACCGACCGTAGTGGGGTTGACAGCACGCTCCGAGTTGGCTGGTGGAAATCATTGAGCGGCGAGGTTAGCGCGCGGCTTGCTCAACCGCGTATCCGCCGTGAATAGACCGCAATGAGTTAACTCATTGCGGCGCGGGATCGCAGGCCGGGCGCTGCTGGCGCCGGGCTGCCGTCCCGAAGCTAATCGTTGACTGAGCCGTCCGGCATGCTAACGGCGGTCAGGCACGTTTCGTACCGCCACGCGCCGGTCAGGCGGGCGCCGCCCGCTGCCCTAATCTGCGGCGGTGGCATTACTGACCGTATTCCTGGCCGCCTGCGTCACTGCGCTGGCCACCGGCCTCGGCGCGCTGCCGGTCGCCTGGCTGGGGCCGGAACGGACGAATCGCTGGCGACCGCTGCTCTGGGGGATTGCCGCTGGCGTGATGACGGCCGCTTCGGTCGGCCTAATCATTGAGCCAATCAGAAACGCTCAGTGGGTGCCGCTGTTTGTCGGCGGCGTGATCGGCGTGCTCTTCCTGCTCGCCGGGCAGAAGGTAATGCACGGCCGCGATCTACAGATCGGTAAGCGCAGCGGCATCCACACACGCCGTTCGGTACTCGTATTTGCCGTGCTCTTCGTGCACAGCCTGCCGGAGGGGTTCGCGCTTGGCTCGTCCTGGTCGGCCGACAGCACGCTTGGCCTTTTCGTCTTCATCGCGATCGCGCTTCAGAATGTCCCTGAAGGAACGGCGACGGCGATCCCGATGGCGCAGGCCGGCTTCTCGACCCGTCAGCAGTTCTGGGCGGCGGTTGGAACCAGCGTTCCCCAGCCGATCGGCGCAGTCGTCGCATTCCTACTGGTTGAGCAGATCACAGCGCTGCTGCCGTGGTCGCTCGGTTTTGCGGCCGGCGCGATGCTCGCACTGGTCGTGCTCGAACTGCTCCCGGATGCTCTGGGACCGCGTGAATACCGCACGCAGGCGGCAGCCGGGATCGTCGGCTCAATGCTGGCTATGGCCGGCTTAGCGTTACTGCTTGGGGCCTAGTACGGTGCGCCGACGGCGCTCGTCGTCGCGACCGTCGTGTCGGTGCTGGAGGAGCTGCCGCAGGCGGCGAGCAGTGCAGTTGCAGCGGTTGCGATTGCGAGAGAAGATTTCGTATTCAAGCGGCATCTGTATCGCGCGCGGACTGCTGGTCGGCGCCACGCGCAGCTAGCCACGATGTCGTAGGATCGCTGGACTTAACCCGCTTACCGAAGGAGCAAAGTCAGATGCACGCAGAGCGTTACGGAACGATCGCCGATCGACTGATGCCACATTCGCAGGAACGCAGCAACGTGATTCTCGGCAATATCGCGCTGGTACTCGGCGGCACCGCCCTCGTAGCGGGGCTAGCTCAGATCTCAATCCCTTGGTATCCGGTGCCCTTCACCGGCCAGACGCTCGGCGTCCTCCTCGTCGGCGGCGTGCTTGGATCACGCCGCGGCGCACTCGCAATGTTCCTCTACTTCATCATCGGCGCGCTCGGTGCGCCGATCTTCAGCGATCAGTCCAGTGGCTGGGACGTGATTACCGGCGCAACCGGCGGCTACATCATCGGATTCATCGTTGCCGCCGCCGTCGTAGGTTGGCTTGCCGAGCGCGGAGCCGACCGACGCGTGATGGCGATGGTCGGCGTGCTGCTGCTCGGCAACATCATCATCTACGCCTTCGGAGTGCCGTGGCTAGCGAGCTGGGATCCGGCTGGCGATGGCGTTGCATTCGGCTGGACTGAAGCTTATAAGACCGGCGTTCAGCCGTTCATCCTCGGCGATCTTGTGAAGCTGGCGTTCGCCGCTTCTCTGCTACCAGCAGGATGGGCGCTGCTGCAGAAGACAGGAATCGGCAGCAAGAATGAAGCGGACGGCCCGAAGGCCGGGCTGCTCTAGTTAGCAGCGCTACCCGCAGCCCTAGCGCAGTAAAGCCCAGCGTCAGAGTGCGCCGGCGTCGAGCGTCTGATTGACGAGCAAGTCGGCTTCAACGTTCTGGTCGCGACGGACGCAGCGAATAGACCAACTATCGAAACCTGCAAGCAGCGCAACGGCTTCAGCGTGGAGCGGCTTCATATCGGCGTGCTTGACTTTGTAGCGACCCGTTAGCTGATGGGCGATCAGCTCCGAGTCATTGACCAACTCCAGTTCGCTCGCACCAAACTCCTGCGCAAGCCGTGCGCCGAGCAGCACCGCCATGTACTCAGCGACGTTGTTGGTCGCCTCACCGATCAGCTCGCCACGCTCGCCGACGATCTGGCCCTCGCTATTTGTAGCGACAGCGCCGGCCGCAGCAGGGCCGGGGTTGCCGCGCGAACCGCCGTCAACGTGAACGGTCAGCTTCACTAAGCGTCAACTGCCGTATGCAGCAGTCCCGCGGAGTCGGCGACAGCATTTGGGATGCGGTTGTTCTGATCTAGCTCTCCCAGCTCACTTCCCTTGTCGATCAGCCGGGCGCCCGATCCCTCGTCGGCCAAATCTACTTCGTAGCGGTACCAAGAGAGCTCCCAGCCGATCACCACCGACACGATGCTGCCCTCGCTCCGTGACGGCCTGACGCTGACAATCGGTGCGCCGAGCGTGCGGGCCAGCGTTGCAATCGTTCGCGGGTGCTCGCCGGCGTTGAAAATCTCAATCGCCCGCGCGCCCTTCCGGTCGGCATGCGTGGGCACGGCGCGAACGGCCCGTTCATTGACCGAAACCTCGTGCTTCGGCGGCAGAGCAAACTCGGAGGTTTCCCGGTCGGTGAGCGGCGGCGGCTCCGGCTCCGGGCCAAAGCGCTCTCCGTCTTGATCCTCGCCCACAAGCGCTTCGGCCTCCGCTGGCACCAGAAGCTCTGCTGCCGGCTGCTCGTCACGCCTGCCGCGGCGGCCGGTAAGCGAGCGGCCCTGACTGCGCTTGATCCAGCCAATCCGGCCGCTGGCCGGAGCCAAGTCAGCCGACTCGCGGATCCAACCTTGCGACGTCGCACGACCGGTACACAGTTCACAGACGATCCGCCGCTGACCGCCGTGAATGAACAGGTCGTGCTGCTCGCCGCGCAGCAGGTTGCGCTGGCAGACGGCGCAGGGCGAAGGGTCGCGATTGGTTGAGATTTGGCGAATGCCCATCGCTGTCAACGGTAGCGGGGGCAGCAACAAGCGGCGCAGCGGTTCGCTCAGGCGCGTGGATGGCTGGCACTGTAGGCGCTGCGCAACCGGGCCGACTCCACCCGTGTATAGATCTGCGTGCTGGACAGGTGCTCGTGACCGAGCAGCTCCTGGATTGCGCGCAGGTCGGCACCGCCGTCGAGCAGATGGGTCGCAAACGAGTGGCGCAGGGCGTGCGGGTGAACCCGACCTGGCAGCTCGGCGGCTCGCGCCCAGATCCGCAGCCGGCGGCGAACGTCCGAGCTTTGCAGTCGACGGCCGGATTTGGAGAGGAAGAGAGCGCTCTGCGCCGCGTCGGTCAGCAGCGCTGGCCGTCCCCGCTCTAGGTAGACGCTCAACGCACGACGCGCATACTCGCCGATCGGGACGATCCGTGTCTTCGCGCCTTTGCCTTCAACCGTAATCTGCTCGGAGTCGAACTCAACCGCCAGCAGCTCGGCACTTACCAGCTCCTCGGCCCGTAGCCCCGAGCCGTAGGCCAGTTCAATCAGCGCACGGTCACGCAGTTCCAGCGCCGTACCGCCCGGGATTCTGTCGATCAGCTGTGCCAGCTCACTCTGGCGCAGGACTCGCGGCAGATTTGACGGCCCCTTTGGGGCGGCAACCAGCTCGGCCGGGTTCTGTTCAACGATCCCGTGTTCGCGCAACGTCCTGAAGCAGGCGCGCAGCGCTGCCAGTTTGCGCGCGACGGTCGAGGCTGCAAGCTCCAACTCGCCGCACCAAGCGGCGTAGCGACGTAGCTGCCGGGCATCAACATCGGTCGGCTGCAGCTGTGCTGGAAACGCCCAGCGAGCGAACTGTTCAAGATCGCTGCGGTAAGCGCGCTGCGTTCCAGCCGCGCTGCCGCGGCGCAGCAGATCATCCCCAAGCAGCTCGATCGCAGCTGTCCACTGCGGTGAGAGCGGCTGATTCGTATCCTCGGTCTCTGTGGCGTTGTTCTTCATCAATACGGAAAGCGGTCAGGTCTCGACTGAGGCCGGTCTTGAAGCCGACCGCATCTGTCGTCGCGGCGACTCGCCGCCCCGACCATGGCATCGGATCCAAGGCTCGGGCGACGCAACGACGCTTTGGTACGCGGTGATGCGCCGCCGCCAGCAGGGGATTGTTCTCGGATCACTGGTATTTCGCCGGAGCGAGCATCATGCCTGCCTTGAAGCAGACGGCTGGGAGGAAGTGCCGCTGAATCAGATCAGCGGCGGACCGGATTCGCGAGCGCCATCGCCGATCTGAACGGCCTGCCAAACGAGCCTCCTGTTAGGCGACAAAGACCGGGACGCCGACGCTGACACGGTCGTACAGGTCGATCACGTCCGGAATTGACATCCGCACGCAGCCGTGCGATGCAGCGGTGCCGAGCGAGCCTAGCTCGGCAGTGCCGTGAATGCCTGCGCCGCCAGCGATCCCCATCCAACGTGCCTTGAGCGGGTTGGTCGGACCGGGCGGCACTACGGTTCCTGCAAGATCACCGGCCCAGGGCCGATCCGGTACGTACCAGGTGGGATTGACCTGCTTGTTTTGGATTGAGTACAGACCAGCCGGGGTTTCAAAACCGGCCATACCGATAGTGATCGGATAGGTCTTGACCGGCTTTAGGTCCTTGAACAGCGTCAGCCTGAAGTTGTTCCTGTCAACGGTTATCAGGAGCGGGTACTTGGCCGACAGCTGACTTGTCGTGACCTTTGGCTTCAGCACGCGAACCTGCGCGGTGACTGTACGATCGGCGTTCGGCGTAATCAGCGCCGCGGTTACCTGCCGCTTCAGCTGACGCTGCTTCACGGCAACACCGCTCTTCGACGGCACCGGCTGAACCGCTGAAACCGTGAAGGCCAGCGAAGCGTCCTTTGCCGGCCGATCGACGCCCTTGACTACTCGGTCAACAAAAGTCTGAACGGCCGGCTTTGAGTAACTGACCTGCGGTTGAATCGATGCGTCGAGCTCGGTTCCCGTCAGTTTTCGATAGGCACGCACCGCAAAGTTGCCGGCATTGCTCTTCGCCAGGGCGGCGCTGACACTTCCGTCGGTGTCTACCTCAACCCTTGAGCGGTTGGCGGCTAGATGCCACGAGTCCGGGCCTCGTGTGACCGTCACCGGCGTCTCGAATTGTCCGAGCAGGTCGCGGCGAAGCTTGCTGCGGGCGTCGACTGCCGACATCCCGCCGACGTCGACGCCGGCGACTGTTACTCCCGGCGAGATTGTCTGCGAGGTCGCGTTGTCGTAGGCAAAAGCCCCGGCTACAAGCAGGACGAGGAAGGAGAACAGCGCGATCAGTGGGATCGAATACTTGCGTGGCATCAGGCTCTATCTTAGAAGTTAAGCGTCAACGCAGACCGACGGCGCCAGTTGCAACGCTTCAGTCAATCTTCGCCGCAAAGCAGAGCGCCCCTGCCACTGGGCGTCAATCTGCAGCAGCGAGCAGCGGCGCCAGCAGCAGACCGAGCGCCGGCCAGTCCTCAGCGCCGGTGATCTGCGGCGACTTGCAAAGCTCGGCGTTCCACGGATGAACGATCGTCGCGCCACGAATCCCTTCGTCCAGCGCACTCTGCAGGTTGACCGGGCTGTCGTCGACCAGCAGATCGATCTCCAGTTCGCGGCAGCGCGTGATCTTGTCGTACGAGCAGTACAGCTCGTCGTAGTTAAGGCCGATTGAATCGAGCCAGCGCTCGGTCGGCGCGGCGGCAGCCACGTCGCGATGGCTGGTGATGTGAATGAAGTGGCCTGACTGCGCCCAACCATTGATGACCTCGACCGATCCCGGGTACGGCTCGGCAGCGCTAATCCAGTCATCGCTGTGCGTCTCGGCGACCGTCTCCGCCAGCTGCTCGGCCTCCAGCTCACTGATCCCCCAGCTGTGCTGAGTGTCGTAGGGCAGCTCGACGCCGTAACGCCTTCGTACGACCTCGGCCAGCTGGTCCCAGTAATGGTGCAGCGTTGAGTCAATGTCGATTGCGATCCGCATCGTCAACACTCAGCGCGGCTGATCGACCAGCGTCACGGCGCCCTCGGAGGCGCTGCCAACCTGATCGGCGTATTTCGCCAGTACGCCGGTGCGGTCCGGGTTGGCCGGTGGGATGTAGGCAGCAACTCGCTCATCGATCTCGGCGACGGTCAGATCGACGTCAATGCTGCGCTTGTCAACATCGATCGTCACGCTGTCGCCATCGCGCACCGCGGCGATCGGCCCGCCGCGAAACGCTTCGGGCGCGATATGGCCGGCCATGAAGCCGTAAGTCGCACCGGAGAAACGCCCGTCGGTCAGCAGCGCAACATGCTCGCCCAGCCCGGCGCCGTTAATCGCTGCGGTTACTGCCAGCATCTCGCGCATCCCTGGGCCGCCGGCCGGGCCTTCGTTACGAATGATTACGACGTCGCCCTTGCTGATCCGGCCGTGCGTGACGGCATCCATCGCCAGCTCTTCGCTTTCGAATACGCGGGCCGGGCCCTCGTGGTGGCGCCGCTCATGGCCGACCAGTTTGACGACGCAGCCATCGGGGGCGATGTTGCCGCGCAAGATTGCCAGCCCGCCGGAGGCTTTGACCGGGTTGTCGAGCGGCCGGACGACCTGCTGGCCCTCAGCTTCCGTTGCCTTGGCGGCCTCCTCACCGATCGTTAGCCCGGTGACGGTTGGCGCGTCCTCGTGCAGCAGGCCAGCCTCAAGCAGGCGATTGGCGACGAGTGGCACACCGCCAGCTTCGTAAAGATCGACAGCGACGTACTTGCCGCCCGGTTTTAGATCACAGAGCAACGGGGTCGCTTCGCTGATTCGGTCGAAGTCATCGATGTCTAGCTCAACCTTTGCCTCGCGCGCTAGCGCCAGCAGGTGCAGCACGGCATTGGTCGAGCCACCGCTGGCAGCGACGCCGGTGATCGAGTTCTCAATCGACTCGCGTGTGATCAGCTCGCTGGGCATTACGCCGCGACGCAGGACATCCATCACCAGCTCGCCGATCGCGAAGGCAACGTCGGCTTTGCTGGCGTGCTGGGCGGGCACCATTGCCGAGCCCATCGGCGAGATACCCATAATCTCGAAGGCCATCGCCATCGTGTTGGCGGTGAACTGGCCGCCGCAGGCGCCGACGCCAGGGCTGGCAACACCTTCCAGCTCGTGCAGCTCCTGATCGCTCATTTTGCCGGCCGAATGTGCGCCGACCGCTTCAAAGACATCTTGGATCGTCACATCGCGGCCTTGGAAGCGCCCCGGCGGGATAGAACCGCCGTACAGCATCACCGAGGGAACATTGAGCCGTGCGATTGCCATCACCGTGCCGGGAATCGTCTTGTCGCAGCCGGAGAGCGCGACGATACCGTCGAACAGGTGGCCGCGGCCGACCAGCTCGATCGAGTCGGCAATCACCTCACGTGACACCAGCGACGTCTTCATCCCTGGCGTACCCATCGTGATGCCGTCAGAGATCGCGATCGTGTTGAACTCCATTGGTGTACCGCCAGCGGCCCGGACCCCGTCCTTGACCTTCGCCGCCAGCGCCCGCAAGTGGAAGTTGCACGGCATCGTTTCGGTCCAAGTTGAAGCAACCCCGATGATTGGCTTCGAGAGGGCCTCATCGTCATAACCGATCCCCTTCAAGTAGGCGCGCGCAGCGGCACGCTCCGGACCTTCAGTCAGGGCAGCGCTGCGGTGCTTCATGTTGAACGTCACTGTGTCGGTCATCTAAGTCCCAGTCGTCGCTTGACTAGCGATTATGCCAGCCTGCCGCCGGCCGCCGCCCAGCGGCCGCCGCCGAGACGTTCAGCGAACGCGGTAGCTGCCGTCGGCGCACCGCTTTAGCAGAGCGAGCAGCTCGAGCTCGCTCAGCGCCGCCATCGCCGCGCCAGGCTCGCCGCAGCGCTCAGTGATGCTTGCCGCAGTTGAGTATCCGTCTGTGACCGCGGCCAGCACAGCCTGCTGCGGCCCGGTCAGCTGCGGGACCGGCCGCTGCGCCGGCTTATGAACACCGCTGACGCCGAAGGCGTCGTCGAGCACGTCGCGCGCGTCGCGGATTATGTGCGCACCGTCGCGCAGCAGCGCGTTGGCGCCGCCGCTGTGCCAGGCCGCCGGCCAGCCGGGGACGGCGCCGACGCTGCGGCCAAGGTCAGCGGCAATCTCGGCTGTTATTAGCGAGCCGGAACGCTCGGCCGCCTCGACCACGACGGTCATCCGAGCGAGCGCCGCGATGATTCGGTTGCGCGCCGGAAAGGCCCAGCGCCACGGCGCCGTCCCGGGCGGCAGCTCGGAGAGAACCAGCGCCCGCTGACACAGCTCGGTGTGCAGCCGGCGGCGGCGCGCCGGGTAGGGCCGCTCTGGCCCGCAGGCCAGCACAGCGACCGTCCTGCCCCCCGCCGCCAGCGCACCGCTGTGCGCCGCGCCATCAATCCCTAGCGCCATGCCACTAACGACCGTCACAGCGCAGAGCGAAAGTTGGCGGCCGAGCTCAGCTGCGAGCGCCAGCCCGTCGGCCGAGGCGCGGCGAGAGCCGACGATCGCAACGGCGGCCTGGCCAGCCAGCAGCTGATCAATCCGCTCCGGCGCGCCGCAGATGTGCAGCGCAGCAGGCGGGTCAGGCAGCTCTAACAACCCTACTGGGTAGCTGGGATCGTGGCGGCAAACTGACGTTGCTCCAGCGGCACTCCAGCGGCGTCGCTGCTCGGCAATGTCCAGCTGGTCCAGCTGCTTGGCAATCGGTTGCTGCTCAGCGCCGCCAAGCGCCGCCAACAGCCGCCTGTTGCTCAGCGCCAGCACGCCGCGCACCGCCGGCCGGTCGCCGCGGATCAGCTCGAGGTGCCCAGCCAGCCTCGCGACCAGCCAGCTGCGGCGCAGGCAGCGATCGCAGGCCTTCACGCTGCCGCCGCCAACCGCTCGTCGTCATGGCGGTAGCTGAGCGCCTGCGCCAGCGCCGGTAGGCCAACCTGTTGCTCTCCTGCCAGGTCGGCGATCGTCCGCGCCACGCGCAAAGCCCGGTCGCGCCCGCGGGCGCTGAGAGCACCGGCATCGTAAGCCCGTGCCAGGGCGCTCTGCGCAGGCACACTGATTGACAGGTCGCTGCGCAGCTCGCGCGCAGTGATCTGCGCGTTACAGACGCCGGCGCGGGCCAGCTGGCGCTGGCGGGCCTCCAAGACGCGGCCTGCGACCTGCACGCTCGTCGTCAGTCCAGCGCCGGCCAAAGCCGCTGATGACGGCCGCTCGATTGCGACCAGCAGGTCGATCCGGTCGAGCAACGGCCCAGAAAGGCGACGGCGATGGCGGGCCAGCTCAGGCTCGCTGCACCGGCAGGCCCTCCCGCCGCGACCGCAGAGGCAAGGGTTGGTAGCTGCGATCAGCGCAAAGCGACTTGGAAAACTGGCGCTCCGCTGGCCGCGAACGACCGTAATTTGACCATCCTCCAACGGCTGGCGCAGCGACTCCAGCGCGCGGCGGTCGAACTCCGACAGCTCGTCAAGGAACAAGACACCGTTGTGCGCCAAGGTCGCCTCACCCGGCGTCGGTACGCTGCCGCCGCCGACCAGTCCGGCGGCCGAGATCGTATGGTGCGGCGCACGGAACGGTCGCTGCGTGGCCAACCGGCCGCCGCTGCTGATTCCAGCGATCCCCTGAATCCGCGTCACCTCAAGTGCTTCGGGCTGGGTCAGCGGCGGCAGAATCCCAGGCAGCCGGCGCGCCAGCATTGTCTTGCCGGTCCCGGGAGGCCCGCTGAACAGCAGATTGTGGCCGCCGGCAGCGGCAATCGTCAAGGCCTCGATCGCGCCGGCGTGGCCTCTTACATCGGCAAGGTCAGGCAGCTGCCGGGCCGGCTCGTTCGCCCGATCATCGAGCATCGCTGGCGGTTCGCGCTCGCCGCGCAGAACGGCGCCGATCTGCTGCAACGAAGCCAGCGACGCGACGACCAGACCATCGACCAGCCGTGCCTCGGCTGCCGAAGCGTCGGCGACGATCAACGACTGCAGCGCCGACCGCTTGGCGCCTTCTGCGACCGCCAGCACGCCGCGGCATGGTTTGACCTCGCCGCTTAACGAAAGCTCCCCAAAGAAGGCTGTGCGCGCGACCTGCGACGCAGGCAGCTGTCCGCTTGCCGCGAGGATCGCGCAGGCAATTGCGAGGTCGAAGCCGGGGCCGCTCTTACGCAGGTCGGCCGGCGCAAGATTGACCGTCAACCGCCGCATCGGAAACTCAAAGCCGCAATTGACGAGCGCCGCGCGAACCCGCTCGCGTGCCTCGCCGACGGCGCGGTCGGCGAGGCCGACGATCGTGAAACTTGGCAAGCCGCGTCGCAGGTCCGCTTCAACCGTGACCGGGCACGGCTCAAGCCCATCGATCGTGAATGTCGTGACGTGGGTGACGATTGGCGTGACGCTACGCGCTAGCGCGCAAGCCAACTCGCTGGCTTTGAAACGGCAGTGAAACGGAAAAGCGACGAGCCGCGAAGGGCTCGCAAATTAGCAACAGTCCGATCGAAAACTCCGTCTGGTTTGGGCACATTGGCCGCACTAGCCTGCGGCGATCGGATCAACCAGCCCCGACCCACGTCACGTCCTTGGCCGCGCCGGCGAACGGCTTGCGCTTGCCCACATGGAGCGACTTGGCTGTCAGCTAGTGGCGCGCAACCATCGGACCCGCTGCGGCGAGATTGACCTGATCGTCCGCGACCGTTCGACGCTCGTATTTGTCGAGGTTAAGACGCGCCGCTCGCGCCGCAGCAGCTCACCTTGGGAGACGCTCGACCGGCGCAAGCGTGCTCAGGTGCGTCGACTCGCGGCGGCCTTCCTAAGTGAACGGGTGCAAAGTCCGCGCGCCGCAGCAATCCGCTTTGACGCGATCGGCGTGCTGCTCGACGGGCGCGGCCAGCTGATCAGCCTTGAACACCTCGAGAACGCCTTCTAGCGTTATACGGCAATCTGTTCGTAGGCTGTCGACTGGAACGACATGCGGTGGAGCGGCGAAACGCCATGTTCGATGATCGCCGCTCGGTGGGCAGGTGTTGAGTAGCCGAAGTGAGCGCCGAAGCCCCACTCCGGCAGCTGCTCGTCGGCGCGACCCATAAGCCGGTCGCGCGTCACCTTGGCGACAATCGAGGCGGCAGCAATCGCTGCGCTGGTGGCGTCGCCGCCGATCACCGCTTGCTGCGGGTGCTCAAACTCCGGCACCGCGAAGCCGTCGACAAGGCAGACGCAGCCGGGCCGCGCGACACCGATCAGCGCGTCGCGCAGGGCCTCAAGGTTGGTGCGATGCAGGCCCCGTTCGTCGATCCCCTTCGCAGAGCGGCAGACTACGACGACGCGCTGCGCCGTATCCATTACGACCGGCAGCAACGCCTCGCGAGCTGCTGCGTCGTGCTGCTTTGAGTCGTTCAGCGCCCCGAGCGCCCGCACTTCAGCGACACCTATCCGTTCGAGATCGAGTAATACAGCTGCGGCCACGAGCGGCCCAGCCAAACAGCCGCGGCCGGCCTCATCGGCGCCGGCCAGCCAGCGACTGCCGATCGAACGGTCAAATGCGATCAACCGCGCGCCGCTTGCGGCGCGACCGGCGGAGCGACGCTTGGCGCGCTTCTGACGCGGCGGCTTAGAAGATGTTGATGCGGCTGGGTGGCCAGTAGGTGGCGACTGCCGGTCCGATGATCCAAGCGGTTGGGACGGGTCCCCAGAATCTGCTGTCGTCGGACTCGCCACGGTTGTCGCCCATCATGAACCAGTGTCCGGGCGGAATCGTGATCGTCCGCGGCAACGTGCAGACGGCGCCGGCGTTATTTGCACAGGTGTTGCTGATGAACGGCTCGCTTGTCGCTTTGCCGTTGCGGATCACGCGGCCACTACGAACTGAGATCGTGTCGCCCGGCCCGCCGACAATCCGCTTGATGAAGTTGATATCGGACTCCCCCGGCGTCGGTTTGTCACAGGCCGCGCCGCGCGCTGGCCGAATCCCGCACTGATCGAGTGGCATCTCGTCTGACCCGGACGGCGGGTGAAAGACCGTGATATCCCCGACCTGCGGGTCACCGAAGCGGTGCGCCAACCGGTTCACCAGCACGCGCTGACCAACCTGCAGAGTTGGCACCATCGACTCGCTCGGGATTCGGTAAGGCTTAACGATGAACGCTTGGATAATCAGCGCCAAGCCGAGTGCCACCGCAACGATCAGGACGAGCTCGAGGATCGAGTTGGCGGTCGACTTCGACCGTCCCTGCTTGGCGGCGTTCACGCCGCTTCGTCAGAACCGGCGTCGTCGCCTGTTTCAGGCTGCTCGTCTGGCGCTTCATCGCTCGCAGCGTCAACGGCTTCGTCCTGCGGCTCAGCGGCGGGCTCGTCCTGCGGCTCGGCGCTGGCCTCTACCGCTTCGGCGACCTGCTCGTCGGCCGGCTGATCACCGGCGGAGTCAGCATCGGGCGCCGCTGGCGGCTCGTGAACCAACCCTGGCTGCACCTCATCCTCAGGCCCGTAATAGTCACGCTCGCGCACACGCGCTCCCTTGCCGACGCGATCGCGCAGGTAGTAAAGCTTGGCACGGCGCACGTCACCGCGGGCGGCAACATCGATCTTTTCAATCTTCGGCGAGTGGACCGGGAAGGTTCGCTCAACACCAACGCCAAAGGACTGCTTACGAACCGTGAAGGTTTCGCGCGCGCCGCTGCCCTGACGGGCGATCACGATGCCCTCGAAGAGCTGCGTGCGTCGCCGCTCGCCTTCGACGACCTGGAAATGGACCTTGACGCGGTCGCCGGGCGAAAAGTCCGGTACGCGGCGCAGTTGGGCGCGTTCAAGTTTGTCGATTACTGTGCTCATGTCAGAGAGGCTCGCATCGGTAAGGCCGCTAATTCGGTGCAGAGATGCACCGCAGCCAACGCAAGGCTATTCAGGATAGCGGAGCGTCGCCGGATGCTGCCCCTCGCTCACGACTACGATCGCGCCGCCACTGACGAATCTCCTGATGGTGGCCGGAAAGCAGCACCTCCGGAACACCCCAGCCGCGATACTCGGCCGGCCGCGTGTAGTGCGGGTACTCGGGGTCGCCCTCAAGTGCAGCGCTGAACGACTCCTCGACCGCTGAATCAGCGTCGCCGAGTGCGCCAGGCAGCTTGCGCAGGATCGCATCGCAGACAACCATCGCCGCCAGCTCCCCTCCGGCGATCACGTAGCGGCCGATCGATACAGCGTCGCTGCAGTAATGCTGGACGATTCGCTCATCGAAGCCTTCGTAGCGGCCGCAGATCAGCGTCACCGCCGGTTCGGCCGCCAGTTCGTTCACAAGCTGCTCGTCAAGTACGCGGCCGCCGGGTGTCAATGCGATAACGCGTCGCTGCCGCGGCAACTCAACAGGATCAACGTCATAGAAGGCGTGCAGCGCGGCATCCATCACATCGACCCGCAGCACCATCCCGGCGCCACCGCCAAATGGCGTGTCATCAACCTGACCGCCGCTGAGCGGCGTGTGCTCGCGCAGATCGAGCGCCCGCAGCTCGTTGCCTTGCCGAACGGCGTTGGCGACATGGCGCTGCTCCCTAAACCAATCGAACCACTGTGGGAATAGCGTTACAACGTCGAGCTGCATCGATTCAGCCGGCCCCGAGAAACTCGAGGTTGATATCGATCCGCCGGTTCTCGACGTCAACCGAGCGGATCGCGTCGGAAACCATCGGCACAAGAAGTTCGCTGCCGTCGCTCCGCTCGACCTCCAACACTTCGCACGACGGCAGCACGATCAGCCGCGAGACGGCACCGACCGCTAGCTCGCCGTCAACGACGCTGCAACCTTCAAGCTCTTCCGCCCACCACTCCTGTTCGCTCAAACGGGGCGCCTCTTCAAGCGCAAGGAAGAGTCCGCTGCCGCGCAGCGCCTCTGCCGCCTCCGGCGTGCTGACGCCTGCCAAGCGGATGATCGGCTTGGCGTCGGTGCCGGCAAGACGCTCGATCATCGCCTCGTTTTCACCAACGCGGACGGTCACACCGAGCGCCAGCAGCGCCCGGCGCGGCCGTGTTACGTGGAAACTGCCGTCGAGTCCATGCTGGCGGCCGACCCTGCCTGCCTGAAGCCACTGCTGCGGCTCGGCCGTCACGTCAGTCAACGATGTCGATCAGCACACGACGCTCTTCACGAACCGCCGCAGCTTTGAGGACGGTCCGCATCGCGTTGGCCGTGCGTCCGCCGCGACCGATCACCTTGCCGTAGTCGTCCTCGCCAACGGTCAGCTCAAGAACGAGGGTTCCATCGTCGTCATCAAACTGCTCGACGACAACGGCGGCCGGATCATCGACCAACGACCGTGCCAGATACTCGAGCAGCTCGCGCATCGGACGAGCCTAGACGGGAATGCCCTGCGTGTGCAGCAGCTTGCGGACCTGCGCGGTCGGCTGCGCGCCCTTGTCGAGCCAAAGCTTGATCCGATCCTCATCGAGCGTGATAGTCGACGGGTTGGTCTGAGCGTTGTATTGACCGACAACCTCAATGAAGCGGCCGTCACGCGGCGAGCGCTGGTCGGCAACGACAACGCGCCAAATCGGATTCTTCTTGCCGCCCACTCTCGTGAGCCTCAGTCGTACGGCCACAGGTTCCTCTCGAAGTTCACAATACGTCAGCATCAGAGGGTAGCGGTGCGCCGCCCGTCAGGCAGAGAGCTTGATCTCGCGACTTCCCTGCGGGCGGTCGACGAGCGCAACTGCGCCGCGAACGCCGACCACCTCGACCGCCGTACCCGGCGCGAAACTTTGAGAATCGTCGCTCGCCCGCGCCGTCCAGACTTCGCCGTCGATCTCGATTGCCCCGGTCGCCTCGCGATTGACGACGTGCTCTTCAACGACGGCCATTTGGCCGACCACGAAGTCGTGTTCGGCGCCGCCGTCAACGAAGTCAAGCCGCTCGCGGCGCATCAATGGCGTCAGCAGCAGCAGCGTGATTGTCGCGGCGCCGGCCGCCAGAACGACAAGCGGCAGAATGTCAAGGCCGATCAGCGTGCCGATTGCGAGAGCCACTGCGGCAACCGCCGGCGGCGCAAGGAACAGGCTCTCGGTGAGAATCTCGGCAATCGCCAAGGCGCAGGCGACAAGCAGCCAGATAAGCGGAAGTGACATCTGCTTTAGGTTACCGCTCCAGCTGAACGGCACGCGGCCTACTCAGGCTGCGCGAACAGCCTCTTCTGCTGGCAGCTTGCGGCTGATCACCTTTGAAACCCCGTCGCCACCCATCGAGACACCGTAGAGCGAGTCGGCTGCCTCCATCGTGGGTTGCTGATGCGTGACGACGATGAACTGGGCGCGATCGCTATAAAGGCGCAGAAGCTCGAGGAAACGGCCGATGTTGAGGTCGTCAAGAGCCGCCTCGACCTCATCAAGGATGTAGAACGGGCAGGGCTTGGCGAGGAATACGGAGAACAGGAAGGCGATTGCCGTCATCGACTTCTCGCCGCCGGACAGCAGCGTCAAACGCTTCATCGACTTACCGGCCGGCGTAATCTCGATTTCGACGCCGAGATCGTCGTCGGGCTCGCCGGCCCCACGCTCGGCATCTGCCTCGGCCTCGGCTTGCTGTTCGGCCGCCTCGACCCGAGCATCTTTGTCGTCAGCGTCGGCGCCGCCGAGCACCGCCTTCGGCGAATGCTCCTCGCGCACCAAGCGCAAGCGGCCGTGGCCGCCGGGGAAACAGTGCGCGGCAAGCTCCTCAAAGTTCTTCGCCGCCGCCGCAAAGGTCTCTTCGAAACTCTCGCGGATCTGACGATCGGTATCGCGGATCAGCGTGCGCAACTCACGCATCGCAGTCTCGAGGTCGTTTCGTTGATGCTCCAGCGTCTCAACGTGCTCTAGCGCCTCCTCATACTGCGCCTTCGCCAAGGGGTTGACCGCACCGATCTGTTCGCGCCGGCGTTCGAGCCGAACAAGCCGCTGCGCAAGCGTGGCGAGCTGTTCTTCGTCGAGCGGCTGATCGCCCGGTTCGGCCTCGAAGCCAAGCAGCTCGGCCAGACGAACCAGCTCAGCTTCGGTCTCGGCGTGCTGGTCGCGCGCCTGCTGTGCGCCGACCTCGACGCCGATCACGGCCTCTGCCGCCTCGCGTAGTGCGTTCTGCAGCTGCGCGCCAGCCTCAGCGCACTCACGCAGTTCGTCGGTGACGCCCTCACCGTCGGCGCGGTCGGCATTCAGTTCGGCCTCAAACAGCGCGACCCGCTCGCCGACGGCGCTGTGGGCGTCGGCGAGTGCCAGCTCAAACTGGTTGAAGACCGGAACCAGCGCAGTGTCATGCGCGATTCCCCGTTCAAGGTTCGTCAGCGCCTGCCTGCGCTGCTCACGCTCTGCCTCGGCCTGCTCGGCGACACGTCGCTCGGCTGCCAGCTCGCCTTCGATCTGGGCTCGCTCGATCGCGCCAGCGTCCTGATCGGGAGACTCGCGGCGCTGCTCGACCAGCCACTGTGCACGCCTTGCCAGCTCGGCCACCTCAGCCGCCTCACGCTCTGCGCTGCGGCAGCGCTCGTCAGCTTCGACCCGTACGGCCTCGGCTGCAGCGCGCGCCGCGGCCGCCGGCTTGACCGCCGCTGCGGCCGCCGTCGCCCGGTCCGCTGCGCTCTGAGCGTCGGCAGCGAGCTGTTCGCGCCGGCGACGCTCGGCAAGGACCTGTTCACCGCTGCCCTGGGCAACCTGACGCAGCTCGCCGATCGCACCGTTCCACGCGCGCCCTTCGGCCGTTACCGCAACGCCGGCGAAGTCGGCCGGCAGTTCACTGAGCGCGCCGACTAGCCAGACACCAGCCAGCAACCGTCGCCCAACGTCGGCGCTCCGTCCGCCGGTAACAGCGTCCGATAGGGGGCGGGCGGCGCCGGTCGGTGGATTACGGGGCTCAGGCGGCGGCGTTACAGCTTCGACGAGGACCGAGCCGCCCTGCTCGCCGATCCGGTTCAATAGCTGCTCGCCGCTGGGCATGTCGCCAACGATCGCTGCGCGCAGCCGCGTTCCAAGAGCGCTGGCGACGGCAAGCTCCAACCCAGCCTCCACCTCAAGGCTCGACGCCAGCGAACGCTGCCCTTCCGGCGCCTGAGCATGGGCGCTAAGAAAGTCGTCAAGCTGGCTGAGCTCGGCCGTCAGGCCGGAAAGCTCACGCGTTGCGCCTTCAACCGCCGACTCGGCTGCCCGCAGCTGCTCGCGCGTCGACTGCGCTGAAACCTCTGCGGCGGCGCGCGCTGCTACCAGCCCAGTCACGAGCTCAGCCGCCGCGGCGGAGCGTGAGGCATCCTTCTCAGCCTCGCCGATCAGCGACGCCAATTCAGTTTCAATCAGCGAATCCCGCTGCGCCAACAGCTCGGCCAATGTCGCCTCAAGTGCAGCGATTCGCTCGCTGCCGCCTTGGTCTGGCGCGTCACCGGCGACCTGCGCGCTGAGCCGTTCAAGCCGTTCGCTGCGCTGCTCCAAACGATCCGCCAACGTCAGCGCGCGCTCGCGCGTACGCTCGATCCGCAGCTCAATCCGTCCGGCCGCCGTGCGCGCCAGTTCGCCGCGGCGGGCGATCGCTTCGCGCCGCTCGCTGCGCTCGGCCAGCTTCTGCTCAGCCTGCTCGCGGCGGACCGTGACGGCCGCCAGCTGCTCCTGTAGCGCATCACGCTCCTGGCGGGCTTTCTCGGCACTGCTCTGCGCCGTCTCAAGGCCGACGCGGTTGGCGCGGGCCGCGTCGCGCCCGAGCTCCCAAGAAGTTTCGGCCGTCTGCCGTTCAACGCGGGCCAGCAGCTCGGCCGCTTCAGCCTGACGCTTCAGCGGTCGCAGCTGGGTGCGCGCCTCACGCTCGATATCAAGACAACGGTCGAGGTTCTGCTGTGCGCGATCTAGCTTAAGTTGGGCGCGGTGGCGGCGCTTACGGTGCTTGCCAAGGCCGGCCGCCTCCTCAATCAAGATCCGGCGCTCGCGCGGCTTCGAAGTGACGATCGACTCAACCCGACCCTGCGAGACGACCGAGTGCATCTCCTTGCCAAGCCCGCTGTCGGACAGGAGCTCGAGCACATCAACCAGCCGGCAGCGCGCTCCGTTCAGCCGGTATTCACCCTCACCGTTACGGTCGAGGCGCCGCATGATCGAGATCTCACCGAGCGGCATGTCGATCGCCCCGTCGGAGTTGTCGATCACCAGTTCAACTTCGGCCGACGAGCGCGCCTTGACACCGTGGCCACCACCGAAGATCACATCCTGCATCTTCTGGCCGCGGACCGCGAGCGGCGACTGCTCGCCCATCACCCAAAGGACAGCGTCGGTGATATTCGACTTGCCGGACCCGTTCGGCCCGACGACTACCGATACCCCGGGCGCAAACTCCAGCACGGTCCGTTCGGGGAAGGACTTGAAGCCTTTAAGGCTGATCGACTTCAGATGCATCTCAGCCCTCCTCTCCCCCGTCCAGCGCGGCCTGCGCGGCCGCCTGCTCGGCCGCCTTCTTCGTCCGCCCGCTGCCCTCGCCGACCAGTTCGCCGTTGACGCTCGCTGCGACTTCGAAGGTCCGCTCGTGCGGCGGGCCGGCCTCGCTCGTCACGACGTATTCGACGCTCTGCCCACGCCCCGCCAGCTGCTCCTGCAAGGCCGACTTGAAGTCGATCAGATGCTCGAGCGCCAGCGCCAGCTCCGGCGTGAAGCACTCGACGACCGCAGCAGCCGTCTGCTCGTAGCCTGTCTGCAGGAAACAGGCGCCAATCACGGCCTCGACGATCGACGCCAGGACGCGTTCGCTCATCAGCGAATCGGCGACCATTGCCTGCTGCGGCGCGGCAGCACGGAGCCGCCCCGGCACATCGAGCCGCAGCGCCACTTCGCGGCAGGCAACGCCGGAGACTGTCTGGGCGCGGATCTTCGTCAGTCGGCCGGCACCAAAGCGGTCGGCTTCCAGCAGCGGGAAGAGATGCGCCGTGATCGCCAGCCCAAGGACGCTGTCGCCAAGGAACGCCAGCCGCTCGTAGTTGTCGCTGCTGCGCTCGCCCCATGAGGCATGGGTGAAAACCTGCCGGTAAAGATCGGCCGGCAGCGCGTCGAGAAGTGAGGTGAGGGCCTGCAGGGCTCAGGACGGGGCGGTGGTGTGGGCGAGGACAAAGTCGATTGCCTGACCGACGGTGAGGACCTCGGCGGCCTGCTCATCGGACATCTTGGTGCCGTACGTATCTTCAAACTCCTGCACCAGCGTGTAGAGATCGAGCGAGTCGGCCTCAAGATCTTCCTTGAAACGGGTCTGCTCGTTGATCGTCGCCCCGTCAACGTCAAGCTCGTCGGCGAGGTGCCGACGGATCAGGTCAAGGACGTCCTCGTGAGTCATTAGGCGGAAAGTTAGCCGCGGCTCCGGACGGGCTCGCGGCTTGATCGCCGGCCTTACGGCGCAGCGCGCCGCTGCTTTCAAGCGCGGCGTAAGTCTGACCGACCAGATCGCCGCTAACGGCCCGCGCCGCCAGCAGAATCGCCTGCGAAAAGCCGTATCGCGTGAAGCGCCCGTGCGAGACGACTGCGAGCTGCCGCAGACCGAGCAGGTAAGCGCCCCCCGGCCCCTCCGGGTCGATCGAATCACGAAACTCGCGCAGCGCCGGTCGCAGCAACGCGCCGCCGAGCTTCGCGCGCGGCGTGCTGGTCGCCGCGTCGCGGATTCCGCCCACGACAGCCTGCGAGATCCCTTCGATCAGCTTCAACGCGACGTTGCCGGTGAAGCCGTCGGTAACGATCACATCGGCGGCGCCGGCGGCGATGTCGTTCCCTTCGATGTTGCCGACAAACTCGAAACTGGCTTGCGAGCCAGCAGCCAGGGCTTCCCCCGCTTCAATCACCAGCGCAGTCCCGCGACTGGCCTCGCTGCCGTTCGACAGCAGCGCAACGCGCGGCCGCTGCTGACCGAGCACCGTTGTCGCCAGCGCCGCCCCCATGTAGGCGAACTGGACGAGATGCTCGCTGCGCACCTCAACGTTGGCGCCGACGTCAAGCAGTGTTACCGGGCTGCCAGGGATCGGCACCGGCGTCGCCAGCGCCGGACGGTAGATACCGCGGGCGCGGCGAATCTCAAAGAGGCCAGCGGCCAGCGTCGCACCGGTTGCGCCGGCGCTGACGAGCGCGTCGGCCTTGCCTTCGGCAACGCAGCGGGCGGCCTGGACAATCGAAGCCTCGGGCGAGCAGCGCGCGGCGCGGGCCGGGTCGGCGTGCTTGGCGATCGACAATGGAGCGTCAACGACGACAACGCCGTCGGCAACCTCACCGATCTGCTCGGCCGGTCCGTAGATCCTGACGCAGACGCCAAGCGCCGCAGCGATCGCGGCGCCAGCGGCGACTTCGGCCGGTCCGAGGTCGGCCCCGTTCGCGTCAACCGCGACGGTGACGTCCATCGGCCCTACTGGTCGAGCTTGGCCGGTGAGATGACCGAGCGGCCAGCGTAGCTGCCGCAGGCAGAGCAGACGCGGTGTGCCAAGCGAGCGGCGCCGCACTCAGGGCAGACGCCGCCAGGAGGCGTAGCAATGCCGTGCTGGGCTCGGCGCTTGGCGGTGCGACTGCGTGACTGTCGTTGCTTAGGAACGGCCATTCGGTCAACCAAGATAGCGCAGCCGACGCCGACCCCGGCGTTCAGTCAAACTTCAGCTCGTCCAGCTTCGACCAGCGCGGGTCCGGCTCCGGCTGATGCTGATGGTCAGGGTCAACGTTCAAGTTGACGCCGCAGCGCGGACATAGGCCAAGGCACTGCGGCCGACAGATCACCTGTGCCGACAGCGCCAACGCCAACGAATCATGCGCCCAGCGATCGAGCTCGACGACCGAGCCGCTGATGTAAGGACTGTCGAGCTCCTCGCCGGCGTCGGCTTGATTGACCTCGCGCACCTCGACCTTAAGCTCATCCTCGGCCGGCCCCAGACAACGCATGCAGGTGCCTTTCATAATCGTCTCGAATCCGAGTTTCAGCGCCCAGCCGTCGTTATTCATCCGCGTGACATCGAGCACCGCGGGCGAAGGCTGCGGCTCCGGCCGGTAGGACTCGCCGGCGAACTCGAACTCGCCCAGCTCAAGCTCCAGCTCAAGCCGTCGTCCCTCTATCGGGGCGAGCCCAAGGGTTGCTAGGTCGAAGCTCTGCGAGTCGCTCGCCATCGCCAGCAGGTTAGAAGCTTGGAGCGGCCGTCACTGAGCGGGCAGTTCGCGGCGCAGCACCTTGCCGGTCGCGTTGCGCGGTAGTGCGTCGATGAAGATCACTTCGCGCGGCACTTTGTAGGCGGCCAGACGAGAGCGAACCAGCTGCTGCAGCTCGGCCTCATCGGGACCTTCGTCGTCGCAGCGCACGACAAAGGCCCGTAGGCGTTGTCCCCACTGATCATCGGCGACCCCGATCACCGCAGCTTCGATGACGCCGCTGTGGTCGGCCAGCAGGTCCTCAACCTCACGCGGGAAGACGTTCTCACCGCCGGAGACGATCATCTCATCGTCCCGGCCATCGACGAACAAGCGTCCCTCGCTGTCGAAGTGGCCGACGTCGCCGGTCGCCATCAGCGAGCCGATCTGCTGTTTGCTTTCACCACCGGTATAGCCCTCGAAGCTCATTGAGTTGCCGACAAAGATCCGGCCCGTCTGATCGGCGCCGCGGACCGGACGGTCTTGCTCGTCAAAGAGCTCGACCGTCGTGCCGAACGGCGGTCGGCCGGCGGTCCCCGGAGCGGCTCGCAGATCGGCCGGACCGGCGATCGATGCGTAGCCCACTTCGGTCGATCCGTAGAGGTTGTAAAGCAGATCGCCGAAACGATCCATCACGCGCAGGGCAAGCTCACCCGGCAGCGCGCTGCCGCTTACCGCGATCAGCTTCAGCCGGCTCAGATCGACGCCCGCCAGCGCGCCTTCAGGAAGGTCGATCATCCGCTGCAGCATCACCGGCACTAGGACGAGCGAGTCGGCGCTGTGGCGGGCCGCCGTCTCAAGCGTCTTCTGCGGCTCAAAGCCGCGCTGCAGCACGATCGTTGAGCGGAGCATCAGCGCCAGCGAAAAGTGCGCCATCCCCCAAGAGTGAAAGAGCGGCGGCGCGATCAACGTCGTACCGCGCGCCGGCAGCGGTATCAGTGCAAGCAACGAGGCGGCCGGCGCAAGCGACTTCGGCTGCTCGCGCTGAGCCCCCTTCGGCTTGCCGGTAGTGCCGCTCGTCAGGATGATGATTCGCCCCGGCGATTGCGGCGGCTCCAGCGGTTCGGCTGATTGACCGGCGCTGAGCTCGTCAAGCGTCGCTGCGCTGGTCTGCTCGGCCTGATCGGCCCAGGCGACCAGTGAAATCCTCGACTCTGCAGCGGCCTCAACGCGATCGCTGAACTCGGCGTCGTAAACGATCGCAACCGGCGCCTCCTGCTCGCAGACCTCGCTGATCTGCGGCGCCGCAAACATTGTGTTGAGGAACAGCAGGTCGACGCCGATGCGATCGGCAGCGACCGTAATCTCGACGAAATAGCGGTGGTTACGGCAGAGCACTGCGATCCCGTCACCTGGGTTTATGCCGGCCTGCTGCAGGCCGCGGGCCAGCGCGTTGGCGCGGCGGTCGACGTCGGCAAAGCTGATCGGGCCGAGCTCATCGATGATCGCGATATCGTCCGGCAGCCGGGCCGCTGCGCTGGCATAGCCGCCGGCAAACGTGGTTCCCCAGCGGCGCAGCAGATTGAGCGAGCGCAGCAGCCGCAGCGGGCTCCCCGGCTCCTTGAACATTCCGCGCGCCGCAAACGTGCGCGCGACAAACACCACCTCTTCGATCTTCGCGCGCATCAATGGCAGCGTATCAAGAGCTGCGCTTCTGCAACTCCAGCGGCGGTCTGTCAGAAGCTGCCCGTACGGTGCGACTTGATGACCGTGGAGCCAACTGAGCAACTGACGACCGAAGTAGTGACGCTGACCGGCGACGAGCTGCGGATCGACGGGCTGACCGTTGACGATCACGCAACCGTTGATCTGGCGCGCGAGCGCGAAGCTGCAGGCGCCAGCCTGACCGAACTGATCGTCCAGGCGATCGAAATTGGCTCGCGGATTATTGTGCGCGAACAGACGGCGTCGGACACTGAGTTCGTCAGAGCCGAGTTCGAACGTCAGGCACGCGAGGTTGAGCAGCAGTTCACGCAGAGCGCCGAGCAGGTCAGCATCGGCCTGAAAGAACGGATCGATGCAGCCTTTGCGACCGAAACCGGTGAGCTACCAAAACTGCTCGAGCAGCACTTTGGCGCGAACTCAAACAGCGCCGTCCAGAACCAGGTCAAGGCGCTCGTCGACGAACTGCTTCGCTCGCACCGCGAGGCGCTGACAAAGCAGTTCACGGCCAACGATGAGAGCAACCCGCTGGCCCAGTTCCAGCAGCAGACGACGGGGATCATCAAACAGGCAATCGACGTCCAGGGCGCCCAGCTGATCGAGATGAACCGCGTGATCGCCGAGCTTCAGAAGAGCCTTGCGACTGCCGACGCGCAGGCCGAGGGCGCGGCGGCGCTGGCCGAGTCGGAGGCCGCCGGGACGCGCAAGGGTCGAGATTACGAGGACCAGGTGGCCGACGCAATCGCCGATATCGCGCACCGCCGTGGCGACAGCTCGGAGCGAGTCGGCGAGAAGATCGAAGGCGGCGGCAAGAAGGGCGACGTCGTGGTCGAGATCGATGCGCAGAGCGGGCCAGCACGTGGGCGGATTGCATTCGAGGCGAAGGACTCGCGGCTCAGCCGTCCAGACGCGATTAAGACACTCGACGAGGCGCGCAGGCAGCGCAGCGCCGGCTACGCAGTGCTGGTCGTGCCTAGCGACGAGAAGGCGCCGGCAAAGTTCCCGCCGCTAGAGGAAATCCATGGCAACAAGATTCTCGTCACGTTCGACGCAGAGTCAGGCTCGACCCTGGTCCTCGAAACTGGCTACG
This sequence comes from Solirubrobacteraceae bacterium, assembly GCA_039744215.1. GTDB lineage: Bacteria > Actinomycetota > Thermoleophilia > Solirubrobacterales > Solirubrobacteraceae > F1-60-MAGs163. The sequence continues at coordinate 206,758 of JBCJTT010000001.1, forward strand.
CGCTCGCCCGGGCGCGGGTCTTGATGGACAGCCCGGAAGGTGACGAGATTGACGCCGTCGCGGTGAGGCAGGCGGCCACGCGAGCGCTCGATCTGCTGAAGAGCGTTTCGGGGATCAAGCGGGCACTGACCGCCGCCAGTGGCCAGATTGCCACAACCTCGGAGTCTGTCGAATCGCTGGCCGACGAACTGCGTGCTCAACTTGAAGAGATCACGGCGCTGACCCGCCCGGCCAGCGAGAACGCTGACGAGGCCGACCAGCCAGCCGACGCCTGAGTAGGCGAAGCTAGCTGTCGGACTGATCGTCGTCGGCGCCGGCGAGCCGATCGCGACCACGCTGAACGGCGGAGACGAACTTCGAAAGGTTTGTTTCCAACGTGCCGAGAATCTCGTCGGCGTAGTCCTCCGCGCCAAGGCGGATCTCACGCTCACGCAGCTTCGCGTCTTCCATGATCTCGTCGGCGGCCCGTTCGGCTTCGCGCGTTACCGCTTCGCCGGCAATCAGTTGCGACTGCTTCTCGTGACCTTCCTTGATCACGCGCTCAGCTTCGCGCTTCGCTTCGGCCAGCATCTCCTGACGCTCCTTGACAATCCAACGGGCCTGTTTGATCTCTTCCGGGATCGTGGCACGCATCTGATCGAGGATGTCGTAGATCTCCTCTTTGTCCACGCGAACCTGGTCGGTGAGCGGCACCGGCTTGGCTTTGTGGATCAGGTCATCAAGTTTGTCGATTAGTACGAGAACGTCCATAGCACGGTGCCTTTCGCTAGCGAGCGAGTTCTTCCTTCAGCCTAGCTGCAACTTTTGGTGTGACCAACTCTTCGATTGCGCCGCCAAAGATTGCCAGTTCCTTGATGCCGCTGGAGCTGATGAAGCTGAACTGCGGGCTGGCCATCATGTAGAGCGACTCGATATCCGGCGCCTGCTGGCGGTTCAGTTGATTCATCTCGGTCTCGTACTCGAAGTCGGAGATCGCCCGCAGCCCCTTGACGATCGTCTTGGCGCCGATCGAGCGGGCGAAGTCAACGATCAGCGTGTCGAACGGCTCAGCCCGAACGTTGTTCAGCCCAGAGACGGCGTCTTCGATCATCTCGATCCGTTCCTCGATCGAGAAGAGCGTCTTGCCTTTGCGGACCGGGTGGTTGACAACCGCGACGACGATCTCGTCGAAGACTTCCGATGCGCGGGCGATCACGTCGCTGTGCCCACGGGTGATTGGGTCGTACGACCCTGGGCAGATTGCGATTCGGTTTGAAGGGTTCATCGTTGGTGTATTCGGATCAAAGTGTCGCCGTAACGGCGCTCGTCGATCATCGGCAGCTCAAGCTCCAGCGGCTGGCGACGATCGCTTTCGCTGACCACTCTCGCATCATCGGCGAGAATTGTCGAAATCGACGCGCTGAGCTGGGGCCCGAGGGCTGCCGCCTGTTGGTATGGAGGGTCAAGGAAGAGTAGATCGTATGTATCGCCGCGCCGCTGTGCGGCGCCCAACGCCTGCTCGGCCGAGCTGCGGATCAGCTGCGCCTCGGGCGCAGTCAGCCCGAGCGCCTCGAGATTCGCCGCAATCACAGCAGCCGCACGCTTATCGCTCTCGACCAGCACGGCCCGCTCAGCGCCGCGCGACAACGCCTCGATTGCCAACGCGCCGGAGCCGGCGAACAGGTCCAGTACGCGGGCGCCGCTGAGATCGCCAAGCGTCGCGAATAGCGACTCGCGCACGCGGTCGCTGGTCGGCCGCGTAACGGCAGCGCTTGGCGTCTGCAGACGGCGGCTGGCGAAACGCCCGGCGACGACCCGCATCAGGCCGGTATCGCCGCCTGCAGCAGCGACCCCCTGGCACGTTCCAATGCCTCACGCAGCGGCAGATTCTCCGCCAGCTCCAGCTCAGCGTCGTCCTCGATTAGCTGCCGGGCGCTGAGCCGCGCCCGCTCCAGCAGCTCAATGTCATCGGGCATCTGAACGAAGCGAAAGGCCGCCGCGCCGGACTGGCGCGTACCGGTCAGCTCGCCTTCGCCGCGCAGTTGCAGGTCGATCTCGGCCAGCTTGAAGCCATCGTTGTGGGCGGCAAAAGCGGTCAGCCGCTCCGACTGTTTAGGGCCGAAGCAGAGACAGACCGAGCTGTGCTCGCCGCGGCCGACCCTGCCCCGCAGCTGGTGCAACTGCGACAGGCCATAACGCTCAGCGTTCTCGATCAGCATCACCGTCGCGTTGGCAACATCAACGCCAACCTCAATCACGGTTGTCGCGACCAGCACGTCAACCTCGCCCTTGGTGAAGGCAGCCATCGCCGCCGTCTTGTCAGCGGAGCGCATCTGGCCGTGGATCAGAGCGACGCGATAATCGTCGAATTCGCCGCTCGCAAGCCGCTCGTACTCAGCCGTTGCGGCGCGCGCCTGCAGTGCCTGAGACTGCTCCACCAGCGGGCAGACGACGTAGGCCTGACGGCCGCTGTTCAGCTCCTCGCGGATCCGCTCGTAGGCGCGGGCGCGGTCGCGCATCCCCGAGGCAAGGTGCGTCTCGATCGGCTGCCGTCCCTCTGGCAGCTCGCGCAGCTCGGTCACGTCAAGGTCGCCGTACCCGAGCAGAGCCAGCGTTCGCGGGATCGGCGTCGCCGTCATATGCAGGACGTGCGGCGCCGAGCCCGCCTCTGCGCCGGGCGCCTTGGCGTCGAGCGCGATCCGCTGACGGACGCCAAATCGGTGTTGCTCATCAACGACCGCCACCGCCAGCCGATCAAAGACGACGTCGTCCTCAATTAGTGCATGCGTACCAACCACTATTCCCAGCTCGCCGCTGGCCAGCTTGCCAAGAATGTCGCGTCTCCTTGCGGCCGGCGTTGAACCGGTCAGCAGAGCCACCGGCACAGCTTGTCCGGGCATCAGCGCTTGGATTGTTGCGAAGTGCTGGTTGGCCAGCGTCTCGGTCGGCGCCATCATCGCTGCCTGATGGTCGTTTTCGACCGCGCGCAGCATCGCCGCGAGCGCAATAACCGTCTTGCCTGAGCCGACCTCCCCCATCAGCAGCCGCTGCATCGGATGACCGCGGGCCAGATCGTCAAAGACGGCGTCGACCGCAGACTGCTGGTCGCCGGTCAGCTCGAACGGCAGCTGCTGACTGATCCAACCAAGCGCACCGCTGTCACCGTCGCCCTGAGCAGTCAGCTTCGGCGCGCCCAGCTGCAACGCGCGACGCGCACGGCGACGCAGCAGATCGAGCTGCACGTAGAGCAGCTCATCGAAAGCCAACCGCCGGCGCGCCGCTTCGAGCTCGCCGCCGTGCCCGGCGAGCAACGCCGACGGAAGGTCCGGCAGCTGGTGGCGGGCCCGCAGCCTTCCTGGCAGCGGATCGGGTGCCAGCCGCGCCGCCGGTAGGTACTCGCCGACAACAGCGAGGATCTGGGTCGATGACAGGCCCTCGGCCGCCGGGTAGTGAGCGACGTCGGAGCCGTCGGCCAGTTCATCGCTAGTCGGCGCGTGCGAGCTGACGCGGAAGCGGTTGCGCGCCTCATAGGTGCCGTGCAGTACCAGCCTCGTCCCCGGCGGGTAACGCTTAACTAGCCACGGCTGGTTGAAGAAGGTGACCTGCAGCGGTCCGGTCTGATCCTTGACCAGCGCCTCGACCAGCGGCCGCATGCCACGGCGGCGTACCGGCCGCGAGCTGATCGACTGAACCTCGACGACAACTGTCGCCTGTTCGCCGGCGACGAGCTCGGCGACGGTGCGCGCCTCGCGCCGGTCGCGCGGCAGGTGCTCGAGCAGCGCTCTGACCGTCCTTAAGCCGATGCTCTCCGCCGCCAGGGTGGCTTTGCGGCCAGCGAATTTAGGCTGCTCGGCGAGCGCCCGCTCCGAAGGCCAGTGAACGGCGGCGCCGAGCAGCTGCTTATCGCTTAGCGGCGCTCCGGCGCCAATTGAGCGCGGCGCAGTATCCACCGGCGTATCGTCGACTATTCGGCGGACAACAGCCACCAGCGACTTGGCTGACCACCGTCGTGCAGTTCTAGTTCAACCTGATCGCCGACGATCGCCTCAACCTCGGCGCTGCTCAATGGCGCTCCGCTGCCGGCGAAAATGCTGATCAGCTCAGCGCCGCGGCTGAGCTGATCGGCAACCGCACCAAGCGTCGTCGCCGGATCACCCCAGGCAACGAGCTGCTCACCGACATATCCGACCGCCTCGCCAGCGACAAAGCGTCCTCCAGCGTCGTCACGGACGGCAACGGCAACGCTGCCGGTTGCGACCGACGCCAGCAGCTCTTCCATCACAGCAGCATTCTCGGCCGCGCCGCGACCGGTCTCGCAGCCGACCATTACTGCCAACCCGGCCTGCATCTCGGTCGAGCCGACGACGTGAACAACGCGCTCCGACATCTCGGCGGCGGCCTGCGCAGCCATCAGAACATTGCTGCTGTTGGCCAGTACGACGACCTCCTCGGCCGGAACCGAGTGGATCGCCGCAAGAATCTCGTAGGTCGAAGGATTCAGCGTCTCACCACCGTCAAGCAGCTGCGCACCAAACGAACGGAAGAGCGCCCCGATTCCGTCGCCGACAACGATTGCCAGTGCGGCGCAGCGCAGATCGGTTGCCGCTGGAGCGCCCGCCAGCCGGGCATCGCGATCGGCAATCTGCGCCGACATGTCGGCGACATCGAGCCGCGAAACGTTGCCGTCGTCCTCAAAGAGTGCCGTTGCCGCCTGCGGCTCGTCTGTATGAACATGGACGCGCAGCGTCACATGGTCGCCGACGACCAGCACTGAGTCGCCAATCTGCTCGAGCTGCTGTACGTAACCATCGGTCTGCCCGAGCCGCTGACCGGAGCTTGAAGTGACAGCAAAGTTGGTGCAGTAGCGGAAGGTCGTCGAAGCGTGCTCAGGTTGTGTCAGCCGCGCCGGCGCCCGATGGTGGGCGACCTTCAGCCCCTGCTCACCGCGTAGCGTGGAAACGCACCCCGCAAAGAGAACAACTACTCCGTAGCCGCCAGAGTCTACGACGCCCGCCTGCTTGAGCGCCGGCAGCAGCTCCGGCCCGCGGCGAACCGACGCCTCGCCTGCGGCGACGGCAACCTCCAACAGATCAGCGATTCGCGCGTTCTGCTGATCAGGCGTTGCATCGTCCTCCATCGGCGGCAGCTGGTCGAGCTGCTCGCCAACCGCTTTCGCCATGTCGGCCATCACCGTCAGCATTGTTCCCTCGGCCGGATTGCGAACCGACGCGTAAGCGCAGTCGGCGGCGCGCTGCATCGCCAAGGCGATGAGGACAGGGTCAACCAGCACGCCCGGCCTCGAGATCAGCTCCTCGGCTGCGCCCCTGATCAACTGCGAGACAATCACGCCACTGTTTCCGCGGGCGCTAAGCAGTGCCGCACGGGCGACGAGATCCACTATCTCTTCGCGGCCGATCTCATCAAGCGACCGATCGCCTGCCTCCTCTGCTAGGCGGTCCAGCTCCGAGAGGCAGCCTTCGATCGTCAGAACCATGTTGTCGCCGGTGTCTCCGTCGGCAACCGGAAAGACGTTCAGGTCATTGATCTCGGCGCGCCGCTCTTCGAGCGCGACGAGCGCGCCGGAGAGGATCGCACGGAAGCGGCTGAGGCTCGAGCTTGGCTGTGCAGGCGGCACCGCGGGGCGGAGTCTAAAGGGCCTTCTGGACCTTGTCGGCCTTGAGGCAGCGGGTACAGACGTACTCGCGCCGCGGCGCGCCGTCGACAACGATCCGGACCTTCTGCAGGTTCGGGTTGAAGCGGCGCCGTGTGGCGACCATCGAATGGCTGCGGTTGTTGCCGAACGCCGGCCCCTTGCCGCAGCTGTGACATACCTTGGCCATCAGCTTCGGCAGTGTAGCGGTCAGCTGACCGGTTCGATGACGCGGTCTGGCGCCGGACGGCGATGCGGAGCTCTGCGCGGCGGCCGTCGGCGACGGTCGGCGAGCCTGCCCGGCTGCCGCAGCCGAAGATCACTGCTGTCGGCGTCCGGCAGCGGGATACCGCCACCGCCGGGCGAGCGGTCGGGACGGTTCTGATCCGGCCCAGCGGAGCCACCGTCGTCGTCCCACCAGCTGCGCAAGTCCTGCGGCCGCGAACCGCCGAGGCGGAACAGCATGCCGACCAGAATTGCCCCGGCGCCGAGGTGAGAAACCGCCGTAATCAGGATCGCTATCTGCTGGCCGGTCATCGCCTCAGATGCTAACGAGCGGCGGCGGCCGATGCCAGCCGCCGCGTTCAGTCGCGACCTAGCAGGCCGGCAACGTGGCTCAGCGCGAGTACGGCCTCGGCAGCGTTACGGCCGGCGTCACGTACATCACCGCCGGACCGCTCAACGGCCTGCTCCATCGTGTCGACTGTTAAGACGCCAAATGAGCAGGGAACCCCAGTCGCCAGCGCGACAGACTGGATTCCCCGCGACGCCTCAGCGCAGACATAGTCGTAGTGGTCGGTCTCGCCGCGAATCACCGCGCCAAGGCAGATAACTCCGGCATATTTTCCCGACTCTGCGCAGAGCTTGGCGGCGAGCGGCAGCTCGAAGGCGCCCGGCACCAGAAAAGTCTCCGCCTCCGCCTTCCCGCCAGCAACGAGCGCAGCCTGAGCGCTGGCCGTCAGCCGTTCTGCCAGCTCCTCATAAAACTGAGCGCAGACGATTGCGTAGCGGTCAGTCATCTTCGGCTGCGGCCTGCGCCTCGGCTGTGGCCTGCGCCGCTCTGTCGGCCTCACGCTCAGCATGGATCATCTCGCCGTCGAGATCCAACCCCTGATGGTGGATCGTGTGACCCATCCGCAAGCGTTTTGTTTTAAGGTATTCAGCGTTGTGCTCGTTGATGACCGGCTCAATTGCTAGCTGCTCGCTGACCGACAGCCCGTAACCCTCCATGCCATGGATCTTCTTCGGATTATTCGTCAGGATGCGGATTGAGCTGAGGCCGAGGTCGACGAGGATCTGGGCACCGATCCCGTAGTCGCGCAGGTCGGCCGGCAGCCCCAGCTTGAGGTTGGCATCAACCGTGTCGTAGCCCTCCTCCTGCAGCTTGTAGGCCTTCAGCTTGTTCAGCAGGCCGATGCCGCGTCCCTCCTGCGCTAGGTACAGCAGGACGCCTTGGCCTTCGCTCTCAATCATCGTCAGCGCAGCGTTCAGTTGATCGCCGCAGTCGCAGCGCAGCGAGTGGAAGACATCGCCGGTCAGACATTCCGAGTGAACGCGCACGATTACGTCCTCAGCCCCGTCGACCTCGCCTTTTACCAGCGCAACGTGGTGCTTGTCGTCAATCAGTGAGCGATAGCCGACGACGGTGAAATCGCCGAAGGTTGTCGGCAGCGTAGTTTCAACAACGCGCTCGACAAGCCGATCGTTCTTACGCCGATAGGCGATTAGGTCGGCGACCTTCAGCATCTTTAGGCCGTGCGTCCCGCAGTACTGCTTGAGGTCCGGCAGACGCGCCATCGAGCCGTCGTCGTTCATGATTTCGCAGATCACGCCGGCCGGTGTGCAGCCCGCCAGCCGCGCCAAATCAATACTGGCCTCGGTGTGGCCGGTGCGCTCCAACACGCCGCCCCGCTTCGCTTTCAGCGGATTGACGTGGCCGCCCTTAACGATCGCCTCAGGGCCGTTCTTCGGATCGCTGGCGACGCGGATCGTCTGCGCGCGGTCGGCGGCGCTGATCCCTGTTGTGACGCCCTCCCGCGCCTCGATTGTGACCGTGAACGGCGTCTCGTGCGGTGTCTCGTTCTTTGCCGTCATCAACTCCAGGCCGAGCTCGTCGCAACGTTCCCCCGTCAACGTGAGGCAGATCCAGCCGCGGGCATGCTTGGCCATGAAGTTGATCGCTTCAGGCGTGGCGAACTCGGCCGCCATAACGAGGTCGCCCTCGTTCTCGCGGTCCTCATCGTCGACGACGACGACCATTCTGCCGGCAGCAATCTCGGCCAGCGCCTGATCAACGGTTGCGAAGCGGAAGTCTGTGTCGGTGGAATTGGGCATCGTTATTGGCTAACCAGCTTCTCGACGTACTTAGCGAGGATGTCAACTTCAATGTTGACGGTGCGGCCCGGCTCGGCTTGGCCTAGCGTCGTTCGCTCGACCGTCTCCGGGATCAGCCAGATGTCGAAGCCCTCAGCGTCGACCCGCGCGACGGTGAGCGAAACGCCGTCAACGGCAATCGACCCTTTCTCGACGACATAACGCAGCAGCTCGGCCGGCAGCGCAATCGTCGCGACGCGCGCAAAGCCGTCCTCGCGCAGCTCCTTGACGACGCCGACGCCGTCGACGTGGCCCTGAACGATGTGACCGCCGAGGTGAGCGTTGGCACGAACCGGCAGTTCGAGGTTCAGCTGCGCGCCGGGGCCGGCCGCGCCGAGCGAACTGCGGCTGAGCGTCTCGTTCATCGCGTCGGCCGAAAAGCTGCCGTCGGCGATCGCCGTCGCCGTCAGGCAAACACCGTTGACGGCGACCGAGTCGCCCTCGGCCAGCTCGGCAGCCAAGGCGCTGCGAATTGTCAGCCGCGCACCCTGCTCGCCGGCGTCAACCGCGAGCAGCTCGCCAAGTTCTTCAACAAGTCCAGTGAACACGCCTACCACTCTCGCAGCCGCGCCGTCAGCAGCACATCATCGGCAACCCGTTCAGTTGTCAGCGAAATCGCCCGGGTCGCGTCGGCGATTGTCGAAACCCCCATCCCTTCGAGCGGATCACGCGCGCTGGCGCCGCCAAGTACGAGCGGCGCAATGAACAACCGAAGCTCATCGATCTCGCCGGCGTCAAAGAATGCGCCGGCGAGGTGCGGGCCGCCTTCAAGCAGCAGCGAAGTGACCGGCCGCTCCAAGGCGCCGAGCTGCGTTAGGGCGTCGGTAACACGGAGCGGCTCGTTCTCACCGCTTGCGACAACGACCTGCGCGCCGGCTGTCTCCAGTGCCTCAACGGCGCCGCGCGGGGCGCCGCGCGAAACGACAACGATCAGCTCAAGCTCAGCGGCTTGGACGACCAGCTGGGAGTCGATCGGCAATCTTGCCTCGGAATCGAATACAACCCGTCGCGGCTGATGGTCGGCGCCTTCAATCCGCGCCGTCAGCTGCGGGTCATCGGCTAGCGCCGTGCCGATCCCGACCGCCACCGCGTCGAGCTGAAGTCGCCACCGATGAACCAGCTCGCGGCTGCTGGCGTCGGAGATCCATTGTGAGTCGCCTTCACGCGTCGCAACCTTGCCATCGATGCTCATCGCCGACTTGAACATCACCCAGGGCTTTCCAGTGCGGGCGTGCTTGCGGAAGGCTTGGTTCTCAAGCCGTGCGGTCGCAGCGATCTCGCCGCTGGCGACCTCGACCTCGACCCCTTCGTCGCGCAGAATGCCAAGGCCGCGGCCGCTGGCCTTCTCAGTTGGATCATCGCCGCCAACAACGACCCGTGTGATTCCGGCGGCAAGGATTGCGTCGGTGCAGGGCGGCTGACGGCCCTCGTGGCAGCATGGTTCGAGTGAGACGTAGAGCGTCGCGCCTGCAGTCGGCGCTTCGCCGCAGGCGGCGATCGCGTTGACCTCGGCGTGGGCTTCGCCGTAGCGCTGGTGCCAGCCCTCGCCCAGCACTTCGCCGTCACGGGCGATCACGGCGCCAACCTGCGGGTTAGGGCTGACGTTGCCAATCCCACGGCGACCGAGCTCGATCGCTCGGGCCAGCAGCTGCTGATCGCGGCTTGTGACGGAGTTCTCCATCACGCTCGAGGATAGGGTTCCCAGCGCCCCATTAGCGACAGCGCCCGTACACGGAATAGAGCTTGTTCGCCGCCAACGGCTGATAGCCGGGAAGCGGCAGGTTGCGCAGTGCGTCGTCGGCGCTGACCTTGCCGGGATCGAGCCCGTCACGCAGGAAGACGGCCCGGTCGGCGGCAAAAACGATCAGTCCGCGGTCAACCTTTGCTGCCGCTGCAACGTCGCTGCGCGCCGTCACGCGGTCGGCCGGCAGGTTCATGATCCAGCGGACGCTCGGCACAAGCCGATGGTTACTGGTTAGAACCGGGCCGCAGAGCGCAGCCCGCCGGACGGCTGGACGGTCGAGCAGTTCGACCAGCGCCTGCTCAGAGTCGCCGCGGAAGCGAAGCTCCGAAACCAGCCGACCGACATCGACGCGCAGCGCCGTCCAAGCGACTAGGAACAGCACCGTCACGCCGGCCAGTGCCATCCAGCCATCACGCAACCGCCCGGGACGGAGCACCGTGAAGCCGGCGACGGCGAACGACGCGAACAGCATCAGCATCAGTGAAGGCACAAGCAGGTAACGGTTGATCACGGAGAAGCCACCAAGGCTGACCAGCAAGAAGGTCGCCAGGCCGATCACCAGCAACCAAAGCGGTACGCGCACCCGGCGCGGCACCAGCCAGCAGCTCAGCACCACCCCTACCAGACCGGCAACCGCGAGCGGCAACTTGACCAGCTGGTTGATGAAGTCGAGCATCGCACTGGGGACCTGGCCGATCCCCTTTTGGCGGCCAAGCTCCTCGGCCAGACCGGAGGTGTGGTTCTGCGAAAAGAGTGGGTCGCCGGTCACCGCGTAATCGATGCCGGCCCAGATCAGCGGCGCACTGGCAACCAGCAGTGCAGACTGCAGCCGCTGGCGCCAGCCAATCGCCGGGAACAGCCAGAGCCAGTAGATACCGGCAAGGATCCAAGCCTCGGGGCGCAGTAGGCCGGCCAGTGCCAGCAGCCAAAGCACCGGGAAGCCGCGGCGCGGCCGAGCAGCTTCCAATGCTGCGGCCCAGATTACGAGCGCGAGGTATGGAATGTCGATGTAGCCGCGCGCTGCAAGGAAGGGGAAATCAAACCGCGTGCAGAGCACCACGCCGGCCGCGACCCCGACCAGTGTCGTGAAGGCGGTGCGCCCTAAGCGGTAGAGGCCGGCAACCAAGACGATGAACGAGATAAGCGTCGCGATCACCATCAGGCGATCGCCGCCCCGACCAAAGAGTGCAAAGAAGGCGCCAAAGACCAGCCCGAGCGGATGCTGGGTCGGAGCACGGTAAGCGGCGAAGTCGGGCAGCTGCCCATGCAGTAGCTGACGGCCCCAGACAAGCGAGTAGGTAGCGTCGTAGCTGGTGTAGGTCGGGAAGACGGTCGCGCCGACGGCGATGATCACGATCAAGGTGACCAGCAGCACTGCCGGCCACGGAAGGCGCGAGAGGCGTCTAATAATCGTCGGCGAGGTCGTGGTCACAGGAAGAGAGCGGCGCGGATCAAGCGAGCTGGCCGCGCAGCCGGATACTACGCGCCCACTGCTGCGGCAACGAAGACTGGTCGCCCGTTCTCAGCGCCAACCCGCCCACCGCGTACGCTTGACGGCGCAATGAAGCTGATCATCCAGATCCCTTGCCTCAACGAAGAGGCCACGCTGCCGGCGACGCTCGCCGACCTGCCGCGCGAGATCGAAGGCATCGACACGATCGAGTGGCTAGTGATCGACGACGGCTCGACCGACGCGACGATCGAGGTCGCACGAGCCAACGGCGTCGATCACATCGTTCGCCTGACCAATAACCGCGGCCTTGCGGCAGGCTTTCAGGCGGGGCTCGATGCCTGTCTGAAACTCGGCGCCGACGTAATCGTCAACACCGACGCCGACAACCAGTACTACGGAGCTGACATCGCACTGTTGGTCGAGCCGATCCTCGCCGGCCGCGCCGACATGGTGGTCGGCGACCGCCAGACCGACACGATCGAGCATTTCTCACCAATCAAAAAGCGACTTCAGAAGCTCGGCTCATGGGTCGTGCGCCAGGCCTCCGAGACCGACATCCCCGATACCACTTCGGGCTTCCGCGCCTACAACCGCGAAGCAGCGCTGCAGATGGCAGTCGTTTCACGCTTCACGTACACGCTGGAGACGATCATTCAAGCCGGGAAGCTGCTGGTCGCAGTCGAAGACGTTCCGATCCGAACCAACCCGCAGACGCGCGAGTCACGGCTATTCCCATCGACCTGGTCGTATGTACGGCGCAACAGCATCTCGATCTTTCGGATCTACGCCCAGTACGAACCGATGCGGGTCTTCTTCACGGCGGCCGTGATCCTATTCGTGGCAGCGTTGATCCCCTTCACACGCTTCCTCGTCGCTTGGATGCAGGGCGACGGCGCCGGCCATATCCAATCGCTGATACTTGGCTCGGTTCTGTTCAACGCAGCCGTCGTAATGGGTGCGCTGGCAGTGATCGGCGACCTGCTGCACGCTCAGCGGATAATGAGCCAGAGGATCTTCGAGCGCGTGCGGCGGGTCGAGCTGGAGCTCGGTGTACCGCCTTCGCACTACGAGCCCGGCGCTCATCAGACAGGTCAGGCGCCGACAACCGGTGCACACTCAGCCCCCCATCCAGCCGAGCCAACCGGTGAAGCAACTGAACCGGAAACGATCCAACGATGAGCTCAAACGTAACGATCGACAGCGAAGGGACAGTCACCGGCAACACATTCGACAAGTACGGCTCCGAAAACCCGGTCGTTAGACGGTTGATGGCTCGTTTTCATCGCGACCTCGAGGCCTGTTACGCGCTCGCCGCGCCGACCTCGATCCTCGACATCGGCTGCGGCGAGGGAGTGCTGACGCACAAATGGGCCGATCGGCTTAATGGCGGACGAATCGTCGGCGTCGACCTTGATGATCCACTTCTTCACGCTGAGTGGGCGACGCGAACCGCCCCGAACCTTGAGTACCGAGTGATGAAGGGTGAGCGGCTCGACTTCGCCGACAACGAGTTCGACACTTCGACCGCGATCGAAGTACTCGAACACGTCACCGACCCCGAGATCGTGCTCTTTGAGATGGCCCGCTGTGCGCAGCGCTGGCTGATTGTCTCGGTCCCGCGTGAGCCGCTCTGGCGGATCACGAACATCGCCCGCGGCGCCTACTGGAGCGAGCTTGGCAACACACCGGGCCACGTTAATCACTGGTCGAGCGGCGCTCTGCGCAAGTTGCTCTCACAGTACGGCGACGTGGTTGAGCTGCGCCACCCGTTCCCGTGGATCATGTCGGTCGTCCGCGTCAGTGACTGACGCGCCGACAGCGGCCAGCGACAAGCAGCTGCCGGACAGCGGCTACGGGCGGGGCGCGCGGGTATTGGCGGTCGGGATCGGCGCCACGGGGCTGCTGACATTCGCCTACTTTGCACTCGCCTCGCACCTTCTCAGCGCCACCCAGTACGGCGAGATCACCGTCCTTTGGGCAACGCTCTTCATCGTCATCTCGGTGATCTACCGACCGGTCGAGCAGCTACTTTCGCGCACAATCGCCGACCGTCGCGCGCGCGGCGGTGATCACAGCCATCCGCTACGCGGTGCGGTGTTGATCCAACTTGGCTTTGCGGTCGCCTTCCTCGTTGTTGCGCTGGCATTGCGGCCACAGATTGAAGATCTTTTCGGCGGTTCGAGCACGCTCTACTGGATCTTCACCGGCGCAACCCTGGCCTACGCAGCGAGCTACTTCGCGCGCGGCTACTTCGCTGGCCACCAATGGTTCATGCTTTACGGCGGTCTCGTTCTTTTTGAGGCAACGTCGCGGATCTGCTTCCCGCTTGCGGTGCTGGTGGGGGTTGGCGGCGGTCAGGAGGAGGTTGCACTGGGAATTGTCGCTGCGCCGCTCGCCTCGTTGCTGGTTGTTCCCTGGGCGATCATGCGCCACCACGGCAGACGAGAGCGCGAAACAGCGCTACCCGAGCTGAGCGGCGCGGCGCAGAGTGGCGTCGGCTTCGCGCTTTCGGTCGCCGTTATTCAGCTCGGCGAGCAGACGCTACTGAACGCCGGTGTAATCGTCGCCAACTCAGTTGCCGGCGCGGCGACGGCCGGAGCAATCTTCAGTGTGTTGCTGATCACGCGCGCGCCGCTGATGCTGTTTCAAGCCGTCCAGACAACGCTGCTGCCGCACCTCGCCGGGCTCGAGGCTGCCGAAGGCGGCGAGGCATTCGCGAAGGCGATCGCCGTTACGGTGCGCGCTGTCGCCGCCTTTGCCGCTATCGCCGTGCTGGTGATGTTGCTGCTGGGCCCGGCGCTTATGGAGGCATTTTTCGGCTCCGACAGCAGCTACGGACGCTGGGGCTTGGCGGTCGTAGCGCTCGGTATGGGTTTCCACCTGATCGCCGGGACGCTCAATCAGGCGGCCCTGGCTCGGGGCCGCGCGCCAGCCGCCGGCGCGATCTGGATGATCGTCGCGATCGCCTTTGTCGGCTGGATGTTCGTGCCGGCTGTCAGCGACGTTCTGCTTCGAGCTGAACTTGGTTATACGGCGGCAGCGATTGTTCTCTGCGCGCTGCTTTACCTGCTCTACCGGCGACCGCCGAAGGCCGACGGCGAGTTAGTCCCGGCTGCTCGCAGCGTCGAGGATGTCGTTGAAAGCTCGAGCCGGATCATCGTTACCGAAGATCGCTGACCCGGCAACAAGCCGGTTTGCTCCGGCGACGACGCAAAGTCCCGCGGTCGTTCGATCAACGCCGCCGTCAACCTCGACGACCACATCCGGGCCAACTATTGCGCGCAATCGCGTGATCTTCTCGATCGACGACGCGATGAACCTCTGCCCACCCCAGCCAGGGTTGACGGTCATGCAAAGAGCCTGATCGATCTCAACCTCTTCATAAATCGCCAGCGGCGTCGCCGGATTAACGGCCAGCCCGGCCTTGCAGCCGCTGTCACGGATCAGCGAAAGCGTGTAGTCGACGGCCGAGGTGGCCTCGGCGTGGACGATGATCGTGCCGGCTCCTGCCTTCGCGAAGCTCTCAACCTGTGTCACCTCCGGCCGTTCCACCATCAGGTGAACCTCTAGATGGAGGCCCATGTCACGTAGCGCCTCGCATACCTGTGGCCCGATCGAGAGCGGCGGCACAAACTGGCCGTCCATCACGTCGACGTGGATGATCCGGGCGCCGGCCTCTTCAACTAGGCGAACCTGATCGCGCAAAATCCCAAAGTCGGCCGAGAGGATCGACGGAGCAATCTCAACTGTCATCGCTAGACCTCGACCAGCATTGAAGTTCCGCAGTGCGAGCACTCCGTCGTTGCCGTGCTCGACATGCGGACGATTGTCTGGTGTTCACCACAGCCAGGGCAGACAGAGCGCAGCTCGTAGCGATGCAGGCAGTAGACGCAGCGGTAGCGACCTGGGACGGTGGTCGGCCGTAGCCAAGGTTCGTGGCACGAGGGGCACTCCAATCCGACCGACAGTTCTGCCATCGGGCGGAGAATAGAAGCAGCGGCCGCCGGAAGCTGAACGGCGTCATTCGCCGCGGCCGCGCTGGAAGTCATCCCAGCTCATCGCGCGTGAGCCCGGCGGCACGACTTCGTCATAGATCAACCGATCGCCATCAACGTGGGCGCTGCGCACTACGATCACGGTCCCATCGTCCAGCTCGGCCCGCGCGCCGATCTGCGGCGACAGCGCTCGCACGATGCGATCGCGCTGTAACGCGCTCAGCTTGGGGTCGAGCAGCCGATCGGCGGCTGTGATCTTCTCGGCGTAGGTCGCGAGCGCTTCATCCTGCTCGCTGAACCGTGGTGAGCCGGTGAGCGCTGCCGCCAGCAGCCGCGCGCCGCTGCGCTGAAGCCGTCCGGCAAGCGAGCCGAAGCTGTCGTCGCGGCGGATTGGCTCGCTTTCTGCGGCGCAGATCGGCCCGCTGTCGAGCCCCTCCGTAAGCCGCATTATCGATACCCCGGTCTGCTTATCGCCGGCGATGATCGCTCGTTCGATCGGCGCTGCGCCGCGCCAGCGTGGCAGCAACGACGGGTGCAGGTTGAGGGTCTCGTACTGCGAAAGCAGCGGTTCGCGGATCATCGCGCCGAAGGCGCAGACCACCAGCGCGTCCGGACCGGCATCGGCGATTGCCTGTCGCGAGCTCTCGTCATTGACATCGTCCGGCTGCAGCAGCGCAATCCCAAGCTCTGCCGCCAGTTCGGCGACCGGCGGCGCCGTCAGCTTGCGGCCCCGACCAGCCGGCCGGTCGGGGCGGGTGATGACAAGCGCTGGCCGCTGGTCGAGCTCGACCAGCTGGCGCAGCACTGCCGCCGCGAAGTCAGCCGTACCGAGGTAGACGAATCCCATTGCGCTAGCAACGCCTAGAGCGAGCCATCGAGCTCGCGTAGCGCACTCATTGCCTCGCGGCGTTGACTGCGCGATGCCCGGTCGATCATCAGAATCCCGTCAAGGTGGTCGATCTCATGCTGGATGACGCGTGCCTCGAGTCCGACCGCTTCGATTGTCAGCTCTTCGCCAAAGCGGTCCTGCGCCGTAACCCGGACCTCGGTTGACCGCGTCACCTCTACGTGAACGTCGGGCAGGCTGAGGCAACCCTCCTCGGAGCTTTCCTCTTCGTCTGACGCCCATTCGATAACCGGATTGACCAGCGCCCGAAGCTCGCCTTCCTCATCAACGCGGTAGACAAAGAAGCGCCGCAAAGTCCCGACCTGAGTCGCCGCCAAACCGACGCCGATAGCGTCGTTCATCAGCAGGCCCATCCGTTTGATTTCGTTGCGCAGCGCCTCATCAAACGCGTCAACCTCGGTGGCGCGTGACTTCAGGACAGGGTCACCAAAGCGCCTGATCTGCCGAAGCGCAGCCCTGCGGCGCTCCAACGCCGCCGGATCTAGCGGCGGCGGCTCGAGCTGATCTTCACTGGCGGTTGTCTCGCTGTCGGGGAGCATCAGGTCAGTTGGATTCTAGAGGCCTTGGAGCAGAGCTACTGCGGCTCGACATCGACTGAGATCGCGACCGCTTTCGCGCCGCGCCCGCGCGCGCGCGCGCTGACCGCCTTGTTGACGGCAGCGACGGCGGCTCGGCGGTCATCGGCTTTGATTACGACCTGGCTGCGCTCGCGGCCGCGCAGTCGGAACAGCGGCGCCGGGCCAAGCGACCCCGGCAGCTGCGCCTGCAGCTCACTGGCGGCCTGCTGCGCGGCATCGGCGGTCGGCGACGAGCAGACGATCCGGATCAAAGTTGAGAACGGCGGGTAGCGCAGCGCCTCACGCCGCGCCAGCTCCTCCGCGAGAAAGCTCTCTGCATCATGCTCGGCCGCCCTCACCAGCGCCGGGGCGTCGGGCGTCAGTGTCTGCACAATCACTCTCCCCCGCTCAGCGCCGCGACCGCTGCGGCCGGCCAGCTGCGTGACGAGCGAGAAGGTCCGCTCCTCGGCCCGAAAATCGGGGAAGCGTAGCGTCTGGTCTGCGTCAACGACGACGCCCAGCTCGACGCCGGGAAAGTCGTGGCCTTTGGCGACGACCTGAGTGCCGAGCAGAATGCCGCTCTCGGCCTGCTCAAAGCTGCGCAGTACTGCGCCCGGCTCGCCGGCGTCGCCATCGAGCCGGAAGACCATTCCGGGCAGCTCGGTCTCCAATCGTTCCGTTCCGGTGCCGTGCCGGGCGATCGAAACCGACCCACACTCTATGCAGCGCTCCGGCACCCGTTCCCGGTGACCGCAGTGATGGCATGAGATCGCGCCGCCGGCGCGATGCAGCACAAGTGTCACGTCGCACTGCGGGCACTCCCAGGCATGGCCGCAGCTGGAACAGCTGAGGTAGTTCGACCAGCCGCGACGGTTGAGCAGCACAATCGACTTCTTCGAATCGACCAACGCTTGGTAGGTGTCGGGATGCAGCACCCCTTTAACGCCGCGTAGATCAACAATCTCGACCTTCGGCAATGGCAGGCCATCGACCCGTGTCGGCAGGCTGATTCGGCGTAGCCGCTGCCAGCTCTCGGCCCGCGGCGTGGCACTGCCGGCAACCAGCACGGCGCCGTGGTCAGCGGCGCGGCGCGCCGCTACATGGCGCGCGTCGTAGCGCGGGTCGCTGTCGTTCTTGTAGCTGCTGTCGTGCTCCTCGTCGACGATCACGAGGCCGACATCGCTGAGCGGCGCGAAGACAGCCGAGCGTGCGCCGATGGCGATCCGTGCCTCGCCGCGCCTGATCCGCATCCATTCGTCGTACCTCTCACCGGGCCTGAGGCGCGAATGGATTACGGCGACGACGTCGCCAAAGCGTTCGACGAAGCGCGAGATGATCTGCGGCGTCAGCGCAATCTCCGGCACCAGCACTAGCACCGTTCGACCGGCAGCGAGAACCTGAGCGGCAACCCGCAGATAGACCTCTGTCTTGCCGGAGCCGGTGACGCCGTGCAGCAGCAGCTGCTCACCCCCCGCTGCGGCCAGAATCTGCTCAACCGCAGCGGCCTGATCGGTGGTCAGCGGCGGCCCCTGGGCGCCGCCCCGCTTGCCGACCTCACAGTGCTGCGGCGCGCGGCGCTCGGCGCGGCGCTCAAGGACCACCAAGCCACGGGCCTCTAGCCGCCGCAGCGCCGCTAAGTCGCTGCCCGCTAGACGAGGCAGGCTGGCCAGCAGCTGGCGCTGGGAACCGGTCAGCCGTTCGTCCTGCTGCACCCCCCGCCTAGCTTTGGCGTAGAGCGCCGAGCGCTCGCGCACGCCGCGCGGCGGGAGCATCAACGAATAGGCGCGCGCCGGCGACGAGCAGTACTCGTCGGCCAGCCACGGCCCGAGCGCCACAAGGTCGGCTGGCAGCGAAGCGTCAAGCAGCTGCCGCGGCGCCAGCAGCTGATGCTCGGAGCTGTCGCGCAGCGCCGTCACGACGGCGAGCACGTCGCGCCTCGCGAACGGGACGACGAGCACCGACCCGACCTGAGCTCCTTCCGGGCAGGCGTAGTCGAACGGGCCGCGCAGGGCGCGCGCCGTCGTTATCGGCTCGACCTGAGCAACCTTTGACACAACAGCGACGATAGAGCGCCTGCGGGATGGCTCCAATGCCGCAACTCTGCCCCGATCGGGTGTAGATTCAACGAATGGATATGCATCAAGGCGAGGAGGTGATCTACAACGGCCATCCGAGCTGGCGCTCGATCAAGGCCTTCTATCTGGCCGGGCTGGGGGTAGCGATCCTAATCGGCGTTCTCTGGTGGCTGATCTTCACGCCGATAGTGGCGGCGCTGCTAGCTGTAGCGATCATCGCCGTGACCGTCCTTGTCGGCCTGATCAAACGCGTCTTCGTTATCTACACGATCACCAGCGACCGGCTCTATATCCAGCGCGGCGTACTGTCGAAGCGGGTTGAACAGACGCGGATCGACCGCGTCCAGAACGTGTCAACCAGCCAGTCGGTGCTGGATCGGCTCTTCCGCGTCGGCACAGTCGACTTCGACACGGCGGGCAGTGAGGCCGGCAACTTTCGCTTTGACGGCGTTGACGACCCGCCCTCGGTGGCTGCGGCGATCGACCGCGCCCAGCGACTCCACGCCGAGCAACTCAGCGGCTCAGGCGAAGCGAACGACGGACTTCGCTAAGCGGCGCCGGCAGCGCGCAGCGCTGCAGCCCGGTCGGTCCGCTCCCAAGTGAAGCTGGCCTCGTCGCGGCCGAAGTGGCCGTAAGCGGCAGTCTTCGAGTAGATCGGGCTGTGCAGGCTGAGGTATTCACGAAACGCTGCCGGCCGCAGGTCGAAGTTCTGTTCAACGATCTCGGTGATCCGTGCACGGTCGATCGTCTCGGTACCAAAGGTTTCAACCATCAGCGATACCGGGTGGGCAACGCCGATCGCGTAGGCAACCTGCACCTCGGCCCGTTCGGCGAGACCGGCGGCGACGATGTTCTTGGCGACGTAGCGGGCGACGTAGGAGGCCGAGCGGTCAACCTTCGACGGATCCTTGCCGGAGAAAGCGCCGCCGCCGTGACGGGCCTTACCGCCATAGGTGTCAACGATGATCTTGCGGCCGGTCAGGCCGCAGTCGCCAACCGGGCCGCCGATCACAAAGTTGCCGGTCGGGTTGACGAGCAGGTCCTTGCGCAGCTGCTCGGCGTCGTACATCCCCTCAGGCAGCACCGGCAGCACGACATGCTGCCAGAGGTCGTCGGCGATCCGGCCGGCCGGCGTGTCGGCGCCTTCATCGTGCTGGGTCGAGATCAGTACGCGCTCGATCGCCACCGGGCGCTCGTCGACGTAGCGGACCGTCACCTGCGTCTTACCGTCGGGCCGCAGATAATCGAGTGTTCCGTCCTTGCGAACCTCGGTCAGCCGTTCGGCGAGCCGATGAGCTAGGTGGATCGGCAGTGGCATCAGGCTGTCGGTCTCATTCGTTGCGTAACCGAACATCATTCCCTGATCGCCGGCGCCGGCCTTGTCGAGCGGGTCCTCGTCGCCTTCGCGCGCTTCGAGCGACACGTCGACGCCCTTCGCGATATCGGCCGACTGGCCGCCGAGGCGGTTCAGCACTTCAATCTTGTCGGCGTCGAAACCTTCGTCGAAGCCGACGTAGCCGATTGCGCGGACCGTGTCGCGGACGATCTTGTCGACGTCGACCGGCTTGCCTTCGCCGATCTGCTGCTCATCGAATGAGGTCTCGCCGGCAACGACAACAAGGTTGTTGTTGACGAGCGTTTCGCAGGCGACTTTGGCGAACGAATCCTGCGTCAGGATCGCATCGAGGATTGCGTCGGAGATCTGGTCGGCAACCTTGTCGGGGTGGCCTTCCGTGACCGACTCTGAGGTGAAAAGGAAACTGTTGGGTTGGCTCATAAGTACCGCAGCGTAGCGACCTGCGTACCGCTGCCGAATCGTCGCCCTGCAGCGGCGCCTCTGCTCAGCGCTCGGAGCGGCGCTGCTTGCGCTCGTGGATGTCGATAATCAGTGGAACGCCGTCCAGCCCGTAACGCGCCCGCAGCCGGTTTTCAAGGAAGTAGGCATAGTCGCGCGTAACGCGGTCGCGGCGATTGACCTGCAGCGAAAAGCGCGGCGGCGAAGCCTCAATCTGGGCCAGGTAAAGAAGTTTCAACCGCTTGC
The DNA here is from genome assembly GCA_039744215.1 of Solirubrobacteraceae bacterium. Lineage (GTDB taxonomy): Bacteria > Actinomycetota > Thermoleophilia > Solirubrobacterales > Solirubrobacteraceae > F1-60-MAGs163. The sequence continues at coordinate 227,532 of JBCJTT010000001.1, forward strand.
CCTGTTTCGCTGGCGGCTGGCGCTCGGCAACGAGCTCAGCGACGAAGCGGTTCAGCTGCGGCGTTGGGATCTTCTCAGCGCGGCGATCGCCAAGCGCAACTGCCTCGGCCACTACGCGGCCGACGTGGCGCCCATCTTTGGCGCTGATCGTCATCAGCTTGGGGCGCAGGCGCAGCTTCTTCGCAACCTTCGCGCGTTCGTGATCGAGCTCGTTTTCGTCGAGTGGCGAAAGGTCCCACTTATTCAGCGCCATCACCGTCGCGCAGCCTTCCTGCATCGCCAACTCGGCGATTCGCAGGTCCTGTGAGGTGACACCGTCGCGCGCGTCGCAGACGACCAGCGCCACGTCGGCCCGCTCAACCGCGCGCTGCGAGCGCAGCACGGTGTAGTACTCAAGCCCGTCGGCGAGCTTCGACTGACGGCGCATTCCGGCGGTGTCAACGAGGATTAGCCGCCTTCCTTCGACTTCGATCGGCATGTCGATCGCGTCACGCGTTGTTCCTGGGATATCGCTGACGATTGTGCGCTCCGAGCCGACGATTCGATTTACGAGCGTCGATTTACCAACGTTCGGTCGGCCGATGATTGCCAAGCGGATTGGCGGCTCACGACCGTCGTCCTGATCGTCCTGCTCGGGCGGCAGCATCGCAACAATGCGGTCGAGCAGGTCGCCACTGCCGAGCCCCTGCGCAGCCGAGACGGCCAACGGCTCGCCAAGGCCGAGCCGGTGAAACTCGGCCGCCTGCGGAATCTCGGTAACGGCGTCCGACTTGTTAGCGGCGACAAGCACCGGCAGGCCGGAGCGGCGCAGCAGATCGGCCAGCTCCTCGTCGCCGGGCCGCAGCCCCGCTTTGACGTCGACGACCAGCACAGCCATCTGCGCCTCGGATAGCGCGACCCGCGCCTGATCACGGATCGAGCCGGCGATTGGGTCCGGGTCGAGCAGGTCCATGCCACCGGTATCAACCAGCGTGAAACTGCGCCCGTCCCAGTCGCAATCCAGCTCCTTGCGGTCGCGCGTGACGCCGGCCCGCTCGTGCACAACCGCCTCGCGCGAGCCGCTGAGGCGGTTTACAAGCGAGCTCTTGCCGACGTTTGGATAGCCGACGATCGCTACGCGCGGCAGACTCATCGGCTCGTCCCCTCGGCCTGCGCAGCGCGCGCCAGCTCAACGATCCTGGCGGTTACAGCGTCGCTGCCGAGCTCTGTCGTGTCGAGCAGCACGGCATCCGCAGCCGCCGCCAGCGGTGACAGCTCGCGCGCCTCGTCGCGCTGGTCGCGCTGCTGCTGCTCGGCCAGCACCTCAGCGATGTCGCGACCGGCCTGCTCGGCCCGGCGACGGGCACGCTCGGCCGGGTCAGCGGTCAGAAAGATCTTCAGGTCGGCCTGCGGCGCGATCACGGTACCAATGTCGCGGCCCTCGGCAACCCAATCACCACCGGCCAGCAGCGCCTTCTGCCGTACCGCCATCGCCTCGCGCACCTGCGGCTCAGCCGCGACCTGTGAGGCCAGCTCGGTGACCTGAGGCGAGCGGATTGCCTGCGTGACATCGTCGCCGTCGAGCAGGACAACGTCGCCTATCCCAATCTCCAGCCCAGCGCTGTCCTTCTGCGGGTCGCGCTGGCGCGCTAACGCGACGCAGCGATACATCGCACCGGTGTCGAGGTAGACGAACCCAAGCTGCTGGGCGACGGCACGTGCGACGGTTGACTTACCGGCCCCGGAGGGTCCGTCGATAGCCACGATCATTGCGTCCAACGTAGCGCGGCAGCGCCGATCAGCGCAGCGATGCGACCGCACCGAGGAAGTTCGGGTAGGAAACCTCGGCCGCCTCAACGCCGATCACCTCAACGCCCTCGCGCGAGGCAAGACCGGCGATCACTCCGAGCATCGCGATCCGATGATCGCCGCCGCTATCAACCGTGCCGCCGCGCAGGCCACCTCTGCCGCGAACGACAAATCCGTCCTGCGTTGCCTCGGCGTCGCCGCCCAGCGCATTCAACGCGCCGACGACCGCAGCGATTCGGTCGGACTCCTTAAGGCGCAGCTCCTCGGCCCCCTCAATCCGCGTTTCACCTTCGGCGAAGCAGGCAAGCAGGCCAATCAGCGGCAACTCGTCAACCGCCAGCGGCACCTCATCGGCGCTGACCGTCGTCGCTTCAAGCGGGCCTGATCTGACGTCAATCTCGCTGACCGGCTCGGCGGCTGGAATCGTCCCGTCAACGCTGGCAGCTTCAACGTCGGTGACGATCACCGCCCCCATCCGCTGGGCGATTCGGATGAAGCCGCAGCGTGTCCAGTTGACCGAGCATTCCTCAATCAGAAGCCGTGAGCCAGGAACCAGGATCGCTGCTGTTATTGCGAAGGCAGCCGATGAAGCGTCGCTTGGGACGTGCAGCTGCTCGGGCAGCTTTAGTTCGTCGACTGGGCAGATTGTCAGCCTCGCGCCATCGCGCGAAACCCGCACGCCTGACGCAGCGAGCAGCCGTTCGGTGTGGTCGCGGCTCGGCTGCGGTTCAATGATTGTCGTCTCGCCATCGGCCGTTAGCGCAGCCAGTGCAATGCACGACTTGACCTGCGCACTGGCAACAGGAAGCTCGTATTCGATCCCGTGCAGTCGGGCTCCGATAATCGTAAATGGTGCGAAGCGCTTATCGGTTGCGTTGATCTGCGCCCCCATCAACGCGAGCGGTTCGGCGATCCGGTCGATCGGCCGGCGCCGAATCGAGTCGTCACCGTCGAGGCTGAAGCTCTTGCCATCCTGACCTGCCAACCAGCCAGGCAGCATGCGGATCAGCGTGCCGGCGTTGCCAACGTCGATCGGCTGCGGCGGCGCATGGGCGCTGCGCAGGCCGGTGCCGCGAATCTTTAGTCCTTCGGGCCGGCGTTCGACCAGCGCGCCGAGCGATTCGATCGCTGCCAGCGTCGACAGCGTGTCGGCCGCTTCGAGGAAGTTGCTGACGATCACGGCCTCGTCGGCCATCGCCGCGAGGATCGCGATGCGGTGCGAGATCGATTTGTCGGCTGGAGCCGTCAGTTGTCCTTTGAGCCGGCGCGCCGGGTCAATCCGGACCTTCACAGAACCGGCAGCCCAAGCTTGTCGAGGCAGCCCCTCGCCTTTTCTGCGTCGTCCTGGGGGACCCACAGCGCGACCGACCCTTCCTGGCCACTGGGCGATGGGCTGAGCGCCATATCAACGATGTTGATGTCGGACTCACATAGCGCCAACGCGATCTCTGCCAGCACGCCGGGCCGGTTTGGAACCGTCACCCGCAGCACTGTCAGGGCGCCGCCTGACAGGCCGGTCTCGGTTAGCGCCTGACGCCGCTCGCCGGCAAGTTGCTGCCACTCAGCCAGCCAGTCGCCGTCGCCGGCGGCAATCGCCGCGCGCGCAGCAGTCAAGCGCTCAATCGCCCCGTCAAGCTCGGTCAGCAGCGCCGGCTGGTTGGCTAGGTAGATCGCCGTCCACATCTGCGGGTTGGAACCTGCGACTCGTGTTGAATCGCGAAAGCTAGGCCCGATGACTGGGATACGGCGCTCTTCCAGCGCAGTATCGGCCTGCAGAACCAGCACGTTGGCAACGATGTGCGGCAGCTGTGAAACGGCGGCCATCATCCGGTCATGGTCGTCAACGTCAACGATCGTCGGCCGCGCCCCGATCGCCTTGATCAGGTTGTGCACACGCTCCAGCAGCACGCCGCTGGTCTGCGCCGTCGGCGTCAGGTACCAGGTGGCGCCATCGAACAGATCCTCACGCGCGTTTTCGACGCCGCGGCCAGCACTGCCGGCCAGCGGGTGGCCACCGATGAAGCGTTCGTCAACCCCCGCTACGTCAACGACTGCCCGCTTGATCGAGCCGACATCGGTCACGGCGCAATCTACCGGCGCAGAGTCGAGCACCTCACGAGTTACTGCCGCTAGGCGATCGACCGGAACCGCAATCACGACGACCTCGGCGCCGAGCAGCGCCGCTTCCAGCCCTTCGCAGGCTTCATCGACAATATTCAGCTCGAGTGCCTGGCCGGCTTCGGGGCCCAGTCCT
>JBCJTT010000002.1:0-225332 GCA_039744215.1 Solirubrobacteraceae bacterium
CTTAAGGAGTCGAAGATGGCGGTCGGCGCCGAGGTATTGAGCGGCGCGCAGAACTTCGCTCCGCCAACGATCTTGGCGCAGGCCTCGCGGATCAACTTCTCAACCCGGCTGTTCAACCTGATCGTGACCAACGTGCCCGGGCCCCAGTTCCCGCTTTACGTCGGCGGCGCGCGGCTGCTTTCGATCGCACCGGTCGCCTTCCTGCCGCGCAACCATGCGCTGGCGATCGCAATCATGAGCTACGACGGCGGCCTCAACTTTGGTCTGCTGGCCGATTACGACGCAATGCCCGACATCGACCTGCTGGCCGACGCGCTGCAGGATTCAATCGATGAACTGCTGGAGCTTTCGGCGACCGCGCAGGCTGTTCAGTAGCCGAGCGCGAACTTCGCGTCTTCGCTCATCAACTCAACCGACCACGGCGGCGTGAAAATCATCGTCGACTCGACGCTCTCAACACCATCGAGCTCGCTGACGAACTCCTCGATCTGCTCCGAAACCATCGGCCCGATCCCGCAGGCCGGCGTCGTCAGCGAGAAAGTCACGTGCACCTTCGGGCCGTCAACCTCAATCCCATAGATCAAGCCAAGCTCGACAAAATCAAGCCCCATCTCAGGGTCGATCACGTTCGTGAGCGCTGCTTCTACTTCGTCGACGGTCGCCATGGCAGCCACTGTAGCGGGTCCGGCCTCTACAATCGATAGCAGAGCATGCCGCTGCTGATCGCACTCCTGATCCTCGTACCAATCATCGAACTGGCGGTGATCATTCAGGTTGGCTCGATGATCGGTGTCTGGTGGACGATCGCACTGCTGGTCGGCGACTCGCTCCTTGGCGCGTGGCTGCTGATGCGCGAGGGTTCGCGCTCGTGGCTGCGCTTCCGCGGCGCGATCGGCGACGGCAAGATCCCTGCGAAGGAGACAGCCGACGGTGGCCTCGTGATCGCTGGCGGCGCGTTGCTGCTGACGCCGGGCTTCCTGACCGACATCGTCGGACTGCTGTTCCTGTTTGAGCCGACGCGAGATGTGATCCGGCGGTTTGCGCTGGTCCGCGTGATCAGCGCCGCCGCAAAGAACGCCACTGGCCCAGCAGGCTGGACGCTACGCGGCGCTGTCTGGGGTTCACGCGCTGCCAAGTACGGCCGTAAACGCAGCGCAGCGCGTGCCTACGACGTTGAGGGCACAGCTACTGAGATAGACCCAACACCGCCCGCGCTGCCCTGAGCCAGCCGTCGGCTAGTTGTCAGAGCCCATGCGGTCCCAAAGGTAGAGCTCAAGGCACTCCTCTGCCAGCTCGCTGCAGCGCTCACGGCTGAGCGCCGGCAGCACGGTCTCCAGTGCTTGCTCTTCCGAGACGCCAGCCTCAAAGGCTTCCTCACCGCGGAAGCCGGCAGCGATCTTCAGCGCCTCACGCCGGTTCTCACCCAGCGAACCAAAGACGCCGAGCAGAAAGTCGCGGTTGGCGACCGGCTGACCAACCTCCATCGAGGCATGCCACGCGGCAAGCATCGAGAGGTCGTGCTCATCAAGATCGGCGACCGCCTTGACGTAATGGGTCTCAAGATCGGTCTCGGGGATTGCGTCAACCCAGGCACGGACAACTTCGCCAAGCAGCTGGCGGCGGGCGTCGCGGCCAACTGATTCCGCAATTACACGGATCGCATCCTGAGGTTCGATAAAGCAGAGGGGCAACGGCAGCTCCGAAGGCAGAGGATCAGCGAATGGCAGGCACGCTACGCGGCGCAGCGGACGACACCGACGGTCAGAGCAGCAGAGCCCTACTCAAGGCCCATCTCGGCGGTTGGAGCCGACGCGGCAGGCTGCGGCGCCGATACCGCAGGCGGCGAGCTGGGGGCCGGCGAATGCGCTGCCGGCGCGACCGCGGCGCTCTGCGATGCGCTAACGACGGCGGCAGCTGGGCGGACCTGCGTGCGCTGACGCGAGGAGCGGGCCGCGGCGGCAATCAGCGCTGCGTCGTCGGTGCGCGAGGCGTGGCTGGTTGGCTGGCGGGCGATCAGCACGGCGCGTTGCCCAGTGGCGGGCAGGCCCGACCCCTGATCAAGTACCACGGCGCCGCCGCTGGCCGCCGCTGCGGTCGCGGCGACAACAGCGGTTCCTTTGCCGGCAGCGGCGACAAACGACTCAGTGACGATCTGCGCACGGACAAGCGAGGAGGCCGAGCGCTCAGTCGCCCAGCTGGTCAACGATTCGTAGGTACGCAGGAATACATTCCCCGCCGCGTCTGCGTGATCGGCGACGACGGCGACAATGCCGACCGGGAATACCGCTGCCAGCGGCGCGTTGGAGCGATGCAGCTCGCGCACAACAGCCCGGCAGCAGCCGCACTGACGTAGGTGCGGGCGCAGCTCAACCAGCTGCTCGGTTGTCGCTTCGCCATCAACCAAGGCCGACAGCAGCGGCGCCCAGCGCTTGCACTCCTCGCCTGATTCGATCCCCGCGTAGCGCGAGAGAAAGGCGCGGCGCCCTTCATAGAGACAGCGGTTGACTTTGGTCCGCGTCCAACCGGTCTCGGCTTGAATCTCATCGTACGAGCTCCCCTGAGCGCGCAGCCAAAGAGCCCGGACCTCCTGCGGCTTGAGCCGCTGAAGCGCCTCGGCCGAGCGCGCAATGTGCTCGAAGCCGATCGCCTGCTCCTCCGGCGACGGCGTCCGGTCGGCCTCGATCGCGTCGAAATCAAACTCGGTTGAAACAAGATCGCGTTGACGAATCCGCCGCACAGCCATCGCCTCATGCTTGACGACCGTTCGCAGCCAGGCTGGCGCACGGTCCGGGTCGAGCCGCGGCGCATGCCTGAGGAAGATCTCAAGCGACCGTTGGTAGGCATCTTCAGCATCTTCGGCGCAGAGACTGTGGCGCCGTGCGGTACGCAGAAGGCTGGCGGCATGGCGCTGAATAACGTCGAGGACGAAGGCATCGAGTTGCTGTTGGGTCACCGATTGGCCGACCGTGGGAATGTCGTGAGTTAGCTGTTCCATCGCGGATCGCTGCCTGATAGAGCACGCCACCCGCCCTCTCTTCCCCTGCGCAACCGCTGAAAAGTAAGCAAATTGCGGGAGATGGCTGCCTGACAGCACATTCAGCCTAAAGCCGACCCGCCTTTTGGTACTTTGGTGGTAGATGAAAAGTCAGCTCTTCTCCTTCCCAAACCCGGTCAACGAAGTCTCGGCCCGGCTGGTTGCTGGCGGCGTCGCCGTGCTCTGCCTGATCGCGATCGGCTTTGAGCTCCCCTGGCTGACGCTGGTAATCGCTTACGGCTTTATCGCCCGCCTGCTAACCGGACCGACACTTAGCCCGCTCGGTCAGCTCGTGACGCGAGTAATCACACCGGCGCTGAAGCTGCCGGAGAAGAACTGCCCCGGCCCACCAAAGCGTTTTGCGCAGGGAATCGGCGCCGTCTTCTCAGTCACTGCCGCAGTTCTGGCCGTCGGCCTTGGCCTGAGCGGTGCAGCGTGGATCGTGCTCGGCGTACTGACCGCGTTCGCAATCCTCGAGTCGGTCTTCGGCTTCTGCATGGGCTGCAAAGTCTTCAGCCTGCTGATGAAGCTCGGGCTAATCCCAGACGAGGTCTGCGAGAGATGCAACGAGATCACGCTCGGCCGACCGAGCGTCGCCGGCCAGAGCTAACCTGCGACCTGCGACGCGCTAGACGGCTGCGCCCTCTTGGGCGACGAGCGCTTCGACCGGCCGACGATTTCCGCTCCCAGCGGCGCGCGCCTCACCTGCCGCGAGCTCTTTGGCGAGGTCGTACAGGTAGTCGTCAAAATCAACCTGAATCGTGTGGCGCTTCGAAGCGACGTACCGCTTCTGCATCTTCGCCATGTCGTCGGCGATGAAGCTGCGCATCTCAAACTCGGCCGGCAGCTGGTAGTCGCCGGCCAGGTAATCGGCAACCCAGCAGCCCTGCGCTTCGGAGAGCGGCATCACGGCGCCGAGCGGCTGCAACAGGCCAATGAAGAAGAGGTTCTTGATCTCGGGATGGAATACGCGGCGATAGAGGTCGATCCTGTTGTCCGGCGCCGAGATGAAGTCCTCGTCGAAGAACGGAAAGCTGATCTTGTAGCCGGTGCAGTAGATCACGACATCGGCGTGGACGCGGCTGCCGTCGTCAAACTCAACCTCGTTGCCGTCGAGCCGCCGGATGTTGGGCTTGACCTTAATCGCACCGTGCGTAATCCGGTCGAGGATGCGACTTGAGACGGTCGGGTGCGACTCACCGAACTGGTGATCGGGCTCCGGCAGGCCAAAGTTGGTGACCTTGCCGACATAGGTGTTAATCAGTTTTTCGACAGCCATCTGGCGCAGCTTGAACGGAATCCGCGGGTTGACCCAGCCACCAAGCTGATCGGTCGGCTTGCCGAAGATGTACTTCGGCACGATGTGGGCACCGCGACGGGCCGCCAGATAGACGTTCTCGGCCGTGTAGGAGGCCTCGACCGAGATGTCCATCGCACTGTTGCCGATCCCGAGCACGACGACATCCTTGCCGTTCAGCGAGTCGGGGCGCATGTAGGAATGAGCGTGCATCTGTTCGCCCTGGAAGCTGTCGCTGCCGGCGAAGGCCGGCTCCGGCCAGCGCGGGTCCCAGTGATGACCATTGGCAACCAGCAGGGCGTCAAATCGTTCGCTACTACCGTCGCCGAGCGTCAGCTCCCAAGTTCCGTCAGCAAGCCGCGCAGCGTGGCTGACCAAAGTTTGAAAGCGAATCCGGTTGCGGACACCGAAGTGATCGACGTAGTCATCGAAGTAGGCGGCAATCTGGACGTGGTTTGGATAATCGGGGTAATCCTCGGGCATCGGGTAATCGGAGTAAGCCATCCGCAGCCGCGACGTGTTGATGTACAGGTCGCGGTAGCAGGCCGATGTGCCGTTGCTGTTCTCGTAAACCCAGTTGCCGCCGATCCGGTCGGAAGCATCGAAGCAGGTGACGTTAAAGCCACGCTCGACAAGCGTTTTCAGCGCCGTAATACCGGAAGCCCCTGCACCGATGATTGCGACCCGCGGCAGCTGCTGACCGACCATTTGACGCTCCTTAGTTAGCGCTCTGCGCGGCGAAGTACTTGTCAACCATTTTCGCGCAGCAGCGACCTTCGTTGATTGCCCAAACGATAAGCGACTGTCCGCGGCGCGCGTCGCCTGCGACAAAGACGCCGGCCTCTGAGGTGGTGTGGGTTGGCGCGTCGATGTTGCCGCTCCCGTCCAGCTGACAGCCGAGCTCAGCTACCAGCCCGTCGGTTTCCGGATGGATGAAGCCGGCGGCCAGCAGGACAAGGTCGGCCTTAAGCTCGCGCTCGCTGCCGGGAAGCGGCGCGAACGGCGGCTCGGCCGCTGCCTGAGCGATGTGCTGCCTGGTGACCTTGCCGTCGACGCCGGAGAAGTGGGTTGTCACAACCGAGAAGTCCTGCTCGCCGCGGCCGAGCTCGCGCGCCTCCTCCATCGCGTAGGAGAGGCGGTACTTCTGCGGCCAGAGTGGCCAGGGCGTGGAATCGTCGGGGCGATGCTTGGGCGGCTCCGGCAGCAACTCTAGTTGGACCACGCTGAGAGCACCCTCGCGGATCGCGTTGCCGATGCAGTCAGCGCCGGTGTCGCCGCCGCCGATGATGATGACATGTTTGCCCTTGGCAGTGATGGTCGGCAGGTCGGCCGGAGCGGCGGCAGGCGGCTGCGGGCCGAGCTTCTCAGCAACCCAGCGGTTACGGCCGTAGAGGTATTCCATCGCGAAGTGAACACCGTCGAGCCCGCGGCCCGGCAGGTCGAGATCACGTGGCACGCGCGATCCGATCGCCAAGACGACAGCGTCAAACTCACTCTTCAGCTGCTGGCCACTGATGTCTAGGCCGACGTCAACGCCGTAACGTAGTTCCACTCCTTCGTCAATTAGCTGCTGGACGCGGCGGTCGATTACATACTTCTCAATCTTGAAGTCGGGGACGCCGAAGCGGATCATCCCTCCTGGCGCCTCATCGCGCTCGAAGCAGACAACGCGGTGACCGCCGCGGCGTAGCTGCTGCGCCGCCGCCAGGCCAGCCGGCCCAGAGCCGATGACGGCCACCGAACGGCCGCTCTCGCGGCGGGGCGGCTCGGGAACAACCCAACCTTCCTGCCAGGCGCGCTCGATGATCGAGAGCTCGATCTGCTTGATCGTCACTGAGTCACCTTCGCGGATTTCGAGTACGCAGGCCGACTCACAGGGTGCCGGGCAGAGAAGGCCGGTAAACTCGGGGAAGTTGTTCGTGGCGTGCAGTTGGACAATTGCTGCATCCCAGTCGTCACGGTAAACAAGGTCGTTGAATTCGGGGATCAGGTTACCGAGCGGACAGCCATTATGGCAGAAGGGCACGGCGCAATCCATGCATCGTGCCCCCTGCTCGGCCAGCTGCTGGTCACTGAGCCGCACGACGAAATCCTGATAAGGCTCAAGCTCAACTCGCTCGATCGGATCCTTATAGGGGATGCCAACGCGCTCAATCTTCAGGAAGGCGCCAAGTTCGCCCATCAGCGGCCAACCTCACTCGGGTTGACGCTGGGATCGTCGGCGTTGTCGCTCTCCTGCAGTGCGAGCTCGGCAAGCACGCGCTTGTAATCGGCCGGGAAGATCTTGACGAAAGCGCCCTGCAGCTCATCCCCCTGATCAAGCAGGCGCTGGCCGACCGGCGAGCCGGTTCGCTCGACGTGCTCGCTGATCAGCTCGCGCAGCTCGATCACGTCGGCTTGATCGAGCGACTCCAGCTGATCAACCATCTCCTGGTTAAGGCGCGAAGCGAAGCTGCCGTCCTCGTCCAGGACAAAGGCCAAGCCACCGCTCATCCCGGCGGCGAAGTTGCGGCCGGTCGGGCCAATCACGACAACGCGGCCGCCGGTCATGTACTCGCAGCCGTGGTCGCCAACGCCCTCAACAACAGCGCTGGCGCCAGAGTTACGGACGGCAAAGCGTTCGCCGGCAAGGCCGCGGAAGAAGGCGCGGCCAGCGGTCGCTCCGTAAAGCACGGTGTTGCCGACGATCACGTTCTGCTCAGCTGGGAAGCTGGCCTTATCAGGAGGCGCGACCGAAAAGACGCCGCCCGACAGACCCTTGCCAGCGTAGTCGTTAGCTTCGCCTCGCAGCGTCATTGTCACGCCGGGTGCCAGCCAGGCGCCAAAGCTCTGGCCGGCTGAGCCACTAAAGGCGATCTCGATCGTCCCCTCCGGTAGGCCGTCGGCGCCGCGCAGTTCGGCGATGCGGCTCGACAGCAGGCCGCCAACGCAGCGGTTGACGTTGCGGATCGGCTGCTCGATCCTGACCGCCTCGCCGCGCTCGATCGCCGGCTCTGCCAGCTCAATCAGCTTCCAGTCGATCGCCTCGTCGAGCACGCCGGGCGGCGAGCCAAGGCGGTGCAGCGGCGCACCATCCGGCAGATCAATGCGGTGTAGCAGCTGGCCTAGGTCGACGCCATCTGTCTTCCAATGCTCGATCGCCGTATCGGCCTCGAGCAGCTCGGTGCGACCGATCATCTCGTCAACCGTTTTGACGCCGAGCGAAGCCATCAGCTGGCGCAGCTCCTCGGCGACGAAGAAGAAGTAGTTGACGACGTGCTCCGGCTTTCCCGTGAAACGCTTGCGCAGCTTAGGATCCTGCGTGGCGATCCCGACCGGGCAGGTGTTTAGGTGGCAGGCGCGCATCATGATGCAGCCGGTGGCAATCAGCGGGGCGGTTGAGAAGCCGTACTCGTCGGCGCCGAGGATCGCGGCGATTGCCACGTCGCGACCGGTCTTTAGTTGGCCGTCGGTCTGGACGGTGATGCGCGAGCGCAGGTCGTTGAGGCAGAGCGTCTGCTGCGTCTCGGCGAGGCCGATCTCCCAGGGCACGCCGGCCGAGTGAAGGGAGCTGAGCGGCGAAGCGCCGGTGCCGCCATCATGGCCGGAGATTAGAACATGATCGGCATTCGCCTTGGCGACACCGGCAGCGACAGTGCCGACGCCCACTTCGGAGACCAACTTGACTGAGATTTGGGCCTTCGGGTTGGCGCAGCGCAGGTCGTAGATCAACTGTTTTAGATCCTCGATCGAGTAGATGTCGTGGTGCGGCGGCGGCGAAATCAAACCGACGCCGGGCGTCGTATGGCGCACCCACCCGATGTACTTGTCGACCTTGTTACCGGGCAGCTGGCCGCCCTCGCCGGGCTTTGCGCCTTGCGCCATCTTGATCTGGATCTGGTCGGCGTTGACGAGGTAATGGATCGTCACGCCAAAGCGGCCGGCGGCGACCTGCTTGATCGCGGAGCGACGCTGATCGCCGTTGCTGTCGGGCTCAAAGCGGCGCGGATCTTCGCCGCCTTCGCCGGTGTTGGAACGGCCGCCAAGCCGGTTCATCGCGATCGCCAACGTCTCGTGCGACTCGGTCGAAATTGAGCCGAGCGACATTGCGCCGGTCGTGAAACGCTTGACGATCGCTGTGGCCGGCTCAACCTCGTCGATCGGCAGCGGCGTCACATCGGCAGAGAACTTCAGCAGGCCGCGCAGTGTTGCGTGGCGTGTCGCCTCTTCGTTGCAGAGCCGGGCATACTCGTCGTAATGCTGCTGAGCGTCGCCCTGCTCAGACGTGATCCCCACCGCCCGCTGCAGCGCGGTGATCGTGTCGGGGTTCCACATGTGCTGCTCGCCGTCGCGCCGCCAGGAATAGATGCCGCCAACCGGAAGCAGGCTGTCTTCTTGTTGGCCGCTCAGCGGCCAAGCGCGTGCGTGGCGCTCCAGCGACTCACGGCCGAGGACGTCGAGGCCAATGCCGCCGATTCTCGACGCAGTTCCGGTGAAGTGACGGTCGATCAGCTGCTGCTCAATCCCAACGGCCTCGAAGATCTGCGCGCCGCAGTAGGATTGGATTGTCGAGATTCCCATCTTTGAGATCGTCTTCAGCAGCCCCTTGCCAAGCGCCTTGACGACGTTGCGCGCGCCGACGTCAGGATCGGTGACGCCATCAATGCGGCCCTGTGCAACCAGTTCCTCGACACTGTCGAGCAGCAGGTAAGGATTGATCGAACTGGCGCCGTAGCCGATCAGCGTTGCCATGTGGTGGATCTCACGTGGCTCACCGCTTTCCAGCACAAGACCGGCCTGCAGCCGGTTGCCGATCCGGACGAGGTGATGATGGACGGCGGCGACAGCGAGCAGCGAAGGGATCGCAGTGCGCTCACTACTTACACGCCGGTCGGAGAGGATCAGAATCGATGCGCCGCCGGTGACGGCGTCGTGCGCCTCGTCGCAGAGGTTGGCGAGTCGTGTGCTGAGCCCTTCGGGGCCCTCGGCGACCGGCCAGGTCATGTCGAGCGTGTGGGCGCGGAAGATGTCGCGCTCAACGTTGCGCAGCGTCGCGAGCTCCTGGTTGCGAAGGATCGGCTGATTCATCACCAACTGGTGGGCGTGCTCGGGCGATTCGCCGAGCAGGTTCTTCTCGGCCCCGACCGATGTCGCCAGCGACATCACGATCGATTCGCGGATCGAGTCGATCGGCGGGTTTGTGACCTGCGCGAAGAGCTGTTTGAAGTAGGAGAAGAGCGGCGGCGCGAAGTCCGACATAACGGCCAGTGCGGCATCGTCGCCCATCGAGCCGATCGGCTCCTGCCCGCTCTGCGCCATCGGCGCGATCAGCATGCGCAGATCTTCTTCGCTGTAGCCGAAGGCTTGGCGGCGCAGATGGCTTGGCAGCACGCCGGTCATCGTCACGTGGACCGTCTCAAGGTCATCGAAGTGAACGCAGTTCTGGTCGAACCACAGCTGGTAAGGCTGCGAGCTGGAGACCTCCTGCTTAACCTCCTCGTCCTCGATAATCCGGCCCTGCTCAAGATCAACGAGGAAGATCTTGCCTGGCTGCAGACGTCCCAGCCGCTTCACGTTCTCGGTCGGGATCGCCAGCATCCCGGACTCCGACCCAAGCACAACAAGGCCATCGTTGGTCTCAACCCAGCGGCCCGGGCGCAGCCCGTTGCGGTCGAGCGTTGCGCCAACGACGCGGCCATCGGTGAAGCAGACCGCTGCTGGGCCATCCCACGGCTCGATCAGGCAGGAGTGAAAGGCGTAGAAGCCCTTCAGCGCCGGCGACAGGTCGGCGCGGTCACGGTAGGCCTCGGGGATCATCATCATTACCGAGTGCGGTAGCGAGCGGCCGGCCAGCATCAGCAGTTCCAGAACATTGTCGAAGATCGCCGAGTCTGAGCCGCCGGGCCGGACAATCGGCATCACCTTCTGCAGGTCGGGCCCAAACAGCTCACTGGAGAGCGAGCTTTCGCGCGCCCGCATCCAGTTGATATTGCCCATCAGCGTGTTGATCTCACCGTTATGGGCGATCACGCGGTACGGGTGTGCCAGGTCCCAACTAGGGAAGGTGTTGGTCGAAAAGCGCGAGTGGACGAGCGCCAAAGCCGAGGCGAAGCGCGGATCGCTCAAGTCGGGGTAGAAGCCGGCAAGCTGGCGCGAGATCAACATGCCCTTGTAGACGCAGGTTCGTGATGAGAAGCTCGGCGAGTAGAAGTCGGGCCCGGCAGCCAGTTCGACGATCCGGCGGATCACATAACACTTGCGCTCGAAGGCGTCCTGATCGCGATCGAAGCCGGGGCCGGCGGCGATTATCGCCTGACTGATGTGCGGCCGCGAACGGTTGGCAGTCTCGCCTACATAGGACTCATCGACTGGCACGTCGCGCCAACCAAGAAAGATCTGACCTTCAACGCGCGTGTTCAGCTCAATCAGCTGCTGCAGCTTGCGGCGGCGCTCGTGGTCGCGCGGCAGGAAGCAGACGCCGATCGCGTAGAACCCCGGCTCCGGCAACTCAAAGTCGACAACGGAGCGCAGGAATGCGTCGGGGATCTGAACGAGAATGCCGGCGCCGTCACCGCTGTTGACGTCAGCCCCTTCGGCGCCGCGATGCTCAAGGTTGTCGAGCGCCTCCAGCGCCTGCTCGATCACCAGATGCGATGGGATGTTGTCAAGCTTTGCGACCATCGCCACGCCGCAGGCATCGTGCTCGTTGCTGGGATGGTAGAGGCCCTGCGGCCCTGGTCTGGTGATCTGATTCATGGCTGTTTTTGGCCGCGGGCAACACTCTCTGCGCCAGCCCAACGGCGAACCTCCCATTCTACTTGCAGAACTTGCAGAACCTGCAGAACCGCGCTGGGCAGGGCTTCCGTTCCGCTAAAGAGCGCAGACCGGGCGCAGCGGCGCTCGGCCAGTTAGCGGCTTGTCTCGGACACGCTGTAGGAGCAGAGCCCAGGCACACCTTTAATGGGGCGCCCCGGGCAGCCGGTGCAGAGGCCGGCGTTTGGCTTGTCGCTGACAGGGAAGTCGGCGCCCGTCAGCACCTGCGCTGCCTCGCGCAGCCGCTTCTCAATCCTGTCCTGATCGGCCGGCGTGAAGCTCGCAGCGATCCGTTCAGCGGGCCGCGCGAGGAAGCAGTAGACGACCTCCACAGTGGCAGCGCCGTGGCGCAGCGCAGCCAGCGCGTAAGCGTCGCGCTGCAGCTTGTAGCGCTGCTCGACGAGCATGCCAAGCTCGTCCTTGACGCCGATCCGGTCGGTCTTGTAGTCAACAACGAGCGCCTTGCCAGACGGAAAGTCGGCCAACACGTCGATCGTTCCGGTCAGCACCGGCAGCGTGTTATCGCCAGCAACCAGTTCAATCGCAAAGCTGTTCTCGCGTGCGATCCGCTCGGCGCCGCAGAGCTCGGCCCAGAGCTCGCTGGCAACAAAATCGTTCAGCATCTGCAGCTGATCGGCGACCGCAGCCTTGTCGCAGGGGGCGCCCTCGATTGTCGCCGCTAGTTTCTTGATTGCGGCCTCGTCAGGCAGCGACTCGGGCTGCTCAAACTTGAGGCCTTCCAACAGCAGGTGAGCCAGCACGCCGCGCGCCCGGGCGCCCTGTGAATCGTCGCTGTAGCCATCGTCCTCACGCTGGGGCAAGCCGACGCGGTGTTCGAGGTACCAGCGGTATGAACACTGCTTTAGCCGTGACAGCTGTGAATAGCTGATCGTCGCTGGCACCGCGACCGCTGCCGCCGCCGTCAGCGGACGGGCCGGCAGCGCCGCCTCGCTGTCGGCTTCGATCTCGCCGCCGGAGCGGCGCGGCGGCTCAAACAGCTCGGCCGAGTTATCCGGCGTGCAAACGACGAGCTTCAGCTGACCGCTGGCGCCGTCAGCCTCAACCTCGATTAGCTGCTCTCCCGGCTGCTGCAACAGCTCCAGCGCATTGGTTCCCAGCAGGCCGGGCACGATCCAGCTCAGACAGCCGGCGCCGGTCTTCGTCTCTTCCAGCTTCCAAGGGCCTGAAGGCTTTGATTTGCCAGAGAGGATCAGGCGGCGCTCTGCGCGAGTGATCGCAACATGGATTTTGCGACGCCGCTCGAAGTTGGCCGTGCGCTCGGCCGCCGACTTCATCTCCTCGTATTGACCGATTACTCCTTGCTCGCCGTCGCTACCGGCGACCTTTAGCGAGGCTGATAGCTCATCGCCATCGACGCGGATCATCGCCTCGTCGCGTTTGACGCCGCTGCCCAGCCGAGGCACGACGACGACGGGATATTGGAGCCCTTTGGCGGCATGGATCGTCATTAGTCGGACGGGGCCATCAGGGTCAGGTTTGCCGTCGGTGTCGATTGCGCCGCCGACCGGCGCGTCGGTCTCACGCGATGCCGCGCCTGAGGCCTCGTCGACCCAGGCGAGGAAGGCCCGCAGGTCGCCGCCGTGGCGCAGCGCCCAGGAGCTGGCCAGTTCCAGCAGCTGCCTGACGTTGGCGAGCTTCTGTTCGCCGTCGTCGGCCGTCAGCAGCAGCGCTGGATAGTCGCTTTCGGCGATGATCTGATCGAGCAGCTCAGCGACCGGAAGCTGCCCTGCCGCCGCGCTCCAGCGGTCGAGCAGCTGCCGATAGGCGACAAGTTTTGCCCGCTCCGGCGCGCTGACCTGCGCGGCTACACCGGCCTCGGGATCTTCAGCGCTGCAGTTCTCAAATGCTGCGGCGAGGCTGTGAACTCCTGGGTTAAGGCGCTCGGCGCCGATCAACGCGAGCATGTCAACACTGATCCCGCAGATCGGGGAGCGCAGAGCGCAGAGCAACTGCTCGTCATCAGAGCGATTGGCAATCAGCCGCAGATGCGCCAGCAGGTCGAGCAGTTCAATCCGCTGCCACCAGTCATCACCGCCGTCTGAAACAGCCTCAATCTCAAGCCGCTTCAGCTCCTCGCGGAAGACCGCCATCGCCGTGCGCGACTCCATCAGAATCACAACCTCGCCGCTGCCGGCCTCGCCGCCGTCGATTAGCCGCCTGATCCGGCTGGCGACAAGCCGCGCTTCAATCCGGTCACCGCTTAGATCATCGCCCTTCCATGCGTCGGCGTCGGTGAACAGCAGCTCTGTAAAAGGCTCGCTGCCATCCCAGTCTTCCTCGCTACCGCCAATGATCTCCGTCCAGTCGATGCCGCTGATCTGGTGTGCCTCGTTGAAGGCTGCGTTGATTAGCTGGAGAATCTGCGGACGCGAGCGATAGTTGTGGGAGAGCCGTAGCTTGTCGCCGTTCTTTTCGTAGCTTGCCGCCGTATCGATGAACATCTGCAGGTCGGCGTCGCGCCAGCCGTAGATCGCCTGCAGCGGGTCGCCAACTTGGAAGCGTGACTGAATCCCGAGCGCGTCAAAGAGCTCAAGCTGCAACTTGTTGGTGTCCTGAAACTCGTCGATCAGAATCCGCCGGAAACTCTGGCGGTACGAATCGGCAACGGCCGGGTTATCCCTCAACAGGTTGCGAACGGCAAAGACAACGTCGGCAAAGTCGCAGCCGCCAGCGAGGCGTTTCAGCGCCGCAAACTCTTCGCCGTAAGCGACCAGCAGATCGTCGAGCAAGGCAATCCACTGCTGGGGGTCGCTCTGCCCGTCAGCGGCCGGCAGCCTCGGCGCCTCATGACCGGCGCTGCGAAGACGGTCATAGAGCGAGCAGATCTCGACCTGCAACTTGTCGTAGCGATCGTTCGCAAACAGGTCGAGCGCGCTGTCAGACCGTTCGCCTGTGAGCAGACGGTCGGTCGCCGCCTTAAAGGCCCGGTTGCGAAAGCCGATCAGGTCAATCTCGTCGATCACCGTGAATGACGGATCGACGCCGACCAACAGTGCATGGCGCCGCAGCAGGCGCGCGCAGAAGCCGTCGATTGTCGAGATCCATGCGCCATCGAGCGCGGCGACCGCTTCACGGGCCCGCTCGCTCTGCGGCGCCAGCGCTGCGAAGCGGCGGCGAATCCTGTCGCGCAGCTCGGCCGCAGCCTTGCGCGTGAATGTGATCGCCAGAATCTGATCGCACTCCAACAGCTCGCCATCGCTGCCGCCTTCAAGAACGTCGCGCACAAACCGCTCAACCAGCACCAGCGTCTTGCCGGCGCCAGCGCTGGCCTCGAGCAGTAGCGGCCTGTCGCGATCAACGCAGGCTGCGGCCTGCTCGGGGTTGAGCGGGCCGTGCGGTCCAAGCAGCACGTCGCCGTCGTAGAGGACGGCCCGTTCTTGGTCAGCGCTCAACAGGTCCTCCGGCAGATCCCTGGGTTGGCGCAGCCACCATCGCGGCCATATGAGCAGTGCTTTGGGTCCTGCGGCGTCAGCTCGCCGCTACAGATACCGGCAACCGCCTCGGCGGCCAAAACGCGGGCCGCTTCCAGTAGCGCCGTCATCTCCTCTTCGGCAATTCGGTCGGTCTTGACGATGTCGGATCGCTCAGCGTCGGCCTGCTGCGCGATCGCCCCGCGCGGCCGGTTTGCGCCCGGCTTGCCGACGCTGACCGATTGATAGAGGGCGCCGACGACGCTCTGGTCGGGGTTGCGGTTGGCGTAGACGAGCGCGTAAAGAGCGTTTTGAATCACGCCCTCAGTGACCCACTTTGCCTGCGGCCAGTGCTTGTTGACGGCGCCGCTTTTGTAATCGACGATGATCGCTTCAGTGCCGAGTCGGTCGACGCGATCGATCTTTCCTCGCAGCAGCAGTCCATCGCCAAGATCGGCCGGTGGCTGCTCACCGAAGCCGAATTCCAGCTCAAACTCGCTCGGTACAAAGTCAGAGCCAGAGGTCGACAGCTCGGTCAGGTAGGCGGTGACGGCGCGCCTTAACGCGCGCAGCTGAATCTGCTCCTTGATCGGATCAGCGAAGAACGGGTCGAGCCCTGCGATCACCGAATCAACCAGCTTCAGTGCCGGGGTGAGGCTGGCCTCGTCAAACGGCTTGCCGGAATCGGCGCGCTGTTCGAAGACGGCCTGCAGAACGGCATGGACTGCGCTGCCGTAGGCGAGCTGATCGGCCCGGGGTTCGAGCTGCTCTGGCCTGAGGAAGTTGTCGACCAGCCAGGCCATCCTGCAACGCAGATAACGCTCGATCGAGGTCGCCGACCAGACCCCGCGCCCAACCAGCGCAGCGATCGCAGCCTCGCTGCTCAGCTGATAGGACTGCTCAACGGCGGCCAGCGGCGACAGCGCCCCGAGCGCCCGCTGGTAGTCGCCCGGCGCCAGCCGCGGCTGCTCAGCTGCTGATGGCCAATCGATCTCGCCCAGGGCGCGCTTCAGCGTGACTGGCTTCGGATCAAACAGATCCTCAATGTCGTCGAGGAAGAGCGAGGGATTGGCAACCGCGCCGTCATCAGTCCGCGCGTGATGGCTGTAGATAAGTAGCTGGCTGGCACGCGACAGCAGCGCGTGCAGCAGGTGGCGCTCGGCGGCGATCCAGTCGGGAGCGCCGCCAGGCCACAGCCGGCTCAGACCGGCCTCTTCCGCGGCACGGTTGATGTTTCTGCGCGCCGTGTCATCCAAAAATGGATCCTCCGGCGCGCGCTGAGGGAAAAGCCCTTCCTGAAGTCGCGCGACAAATAACGCCTTTACGCGCCGTGCCCGCAGCGCCAACGGCAGCGCGACGCTGACTGCACCGGGAATCAGTGACTCGCCAAGGTAGATCTGCCGCTGACCAAGCTCGCTTGAAAGCTGGCTGCGGGCCGGCGCAAGGTCAGGATCCTTCCCTACCAGCCAGTCGAGGTTGTCGCAGGCGACGATCAGGTCGCCGAGCGCCTCGACGTTGCCCTGCTGCTCCGGATTGAAGATCGGTGCGCTGCCCTCGCCGCTGCTGCTGGCGAGCAGCCGCCGGGCCTGCTCTGCAACGCGCCGATAGCCTGCCAGCGGGCCGTCCGCAAATGCGTCACGGAGACTTTTCAGCGGGATGTTTGCATCAAACTTCGTCAGCCGTAGCCACTCCTCCTCGGCCGCCTCAAGCGTCGCCAGCTTGCCCTTGAAGAAGTCACGTTCGAGACTGTCAACCTGCCAACGGAAGCCACTCTTCGTGACGCCCGGGGTTCTCAGCCAGGCGATCAGCTGGCCGATCAGCTGCCGTGAAGCGGGCTCTTCGCGCTGCTCGCTGAGCGCGCACTCGATCAGCGCGAGGATGCCGCGAACCAATGGCGTTTGGCCGATGCTGATGCGCTTGCGGATCGCCACCGGGACCTCGGCTTCAGCGAAGATCTTCTCGATCTTGAAAGCCGACTGGTCAAGGTCGCGCACAGCGACAGCGATCTGCTCAGCCGGCAGGCCGGCCTCAATCAGCGCCGCCGCGCGCGCAGCGACCAGCTCAATCTCGGCCCGCTCACCGCCGGCCTCGAAGCGCTCGATTGCCTGCAGTGGATCGAACGCTTGAGCAGTGGTTTCAAAGAGTGAGCGTTCGAGCGGCGCCAGCGCCTCGGCGCTTTCCGGCGCGTAGTGGGCGGTGCTGGCGGCGCACTGCGTGACCGATTTGCCGGCCAGTTCGCTCAGCCGGTCGAAGATCTTTCTGCGCCCGTCGAAGGCGGTCCGCTGCTCGTAAGGGAACGAGATCATCAGCTCGCTGGCGACGGTCTCGCTGAGCAGCCGGATCGTGTCGAGCTGGCGCAGCTCAAAGTCGTCAAACCCATAGAAGAAGACCGGCGTCGACTTCCAGCGCTGAGGCTGCTCGCCAAGTCGATCAAGCAGCTCGACTACATAGCCGGACTGGTCGCGGCCGCCAACCTTTTCAAGCAGGGCTCGGTAGGCGCTGTAAAGAGCCGCGAGCTCAGCGCCGTAAGGCGCCATCCCGTAGCTGCTCTGATCCCAAGCCTGCATGATCTGCGCGAACCGTTGCGGTGTCGCGCGAACCTCGCCCAGCTCGTCCGCCAGCTTCGCCAGCGCTGCGGCGAAGCCACTGCTGGCTGCGGCGTCCGCGAGCATTGTGAGCGGCGTTTGATCGCTGACGACGCGGGCAATCCGCGCCAGACTGAACGGCGGCAGCGGGCGCGCATCAAACTCGACGCGGCGGGCGATCAGCCCCCACAGTCCGCTAAAGCCGGTGACGCTGACCGCTTCAGTGATCTCATACTTCGCCGCCAGCTCGCGGCGCAGCAGGTCGGAGTCGGCGAGCGTTGGGACGACGAGGATCGGATCGGCGCCGGCTGCGGCCGCATCGGCGACGGCAGTGAGCACGATTGCCGCCTTACCGGAGTTAACCGGGCCGGTAATGAGGTTTAGCGGCACGTGGCTGCGGTCGCCGCCGACCGGGGAAAACTGACGCGGCTGAGCCGCCGGCTCAAGCTGCCTCGTCGGCCGAGTCGCCCTTGGCGGCCTTCGCTTCCTTCGCTGCTTCGGCCTCGGCGATCGCGTCGGCGTCGGCCGTTGCGTCCTCGGCGGCCGGCGCTTTTGCGCCCTCCTTCGCCCAGGCTTCGTCAAACTCAACCCGCCACTTGCCTTCTTCAGACTGCTGCAAGGCGAGCTTGGCGCGGAACGAGCGGCCGCTGCGGCCCTTGAAGCCGGCGATCTGCTTCTCGGTGCGGCCGGTGGCGATCAGCTCGCGTGCGATCGGGGCGGTTAGCTGCTTGCCGACCTTGCCCTTCCAGATCACAAAGCCGCAGCCCGGATCTTCGCGCGCCCAACAGGAGTAGCCCTTGCGGTTTTCAATGATGTCGGCGGCGCAGATCGGACATGGCCCGAGGTTGGCGCGCGGGATTTTGACGTCTTTGAGCTTTGTGTCGATCTCGTTGACCGTGCCGACAGCGAACTCGGCGATGTCGGCCATGAACTTCTTGCGTGTCTCTGTCCCCTCCTGGATCTGCCCGAGCCGGTGCTCCCACTCACCGGTCAGCGCAGGCTCTGTCAGCGGATGGCCGTCGAGCAGGCGAATCACGTTCATCCCCTTCTCGGTCGGCACCAAAGCGCGGCCTTCGCGCTCGATGTAGCCGACGTCGATCAGCCGCTCGATGATCGCGGCGCGGGTTGCCGGCGTGCCGATCCCGGACTCTTTCATCGCTTCACGCAGCTCGTCGTCGTCAACCAGCTTGCCGGCCGTTTCCATCGCGCCGAGCAGTGAGGCGTCGGAGTAGCGGTGCGGCGGTTTGGTCTCCTTCTCGAGCGCTTCGACCTCGGTCGTGTCGGGCTCTTCGCCCTTCGCAAGCTTCGGCAGTGTCTGGTCGCGGCCTTCGTCCTCATCGGCTTTTGTTCCGTCGCCTTCCGCCATCTCGCCGTAAACGCCGCGCCAGCCCGGAACGATCAGCACCTTGCCGCGGGTGCGGAAAACATGCTCGGCGACGGTTGTTTCAACGCGCGTGTTTTCAAATTCAGCGTCGGGATGGAAGATCGCCAGGAAGCGGCGCGCGACGAGGTCGTAGATCTTACGATCGTCGGCGCTCATCTTGTCGAGTTTGTGAGTGTCGTTGGTTGGGATGATCGCGTGGTGATCAGCGACTTTCTCGTCGTTGATCACGCGGCTCAGCGGCAGCAGGTCAAGCCCCGTCACGTAGTCGGCGGCCTTTGTGTACTCGGCGTCGCGGCCGACCTGCTCGGCCGTTGGCTTGATCTGATCGACGATGTCGCTGGTCAGGTAACGCGAGCTGGTCCGTGGGTAGGTCAGCGCCTTGTGCTCGTCGTAACAGCGCTGCGCAGCGCCAAGCGTCCGCTTGGCGGAGAAGCCAAAGCGCGTGTTGGCGTCGCGCTGCAGCGAAGTCAGGTCGTAAAGCATCGCGGGCTTCTCGGTGCGCTTTGTCTTGTCAAGCTTGGTAATCGAGCCGCGCTGACCCTTGACGGCGGCGACAATCTCGTCGGCCGTTGCCTGAGTATCAATCCGCGGCTTCGCGCCGGCGTGGAAGCGACCCTCGTACTTGCGGCCATCGTCGGTTTTGAACTTGGCGTCGACCAGCCAGTAAGCCTCGGGGATGAAGGCGCGGATCTCTTCCTCACGGCGCGTCAGGATCGCCAGCGTTGGCGTCTGCACGCGCCCCAGCGAGACCGCACCATCGAAAGATGAGCGCAGCCTGATCGTTGCCGCGCGGGTCGCGTTCATGCCAACAATCCAATCGGCCTCGGAGCGCGAACGGGCAGCCTCTTCAAGCCGTTCAAACTCCGACGCCGGGCGCAGGTTCTCAAGCGCCTCGCGCATCGCTTTCTCGGTCATTGACGACAGCCACAGCCTTTCAACCGGTTTCTTCGAGCCGGCCTTCTCGTACAGGTAGGCGAAGATCAGCTCGCCTTCGCGGCCGGCGTCGCAGGCGTTGATCACCTGGTCGACCTCGTCGCTGCGCAGGTATTCGCGGACAACCGTCATCTGCTTCTGTGAGCGTTCATCACGGACGATCAGCTTGAACTTGGCTGGCACGATCGGCAGGTCGGCCATCCGCCACTTCTTGAACTTCTCGTCGTACTGATCTGGATCGGCCAGCGACACGAGGTGACCGACCGCCCAGCTGATGATGTGATCGGGGCCTTCCAGAGCGCGCACGCGCTTCTCGCCAACGCCTGCCTTCTTCTTGAACGGACCTGGCAGAACGCGGGCAAGGTCCTCCCCTACGGAAGGCTTTTCGGCGATGATCAGCGTCTTACTCATCGCGCCGCAGCGTAGCGGCCTGTCCGACCGATCACTGTCTGACCACCCTGACGTTTACCTTATGAGCCTGTTCGTGAGCGTCAAATGAGCGATCCGCCAAAGCAGCCACGAGCCCGCCAACCGACAGCCGGCAGAAGCTCATCCTCGGCCCGCGGAGCGCCGCCGTCACGCAACGAGCAACTGCGGCGGCTGGCCGTACCGCTCGCCGTCGTCGCCGGCCTAGCGTTTCTCGTCGGCGCCGTAGCCGGAGCGTCATCCGGCACGGCCGGCGAGGACGAGGCGCGCTCCTACGCTGCGGCCTGGAGTAAAGGCGACTGGGCAACGATGTACGCACAGCTCACGTCGCAGACGCAGCGCCGCACGTCGTTGCTCGACTTTGCACAGTCGAACCGCGCGACGCTGGCGACCGCCACGGCGGGCGAGCGCTCGGTTAAGGCCGGCGAGCCGCAGGAGATCGGCGACGGGCGCTGGAAGATCCCGGTCACCGTCCGCACCAGAATCTTCGGCAGCGTCAAGGGCGAGGTGACGCTTCAGAGCGCTGAGGACGGCGACAGCACGAAGATCGCTTGGACTCCGTCGGACGCCTTCCCCGGCCTTGCCGCAGGACAGCAGCTGACCCGCAACACAACAATGCCCGAGCGCGGCACGCTCGTTACGAAGGATGGCCAGGTGCTGGCTGAGGGCTCTGAGCGTCGTTCGTCGATCCCTGAAATCAGCGCTGAGGTTGTCGGCCAGATCGGGCCGATCCCGCCGGAGCGCGCACTGGAGGCCGACGCGCTCGGCATTCCGTCTGACGCATCGGTCGGAACTTCGGGCCTCGAGCGGATCTTTCAGCCTCAGCTAGCTGGTAAACCGTCCGGCACGCTTAGCGCTGGCGGTCGTGTGCTGGGCCGCTCGGCCGGCTCGCCGGGCGAGAAGATCACGACGACGATCGTGCCAAGCGTTGAGCGGGCCGCAATCGCGGCGATGTCGGGCCGCCAAGGTGGGATCGTTGCGCTCAACCCGCGCAGCGGCGCGATCGAGGCGTTTGCCGGTCAGGCCTTCTCGCTGCTTCAGCCGCCAGGCTCGGTCTTCAAGATAATCACAACGGCCGGGGCGATCGATGCTGGGATCGCCAGCACAAAGTCAACCTACGCGCCTGCCTCAGGCGTTGAACTTTCCGGCTTCCGCATCTCAAACGCTGGCGGTGAGGTCTGCGGCGGCACGCTGGCGCAGTCCTTCGCCAAGTCCTGCAACTCGGTCTTTGCTCCGCTCGGCGCGAAGCTCGGCTCGGGCAAGCTGGTCGCGGCGGCGCAGCGTTTTGGCTTCAACCACGCTTCTCCGATTCCCGGCGCTGCGCAGAGCACAATCCCGCTGGAGCTTGGCGACGAGCTCAACGTCGGTGCCTCGGCGATCGGCCAAGGGCAGGTCCAGGCGAGTGCACTGCAGATGACGCTGGTCGCAGCGATCGTCGCGCGGCGCGGCCGGCTGCCGGTTCCAACGCTGAATCAGGCAGTTGCCGATAAGACGAAGTCAACCAGTGGAGTTCAGGCGATCAATAAGTCAACCGCGAAGACACTCGAGCAGTTCATGATCGGCGTCGTCAGTGGCGGCACCGGCACGGCGGCGGCGATCCCCGGCGTGACTGTCGCTGGCAAGACCGGCACCGCCGAACTGCGCTCACCGAGCGAGAAACCTGAAGACACCGACGCTTGGTTTGTCGCCTTCGCCCCGGCCAACAAGCCGCGGATTGCCGACAGCGCTGTCGGCGTGCTGTTTGTCGCCGCTGGCACCGGCGGCGGAACAGCGGCGCCCGCGGCGCGCGGCGTGCTCAGCGCGATGCTGGCACAGCGCTAAACGTCAAGCGTGACAGTCGCCAGCTTGCCGGGCAGCAGGCTGCTGCCTATCTCAAGTTCCAGCGGCCGATAATCAAGCGCCTGATGGGGCAGCTTGAAGATCAGTACTGCGCCGGTGGTCGGCAGGTTCGCGGCGGCGCTATTGGGGTTTGGATACTGACCACCGTCGGCTGGCACCGGCGCCTTGCGGAAGACAAACTTGTTGGCGCCATCGAGCTGCTGCGGTTCGTACTCGTCGCCGCGCGTATCGACAATCTTGAAATGATCGGCGGTCGGTTGAACCTTGTCGCTGCTATTGAAAACACGCACCCAGACGCCAAACCAAAGGTCGTCGCTGCCCAGCGCCGCCTCGGCTGGCGCGATGCCCGACAGCAGGTCACGGTCACCGGCGTCGGCGGCGTTGAGCTGCCGTGACATCTGAACCTGGTACTGCAGATCGCCAAGCGTGACGTATACGGCCTCTGATTCGCCGGCCGTGACGGTTGCCTCTTTCGAGCCGCAGCCGATCACCGCGGCGGCGGCGATTACGACTAGGGCGAGGGCGGCGCAGCGACGGAGCATGGCGGCGCCGGATTCTAGTTGATCGCGGGGCAGCACGGCCTAGAGACGCAGCCCCGTAGCGGGCTTGCGGGCGCCGCCAGCGATCGTCGCGCGCGGGCCGCGATCACGGTCCTGCTCGAGAATCATCGTCAGTCGGCGCAGCGCCTTGCGCCAGCCGCGCCGGCGAGCGCGGTCGCGGCCAACCGCGTCAAGCAGCTTGTCGCTGGGAAAGACTGGGTGGGTCTCGATCGTCAGTTCGATCGTCGTTGAGGAATCGTCGTCGGCCGCCAACTGGAAGACGACCAGCGTGCGGATTCGGTTGTACTTACCGCAGCGGCCCGCCAGGACGATCAGCCGCGGCTGGCTGAACTCGACAATCGCAAGGTCGCCCCAGCCAAAACGATCGAATGGCAGCTTCTCACGAAAGCGGCCTCCGGCGCCCAGGCCGTAGGTCTCTTCCCGCGTCATCCGCCACTCGCTCAAAAAGGGCCCGGTGAACTCGGAGAAGTTGGCAACGTCGGCGAGGTACTCGAAGACAGCGCCGACCGGAAGGTCAATTTTCTGAGAGAACGTCTGCGGCTGCATTGCGCTGCGCAGTCTAACTGCGCAGCCGCGCGGCTGAGTGCCCGGTAGCGGTCAGGCGGCGCGCGCCGGCGCCAACCTTCGAACGCTGATCCCATGCTCAACGTGATGGACCGTTTCGATCGAAGTCGGCGAGTCGCGGCGGCGCTGCCTGCAAAGGGCACAGATCACGCCGTCCTCAAAGCGATACAGCTCCTCGCCGGTCAGCGGCACACGTTGACACTCGGCGCAGTGCTGATCGGCTGCAGCACGACTGTCGTGCCCCTTATGCAGCAGACGCGCTTCCAGCTCTGACTCACCGAGAAGTTCGTTCCAGCTGAGCATCTAGCCCTATTCGCGGTGCGAGAGCGCTCTCCTGCCTAGGGTTGAGCTGAAGCTGATTCCCGATTACACTAAAAGTGACCTAGGTGATTGGAGGTTGCGATGGAGCCGAAGGAGATCCACAGCGCTAGGACTGCATCGCACCGCTCTGCCGCTGTCGACGCAGCCAGTGATCAGGATCACGACCTAGCCGTCGTCGCCGAGATTCGCGAGGCGCTTAGTCAAGCGGGCGATTACCTGATCTACGACGATGGCGAGCAGCTCCGCATCGTCGCGCTGATTCGTGACTGGACGCGGATCGGTCGTAGCACCGCCGCCGATGTCAGGTTTGATGACCCGACCGTCTCGCGCCGTCACGCGCTGATTGTGCGAGATCAGGACGGCCTGCAGCTGCTCGACGACCGCAGCCTAAACGGCGTACTGGTCGCCGGTGAACGGATCGATCGCCACCGCCTAAGCGATGGCGATCTGTTCATCGTCGGCCGCTACCGGATGCACTTCGTCAGCATCGCTGTGGGCGTTGCCGGCCGTGAGCCAGCGGCACCGTCGTCGCTGCAGGCTTAGACTGCCAACCAATGGCAATCACAATCTCCGTCCTCAGCCAGAAGGGCGGGACAGGCAAGACGACGACGGTCCGTCACCTAGTTGATGTGTTTCGTCAGACAGGGCTGCGCGTGCTCGCCGTAGACCTTGACCCGCAGGGGAACCTCTCCGACTACTTCGATGTTGACCCTGAGGCCGATCCAACGATCGGCGATGTCCTCTCAGGGCGCGTGCAGGCCAGCGAAGCGATCTTCGACGACATTATTCCCGCCAACCTGAGCCTTGCCGAGGCAGAGATCACGCTGGCGGGCAAGATGGGCCGCGAGCTGACGCTGCGCGGCGCCCTTGCGCAGCTTGACGACCGTTACGACGTGATCTTTATTGACTGCCCGCCGGCGCTTGGCCTGCTGACCGTCAATGCGCTGGTCGCCGCCGATCAGGCGCTGCTCAGCAGCGAGGCGCAGTACTTCGCGCTGCAGGGCGTTGAACAGGCGCTCGAGGTGATTGAGCTGGCGCGCGACAGTCTCAACCCGCAGCTGCAGTGGCTCGGCGTGCTGTTCAACATTGCCGACATGCGGACCGTTCACTCGCGCGAGGCCTTCGACGCACTGCGTGAGCATGTCGGCGACCGGCTGCTCGACCAGACAATCCGCCAATCGATCGCTTATGCCGAATCGGCCGAGCGCGCGACGCCGATCTTTGAGCACCGCCCCGACCTTGGCAGCGACTACCTGCTGGTGGCGGCGGAACTGCTGAGGCGTCTTGGGCTGAACGAGCAGAGTGAGCAGATTGCCGCTCTGGTGCCGGCCGAAGCTGGCGCCTAAAGCTCGCGCACGTCGGCGCCGCCAAGCTCAAAGCGCACGCGCTGCACTTCAGCCCAATCGCCAACTTCGCCCTTCAGCGCGTCGATCACGCCGCCGGTCGCGTCGTAAGTCGTCCAGAAGAGAACGGCCGGCCCGGCGCCGGAGAGCGTCGCTCCGAGCGCGCCGAACTGCTGCGCCCGTTCGATCAGCGCAAAGGCATCCGGATAGAGCGGCTCGCGGTAGCTCTGGTGCAGCCGGTCATCAAGACCGCGCGCGATTAGCTCAAAGTCGCCGCGCGCGAGGCCCAGCATCAGCAGTGCGCCGTGCGCAACATTGAATACGGCGTCGGCGATCGGCACCTGTTCAGGCAACGCCGAGCGCGCCTGCCTCGTCGCAACCGCCTGCTCAGGCACAACGATCACTCCCTCAAGTCCGTCGGGCGGGTCGAAGCGCGCCACCTCGCCGCCGGTCGTCACGACGAAGCCGCCGTGCAGCGCCGCGGCGACATTGTCGGGATGGCCGTCAAGCTCGCTCGCCAATGCCAGTAGGTCGCTGTCCAGCTCAAAGATGTGATCGGCCGCCAGCAGCCCCGCGAGGTAGGCCGCGGCGCTCGTGCCCAGACCACCGCTGAGCGGGATCTGCGAGCGAATATGGAAGCTGAAGTCGTCGGCCGGGTGGAGCCGCTCAAAGCCTCTGACGGTGAGGTTGCGGCGATCGAGCGCGATCGGCAGCTCGGTCTGAACCGCAAAAGCGCCAGGAGTCTCGACAACCTCCAGTTCCATCTGCAACGAAAGCGCAACGGCGAAAGCATCAAAGCCCGGCCCAAGGTTGGCCGACGAAGCCGGAACTGTTACAAGGCGGCGGCGCTCCATCGCCATTGTCAGCCCCAGACAGCGGCCTCGACCGCCGCCAGCTCAGGTTCACAGGCGATGATCCCGCCGCCGACCTCGATCGCCGTCTCCGGATCCTTCAGGCCATGCCCGGTCAGTACGCAGACAACCCGCTCGGTGCCCTCCGGCAGACCGTGGACCAGCAGCCCGGCGACCGAGGCGGCGCTTGACGGCTCACAGAAGACGCCTTCATGGTCGGCAAGCAGGCGGTAGGCCTCAAGAATCTGCTCGTCGGTCACGGAGTTGATAGCGCCGCCCGACTGCTCAACCACGTCGAGCGCCTCGTCGCCGAGCGCCGGGTCGCCGATCCTGATTGCGCTGGCCAGCGTCTCCGGCTGCTCAATCGCGTGGCCGAGCACCAGCGGCGCCGCGCCGGCGGCCTGGAAGCCCAGCATCTTTGGCAGTCGTTGCAGCTGGTCGGCCGATTCGCTAAAGCCCTTCCAGTAGGCCGTAATGTTGCCGGCGTTGCCGACCGGGATCGCCAGCAGGTCGAGCGGCCGCTCCGGGCCCAGCGCCTCAATCAGTTCAAAGGCCGCTGTCTTCTGACCCTCAATCCGCAACGGGTTGACGCTGTTGACGAGCGTGATCGGGTGCTTCTCCGACAGCTCGCGGACTAGCTTCAGAGCCTGATCAAAGTTGCCGTTCAGTCCGATTACTCGGGCGCCGTGAATCACCGCCTGGGCGAGCTTGCCGCGAGCGATCTTGCCGTCAGGAACGATCACGGCGCAGGTCAATCTGGCACGGGCCGCATAGGCCGCTGCACTGGCAGCAGTGTTGCCGGTTGAGGCGCAGACGACAGCGCTTGAGCCGTCACGCACGGCGCCCGATACGGCGCAGGTCATGCCACGATCCTTGAACGAGCCGGTCGGGTTGGCGCCCTCAATCTTCAGCCAGACCTCGGCCTCAAGCCGTTCGCTCAGCTGGCAGGCGTAGAGCAGCGGCGTTGCCCCTTCATCAAGGCTGATTACCGGATCACCGGGTGCAAATGGCAACCGGTCGCGGTAACGCTCAATCAGGCCTGCCATCAGTCGATGAACTGCTCGTCGATTACGCGAATCGCGCGCGGCTGCGTGCGAATGAACTCAAGCTCAGCGATGCTCGAGGAGGCTGCTAGGAAATCGGCTTCCAGCACCGGGTGCGTGACCATCACGAGCCGCGCGTTAGCGCCGAGCCCCGACTGGGCGACAGACTTAACCGAAACGCCGTGCTCGCCAAGCAGCTGCGCGACCTGCGCCAGCACACCGGGACGGTCGGCAACCTCAAGGTGGAGATAGAAGGCTGAGTGCACATCGGTCGTCAGTTCAGCGTCGCCCTGCGGCGGCTCGATCGCCGGCACGCCAGTGATCACGCTGACGACGTCGCCGAGCACGGCGCTGGCGGTCTGCGGGCCGCCGGCGCCGGGGCCTGACAGCGTTATTTCTGTGATCGCCGCGGATTCAATCGTCACTGCGTTAAATGAGCCGTTGATACTGGCTAGCGGATGACCGGCGTAGAGGAACGCCGGATGCACACGGACCGAGATCTTCTCGCCGACCCGTTCGGCCGTACCGAGCAGCTTCAGCGCCAACCCAAACTCTTTTGCGTAGGCGATGTCCTCGCTCGTCAGATGCTCAATCCCCTCGTACACGACATCGTCGAGCGCCACCCAGCCGCCGAAGGCAAGCTGTGCCAGCAAGGCCATCTTTGCAGCCGCGTCGGCGCCGCTGACGTCCTCGGTCGGGTCGGCCTCTGCGAAACCAAGCTGCTGTGCCGCAGCCAGCGCGGCGTCGTAACCGCCGCCACTTGCTGCCATCTCGGAGAGGATGAAGTTGGTCGTCCCGTTGACGATTCCGTGGACGCGATCGATGCGGGCTCCGGCCAGCGATTCGCTCAGCACACGGATCACCGGCACGACGCCGGCAACCGCCGCCTCAAAGCGCAGCTGACCGCCGCCGCTTGCCGCCGCTTGCCAAAGCTCCGGCCCGTGTCGGCTGAGCAGCTGCTTGTTGGCGCTGACGACCGGCAGGCCGGCCTCCAGCGCGGCCAGAACGTAACGCCGTGCCGGATCGGTCCCTCCGATCAGCTCGACGATCAGGTCGGCGCCAGCGATGATCTCCTCAGCGTCACCTTCGCTGCGGTTTAGTACGCCGCTGATCACCGGCCGCCGGCCGGTCGCGCGGGCGACCTCGTCGGCCTGCTGCTCAACCAGTTCAGCGAACGCTGCGCCGACAGTGCCGCGGCCCAGAAGGCCGATCTTCAGCAGCTGTTCAGACATCGCGCACCAGCAGATCTTCGTTGCTTTCACGGCGCACAACGACGCGCGCGTCGCCATCGCGCGCGAAGATCACCGGCGGACGCAAAGCGCCGTTGTAGTTATTCGCCATCGCATGACCGTACGCGCCAGTGGCCGGGACTACGACCAGATCTCCTGCAACCGGATTGTTGAGGTCGGCGTCGCGGATCAGAATGTCGCCCGATTCGCAGTGCTTGCCGACCAGATGGCAGGCCGTGCCACCGCCAAAGCGGTCGGCGATCTGGGCTTCATAACGGGCGCCGTAGAGCATCGGTCGCAGGTTGTCGGACATGCCACCGTCAACCGCCACATAGCTGTCAACGTTGCGCTTGACCGACTCAACGCGGTAGAGCGTGACGCAGCCGTTGGCGACCAGAGCGCGCCCCGGCTCGTCGAGCAGCCGGTGGCCGGGGCCGAAGACGCGTTCCAGCGCGCCGCACTTAGCTGCCGCGTACTCGTCGTAGCCGGGCGGTTGGTCGTGCGCCGTGTAGGCGGCCGCCAAGCCGCCGCCAAGGTTGTAGGCGCCGAAGTCGCCCAGCCCACTTAGCGCCTGCAGCGCGCGCTCAAACGGACTGAGATCGACGATCTGCGAACCGATATGAATGTGCAAGCCAGCTAGCTGAAGCGACTCGATCGCCTGGGCGCGGGCGATCGCTGCAGGGGCGTGCTGCAGGTCGAAGCCAAACTTTGTGTTCGGGCCGCCGGTTGAGATCGCCGGATGCGTGTCGGGGCTGATCCCCGGCGCGATCCGCAGGTAGATCGGCTGGCTGCGCTCGCCGCCGAGCTGCTCGAGCCGATCAAGGTCGCGCATGTTGTCAACGACGATCGCGCCGATCCCAACTTCCAGCGCGCGCGCGATCTCCAGCTCGCCCTTGGCGTTGCCGTGCATCTGGATCTGGTCCGGCGCCACACCGCCGGCCAGTGCGATCTCAAGCTCGCCGGCCGAGGCGACCTCGCAGCCAAAGCCTTCTTGCGCAAACAGGCCGCAGACCGCCGCGCAGGGAAAGGCCTTCAAGGCAAATATCAGCTCAAAGTCGTCGCTATGCGCGGCGAAGGCGGCTTGCAGCCCGCGCGCGCGGTGGCGCAGATCGTCCTCGGCGACGAGGTAGGCCGGCGTGCCAAACTCGCACGCAAGCTGAACGACGTCGCAGCCGCCGACCTCAAGCCGGCCAGCGTCGTTGATTACGCTGCCGATCGGGTAGACGTTAGTTGTCAGATTCGCTTCAGCCATCGGCGCGCATCATGCCACGCGAGCCGCCCTGCGTGACCGATCCGTGCCGTCGGTAAACGACGCCAAGCCAGATCAGCCCGCCGACGATCATCGCAACGCTCTGCAGTTGCGGCAACGTCAGGCCGAGCGCGGCTATCTCGTTCCGTCGCAAAAACTCGACCAGCAGCCGCGCCAGCCCGGCCAGCACCAACCACAGAGCAAACAGGCAGCCAGGCCGCACGCGGTCGCGCAACGTCCACAGCAGCCAGGCGATTAGGCCCAACGTCAAGGTCTCGTAGATCGGCGTCGGATGGACCGTCTCGCCCGGCGCTGTCGGCACCGTCCCATCCGGATAACCCATCGCCCAGGGACCGTCCCATGCTTTGCCGTAGTCGCCGTCGCCCGACAGCTGGCAGCCAATCCGGCCGATCGCGTTGCCGAGCGCCAGCGGCACCGCCGCCATGTCAAACGTTTCGAGGTTCAGGCAGCCGCGCCAGCGGGCCCATAGGCAGACGGACAAGGTGCCGCCGAGCACGCCGCCGTACCAGACCAGGCCAGCGCCGGAGAACAAGCTGCCCAGCAAGTCACCGCGAACGCGGTCCGCGTTCTCAAGCAGCCAAAATAGGCGAGCACCAACAAAGCCACCGGCCAGCGCCGAAAAGATCATCTCGTAGGCCCAGTCAACCGGCAGGCCACGCTCGCGCAGGCGGCGATGAATGACGGCTCCAGCGGCAAGAAAGGCGATCGCAAACATCAGCCCGAAGGTCTTTACTGGTAGCAGCCCGAACAGGTCGATCTCCGGCTGCATAGCAGAGAGCCTAGAGGTAGTTCAGTGGATTGGTCACTTGACCGTTGACACGCACCTCAAAGTGAAGGTGGGGGCCGAAGGACAGGCCGGTGTTGCCGACGTAACCGATCACCTGCCCCTTACTTACGTTCTGACCGACGCGCACTGCGTAGCCGGACTGATGCGCATAACAGGTTGAGATCGACGCGCTGTGCTGGACGCAGGTGAAGTTGCCGTAGCCGCCGTTCATCGAAGCGACCATCACCGTGCCGCTGTCGGCGGCGCGGATCGGAGTACCTGAGCCAACGCCGATGTCGAGACCGGGGTGGCACGACTCCCAGGAACGTCGCTCACAGAACGGCGAGGTGATCGGTCCGTTGACCGGCCAGACCATTGAGCCGGAGCCACGACGGATTGGTCCGGCGAGCGGCCCTCCGGTCAGGATCGCTTCGATCCTGGCCTGAGTGTCAAGCATCTTCGAGAGTGCGCCTTCGAGTTGTTTGCGGCCGGAGCGTACGTTCGACAGGAGGGCCGCCTTCGCGGCCTTCGTCTTGTCAAAGCCGCTGCGGGTCGAAACCAGCTCCCCCTTGACCGAGGCGACAGCGTCGCGCCGGTCCTTGATCCGCGTTGTGACTGTTCGTTGACGCCCTTCGAGCGTTCCCAACCGGTTGGCGTTGATCGTCGCCTCAACGCGCGCACTGCGCACCAGCGTGATCACGCGCTTATCCTGATCGCCGATCCGCTTGATGAACTCGCCGCGCTGCAGCAGCTCGGCGAAGCCCTTCGAATCGAGCACAACATTGATCAAGGTTGGCTCGTCGGCGCGGTAGCGCTCAAAGAGTCGCTGCGCCAGCACACGGCGCCCTTCTTCGAGCTTCGCTTCCAGCAGAACCTGGCGGAGGCGCTGCAGGCGCAGCTCGCGCTGAACCTGCTTCAGCTCGGCCAGCTCACGGTCGAGCCCATTTTGAATCTGGTCCTGGCGGCTTTGCAACTTGTCGATCTTGCCCTGCAGACGGTTGATCTTGGCCTGCACCGCAGCAACCTGCGAGGTCAGCACATCTTCGCTGTCTTTCTTCTGATCAACCTTGCTCTGCGTCTGCTCAATCTTGCTTCTCAGGTTGCTGAGCCGATCGGCGCTCGTTGCGCCAAGCGAACCAACCGGCAACAGCGCCCAGAGGGCGACAGGGAGCGTCGCCACGAGGACGAGCAGGGAAAGACGCGAGCGCATGCGGCCGCGAAAGCTATTAATCGGTCTGATCATCGTCATTTGCTGCAATCAGGCCTACGAGGTGAGCTGACGGGCTCGCGCAAAAGCGCTAACCAAGCGGCAATGCTCGGTATTCGCCCCTGAAGGTCGCAGCCTCCGATGGGTCCCCCGCTCCCCCACTTCTAACGGTGGGGGACTCGGCCTACGGCCAGCCTACCAAGCGCTGACCGCTAGGCTTGGGAAGAACGTTGTCGTAGGCGATCCTAAGGAGCACAATGGCCGGTCTAAGCGGGCGCATGTCAACCGTCATCAAAGCGAAGGTTTCGAAGGTCCTCGACCGGGCTGAAGACCCGGCTGAGACGCTTGATTACAGCTACCAGAAACAGCTCGAGTCGCTGCAGAAGGTTAAGCAGGGAATCGCCGATGTTGTGACCGCCAAGAAGCGGCTGCAGCTGCAGTCTGGGAAGCTTGAGCAGTCGGTTGTGAAGCTCGACACGCAGGCCCGTCAGGCGCTTGCCCAAGGCAACGAGGAGCTGGCGCGTGAAGCGCTCGAACGGAAGAACATCGCCCAGACCGAACTGCAGTCCTTTGACACGCAGATCACCGAGCTTGAGGGCCAGCAGCAGAAACTGACCGACTCCGAGGCAAAGCTGCGCACCAAGATCGAAGCCTTCCGCATGAAGAAGGAGACGATCAAGGCTCAGTACTCGGCCGCCGAGGCCCAGGTGCGGATCTCCGAAGCGGCAACCGGCGTTGGCGAGGAGATGGCCGACGTTGGCCTCGCGATGCAGCGCGCCGTTGATAAGACCGAGGACATGCAGGCTCGCGCCGCAGCGGTTGAGGAGCTCGAGGCCGCCGGCACGTTCGACGACCTGACGGCGCTGGGCAGCGGCAACGACGACATCGACCGTCAGCTGCACGAGCTGTCAAGCACGACAGCGGTCGACGACGACCTTGCACGGATGAAGGCTGAACTTGGTACCGGCGAGCCCGCAGCCGAACTTGACGCTGGCGAGGAAGAAGCCAAATGATCGTTCGAATTTCAACTGAGAACCAGTACCGACTCGACGACGCCGTGATTGGCCGCGTCAATGAGCTCGATAACGCTGCAGTCGCGGCGGTTGAGGCCGGTGACGCTGACGGCTTCCGCAGCAACTTCGATCAGCTGCTCGCCCTGATCCGCAGCGAAGGCGTGCCGCTGGCCGACGATGACCTGTCGGTTTCCGACGTGATCCTGCCACCCGATGACTTCAGCTTCGAAGAGGCCGGAACGGAGTTCACAGGCGAAGGCCTGATCCCCGACTGAGCGGCGCAATGAGCCGCAACGGATTACGCCGACCGACCGCCCTCGCCTGCTCGGCTGCGCTGCTGCTGACTGTCGCCTCTTGCGGACGGGCCGGCAACGAGGCGACCAGCCCGCCGGCGGACGGTGCTGGCGCTAGCAACGGTTCCGTAACGGTCAGTGGCATCCCGACCGCCGCGACAAAGAACACGACCCGCGTCTGGGCCGCTTCGCCGACAGCGATTGCGGCCGCCGCGGCGCGCGCCGTCTACCCTGGTCGCGGCCGCAACCAGCGGCCACTGGCGATAGTGCTGGCCGACGCCAATAACTGGCAGGCCACCGTCGCCGGCGCCGTGCTGATGGCAGCACCGCTGCACGCGCCGATGCTGCTCAGTTCCGGCTCGCAGCTACCGCCGGTAACGCAGGCCGCGCTGAGCACGCTCGCGCCAACCGGCGCCGGCGACAACGGGCCGCAGCTAATCCGGCTCGGCAATGTCGCCGCGCCGGTATCGCTGAAAACCCAGCCGCTGACCGGCAACGACCCATTCACGCTGGCGGCAGCGATCGATGCCTACCAAGCAAAGATCTCCGGCCGCTGGAGCAAGTCGGTTGTGATCGCGCCGTCTGCGTCGCCGGCGATCGCGATGCCAGCCGCCGCATGGGCCGCCAAATCTGGCAACCCCGTGCTGTTCAGCGAGCGCAACAGCCTGCCGCCGGCGACCGCCGCTGCGATCAAGGCTCACGGCAGGCCACGGATTTACATCATCGGCTCCAGCTCGACGATCTCGGCCGCTGTCGCCAGCCAGCTCGGCAAGCTTGGCAACGTCACGCGGATCGGCGCAAGCAGCGCCAGCGCCAACGCGATCGCCTTCGCCCGCTTTAGCGACAGCTCGTTTGGCTGGGGTGTCGTTGACCCCGGACACGGCCTTGTAATTGCCAACCCGGCCGCCGCCGCGACGGCCGGCGCTGTGGCGCCGCTGTCGGCCAGCGGCAGCTACGGCCCACTGCTGCTGACCGGCCGCGGCGGCGCGCTGCCGGCCGACCTAATCAACTACCTGCGCGACATCCGGCCCGGCTACTCGTCTGACCCGGTGCGCGGCGTTTACAACCACGCTTGGATAATCGGCGATACCAACGCCGTCAGCGACCGTTCGCAGGCGACGATCGATAGCCTGTTGGAGATCGCACCGATAACGGGGGCGTCAGCAACACGTTGAGCGAATCGCAAACACCAGCAGGCCCGCCCGACCAGACGCTCGACGTCAGCGTTGACGACGTCCGTCAGCTGGTGCATGCCTCAACGCCGCACTTCGCGCTACAGCTGCGCAACCGCATCCTGCGCCTAATCGAGGGCCTGCCGCCCGGCCACCCGGCGCGGCTTGAGGGCCAGCATCAGATCGCACTGCTCGACCAGCTCGGCAACGACGGTGAGATCCGCGGCCAGCAAGGCGACGGGCTCGAACCGCTGGCCAGCGTCACTGCCGTAAAGCTGCGCTGAAACGCCGGGGCGATGGACGACAGCTCCCAGCAGCCGGCAGGGATTGAAGGCAGCACGCTAAAGGGTCCGTTCGCGGTCGGCGCCTACGCTGAGATGCTGCGCGAAGAGCTGCGCGGCCGCGCCCGGCTGCAGCTCTGGGGTGAGCTATGGAACCTGCGCCGCTCAAAGGCCCGCGTCTACTTTGAGCTGCGCGATGCGCGCGGCGCCGTGCCCTGCGCGATCTGGCGCGACAAGTTCGACGCGCTCGGTGATGGCGCGGCGGCGCTGACCGACGGTGCGCAGGTCGTCGTCGCCGGTGGCCCCGACTACTACCCCGGCAGCGCAACCGCCTCGCCCAGTTTCT
This sequence comes from Solirubrobacteraceae bacterium, assembly GCA_039744215.1. GTDB lineage: Bacteria > Actinomycetota > Thermoleophilia > Solirubrobacterales > Solirubrobacteraceae > F1-60-MAGs163. The sequence goes on from JBCJTT010000002.1 coordinate 33,981, forward strand.
CGTTCGACGTAACGGCGCTGCGCGTCGCCGGCGAAGGCGACCTGCTGGCCCAGCTGGCAGTGCTGCGCCGCCAGCTTCAAAGCGAAGGGCTCTTTGAGCCACAACAACTGCTTGCGCGGCCACCACTGCCGCGCACAATCGGCGTCGTCACGAGCGAGACCGGCAAGGCGCGCGACGACGTGCTGGCCGGGCTGCAGCGGCGCCGCTGGGCCGGAACGCTGGTCTGGGCCTTTGCGCCGGTGCAGGACAGCAAGGCTGCGCCGGCGATCACTCGGGCGCTGACCGACCTTGCGGCAATTGAGCAGGTCGAGACGATCATTGTCGCCCGCGGCGGCGGCTCGCTGGCCGACCTCTTCGCCTTCTGCGACGAGACGCTCTGCCGCACCGTCGCGCTGCTGCGCGTGCCGGTGATCGCCAGTGTCGGCCACCACACCGACCGCACCCTGATCGACGACGTTGCCGCTGAGTCCTGCTCAACGCCGACCCATGCCGCCGAGGCCGCCGTGCGGCTCAATATCGGCGCCGAGCGCACCGCTATTAAAGCTGCGACTGGCTCACTCTCACGCCACTCTCGTCGCGCCGTTGTTGGCCGCGCCAAGTCACTGGCAGCGTTGGCCCGCGTGCCTGGGGCGCATCTGCTTCGCCAACGGCGTGAGCTGCACCAGGATACCCGAGAGCTGCGCGCCAGCGGCCAGCGGCGGCTGGCGCTGGAGCGTGAGCGGACAGCCACCGCCGCCGAGGTGCTGCGCCGTAAGGCTGCAGCCGGCGCCGGCGCCGACAGAGTGGCGCGCCGCCGCTCACTCGACGGCCTGGGAATCGCGCTCGCCGCGCACGACCCGCGCGGCGTTCTGGAACGCGGCTACGCGATCGTCGATGACGGGGATGGGAATGTGATCACCAGCGCCGCTCAGGCCCGCGCCGCGGCGAACTTCCGGGTGCAGTTCGCCGATGACGCAGTTAGTGCGAAGATCACGGACGACGATGACTGAGCCTGAAGAGAGCTACGAGACAGCGACCGCTCGACTTGAGCAGATCATCCAGCGGCTCGACTCAGGAGAAGCTGGCCTGCGCGAAACGCTGGAACTGGTTAAGGAAGGGCGCACACTGATCGAATACTGCGCCGCTGAGCTTGAGGCCGTCAGCCGCGACCTTGAGGAGATCCAGCTCGACCAGCTGATCGCACGACTTGAAGATCAAACGCCGGATAGCGAGTAACGCGCAGTGGCGACCTTCGAGCGGCTCGCCGCTCTGCCATTAATAATCGACAACTACAGCCTCAGCGGCCTTCAGGCCAATGTCTCCTCCGGCTTCCTGCGGATGACGACGCTGATCGAGCTGAGCGGCGGCGGCGATAGCGGCATCGGCGAGGACGTCACCTATGACAACGTTGACCACGAGCTCCTTCAGGCAGCCGGCCCCGCCCTGCCGCTGGCCGGCGTCTGGACGCTGGGCAGTTTCTGCGCAGCGCTCGAATCGCTCGACCTGTTCCCTGAAGCACCGCAGCGCGAGATCTCACGCAACTACCGAATTTGGGCTTACGAGTCGGCGGCGCTCGACCTGGCGCTGCGGCAGGCCGGCGAATCGTTCCACGGCCAACTGGGCTTGACGCCGCGGCCGCTGAACTTTGTCTGCTCGCTTCGGCTGGGCGAGCCGCCGGCGTTGCTGGCGCCGCTCGAAGAGCGCCTGGCGCTCTATCCCGCGCTGCGCTTCAAGCTCGATCCGACACCGCTCTGGGACGCGCCGACGATCGAACGTATAGCCGCCAGTGGCGCGGTCGAAGTACTGGACTTCAAGGGGCTTTACGAAGGGACCGAGGTGGACACGCCGGCCGACCCCGACTTTTACACGCGGATCATTGCCAGTCTGCCAAACACTTGGATCGAGGACCCAAAGCTGACCGAGCAGATCAGCGAGGTCCTGGCCGAGTCGCACCGGCGGATCACTTGGGACGCCAACATCAACTCGGTCGCCGACATCGACGGACTGCCCTTCCAGCCGACAATGGTCAATATCAAGCCGTCCCGTTTTGGCCCGCTGAGCGAGCTGTTCAGCGCCTACGACAGCTGCAACGAGCGCGGCATCGCGATGTATGGCGGCGGCCAGTTTGAGCTGGGCGCCGGCCGCGGCCAGATTCAGTACCTCGCCTCCTGCTTCCATCCCGACGGACCGAACGACGTTGCGCCGACCGGCTACAACGAGCCGCAGGTCGCGGCCGGTCTGCCGCCCAGCCCGCTGCCTGTCGCGGCCGAAGCGCAAGGCTTCAGATGGAACTGACTGAACAGCGCGAAGGCTGGCCCTTCTCGCACGTTGACCGCGTCCGCTTTGGCGACCTCGATGCGATGCGCCACCTCAACAACGTCGCCTTCCTCGGCTTCTTCGAGAGCGCGCGGATCGCCTTTATCCAGTCGCTCGTCGTCGGTCACAGCCCGGTGACGCCGCAGGACGAAATTGGCCTGATCTTCGCTGAGGCACACATCAACTACCGCTCGCCCGGACTGTTCGATGAGCAGATCCGAACCTTCATCCGCCCGTGCCTGCTGCGCCGCTCAAGCTTCAGAGTGGAGTTCCTGATGACCTCCGACAGCGACGGGCGAACGCTGGCCGACGGCTGGGGAGCGCTTGTCGGCTACAACTACGCCGCCGACAAGCCGGCCGCGATCGCTGAGCAGATCGCGGCCGCGCTACGCGCCAGCGGCGCTGAAGCCGAAGCTCAGCTTTAGACGCGCTTAATCAGCGTGCCGGTGCCGAGCCCGCCGCCGCAGCACATCGTGACGAGGCCGTACTCCTTGTCCTCGTCCTCCAGCTCGTGCAGCAGCGTCGTCAGCAGCCGGGCGCCGGTTGAACCAAGCGGGTGGCCGAGCGCCATCGCTCCGCCACGCGGGTTGACACGATCCATATCGGGGTTGTGCTCACGCGCCCAGGCAGCAACAACCGGCGCGAAGGCCTCGTTGATCTCGATCAAGTCGATGTCGTTAATCGACATGTTGTTGCGCTCGAGGATCTTTGCCGTCGCCGGGATCGGACCCTCCAGCATTTTCACCGGGTCGCAGCCGACCGTCGTCTCATCAACGATCACCGCCCGCGGCGTCAGGCCCAACTCTGCGGCCTTCTCACGCGTCATAAGCAGCACTGCGGCGGCGCCATCAGAGATCTGCGATGCGTTGGCGGCGGTGATCTTGCCGTCCGGCTTGAAGACCGGCTGCAGCTGGCTCAGCGTCTCGAGGTTTGTATCCGGGCGGATCCCCTGATCAACGGTCAGCAGCTCGCCGTCCACTTCGATCTTGACCATCTCACGCGCAAACAGCCCCTGCTCTGTCGCCTGATTGGCAAGCGCGTGTGAACGAACGGCCAACTCGTCAAGCTCGGAGCGGGGGATCTCCCACTGGTCGGCGATCATCTCGGCGCCGAGGCCTTGGCCGACGATGTTGTGCTTGGCCATCAGCTCAGGCGTGAAGGCGTAGCCGTACTTGGCCTGCGTCTCCATCCCGGCCGCGAACGGCAGGTGGCCCATGTGCTCAACGCCGGAGCCGATAACGACGTCGTGAACGCCGGTTGCGATCAGCGTCGCGCCGTAATTGACGGCCTGCTGGGCTGAACCGCACTGCGTGTCGATAGTTGTTGCGGCGGTCTCAATCGGTAGCCCTTCCTGCAGCCATGCGTTGCGGCCAATGTTGAAGGCCTGCTCGCCAAACTGCTGGACGCAGCCTGCGATCACCGTGTCAACCTCGTGCGGGTCGATTCCGGTCCGCTCGATCAGCTCGCTGTAGGAGCGCCCGAGCAGCGCTGCAGGGTGCGTGTCCTTGTAGTAGCCCTTCTCCTTGTGGCCGCGGCCGATCGGTGTGCGGACGGCTTCAACGATGACTACTTCTCGACCTTGTAGTGCCATGGCGGCTTATGACCTCTCATGTTCAGGTTTGGTAACGGCTACAAGCGTACCGAGTCGGCCGACCGCTTGGTCAGTTGGCGCAGCCGACGGCCGGGCAGTAGGGTTCCGTCGATGCCTGAACAGATCGCAATTATCGGCAGCGGCGCAATCGCCTGCGGGCTGGCCGCCGTCGCCACCAAAACCGGAGATGTAACGCTGCTGGCGCGCAGCGAGCAGTCGGCTGAGCGGGCTCGTGCCTCGATCGCCAAGCAGCTTGACCGAATGGGCGACGAGGCCGGTCCTGGCGAAGTCACGGTGACAACCGACGCGGCTGAGATTGCCGGCGCCAGCGCCTTCATCGAGGCGGTTGCCGAGGACGCGGCGATCAAAGGCGAGGTCTTCCAGACAATCGCCGCCGCCTCCGACGACGACGCGATCTGGGCGACGACAACATCCTCGCTATCGGTCGGCGAGCTGGCCCGCGCCAGCGGAGCGCCGGAGCGCTTTGTCGGCCTTCACGTCTTCAACCCGGTGCCGCGGATGGCACTGATCGAGCTGGCCTTCCCCGACGAGGCGACAGCCGCAACGCGCGAGCGGGCCACGGCGCTCTGCGCCGACCTCGGAAAGACCGCCGTCCCGGTGCCCGACCTGCCGGGCTTCGTCGTCAACCGGTTGCTCTTCCCCTACCTCTTTTCAGCGGTCGAGTTCCTTGACGAAACAGGGATCGACGCTGCCGACGTTGACGAGGCAATGAAACTTGGCGCCGGCCATCCGATGGGGCCGCTGGCGCTACTGGACTTTGTTGGCCTTGACGTGTCGGCGGCGATTGGCGAGCAGATCGGCAGCCCGGCGCCGGCCCGCGTCAACGCGCTGATCGCCGAGGGCGCGCTCGGTCGCAAGAGTGGCCGCGGCTTTTACGAGTACTAAGCCAAGCCGGCCGCGTAACCGGCGGTAACCGCGGCGTCACGTTTTCTTTACGGAGCGTTAAGGCTGGTCAGGCACTCTGATGCTGCGAACGTTCTTCATGGATGTTCCTCCTCCCAGAACCACCGGCCGGCCCTCTCCCCCGAGGGCCGGTCCTCGTTCCGGCTTCAGTCGGCGATCGGCCGGATCCGGACCACTGTGATTCGGTTCTCACGGACGCCGTCAACGCGCAGCCGATAGCCCTCGACCGTGACTGTGTCGCCGCGCTGAGGCAGGTGCCCAAGTTCGTGGAATACGAGGCCGCCAACCGAGTTATAGGCGTCGCTACCGGCCGGCAGCGTGATGCCGTGATCGGACAGGTCGGAGATCGGCACGTGGCCGCCGACCGACCAGCCACCGCTGTGCAGCTTGCGAACCGAGCCGCTGGTCGGGTCGGTCTCATCATCGATCTCACCGACGACCTCCTCAACGATGTCCTCAACTGTCACAAGGCCAGCCGTTCGGCCGTACTCGTCAACGACGACGGCCAGCGATGAGCGCTCACGCTGCAGATCGGCGAGCAGGTCGTCAAGTGGCTTTGTCTCCGGCACGATCAGCGCATCCTTGACGAGCGGCTCGACCGATGCCGATGGACCTTGCTCGAGGTAGCGGGCGATCAGCGAGTTGGCGTGCACCGTGCCGCGGACATGGTCGGCGCTGCGGTTCTCAGTGACAACAAGCCGTGTGTGGCCGGAGCTGACGCAGCTGCGCAGCGCCGTTTCGACATCGTCGCTCACATCGACCATCACAACAGCGGGGATCGGCGTCATCACCTGGCGGGCCTGCTGCTCATGCAGGTGGAAGACGCCGGCCAGCATCGTCGCTTCACCCGGGTCGAGCTTGCCGCCGGTCTGGGCCTGCGAGATAAGCAACTTAAAGTCTTCCGGCGTCCCACCCTCGTCCAAGCCCGCCTCGGGGTCGATCCGCATCAGCCGCAGCACGGCGTTGGAGGCGCCGTTGAGGCCGGCGATAACCGGCCGCATCGTAATCTCAAAGATGCTGAGCAGCCGCGAGCAACGCTTGGCGACGCTTTCAGCCTTGACGATCGCGAACATCTTCGGCACCTGCTCGCCGGCGATCACATGCAGCGCTGTCACCAAGACGTAGGCAATCGCGATCGAGACGGCGACCGCGACCCCGTGCGCCAGCGGCCCACCAAGCAGCGGCTCCAGCAATGTCGCGACCGCCGGCTCGCCGAGGAAGCCGATACCGAGCGAGGCCAGCGTGATGCCAAACTGGCAGGCTGACAGGTATTGGCTTAGGTCATCCTGCTGGCGTACGGCCCGGGCGGCGCCGCGTACACCTTGCTCCGCCTCGGCCTGCAGCCGGCCGCGACTGGCACGAACCAGCGCGAACTCGGCGGCGACGAAGAAACCGTTTACAGCTACAAGGACGAAAATTGCGGCAATCAGCAGCGCGGTCATCCTACATCCGCCTGCTGGCCGCTACTTCGAGAAAGGTCGTCTGGCACTTAGTATCCGAAGGAACTCTACCGACCAACAGCCGGAAAGAGCAACCTAGGCCAGCTGGTCGATCTGCTGTGCGAGCGCGAGGTCGGCCTCTGTTACGCCGCCCTCTGAATGGGTCGAGCAGGTCAGGCGGACCTGGTTCCAGCTGTGGACGAGAATGTCAGGGTGATGGTTCGCCACCTCGGCGAGACCGGCGACGCTGTGAACGAACGCAATCGCCGACTCAAAGTTGGGCAGCGAGAAGTCACGGACGATTGCGCTGTCCTCGCGCCGCCATTCGCCGTCAGCGATTGCCGCTTCAATTACGTTGTCTTCAAGAAGAGCCATCGCGCGAGTGTAGAGCCCGCGCGCCCCGATCATCACCAGCATCGGTCAGCATTCCGGGCGCTAGCCGATAAAAACGGACGTAGCTGCCGCAGCCAAGGCCAGTGAGCCGGCGATCGCAACGATCGCGATCCCGGCGCAGGCCGCCCAGCCGATCGCTGGCTGCGAGCGCCGCTCGGCGGCGACGAACGCCGCGCCCGCCAGCGCGCCGGCCGTTAGGCCGCCAAGGTGGCCGCCGATCGAAACATTCGACAGCACGAAGCTGAAGACGATGTTGAAGACCAGCAGCATGCCGATACCGCTCTGCAGCGGGTTGCCGCCGCGCGCGTAGATGATCGCTGAGGCGGCTCCCATCAGACCAAAGACAGCGCCCGACGCGCCGACCGTCAGAGCGTCTGGCGAAAGCAGCAGCGCGCCAAACGAGCCGCCCAGCAGCGAGACAAGGTAGAGCGCCAAAAAGCGCGCGCGGCCAAGCTGCGGCTCCATCTGCGCGCCGATGAACCACAGCAGAATCATGTTGAAGGCAAGGTGCATCAGGCCGGCGTGGAGAAAGCCGGAGCTGACGAGCCGCCAGTACTGACCGGCGCCGCCGATCGGCGCCGCGGCCAGCGCGCCGTCGTAAAAGAGACGGTTCTGACCGGTGCCAAAGGGAAAGCCACCACTGAGCAGATAGGCGAATACGCACAGGCCGATCAGCGTCAGCGTGACGAGCGGCGTGTCGGCCCGGCCGCTCAGCGCCGCCAGCCGCACCGTCTTGCCGCCCTGCGTCGCACACTCGGGGCAGCGCATCCCGACCGGGCTCGGCGTCATGCAGTCGGTGCAGATCGGCCGGCCGCAGCCTGAACACGAGACTGCCGTCTGACGCGAGGAATGGCGGTAGCAGGTGGTTGTGGTGGAAGTGATCGGCGTGTCCGTCAGGTCAGGCGCCGACAAGTTCGGCTGCGCGCGGAAGCTTGAGACTAGCTGTCGAAGCGCCGTGAGACTTCGTTGCCGATCGTGTCGATCGCCTTGCGGGCGAAGGTCACGGGGCCGGCGGCGGCAAGCTGCGATCGGCTGCGCTTACGCCGCACTCCAACCAGCGCGGCGGCGCCGGCAGCGGCGGTACCGACGGCCAGCGCGACGGCCGGGCGCACCCAGGTGCGCGGGTCGTGGAAGGCGCCGGCCTGCCATGCGTCAAGGTCATCGGCGGCAAGCTCGGTAATCCGGTTGAGCTGATCCTCAAGCTGACCGGCGAGGTGCTCGGGCGGCTCGATCGGCCTCAGCGCCTCGCGCAGCAGCGATTCGAAATCGATCGGCTTTGGGTTGATACTCATCTGCTTAGGCCTCCTGCGGCTCGCCGACGAGCGTCTCTAGCTGCTTGATTGCGCGGTGAATCAGCACCTTTGTTGCACCCTCGCTGCGGCCGAGCGCACGGCCGATCTCCTTGTTGTTCATTCCCAGCGCGAAACGCATAATCAAAGCCTCGCGCCGATCGTCCGGTAGTTCCTGAACCGAGTCGAGGATCCGCCTCAGCTCGTCGCGCCCTTCGACCAGCTGCTCGGTCGTGTGCAAAGCGCCTGGCTCGGCAATCGCATCGATGTTGGTCTGCGGCTTGCGTGAGCGGTCGCGGTAGAGATTGGCGGCAAGGTTGTGTGCGATCCGGATCAGCCACGGGCGCAGCGGCCGCCCATCGGACTCGGCCAGCGCCCGCTCGAAGTGCCGGTAGGCCTGCAGGAAGGTCTGCTCCGTTAAGTCCTCGGCGTCGTGATGGTTCCCAACCCGGTAATACGAGTACGAGTAGACGTCGCGCAGGTGATCGCGATAACAGTCGCTGAAGCGGCGATCTAGCTCCTCCTTGTCCACGCATCAGAGCCTACCCGCGGCGGTCACTTAGACGACCCTCGCGCCGGCCACGCGGCGCGGTTTGATGACCGAAGTGGCGAAGCTCGCGGCATCACTGTCGCCGGCGACAACGGCGGCCAGCGCCTCGGTGGCCGGCGCCCTGATATTGGCGCGGTGCAGCACCTCAACCAGCAGCGGCAGACTGTCGAGCGCCTCGGCGACCTGGCCGATTTCGGGACGAATCTGCTGCGCCGGGACACCGGCCGCGAGCAGCTCTCCGGCGCGGCGGTTGCGCCCGGCTGCGCCAACTACCGAGGCGACAAGGTCGCCGACGCCTGCCAACCCGGTCCAACTTTCAGGCTGGCTGCCCAGCTGCGCGGCGTAGCTGGCAACCTCTGAGAAGACCTTGCCGGCGGCAGCGCCGGCGGCGTTTGGCCCAGCGACGCTCGCGGTTGTCGCCGCCAGCACGGCGGCGTTGGTTGCCACGCCAGCAAGTTCAACACCGGTCACGTCGGCGGTCAGCGTTACGTCAAACTGCGCGTCGGCGAAGGCGCGGCGCAGCTGCGCGAGGAAGTTCTTGTCGTCGCCGGCGATCACCAGTGAAGCGCCGTGCTCCAGCGCGTCGGCGGCGTGGCCGGGGCCGCCGAGACAGGCGACCGGGCGCTGCCCAACGCGCGAGCGGCACCAACCGGTCGGCAGCTCGCCAGCTGGCGGCACCAGCCCCTTCGACATCACAACAACGCCGGTGGCGGCGCCAAGCCTCGGCGCCATCTCAGCAACGATGGCAGGCAGCTCGCCGGTCGGCACGGCCAGCAGCACCGCGTCGGCATACTCCAGCTGCAACCGCGCGGTCGTAACGACGCTGATCCGCTCGCTCAACTGAACACCGGGCAGGTAGCGCTCGTTGGTGCGCCCCTGGGTCAGCTGCTCTGCCTGCTCGGCGGTCCGCGCGCCAAGCTCAACGCTGAGGCCGCTCCGGGCCAGAGCGACGGCGAGGCTGGTCCCCCAGCCGCCGGCGCCGACAATCGAAACGCGGCGCAGCGGTGTTGTGCCGCCAAGCCACTCCCACTGCATCTCAACGCACGGCCAGACCCGTTCGACGACCGACTTGGCCAGCTCGTGCGAAGGGTCATCAAGCTGCGGGAACTGCAGCGGGCTGCCGGCCCGCACCGTCACCTTGCGCGGAAAGATCTTCCAGCCGCGCCGCACGTTCTCGGTACCGATCACAGCCACTGGCACGACCGGCGCGCCGCTGACCAGGGCCAGGTGACCGACGCCGCTGCGCGGGTGGCCAAGTGGCCCCGGGCGCACACGCGTCCCTTCAACGAAGATCATCACACCGTCGCCGCGGGCCAAGATCCGCAGCGCTGTTTCAATCGAGTCGCCGTCGCCGCTGCCGCGGTCGATCGGGAAGGCGCCAAGGCTGTTCAGAAACCAGGCTTGCAGGCGATTCTTCTCAAATAGTTCGCGCTTGGCGACGAAGTAGTAAGGCCGTTTGCCAAGCGCGCTGATCACAAACGGATCAAGGAACGAGCGGTGGTTGGCGGCGATGATCACCGGCCCGCTTGCAGGCAAGTGCTCGCGGCCGATCGTTGAGAGGCGGAAGTAGGTCCTGAAGAACGGCAGGAAGAAGAGCCGGACGACGCGGTAAACCAGCCGATTTACGCCGTGACCGCCAGCCCTTTCGAGCAGCTCTTCCCTTTCCATACCTGCGATACCGATCCCGGCGCGTTTGGTTACACGCTGCGCGGCGCCCTCAATCGCGCCGCCCTCTCCGACCGCTAATCTCGGCAGCCGCTGCCGGAGTAGCTCAGCTGGTCAGAGCACCTGTCTTGTAAACAGGGGGTCAGGGGTTCGAATCCCCTCTCCGGCTTCGCCGCTTCAGTCGCCCCGGCGGCTGCTGACGATCAGGCCGAGCCCATTCAGAACCGCGCCCGCAGCGACAGCCGCGGCGGCGTTGCGCGAACGCTGCGGGATCTGGTCGCCGGCGGCAAGAGTTGCGGCGCAGTCAACGCCGTCGACGATTACGCCGAGCGCCAGCAGCCCGGTCAACGCGCGCCGGTCGCGGGCTGCCAGCAGCCCTGCGGTGCCGAGCGCCACGTCGCGAATACCGAACGCTCGTGCGATCACGCCGCCGCCGGAGTGCGCGGCCTCGCCGACCCACCCCTGGCCCGCCCGCTCCGGTGCGGCGATGAAGGCAGCGCCGACGACGATGCGGCCTAGCTGAAAGAGCACGTTCGGGATAACCGGAATCACACGGCGATAGTAGAGCGTGGCGGCCGTTGTAGTCTGCGCCGCAGCGCAGAGCACACGGACAACAGCGCCGACCCGCACGCGATCGACCCGGCCTCGGCCGAAAGCCTCCTTGCAGCGCTGCGCGGCGAATAGACGACCGCGCGCCGCTGGCGCCACCCGTCAGACAGCCCGCGGGCCCAGCCGCACCGGCAGCGTGCGCAGCTGGTTGACGAAGCCAGAGACGACGAACTTTGGCTCGCCGTCGATCTCGATCTCCGGGTAGTAGCGCAGCGATTCCTCGATCAGCGTCTTCAGCTCGAGGCGCGCCAGCGCGGTGCCGAGGCAGAAGTGCCGCCCTCCGCCGCCGAAGGCCTGATGGTCGTTGGGGCTGCGTCGCAGGTCGAAGCTGTCCGAATCGTCGAAGACCGACTCGTCGCGGTTGGAGCTGACGTACCACATGACAACCTTGTCGCCCTTCTTGATCTCCTGCCCGTTCAGGACGGTGTCTTTCGTGGCGGTGCGGCGGAAGTGGGCGAAGGCCGGGAACATCCGCAGCGCCTCCTCGACCGCCTGCCCCACCAGCTCCGGATCGTCCAGCAGCAGCTGGCGCTGCTCATCGTCCTCAAGGAGCGCCCGCATCGCACTGCAGTAGGTCGCCTTGGTGGAGTCGTTCCCGGCTGCCATCAGCAGGAAGAAGCCCATCACGATCTCGTGGTCTTCAAGCTTCTCGCCGTCGATTTCGCCGTGGACTAGGACACTCGTCAGGTCGTCGGTGGGGTTGGCGCGGCGGTCCTCGATCAGCGCCTGGCAGCGCTCGAAGATCTCAGGCAGCACCTTCTCCTGGACGACCTCCGGCCCTTCGGGGTTCAGCACTTCGTCGCCGGCTGCAAGGACGCTGTTCATCAGGTCGGCCCACATCTGATCGTCCTCGGGCGGTAGCCCCATGAAGCGACAGATCACGCGCGAGACAACCGGCTGGGCGACCGCGTCAACCAGGTCGCACTGCTCCACCCGGTCGAGCCGGTCGAGCACGTCGCGCGTGATCTCGCGGATCGCATCGGCGTGCTCGGCAATCCGCTTCGGCGTGAAGCCGCGTTGGAAGAGCGCCTTCAGGCGGTCGTGCTTGGGCGGGTCCATACCGATGAACATCGCCTGGCTGAGCTCCAGCGGAAGGACGGCGTCGGTGATCGCAGTGATGCCCCCGATCTCCGACGAGTAGGTCTGCCAGTCGCGGCTGACAGTGTGGACGTCGTCGTAGGTGGTGACCGACCAGTAACCGGCCTCCTCGGGGAAGTTCGGCATCTCCGGCGACCAGTGGACCGGGCACTCGCTGCGCATCCGCTTGAACAGCTCGTTCGGCGGGCCGTTCTCCCAGGAATCGTCAGTGTAGGCGAGGATCTCAGTGATCGGCGTCTCTGCGTTAGCGCTCATCGGGCCTGCCTCCGGTCGGGTCGCGAAGCAGGCAGTATGTCAAATGACTTGACAGGGTGTCAAGCCGCCCCTCGCGAGCGTCGGAGCGGCGGCTCGGACTGAACCGCGCCGGGGCGCCGACGAGGCAGCATCGCGCAGCGTTACTGCGCCCACGCGGCGATCTCCACCAGCAGCTCGGCAAGCTCCGCCGGGGCGCTGACCATCGCGTCGTGCCCGGTCGCGATCTCCAGCATCTCGCAGCCTTCATCACGAGCCCGCTCGATCGACGGCAGCAGGCCGGGATTTTCGGGGTTGGAAAGACGGATAAAGCTGCGCGGCAGCGAGCGGGCAGCGTCGGCCGGCAGCGCTGCCGGCTCAGTTGACACCAGCAGCGGCATGTCGGTCAGGTTCTCCCAGACCCAGAGGCGATCTTCCGGGTCGGTCAGCCCCCAGCGGTCAAGCCAGTCCTCTTGCGCGGGCAGCCGCCAGCCATCGCCTTGATCGCGCGCTAGATCGAGAAACGGTCAGGCAGGCGGCGAGTCGTCAGCTTCGTCGCGATCGCCGTCGCGGCGCTCGTCGGGAACGGCGCGCGTGCCTAGCTTGCCCTCCTGAACGAGCGTCCCTAGAACATCCATGATCGCCCGGCAGCCGAGCTGAGCAGTCATGTCGGAGACGTCATATGGCGGCGCGATCTCGACCACTTCCATCCCACAGATCCCCTCCCGGGCGACCATCCGCAGCGCCTTCAGGGCCTCGCGCGGCAGCAGCCCGCCAGGCTCCGGTGAACCGGTCCCCGGGACAAACCCGGCGTCGATCGAATCGATGTCGAACGACAGAAAGACGGCTTCCGCGCCCTCCCAGGCACACTCCAGCGCGATCTCGACGGCCTTCTCGACGCCCAGCTCCTCGACGTCGCCGATTGTGATCACTGTTGTGTCGCGGTCGCGAGCCACTTTCACCCCTGCTCGTGATCCGTACCAGCCCCCGATCCCCATCTGAACGAGGTTGCTCGGTGGAGCGTTAGGGATGTCGGTCGCATGAAACCACGGCGTCGTGTGCATCCGCTCGTCCATGTCCAGCTCCTGAATGTCAAGGTGGCGGTCGAGGTGAATGATGCCGATTTTTCCGTCAATGTGCGGAGCAATCGCCCGCACGTCGGGATAGCCGATTGAGTGGTCGCCGCCGATCACAATCGGGAAGACTCCCTGCTGATGAACGTAGGAGACGGCGCGGTCGATCTGATCGAAAGACTTCTCGATGTTCGATGGGATAACGAAGATGTCACCGGCATCGCAGAGGTTCAGCTCCTCCTCTAGGTCAACACCCATTTCGACGTTGAATGAGTCGTACAGAGCCGATATCCGCCGCACGGCCTGAGGGCCGAAGCGACAGCCGGCGCGATAGGTGGTTCCCATGTCGAACGGCGCACCGATAATCGCGGCGTCGTACTTGCCGACGTCGTGGATATCTTCGCAGTAAGGCACCTTGCGGAAGGTGTTGATCCCTGCGAAGGCCGGCTGGTGACCGCGCGCGAAGGTCGTGATCGAACGGTCGTTAACAGAAGCAGATGCCTCCAGGCCGTACTCAAGCTGGCGCTCTAGTGACTCGCGCTGCTTGCGGTCTGGAATGTCGGCGAGCTTGCGAATCATCCTGTTACCGCGAAGCTTTGAACGATCAAATGCTGGACGTTCAGGATCGTGGTCGTCGCTCATGCTGGCTCCTTGCTAAATAACACTTCAGTTTACCTGCACACAAAGGCAGACAACGACCGTACAACCAGCCGCTGATGGAAGTCAAGCTGAGCCTTTGCGAACGCCGATGGAAGAACCAGCTGGTACAGGAACAACGAGCTGTTCTATGATCGGTGGTCATGGGAGCGAAGCGAAATCAGACCGACAGTGCGCCACTGCCCTTCGATCCCGAACTGCTCGACCGGAACAGCTTTGTACCGTTGTACTACCAACTTCAGGAGGTCCTGAAGGAGCTGATCGAATCGGGCCGATGGGGCCCTGGCGACGCTCTTCCATCCGAGCCCGACCTTGCGCGATCGCTCGGCGTTAGCCGCGCTGTGGTACGCCGGGCACTCGCGATCCTCGCCGATGACCGGCAGATAGAGCGGATTCGAGGAAGAGGAACGTTCGTCGCTGAGCCAAAGCTCGACTACAGGACCGGCGGGCTGACGCGCCTGCTGATCGCTCCGCGCGATCCGTCGTTGCGGATCGACCTGCTGGAACGGCGTCTCGTCCGGCCAGAGCACTCGATCAGAGAGCGGCTAGCAGCCGACGCTGACGCTGAGATCATCAAGTTTGTCACGCTCTGGTCAATCCGCGGCGTACCGATGGCGATCAGCGCATCGTTCTTCATCCGCTCTGCCGTCGACTGGTTGGAGGACGCAACAACAGTAGGCAGCCCGCTGTCGCCGAACATCGTGCTGGGCGACCACGACATCAAGCTGACCGGCTCGGACTCCGCGATTGAGACCAGCCAGTGCGGACAGTTCGAAGCCGACTGCTTTGACATCCCGGTGCGTTCTCCAGTCTTTCTGGTGCTGTGTACCGAGTTCCGTGCCGCGCGATCCGGCTCGGTCCCGCTCGAGGTCGCGCGCGTCGAATACCGCGGCGACCGAATCCAATTCCGCCTCGATCTTGCTGCTGGCGTCACGAGCGGCGGCCTCGAAGCAACGATAACGGTGGACTCCGCCGCCTAAGCGATCACTCGCTGCAGTCCACTCGGGCGCTTGATCACGTAGACCACAAGGAAGGCCAGTGCCGCAACGATCACGACTGCGGGACCGGACTGAATGTCGAGGTGGTAGCTGACGTTCATCCCGACGACGCCGCAAGCCGCCCCGATCGCCGTCGAGTACACCAACATCTTCGGGAAGGAGTGGGTTAGCATCCGCGCAATCGTCGGCGGGATTACCAACGCCGCGGCGATCAGCATCACGCCGAGGACCTGCATCGAAACGAGGATCGAGACCGCGAAAACCACCATCAGCAGCGCCTCAATCCGCGCCGTCGGTAACCCCGAGGCCGCCGCCACCTCGGGATCGAAGGTCGTAAAGAGCAACGGCCTGTAGCCGAAAACGACAATGCCGGCGACGACCAGCGTTACGCAGGCAATCGCGATGACGCTGGAGAACGAGACGCCGAGAATGCTGCCGAACAGCGCGGCGTCAAAGCTGCCGCCGCTATGACCAAGTAGTGCAAACAACACCAACCCAAGCGCAAATGAGGCCGTCGTGATTACTCCGATCGCCGCGTCGGCGCCAATCGGACGGCGCCGCGTGACGGAATTGATCGCCAATGCGGAAGCGACACCCCAGACTCCCGCCCCGAGCAGAAAGTTCGCTCCCAGCAGGGAGCTGAAAGCGAAGCCGCCGAATATCGCGTGCGAGAGGCCGTGCGCGAGGTAGCTCATACCTCTCACGACGATGTAGACGCCAACCAGCCCGCAAAGCCCGCCCGCAAGGGTGGCAACGGCGAGCCCGTTGCGGAAGAACTCGAACGCGAAGGGACGGAGCAGTTCGTCGATCACTCTGCTGCGACCTCCTCGGTCAGCACCACGGGTTCGCCAAAGAGCGTGTGCGTGTGAGCGGGCGAGTCGACCACCAGACGCATCCCCCCATGTTCAAGCACGCTCATGCTCGCCCCGTAGAGCTCTTCCAGATTGTCCGGCGTCAACACTTCCGCCGGGCTGCCGCAGGCGATTACGCGTCGATTAAGGCAGACGATCCTCGGCAGGTGGGTCGCAACGCCGTTGAGGTCGTGAGTCGTCAGGACGATCGCCGTCCCGTCGCCGCGGATCTCGTCGAGCAGGTGCAGCAGCTCGTGACGGAGCGCGACATCAACGCCGCTTGTTGGCTCATCGAGCAGCAGCAGGTCGGGGTCTCGGAGCAGCGCCCGGGCGACGAATACTCGCCGTTGCTGGCCGCCCGACAGCTCACCGATATGACGGTCCCCCAGCCCATCCAGACCAAGGCGCGCCAGGACGGTGGTCGAGGCCGCCCGGTCGGCCCGCGTCGGCCACGGCAAGCGCCGGCCGGTCCGCCCCATCAGGACACACTCCCCCACCGTTATCGGGAAGCTCCAGTCGACCGTCTCGACCTGCGGGACGTATGCGACGCGAGCGCCCTCGCGGGTCACGACCGCACCGGCAGTCGTCTTCAGCGTCCCGGCGATTGCGCGGAGCAGAGTCGTTTTGCCGGCGCCGGAAGGCCCAACGATCCCGACCAAGTTGTTCTCATCCAGCTCGAGGTCGACGCAATCTAGAATTAGTCGATCGCCGCTGCTCAGGCTCAGCGCCGAGACCTCGACCAGCGGGCGACGAACTCGGCCGGTGAGCTGCTCGCTGGTCACTGCGGATAGCTCGCCAGATCGCGGGGTACAGCTGCGAGCGACAACCGGTCGAGCGCCGCGGCGTCGCCGTTCAGCGCCGTGACGATTGCGGCGTAGTTAAACCGCATCAGGCCGAGCCATGAATGGCGTCGCTCACCGGGTCGCCCCGGTAGGTCGTCATCGCGCAGCCGGTCAACGTAGCGGACACCGGTTTCACGGCCGATCTGCGCGAGTACCGGGCTGGGGAAGACCTCCGAGCCGAAGATTGCCGGCACCTGCTCGGCTCGCACCTGACCGATCAGGGCCGCGACCTCACGCGGGGTCGGGTCTTCAAAGTCGGATGCCTGAATCGCGCCGATCACTCGGAACCCGTAGTCACGCGCGAAGTAGGCGTAACCGTCGTGATACGTCAACAACTTCCGGGCGCTCGGATCGATCGTGGCGAACGAGGTCCGGGCCGCTAGGTCAAGTCGACCAACCGAGCTGGCGAACCGCCTGTAATTGGCGGCGTAGTAGTTGCGGCCTGCCGAGTCGCGCCGACCCAGATCGTCGCGCACCTCGCGCGCGTAGGCCAGAGCAAGCGGCGGGTCTGTCCAGAGGTGGGGATTTGGCCTGCCACCGGAGCGCGGAAACGAGAAGTCGTAGATCCACCGCGAGCGCGGCAGCACTAGATTGCCGAGCTGGACGATCGCGCTCTGCTCGGGCATCACCTGGCGGGCGAGGCGCACGGTCGGGTCTTCCAGTCCCAACCCGTTGGTGTAAAGAACATCGGCGGCCGAGAGCGCTTCGGCCGAGGACGGACGGGGCTCGTATGTATGAGAGTTCGCGCCCTCGGGGATAAGCCCGCTGACCCGCACTCTGTCGCCACCGATCTGGGCGACGATCGAGGTTATTGGAGCAACCGTCGCGACAACTGAAAGGCGGTTGTCGCCCGCGTACTGGTCACTAGCGCCGCAGCCAGCAAGTACGGCGGAAAGGAGAATCAGGGCGATCGCGACCGAAAGGCTGGGATTGGCGTCAAAGAAGGTCATTGCTAATAGATGTGTGCCTGCTGCCCTCAGAACATACATAAAGCGAACAACTGTGTGGAGATCGGCTCCAGGGCTTATAGATGCGGACCGCTGACGTGCATCTCTAATCGAAACCGGCGATGCCATACGCGTCTGCTCCAACACCTACTAGCGGCCGTCCCCTATTTCCTACGGATCGTGGGTAGCGCTGCGATCCGCCAGCGATGTAGGTTCAGCTCCGCAAGATCGCTGGGACAAACAGGGATAGAGAAAGACCGGAGTTTCTAGAGATGGCTTCTGCCACAGACACATTGCTGTACGACAACGAAATACTGGTGCGCAAGCAGGAGGAGCTGCGAAACGCCGGCGTTGAGTACTGCCTGTCGTCATTCGTTGACATTCACGGCGTGACGAAGGCAAAGTCGGTCCCGATCGACCACTTCGTGACGATGATGAATGGCTCCGAGCTCTACACCGGCGCCGCGATCGACGGGCTTGGGCAGGAGCCATCGGACGACGAGCTGGCACTCTGGCCGGAGCTCGACGCGATCACGGTGATGCCGTGGGAGCCGACGGTTGCGTGGGCCCCCGGCAGCCTCAAGCTGCACGAGGATCCGTGGCCAATGGACACGCGTAACGTCCTCAAGCGTCAGATCGATCGACTCGCCGAACGCGGTCTGGTCTTCAACCTCGGCATCGAGCCCGAGTTCTTCCTCGTTCGTCGTAACGAGGACGGAGAAGTCGTACCTGCCGATCCGAAGAACGTGATTCCGCGCGCCGCCTACGACGTCGTCAACCTGCTCGAGGTGCAGCCGTTCCTGGACCAGCTGATCAAGTACATGAACGGGCTCGGGTGGGATGTTCACTCCTACGACCATGAGGATGCCAACAGCCAGTTCGAGCTCGATTTCTCCTACTCTGACTGCATGACGATGGCCGACCGGCTGACGTTCCTGCGCCTGATGACAAAGGTGCTGGCGCGTAAGCACGGCTTTGAGGCCACCTTCATGCCAAAGCCATACTCAAACCGCACCGGGAGCGGCGGTCACTTCAACATGTCGATGGCCGATGCAAAGACCGGCGAGAACGCCTTCGCCGACCCCAACGACGCTCGCGGTTGCGGCGTTTCCAAGCTGGCGTACAACTTCATCGCCGGCATTCTCGCGCACGCCAAGGCGATCGTTGCCGTCACTTGCCCGACCGTCAACTCCTACAAACGCCTCGTCGTCGCCGGGTCGATGACCGGCTTTACTTGGGCACCGGTCTTCATCTCTTACGGGGCCAACAATCGCACGCACATGGTGCGCATCCCGATGAACTCGCCGCGTGTCGAGTCGCGCGCCGTCGACATGTCGGTTAACCCCTACCTCGGCGCTGCGATGATGCTTGGCGCTGGCCTTGACGGGATCGAGCGTGAGCTCGACCCAGGCGACCCGATCGACCTCAACATGTACCTCCAACCGCCAGAGAAGATCAAGGAGATGGGCGTCGACACGCTGCCGCGAACGTTACTCGAAGCGGTCGAGGACTTCGCCGCCGATCCGCTAAGCGAGCAGGTCTGCGGAACAGAGCTTCGCGACGCCTTTGTTGAAGTCAAGAGTCAGGAATGGTGGGACTACCACAACACCGTTTCGCAATGGGAATACGACCGCTACCTGGACTTCCTTTAATGGCGTTTGGCCGCAAGAACAGGGACAAGAGCGCACAGACGAAGATCTTCTTTTGCACAGACGTGCATGGATCGACCGTCTGCTTTCGCAAGTTCATCAACGCTGCAAAGTTCTACGGTGCCAACACGCTGATCCTCGGCGGCGACGTGACCGGGAAGATGGTCGTTCCAATCTCTCATCAAGGGAGCGGCCGATACCGCACGCACTTTGCCGGCAAAGATCACGAGTTGACGACCGAAAAAGAGGTCGCTGATTTCGTAAAACGGACAGAGAACATGGGCTTCTACCCGGCCCTGATGGATGAGGACGAATTCATCGAGATCCGGTCATCGCAAGACGCGCAGGACGAGCTCTTCAACCGACTGATGTTCGAGCGGCTACGTGAATGGACCGCCTACGCTGACGAGAAGCTGGCCGACACAGAGATCCGGGCCTTTGCAGCGCCAGGCAACGACGACCTGCTCGAGGTCGACGAGATCCTTGACAAGTCGGAGAGCATCGAGATGCTCGAGGGCAAGGTGCACAGGATTTCCGAGCATCACGAGATCATCACCTCAGGTTGGACCAACCGCACGCCGTGGGATACAGAGCGCGAGTGCTCGGAGGAGGTTCTCGCTGCGAAGCTCCAGAAGATGATCGACGAGATCGAGGTCATGGACCACGCGATCTTCAACATTCACGTTCCACCGCACAATTCGAAAATCGACTCCTGTCCGAAACTCGACGAGGAGTTGCAGGTCGTCTACGCGGTCGGGAACCCGGTGATGGCACCGGCCGGAAGCACCGCCGTTCGCGACGCGATTGAGGCCAATCAGCCGATGCTCGGCCTGCACGGCCACATCCACGAAGGGCGCGGCGAGACAAAGCTTGGGCGCACGCTGTGCATCAACCCGGGTAGCGTCTACACCGAGGGGATTCTCAACGGTGCGCTGATCACACTTGACGGAAACGTAGTAAAAGAGTACCAGTTCACGCAGGGTTAGCAGTGTATTGTCGCCGTTCGAGAGACCGGCTACACAAACGACAGAGGAGAGAGCATGGACACCAATACTGAGGCAACGGGGGATAGCGGCGGGGACCGCGTATTCCTTCGCAAGGCTTCGGGGTTGATCAAGTCAGCGTCCACTACGGACGTTGTCATCTTCAACATCGGACTCGTATCGATTGGGATCGGAATCGCAGGCATTCTGCTTTACGGCCCGTCGGTCTACCCGGGAGCAAACCTGCCGATCGGGATCATCGTCGCTTGCGTAGCGATGTCAATGATCGCGTTTGGAATGATCACATGGACAGCAGTGATACCTCGGTCGGGCGGGATCTATCCGTTCGTTAGCCGTATTTTGCCGCCGCCGATCGCCTTCATGTTGAGCTGGGCCGAGGCCGTCGCTTGGCTCTTCTTCTGCGCTCTGGCTGCTTTCTGGATAATGACGATCGGGCTTATTCCGATGTTCACCGTCCTCGGTATCCAGACCGGCAGCGCCGCGCTGACTGATCTGGGAACGACACTTGCAGAGCCGATCTGGACCTTTATCGGCGGGGTCGTCGTACTGCTACTGGCTGGCGCGCTCCTCAGTTCCGGAATGCGACGCTACTTCTTGTCGCAGAAGGTCGTCATCACGATCGCCTTCTTCGGCACGCTGGTGATGCTCGTGGTTCTGCTCTTTACCTCACGTGAGTCCTTTATCGCGAGCTTCAATGACGCCTTTGGCCCCGACGCCACTTACGCCGGCGTAATCGCCAGCGCAAAGGCTGGCGGCTGGGCCGACACCGGCGGTTTTGACTTTGGCCAGATGATGCAGGCTTCCAACTGGGCATTCCTACCGCTCGTCGGCGCCGCGTTTTCTATCGCCATCGGTGGTGAGATTAAGTCGGGCGTGAAGGGCCAGACGACGGGCATGTTTGCCGGCATCTGGGTCTGCGGCGTTTTCTTCATGGCAGGCACGCTGCTCGGCCTGAATACGTTCGGCTACGACTTCCTCGGCGCCGTTGGATACAACTCGCTCGGTCTTAATGCCGACGCCGCCGCGATGGCTACCCCTGTCGTACCGTGGGTGACGCTGCTGGCTTCGGTGGCAGGCGGCTCTTCGGTCCTGACCGTCGTGATGTCTTTGGGATTCATCGGATGGATCTGGATGTGGATCCCAGGGATGCAGTCGTACGGTGAGCGCGCAATGATCGCGTGGGCCTTCGACCGAGTCGCGCCGAGCAAGCTGGGCACGGTCTCCGACCGTTTCCACAGCCCAATCGTCGCGATTGGAGTCGCGACCGTGGTAACCACGATCTTCATGTACCTGTTCGTGTACGTGACGTACTTCGGGACCTTGGTTCTGTTCCTGTTAGTCGGCGTTGTGGCATGGACAATCGCTTTGGCGGCGGGCACTGTGTTCCCGTTCAAGCGGCCCGAGATCTACGCCAAGTCGTCGATTGCAAACCGCAAGGTGCTGGGGCTCCCGATCATGACGGTCGGCTGCTTCCTTGGCTTCATTGCCGGCGTCGGTTATTCGATCAACCTCTACCTCGACGAGTTCGCTGCGAACGCTCGTGGTTCGAGGCTGCTCGTAGCGGCCGGCGTCTTCGTTACCGGGTTGCTCTTCTTCTACATCATGAAGATGTACCGCCGTTCGCAGGGTGTCGACATCAACCTGGCGTTCAAGGAAATTCCAATCGAATAGCCGCCGTATGAGAGTCAACAGCGCGGATTGTGCGCTGCTACCCGAAAATGGCTTCGCCCGCGCTGATGCGGGCGGGGCACCAACCATCAGGAGTTGAATGTTGGTCGAGAACGAGCATTTCGTCGCAGAAGGCCTCAGTATCGTTGAAGATGCTCAGGAACAAGGCCTGAAACTTCGGATTCTGGGCTCGCTTGCCTACCGCATCCATTGTCCCGCGAACCTCCAGATGTTTGACGCCATGGAGCGCGCGCTCACCGACATCGACTTCTCCGCCGATCGCCGACAGTCGCGTGAAATCAAGAAGTTTCTCGTTCAGCGCGGCTACGAAGAGGACCGGCGCTTGACCGCGTCCACGGAAGGCAAGCGTTACTACTTCGAGGATCCAAACAACGGACTCGGCGTTGACGTCTTCTACAACGAACTCTTCTTCTGCCACAAGATCCCGCTCAGAGACCGCCTCGATCTTGACTCGCCGACAATCACGACCTGCGACCTGCTGCTCGAGAAGATGCAGATCGTCGAGCTGAACCTGAAAGACGTGAAGGACACGCTGGTGTTGATGCTTGAGCACCCGGTCGTCGAGAAGCCGACTTCGCCGGAGGAGATCGACGGTGGGTACATCGCCGATCTCCTTTCGGGTGACTGGGGCTTCTACTACACGGTCAACATGAACCTCGACAGAGTCGAGCGCTTCATCCCCGACTTCGACGTGGTTAGCGCTGAACAGGGCGATCTAATCCTCTCGCGCATCAACGACCTGCGCAAGCTGATTGAAGATGCGCCGAAGAGCCGTAAGTGGAAGATGCGCGCCAAGGTCGGCACCAAAAAGCAGTGGTACCAAGACGTGGCGCCGAAAGGCAGCGCTTTCTGATGGCTACACTGGGTGGGACCGGTCAAACTCCACTCCAACCAACAAAAAACAAGGAGGACTCATGCCCGTAGGACCAGTAAAGACGGAAGACAATCAGGTCACGGCTGCGCTAGGTGAGTCCGGCGGCCCGGCGCGCACTGGCGAGCAGTTTCCGGAGTTTTCGTTGTCCGCGCTCGACGGCACTAGCTGGAGCAGAGAGCGCTTCGATGGGCAGTCAACCGTACTGTTCGTATTTGCCTCCTGGTGCACCTGCAAAGAGCAGCTGCCGGGATGGCAGCACTACTGGGAGTCGCGCGGGCGCGACTTCAGGATGGTTGCCGCGATCCTTGACGCGAAAGGTGAGGAGACGGCGCGACCGACGGTCGAGGCAAGCGGCGCAACGTTCCCCGTTCTACTTGATCCGACCAGCTCGCTCGGCGCGCTGTGCGGGTCACAGGTCGTCCCGTTCGGGGTCCTCATCGACGAGGCCGGCACGACTCGAATGATCGACGTCAGCGGCACCTTCGACATCGCAGACCCACGCGTCCGCGTCAACCTTGAAAGCTTCCTCGCCGGTGATCCGGTCGAACAGCCCGATCCGGGAGAGGCAATGAGCCCGGCGGCGCTCGAACTGTTTGCCGAAGGTGTTATCGCCTACCGCAACGACGGTCCAAAAGCGGCTCTCAAGCTCTGGCGCGAAGCACTGGAACTGGACCCCGACAACTTCATCGTCCGCTCCCAGATCTGGGCGCTCGAACACCCGGAGCATTTTTGGCCTGAAGTTGATCGCGGCTGGCAGGAGTTGCAACTCCAAGCCGAAGGCTACGACAAGCCCCTCCCCTGACTTCAGGACACGACCAAAGGATGCCAATGACCGACCGCCGCGCGGCCAATGCGGCCGCATTCGAGCGGCTGACCGAAGCCTCCCCGGTGCTCACCGGTGTCATGACAGCAGGCGATGCCTTGCCTGGCATGAAGCCCAACATCGTCCTAACCTCGGGGGCGCCGATGGAGTGGGGCCAGTACACCGGCGGCCAACGCGCAGCCGTGATCGGCGGAGCAATCTTTGAGGGCCTCGCGTCCGACGAAGCCGACGCCGACGCAAAGATTCAGACCGGTGAGATCGTCGTCGACGGCTGCCACGACTACGGTTGCGTGGGCTCGCTGGCGGGCATCTACACCTCGTCGATGCCGGTTCTTGAGGTCACGAACACGGCCAACGGCAACAAGGGCTTCTGCAACTTCTTCGAGGGGCCCTCTCCCAAGCGACTGAACTACGGAACTTACGACGACGAGGTCCGCGAGACGCTGATGTACGTCAACGATGTGATCGCTCCAACCGTCGCTGAGGCCGTCAAGCGAGCCGATGGCGGCATCCCGCTGCGCCCGATAATACGGCGCGCGCTTGGGATGGGTGACGAAATGCACAGCCGTAACGCTGCCGCAACGCTGCTCTTCGGCCGCGAGCTGGTCCCCCACCTCTTCGAGCTGTACTCGCAGATGCCCGACAAGGTGACTGAAACGTACGCCTTCATCTCCGACAGCCCGTACTTCTTCCTGCGACTCTCGATGGCGGCCGCCAAGGCAACCGCCGACGCCGCGCGTGACATCGACCGATCAAGCGTCGTCAGCGCAATGTCTTTCTCCTGCAACAAGTTCTCGATCCGGCTCGGCGGACTGGGTGACCGCTGGTTCTCGGCCGACCTCGAGCCTGCTCAGACCAAGCTCGTCGAGGGCTTCAGCGAAGCGGACATTGAGTTTATGGGCGGCGAGAGCGTGATCACGGAGACGGTCGGCCTCGGTGGGTTCGCTCAGGCCGCCGCTTTTACGCTTCAGGACTACCAGGGCGGAACCCCTGAGCGAATGGCCGAGCTCAACGAGGCGATGTACGAGATCACTGTCGGAGAGCATCCCGAGTACAAGATCCCGTACTTCCGCTTCCGCGGGACCCCCGTCGGTATTGACGCTTTCAAGGTTCTTGAGACCGGCATCCAACCGGTGATGGATATCGGCATCGCCGGCCGCAGCGGCCGTCAGATCGGCGCCGGGATCCTCCGCGCGCCACTAGCTTGCTTTGAACAGGCCGTCGCCGCATACACCGCTAAGTACGGACCGGAGCCCGGATCATGAGCGATCCCAGCTCTGAAGCGGTCAACGCCATACGCGAGCGACTGCGCGGCGAAGGCGTCGAATTCCTGTTCGGCGCCTACGTCGACATCTTCGGCGTGTCGAAGTCGAAGTGCGTGCCACTCGACTTCATCGACGAGATGGCCGCGGGCTCAGAGAGGTACACAGTCGGCGCGCTTGAGGGGATGGGCGAACTCGGGCCGAACGAGGATGAGTGCTGCGGAATCCCCGACCTGAGCGCCGTGAGCATCCTGCCTTGGGATAAACGCTTTGCGATTGCACCGGCAGACCTGCGCTTCGCTGGTGAGCCGTACAGCCATGACTCGCGCCACGTCCTCAAGCGACAGCTCGCCCGCGCCCGCGAGGCGGGCTTTCAGGTCGATGCCGGCGTCGAGCCTGAGATCTATGTGCTGCGAGAAGGCGACGACGGCGAGATCGCCCCGTGGATTACAGACGATCTCCTCAACCAGCCAACCCGCGGCTACGACATTGAGGCAACGATCGCGGCTGACGGCTTCCTGATACCGATGGTTGAGTACATGAACGCGCTCGGCTGGAACGTCTACTCGTTTGATCACGAAGGCGGCGATGGGCAGTACGAGTTCGCGTTTGCCCACTGCGACGCACTGCAGATGGCCGACAGAATGGTGATCTTTCGCCTGATGGCGAAGCATGTAGCGCGAACGCTTGGCGGCTTTGCGACCTTCATGCCAAAGCCGTTCGACAGCTCGTTCGGTTCCGGCGCCCACGTCAACATGAGCTTCGTCGATAGCGCGACGGGGGCAAACGCTTTCGCTACCGACAACGATGACGGCACCGTCAGCTACCTGCCGGCCGCCTACCACTTCACGGCCGGCTTGCTCAAGCACGCTCCCGCGATCACGGCGCTGGCCTGTTCGACCGTTAACTCCTACAAACGTCTGCTGCCGGTCGGTCACATGAACGAGATCTCATGGGCGCCGGTCTTCCAGGCCTTCGGCGACAACAACCGCACGTTGATGTGTCGCCTGCCGGCAAACCGGCCGTGTGTCGAACTGCGCACCGCCGACAGTGCATCCAACTGTTATCTGGTGATCGCGATGATGATCGCCGCCGGGCTCGAAGGCATCGAACAGCGGCTCGACCCCGGCCAGCCCGTCAACACCAACACCTACAAGATGAGCGACGCCGAGCTTGCCGCCGCCGGCGTCCACCGGCTTCCAGAGAACCTCGGCGTGGCGGCGACAGAGCTCGAAGCCAGCGACCTTGCGCGCGAGGTACTGGGCGCTGAGTTCCAAGCTACCTACGTCGCGCAGAAGCGACAGGAATGGCTGGAGTACAACACGGTTATCAGCGGCTGGGAACGCGACATGTACTTGAGGCTCTGGTGAGCGACGCCCTGGAGAGCGCCAACGCCGCCGCCGTTGACCGACTCTGCTCGGCAACCCCGACGCTAGTTGGCGTTGCAAAGGCGCTCGACGTGATCCCAGGCATGACGGAGAGCATGATCCTGACCTCGGGCGCGCCGCTGGAGTGGGAGCGCTATAGCGGCGGTCAGCGAATGGCGATCATCGGCGGAGCGATCTATCAGGGCCTAGCCAGCGATCATGCCGACGCAGAGGCCAAACTTTCCTCCAGCGAGATAACTATCGCTTCGACTCACGACCACGCCTGTGTCGGCTCGGTGGCGGGGATTTACACGGCGTCGATGCCGGTGCTTGTCGTCGAGAACCGCTCGTTCGGCAACACGGCATTCTGCAACCTGTACGAGGGGGCGTCGCCGCGCCGGCTGAACTACGGCGTCTACGACGCTGGGGTTGAGAGCGGACTGAAGTACCTCGAGGCGGTAATCGGACCGGTGCTGGGCGAGACGATTGCACGGTCAGGCGGCATCGACCTCGTCCCCGTAATGAGGCGCGCCGTCAACATGGGCGACGAACTTCACAGCCGGAACACGGCCGCGACGACGCTGCTGACAAAGGAGCTCGCGCCGCACTTCGTAGCGCTGGCGCTCGAATCCCCCGAGCAAGGCCCTCGCCTGCTGGAAAC
Source organism: Solirubrobacteraceae bacterium (assembly GCA_039744215.1). Taxonomy (GTDB): domain Bacteria; phylum Actinomycetota; class Thermoleophilia; order Solirubrobacterales; family Solirubrobacteraceae; genus F1-60-MAGs163. The sequence goes on from JBCJTT010000002.1 coordinate 60,762, forward strand.
GCTCGCCTTCCTTTCGGAGAACGACTACTTCTTCCTCCGTGTCGGGATGGCGGCGGCGAAGGCCACAGCCGACTCCGCCCGCGACATCGAGAACTCCAGCGTTGTCAGCGCGATGACGCTTAGCTGCTGCGAATTTGCGGTGCGGGTAAGCGGCCTCGGCGACAGCTGGTTCAGAGGCCCGCTGCCCGACGTAGAGGCAGAGCTGTTCGAGTCGTTCACGACCGACGACATCGAATGGATGGGCGGCGAAAGCATGATCATGGAGACTGTCGGACTGGGCGGCTTCGCTCAGGCCGCGGCGTTCGCGCTTCAGGCCTACCAAGGCGGCTCACCCGACGCGATGGCGGCAACGAACAAGGCTATGTACGAGATCACCGTCGGCGAACACACCGAGTTCTCGATCCCGTACTTCGGCTTCCGCGGCACTCCGGTAGGGATCGATGTGCTCAAGGTCGTTGCCACAGGAGTCCTGCCTGCGATCGATGCCGGCCTTGCCGGCCGCGGCGGCGGCCAGATCGGCGCCGGCATCCTCAGAGCGCCGCTTCGATGCTTCGAGCAGGCCGCTGGCGCATTCACCGAGCGCTACGGCTAGCCCGAAAACAAACGACCCACGGCAAGGAGATGTACTTATGACCGACATAGCGCACGACCACTACCGAACCTTTGGCCGGCGCGAAGGTGAGAACGACTTCCCCAACACGCTGCTCGCTGGAATCCGCTCCTTCATCGGCGCGCAGGTAATCCCGCCAATCCGTTCAGAGCTTGAGGCCGCCGGCGTGAAGGCGGGCGTTCTCGGGATGCCCTGGGAAGGAACAAACACCTGCAGGCCGGGGACCAGCTACGGCCCGCGGGCAATCCGCGACACGTCGGAGGCGTACACGCCTTACCACGGTGAATTTCAGGTTGACCTGTTCGATGAGCTGGAGCTCGCCGACTGCGGCGACGTGTCGATCGTTCCCGGCAACGCCAAGCGCACATTCGAGCGAGCTGAGCGTTGCATCACTGAGATCTACGAAGCCGGAGCGTTCCCGATCATCTTCGGCGGCGACGACTCGTGTCCTATCCCTGTTACATCGGCAATATCGAAGCTGATCGACGGGCAGATGGGCTACGTCCACCTCGACTCGCACATGGACACCGCCGTCGACGTGGCAGGAGAGACGCTCAACCACGCCTGCCCGGTCAGCCGCGCCGCCGAGCTGCCGAATGTCGACCCGCACAACATTGCGTTGGTCGGGATCAACGGCCCGCTCAACCCGCGCAAGGAGCGCGAGTACGTCGACCGCACCGGAATCCAGATGATCACGATCTGGGACATCGACGAGTGGGGCATCGAGAAGACGGTCGAGCGAATCCTCGAGATCGCCTGGAACGGGACCGACGGCGTCGTCCTGCACACCGACCTTGACGTGATCGATCAAGGGTTCACGTCGGGCGTGACGACGCCGGAGTGCGGCGGCCTCACACCGCGCGAAGTGATCAAGATGATCCGCGCGTTCGTCCGCCAAGGGGTTGACGCTTACGTAATCACCGAATGCTCGCCGGTTCACGACCAGTCCAATAAGGCGGCACGCGTCGCTTGCCGGCTGGCGATGGACGCGCTGGGTGTTCGAGCTAACCCTCAGGGAACAGGACGTGTCTAGGTGAACGCGGTAATCCTCTGCGCCAGTCCTCGCCGTGATGGGAACTCACACGCCCTGGCCGAATCGTGTGCCGACGGGGTACGCGCAGCGGGCCACAGCGCTGAGCTAGTTGAACTGAACGAGGTCCTCAGCGGACTGCTGCGCGACTGCCGAAGCTGCCGGCGACCCAATGGCGACTGCTCGATAGACGACGGCTATTCGTACCTGATCCACGAGCAGCTGCTTCCTGCCGACGCCTGGATCTACGCCACGCCGCTGTACTACTACGGCATGGCAGCGAGCCTAAAGAACTTCTTTGATCGGCTTGTCTGCTACTCGTCCGCGAGCTATCCGCAGTACGAGGCGGTCGCGGCCGGGATAAGAGACAAGCGATCGGCGCTGTTATTGTCAGCGGAGGAGAGCAACCAAGCCGCCGGGCAAGCCATAGTAGGGCAGATCCAAGAGATTTCGCGCTATTTCCGCCACAGTTTTGTCGGCGTCGTCACAGGCATCGGGAACAGGCGGGGCGAGGTGCAATTCGATCCGTCGGACCCTCTCGGAGCGGCGCGCGCCCTCGGCACCGCCCTCTTCACTATGCACCACTCCGACTACAACATGGACTCTGAGCGCTCAAACGCTGTCTGGCCCGAAGCGCGGGGCGAATCAGAAGGAAGGGGTATTTACGAAGACGTTTAACAGTTGCCAGCGTCAGCGATCACGGTGTACCGGGATCATCTGCGCGGCACGCAAAGCCACCTCGAGGTCGAGCCGTGCCTCGCCGACGCGCGGGTCGACGCCGATCAGCAGCTCAATCCGCTCCAGCCGGTAACGCAGGGTTGAGACATGGATATGGAGCTCGCGCGCCGACGCCTCGAGCCTTCCCTGATTGGCGTAGAGGACCTCAAGCGTGTGGCGCAGCTCGGTTGAATGGCCCTCGTCGTACAGCTCGAGCGGCTCAACGTAGCGGGCAACGAATTCGAGTAAAGACGCCGGGTCGCCTGCCCGCAGCAGCAGCTGCTCGACCCCCTGATCGCGGAAGGAGAGGTTTTCGCCAGAGCGGCCAACTAAGCGAAGGAAGTCGAGCCCCCTCCGGGCAGCGTTGTGTGAGCGGGCATAATCTGCGGGGCATTGGCAGGCCGTCCCGGCCACAATGTTCACGGAGTTGCCGGCCGGCAGGCTGGCAACCGCGCGGCGAATTCTATCCTCAATTGGATCGGTGACTTGATCAGCGTTCTCGGGGTCAAGACTCTCCTCGGCAACGATCGCGACGATGGTCTGGTCGATAACCGCAACGATATGTTCACCATGTCTACGCGCGACTTCGGCGACTGCACGCTCGAGCTCGCGAGCTGGCGCGTGATCTTGGTCGCCTGAGACCTGCTCAACTAGGTAGACCCGACTTGCTCGGCCGAGGTCAACCCCCAGCGCGAGGCCTCGCTGCAGCACCAGCTCGTCGACGAACTCTCCACTGAACAACTCGTCAAGGAAGCCGTGTCGCAGGCGGGTAGCTACGTCCTGAGTGGCCCGCTCGCGGACGCGATCAAGCGCGGCGAGCGCAGCGGCATGCTCGACCGCGGCTTGCTCGACCGGCGTTACCGGCTCACTGAACTCAACGACGACCCAGGCGGCAATCTCCCGGTTAACGATCACCGGAGTTCCGACAAGCGTTCCCGCCGCACATCCGACGGTGTGCGTTTCCGCCGGTTGCTCGCCGGCCGGCGGCCGCCAGCTCGCCTCGATCCCCCTTGATGACCCGGATAGCAGCACCCCATCAGGATCGAAGAGCGAGGCTCGCGCGTCGAGTACCTCCGCGACGGTGACGGCCACGGCCTCCGGGCCGGAGGCGTTGAGCAGCGCTTGGGTCAGCTCTCGGGTCAGCTCGAGGATCCGCTCGAGCCGACCGTGACCAACGGTCGCATCGCGGTTCTCCCGCTCGAGCCTCGAGATCGCCCGCCGCTGACGCTCCTGCAGACGGATCCGTTCCAGCGCGACCGAACCGTAACGCGCCAGCGCGCCGAGAACGGGGTCGCCTTCAGGATCGCGGGCAGACGAGCCGACGCCCGCCAGCAGGCCGCCGCCGTGGTGCCCAGGGAGCGGCAGGACGACGAGTTGCTGGCCGTTTCCGATAGGTAGCAAGCGCGGTCCCGAATAGTCGGCCAAGACTCCGAGCTCGCCTTCAATCGTGGCGGTCATCTCCGGCGAAACTTCGAGCTCGCGCCTAACTGCCAACCCACCTGCACGAACGCTCTCACAAAAAACGGCGCAGTCGAGGCCGGCAACCGAACGGAATGATCCAAGTAGTTCGTCGATGACGCTGCCTCGGTCGTCAAGTCCCGTCAGGCGCTGGGCGAGTCGCGTAAGCGCCTGAAGCTCATAGATCCGGTTGCGCAACTCATCATCTGTTTCGGCCTGATACTCAATAGCCCCGAGCCGGGCGCTCGCGCTCGCACCTAGTACGCCAATTGCGTGTCGATCCTCGTCGGCGAGCTCCGGCGAGCCCTCCGGCCACGTCACGAAGATGCCTCCCCTAACCCCGGTAGCAGTCACCAACGGCTCAACCATCCACTCTCTAAGGCTTATCTGGCCGTCAAGCTCGCGCCATGTGTCCTGGGCCCACTGGTCAAATGCCGCGCCGACAGCACTGAGGCGCGCAGTCGCCAGCCGCGAGCTACCGGAAAGCGACACGACCTCGCGTGAAACCTGACGCCCGGCAGACTGAAACACAGTAAGGCCTTCGGCGCCTTCGTCGCGAATGACAACGACGCATCGGTCGGCGCCGACGACTGACGGCAAGCGGGTGACGAGCAGTTCCATAATCGCCTGCTCGCTCTCTGCGGCGACCAGTCCCGAGGTCAGCACTGAGAGCATCTGGTAGCGGCGGGCAGCACGCCGCTCGCGATCATTCATTAAGCGATTCGAAATTCCCAGAAACGCCTGGCTGGCGAGCGCTCCGGCCAACGTTAGATCCCATTCGGCGGCGCTTTCCTGGCGCGTTAGGATTACCGACCCGAGGTTCTCCCTCCCGGCCTGGAGCGGGGCTACCAGGCAGAGCTGGTTATCGACTACCACCACCTCGGGCTCGGCCTTGCCGACGGCAGCCGCAATCGAACTCTCGAGCCGCTCAAGTAGCGCGGAAGCCTGCTCAGAGCTGAGCCCCTCAGACGATGTGATCGATCTCCCACCGGCCGTCAGATTGACCACGACACCGGTGGCCGAGAGCAAGTTCAGCGCACAACGGCAGATCTCGCTCAACGTCTCGTCGATCGTCGTCTGGCGGGTCATGGCGCGGAGGAGGTCGGCGAGCGCCCGCTCCTCGGCAAGGCGTCGGACGTCGTCGGCCTGGAGCTGCGAGCGCTGAAGCGCGACCGATGCCTGAGAGGCAAAGACGTTGAGAACGGCTAACTCGTGGTCGGTGAAGGTCCGCATCTGCAGCCTTCCGAGGGCTATGACGCCGAAAAGCTCGTCGTTATCGAGGATTGGCGCCACGAGCGCAGCCTCCGGCTCCGACTGAAGCCCCGGCACGGCAACGAAGTCCGGCTCGTTGCGAACGTCGTCGCAGCGGCGGGGTTTTCGGCTGACAGCGACGCCGCCGCTTATCCCCTCGCCCAGCGCGGGTTCAAACGACCACAGCGGCTCAGGGTCAGGGTCGCGCACGACCAGCGGGTGCAGACTGTCGCTTTCGAGGCCATAGATAACGCACGAGTCGTGCGGAATTAGGGTTTCGAGGTTATCGGCGATTGAGTGCAGCGTCGCGCGGTGATCGGGCTGCAGGCCGATCTCTCTCAAGGCAAAAAGAATCCCATCCAGCTCGTCGACAAGGCGGCGCGTATCGTCCTGTGCGGCGACCGACTGCTCAAGAATCTGGACGTTGTCGATGTACGCAGCAGCCTGATCGGCGATCATTCCGGCGAGAACGTGCATCGTCTGAATCGACGCCCGGTATTGCTCTTCGGGGATGATCTGGATCTCGCGCGCAGCTTCCACGTAAAGATCCTCGTCGACGCCGATCTCGGCCGCTGTTGCGCGCACGCGATCGATGTCGGGTGGCTTGAAGTAGACCTGCCCGCAGAGGAAGTAGCCGATTGTCGTGCCCTTCGGCGAAATCGGAATTGCCGCATCGACCATCCCGCACCAGCAGTCAAATACGGCGGGGGTCCCGCTCTGGGCGGATGCGACGAATGCAGCCTTGTCGCAGCTCGCGCAGTTCGCGCAGCCCAGCGTCGTTGTTTTCGTCAGGTCCTCACAGAATGCGACGCGATTCGTGATCGCAGTCACCGGGCTGCCATCAGCGTTGACAATCGATGTCGGCAGGCCAAAGACACTGGCAAAAGCGTCCTGGATAGCTTGAAGCGTGGGTACACCGATCAACGCGGCAAGCGTCATCTCACCGGCCGATACTCCAGCCGGAGCCACGTTGCTCGCTGCTCTGAAACTAGCCTCAGTCAAATTCTCCGCTCCTCGACGACCAAGATACCCGGTTCGCAATCGCCGAGGCGATCTCTACAACAATTGGTGGCTGCGGCGAGGCCGACGGCTGGCTGAATCTGTGGGACTATTACGCGCTATGCCGGCAGATCACCACGGGACCTTCGCCGCTGGCGCACTGGAGCTTGAATCGGGCGCAAAACTGCTTGGCGCCGAGCTTGCCTATGCAACCTACGGCAGCCTTTCGGCCAAGCGCGACAACGTCGTCATCTTCCCCACGCGTTACGGAGGCACAGACGCTGACAACGAGTACCTAATCGGCCCGGAGCTCGCCCTCGACCCGGCTCGCTATTTCATCGTTGTACCAAACCTGCTCGGGAATGGCCTCTCGACCTCACCATCGAACGCCGACCCGTCCCAAGCGTGCTCGCAGTTCCCGCTAGTGACGATCGCCGACAACGTCCGCCTACAGCGGCGAATGCTTACCGAGCTCTTCGATGTCAACCAGGTCAAGCTCGCGGTCGGCTGGTCGATGGGAGGGCAACAGGCCTACCACTGGGCAGCTTTCTACCCAGATGATGTTGAGAATCTGGCGGTCCTCTGCGGCGCGGCACGAACGACGCCCCACACGCACGTCTTTCTGGAGGGGATGCGCGCCGCCCTCTGCGCCGACCCGGCGTGGGACCTCGACGATCCGCAGGCACCACCGCTGCGCGGCCTACGGGCGCTGGGGCGGGCCTGGGCGGGCTGGGCGCTGAGTCAGGCGTGGTACCGGCGCCGCGGCTGGGAGCAGCTCGGCTATACCGATCTGGAAGACTTTCTCGTTCGATACTGGGAGGCCACCTACCTCGGGCGCGACGCTTGGAATCTGGTCGCGATGATCAGGACTTGGCAGTCGTGCGATGTCGCCGCGAACAAGCTCTTCAGCGGCGATCTTGAGGTCGCGATGGCATCGATTCGCGCGCGCGCGCTGATCATGCCCGGCCGGACCGACCTCTACTTCCCGCCCGAGGACTCGGAGATCGAGGTGGCTCAGCTGTCAAACGCGGAGCTTGCGGTAATTCCATCTGACTGGGGCCATTACGCAGGAGGAGGCCGTGACGCCGCGGATACGGCGTTCATCGACGGCAAGCTGGCGGCGCTGCTGCAGCCCAGCCGCTGAACAGCGCCGCGATTCCCGTGCCGAAGAACACATAGACCGGCCAGAAGAAGCCGGCGCCGCTGGTCGCCCGTCAAGCCGCTACGACAGAACCTTGGCCTTCGCTGCCGCATAGTCGGCGTCATTGAGCGAGCCGGCCTTATGCAGCTCGGCCAGCTTTGCCAGTTCATCGGCGATCGATCCGCCGCTGGCAGCCTGACGCACGTATGAATCCATCTGCTTCTGGGCCTCGGTCTGTGCTGCGATCGCGCGGTCGCGCATGCCGTCGCCGCGGGCGATCAGGTAGACCAGCGCCGTCAGCAACGGAATGGCCACGAGGAACAGGACCCAGACGGCCTTCGACCAGCCGGAGAGCTCATGATCGCGGAAAAGGTCGGTCAGGATGAAGATCAGGATCCAGATCCAAATGATCAAGAAGAAGAGCTGGATAATGACGACGAACGCGTCGTCGGATCCGAATGAAGCGATAGGCATTTGGTGGTTCCTTTTAAAGTAGGGAGGGCTGGTTCGATCAGAGTCAACCACACGGCGACGTTCTGAGCCTCTACCCTCGTCCCATGGTCAAGCGGATTGAGCAGCTGCGCAGTGACGCTGGCGAGAAAGTCGATCAGCTGCGCGGAGAGGCGGGCGAGAAGGTTGAGCGGCTACGCGAAGAAGCCAGCGCCCTTGCGGCGCGCGTCAAGCCGCGCTTACGCGGCGTAATCCATTACTACTCGTTTTGGAGCGCACTGGCGTTGGGGGCGGTACTAGTGGCTCTCGCCAATGGCCAGCGTGAGGTTTTCGCGATGCTGATCTATGCCGCTGGGATCTGCGGCCTGTTCGGGATCAGCGCGCTCTATCACCGCCACGATTGGAAGCCGAAGGCGCGCGCCTGGATGCGCCGGCTCGACCACTCAATGATCTTTGTCTTCATCGCCGCCTCGATTACACCGTTCGCGCTGCTCGTCGTCCACGGCACGCTCGCCGTCACGATCCTTGCGATCGCCTGGGGCGGAGCCCTGGCCGGCGTGCTGCTGACGCTGCTCTGGGTCAACGCCCCGAAATGGCTAAGCGTGCTGGTTTACGTCGCGCTCGGTTGGGTAGGGATTCTCGCGGTGCCGCAGATCTTCAGTGCGCTCGGCTGGGCGGCGCTGGCGGGGCTGGCGCTGGGCGGCATCCTCTACACCGCCGGCGGCATCATCTACGCGATCGGCCGCCCCGATCCGGCGCCTGAGACCTTCGGCTACCACGAGATCTTCCACTCGCTGGTAACCGGCGCGGCCAGCGCCCACTACGCCGTTATCGTGCTTGCAGTGCTGCCGTTCGCTGGCTGAGCGCCGGCGCCGGCTACTTGACGAGGATCGTCTGCTGATTGCCGGGGTGAGCGGTGCAGAAGATCACGTACTTGCCAGCCTTCCTGAACTTGCGGGTGTAGCTATAGCCTGACGCGGCCTTGCGTGAAAAGAAGATCGCAACGCCGCGCGGCCCGCTCAACAGGGTGACGTTGTGAGCGTCGGCGTTGCCTGCGCCCCAGACCCACTTGACGGAGCCGTTCTTCTTGATCTTGACCGTCGGCGGCGTAAACCCGCCATCCCACACGCCGACCTTCGTAACCGCCGCAGCGCGGCCGTCCGCCGTCCCCGCACCAGCGGGGACGGCGGCGGCCAGAGCGGCCAGAGCGGCGAGCAGTGCGCTGGTTGAGAGCGCCTTTACCACGGGTGCTTCGGCATCGGGACTCGCTTGTTCCATACCGACCAGGCGCCGCCGGCGGCCTTCGGGAATGGCTTGGTTCCCTTGTAGACGCTCGACGTCGACCTGGTGATCGTGCCGCCCGGCGCACCCCCAATCATTGCCACCGCCCAACCAACAGCCTGGTCTTGAGCGTCCTTGTTGAACGTGTTGGCTGGACCGGCAGCGCCTGCAGCGTTACAGGCCGGGAAGGCCGTCGCACTGAAGGCAGGCAGGCTCTCGACCCCGGCGCTGAGCTTGTTGCCGGAGAAGCAGTTACCCGAGCCCGAACCATCGTAGAACAGGTCGCGGCCGTTTAGATCCTTGCCGCCGTTGCCGTTGACGTTGTTGGTCACGCGGTTATCGACGAGCTTCCACGCCTCCGTCCCGACCGGCTCCGACTTGTCGTAGGTGGGTCCTGGCCCCATCGTGATCTGCTGAAGCAAGCCGACACCGACGCCCCAGTTACCGAAGACGCGGTTCTTCGAGATCAGATGGCGGCGACCGCCGAACACCAGCAAGCCAACCCCGACCGGGTAGGGGATCCCCCCGGCCGATGGATTCACCTTCGGGAACGGAGAGGCCGCGACGTAGTTGAAGTTGTTCCAGTAAATGTCGTTGTCGGAGATCACGTTGTCCTCTTCCGGCGGGTACTTCTGGGAGGCCAACGCGTTGGGAACGACGCCGGTGGCGTTGTTGAAGAACTTCGACTTCGTGATTGTCACGTAGCGCATGTTGGTGCCCGACCAACCGAGCACGTTGCCCCACGAACTGATGTTCCTGACGATCGTGCGCTTAGGCTTCGTCTGGAACGGCGTCTGACCGATGTAGAAGCCGGCGTCGGTGTTGTAGTTGGCCACGGCGTTGGTCATCGTGCCGCCAACCGAGTTGAAGGCGTAAAGGCCATAACTGTTGTCGCCGGCGTGCGAATCGCCGCTGGCCGAGAGGCGGTCCATTGTGTAGCCGTCAACGTTGACGGCGAAGAAGCCGTTGGCGACGTAGCCGCGAGTTGACATCCCCTGCAGCGTCACTTTGTTGGCATCGTTGATGATCACGCCGTTGAGCTGCCCGGTCGCGTCGATGAAGACCTTGGTCGGATTTTTGACGTTGCCGACCAGCTTGATGCCGGCCTTCGCGGCGCCCTCGATCTTGACGCCTTCCTTATAGGTGCCGTTGGCGATCTTCACGGTGTCGCCGGAGCGAGCGGCCTTGACTGCCGCCTGGATCGTCTTGTAGGCGCAGCCCTTCTTACAGACCTTGAGCGTCGCCGGGCCGCCCGGGCGCGGCTTTGGCAGCCCCTGGTTGGAAGGCGGCGGGTACTCGGCCGCACTGGCCAGCGCCGGCAGCACAAAGGCTGCGGCAAGAACAACAGTGAACGTACGGAACAAGGTCTTCATTTCAGTATCTCCTCCAGAGAACTAGCCGACGACTGCCGGACGAGTTGCGATTGTCGCACAGTCTGATCATGGCGTGACGAGGTAGAAGCCGGCCATCCCGTTGTCCTGATGGCTGAAGACGTGGCAGTGGTAGAGCCAGCGGCCCGGATTATCTTCAATATAGCGGGCCGTAACGGACTCAGTTGGCCCGAACGACTGCGTGTCGGTCATGAAGCTGCCGCCGTCCTTGCGCCAGCGGTGACCGTGGATGTGGAAGTCATGGAAGGCGTCATCCATGCCGATGACGTGCAGCGCAACGTCCTGGCCAACCTTCGTGCGGATCGTTGGCGTGTTACCGGCGTAGGCGCGGCCGTTGACGCACTGGAAGACGCGCCGCAGGCCGGTCGTCGGCGGCGCCAGCGAATGGAAAAAGAGCGTCTTTTCAACGTCCGGCTTGGGCGCACCGGCAGGACGGACGATTATTGCGCCGAAGAGGCCGCGCATCGTGTTCAAGGTGTGATTGGGACCGTGGTCGTGGTAGGGCCAGACGCCGACCGACCCGGGCAGCGCCTCCCAGACGTAGGTGAACTCCTCGCCCGGGCCGATAAACCCTCCGGCACGAGTGAAGTCGCCCATGTAGACGCCGTCGTACTCCGGCGTGTAGCTAACTCCGTGCGGGTGCATTGTGATCGCCTGCGCGTACTTGTCGGGCAGCCCATTACGGACGTGAACCTTCAGCACATCGCCGACCTCGCACTCCATGATCGGGCCGGGAATTGCGGCAGCGCCAACCGGGGCTGCGAAGCCTTCGGTCATCTCGCGGTAAACGAAGGCGCGAAAGACGCTCGGCCCGGCGACCCGCACGCCATGCAAGTTATCGCGGCGCGGCCGGTTGTAGATGATGTCCCAGACGACCGTAGTCGCCTCAATCCAATACTCGCGCGTCTGGCCGCCAGGCTGCGGGCCCGGCGTCACGAAGGTCAGCTTGTCGACCGCGTCGGCGCCCGGCGCAGCGCGCGCAGCGGCGGCCTTGGCGCCTGCTGGCTTCTTGACGGTCGCCGCGGCGGCATCGGCTTTGGCGGCGTCACCTGGCTTGGCGACAAGAATGTTTTGGCCGCCAATCGTGCAGAGGAAGGCGCCGGCGCCGACGGCGAGAAAGCCGCGGCGGCCGACCGCTGCGCCGCCCGCTTGCGGCGCGTCCTGCTGAAGCTCGTTGTCACCGGTCGTTGGCACGACGTACAAGTCTAATCGAGCGTCGGCTCGCAGACGCCGATTAGCTCGATCCCGGCAGCTAGGCGGTCACGTTGCGGCTGTCAAGGTGGCCGGAGACCTTGCGCTTGACCCGCTGCAGGGCGTTGTCGACGGTCTTTGTTTCGCAGTCAACGAGGCCACCGATCTCCTCGTAGGAGCGACCGTCGAGGTAGAGCGCCAGAACGCGCGCCTCAAGCTCGGAGAGCGTTGACGACAGGCAGTCAACCAGCGCCCGCAGCTCTTCCGACGAGATCACCTGATTGGCCGGGTCGTGGACGGTAGATCCGGGCAGCATCTCCTCGAGTGTCGATTCGCCTTCGCTGGCGCCGGCAGGCGTCGTTGCGAACGAGACGTACTGGTTGAGCGGAACGTGCTTGTTGCGCGTCGCCGTCTTGACCGCAGTGATGATCTGCCGCGTGATGCACAGCTCGGCGAAGTTGCGAAAGCTCGACTGACGATCGGTGCGGTAGTCGCGGATCGCCTTGTAAAGGCCGACCATCCCCTCCTGCAGCAGATCATCGCTGTCACCACCGGCGATGAAATAGGACGAAGCCTTCAAACGGACGAATCCGTGGTAGCGGCGAATGAGCCGGTCATAGGCGGTCGGGTCACCCTGCTTTGCGAGGGCAATCAGATAACCGTCATCAACCTGTAGCTGAGACTGAGATGAAGCGGAAATACGGGCCACGAGCAATCCTTTCTCCCCTATTTCACTAGGGAGAGGTCGGACGAGCTCAGTGGCGCACTCCTCCCCTGGCGCCAGCTGCGAACGTTACAATTGTTATGTACTTCAACCTGAGGTAGAGCCTCAAGCAGGGGGGTTATCGCACAGTTATGGAGCCCTGTCAAGCCCTGCGAGGAAGAATTCCGTACATCAGGGCTGCTGCGGCGGCGCTGGCATTGAGAGAATCGAGCTTCCCGCGCATCGGCAGGCTGACCAGCGCGTCGCACGAGGCGGCAACGCGCGGCCGTAATCCCGAGCCCTCGGAGCCAAGCACGAGTACGACGCCGCCGCGGTAGTCGGGCGACAGGTAGTCGACCGCATCGGCGCCCGCATCGGCTCCGTAACACCAACAGCCAGCCTTCTTCGCATCGCCGAGAAAGTCTGCCAGATTGCCAACTTTGGCGATCGAAAGCCACTCCACGGCGCCAGCTGAGGCCTTGCAGACGGCCGGCGTGACGTGGACCGAACGGCGCTCGGTAATAACGACACCGGTCGCGCCGATGCACTCCGCGGTGCGGCAGATCGCGCCAAGATTCTGTGGATCCTGAACCTCGTCGAGCGCGATGATTAGCGGATCAGGCTTCGCCAGCAGCTCGGCTGCGCCGACGTAATGGTAACCCTCAATCCGTGCACAAACGCCTTGGTTACCGCCACTTTCGGCGATCTTGTCAATCTCTGCCGCGCTTACGCGGGTGATCTGACTTGCCTTGTCGAGCCACGACTCACGCGATGCGCTGTCGGTTGCCCAGACCTGCTCGACCCGCCGCCGATTGGCGAGCAGCGCTTCATGGACGGCGTTGCGGCCATAGATGATCACAGCGGCACGAGCGATCCGCCGTCGCCGCCGTCGCGCACCTGCCAGCCGAGCTCGCTGAGCCGGTCGCGTAGTCGGTCGGCCTGTTCCCAGTCTTTCGCCGCGCGCGCCGCCTCGCGCTCAGCCAGCAGCCCAAGTGCAAGCTCGTCCGGCTGGACAGCTTCGGGGGCAGCGGTCAGCAGGCTCTCAAGCCCCAGCACCGTCAGCATCTGCTTCAGATCGCCATTACCGGCGTCGGAATGGTCGGCCGCGGCTGCGATCCAGCCGTGCAGCGCCGCCAGCGCACGCGGCGTGTTGAAGTCATCGGCCAACGCAGCGAAGAACTGGTCACGCTGCGGCGCCAGCTCAGGCGGCGACGGACCGTCGTCAAGCTGCGTCGCTGCAGCGCTGATCCGCCGCGCGCTGGTCCTCGCCTGTTCGAGGCTCCGATCGGAGAACAGCAGCGGCTGGCGGTAGTGGCCGGAAACGAAGAACAGAACCAACGCGTCGCGCCCCCACTTTTCAAGGACAGAGGCCAAAGACTCGATGTTCCCGACACTTTTTGCCATCTTCTCGCCGTCGAGCTGGAGCATGCCGTTATGCATCCAGATCCGTGCCAGCTCGGCGCCGCGCGCGATCCGCGTCTGCGCCGCCTCATTTTCATGGTGCGGGAAAACGAGGTCGTTGCCGCCGCCGTGGATGTCGAAGTCGAGGCCGAGCAGTTGTTCGGCCATTGCCGAGCACTCGATGTGCCAGCCGGGCCGCCCGCGGCCCCACGGCGCCTCCCAGGCGGTGTCCTCGCCCGGCTTCTGAGCCTTCCACAAGGCAAAGTCGAGCTGGTCCTGTTTACGCTCACTGCCCTGCGTCCCCTCGCCTTGGTCCAGAGAGTCGAGCGAGCGGTGCGAAAGCGTGCCGTAATCGGGGTCGCAGCGGACGCGGAAGTAAACGTCGCCTTCAACCGCGTAGGCCGCGTCGCGCTCGATCAGCGCGCTGATCAAGTCGATGATTGGGCCGATCGTCTCGGTCGCCAGCGGCTCAAAGTCGGGCCGACCGAGACCGATCGCATCGGTGTCGACGATATAGGCGGCGGCCATCTCGCTGGCCAGCAGCGCGCTTGGCTGCGGCGGCGTCGCGGCGTTTGCGGCATCGTAGATTTTGTCGTTAACGTCGGTGATATTGGCGACGAAGGTCACCTGGTAGCCCTCGTGCTCGAGGAATCGCTTCAGCAGCGAGTAGACGACAAATGGCCGCGCGTTACCGACGTGAATCCGGCCGTAGACGGTCGGGCCGCAGGCGTAGATTGACACCTTGCCGGGATCGCGCGGTTCGAGCGTGACCAGCTCGCCGCGACGCGTGTCATGGATTTGAATCGTGCGCACAGCGCCAATCTACGCCAGCGACTAGCCGCAGCGCAGCGTCGCACTAGCGATTGCGGCGGCGCCTTCGCCGCGGCCGAAGGCGCCAATCTGCTCGGCCGTCGTCGCCTTAACGTTGACGCGGCCAACCTCAATCCCCAGCGCAGCGGCGATTCGCTCGGCGATCTCGGCCCGGCGAGGGCCGATCTTCGGCTGCTCAATGATCACTGTGGCGTCAATATTTACAACGCTGAAACCACCGCCGACGAGCATTCCCGCAACCTTGCTCAACAGGTCGATTGAGTCGGCGCCGCGCCAGCGCTCGTCGCTATCGGGAAAGTGGGCGCCGATGTCGCCCAGCGCGGCGGCGCCGAGCAGTGCGTCGATAACAGCATGCGTCAGCACGTCGGCGTCGGAGTGGCCGTCAAGCCCCAGCTCAGACTGAAACTCAATCCCGCCGAGGATCAGCGGCCGCCCAGCGACTAGCCGGTGCGAGTCGACACCGAGGCCGTTGCGCGTCTCGCTCACCGTGCACCTGCCCCGGCGGCGCGGTCGGCCAGCAGCAGCTCAGCCAGCGCAAGGTCGGCCGGCGTCGTGATCTTAAGATTGTCGGGCGTGCTGTGAACCAGCCGTACTGTGCCACCGTCGGCCTCAACCAGCATCGCGTCGTCGCTGGCGGCTGCCAGCTCGTCGTCGCTGCGGGCCAATGCCCGCTCCAGCGCAGCGCGGCGGAAAAGCTGCGGCGTTTGAACAGCCCACAGCTCATTTCGCTGCGGCGTCTCAACAACTGTCACGCCGTCAGGCGCGCGTTTAATCGTGTCGGTGACCGGCGCCGCGGCGATCGCCGCATCGCAGCCACCGTCGCCGTCCAGCACTGCGAAGCAGTCTTCAATCAGTGCGGCGCTAAGCAGCGGCCGCGCCGCGTCGTGAACGAGCACCAGCTCGGCGCCAGAATCACAGGCTGCCAGCGCGTTACGGACCGACTGCGAGCGCTCAGCGCCGCCAGCGACCCCTAGCGTCCCCTGCGGCGCCTCGCAGCCCTCAGGCAGCGCAACGACGATCTGGCCGATCTGCGGCGCCGCACTGAGCGCCGCGATTGACCAGTCAAGCATCGGTCGGCCGGCCAGCGCGACAAACGCCTTAGGTCCGTCTGACCCGAGCCGTTCGCCACGCCCGGCGGCCACGACCAGCGCGACCGCGGTTGCCGGCATCATCGAGGCCGCTTAGGCCTTCACTCCCGCCGACTTGGCGAGTAGAGCGTCAAGATGTTCTTCAGCCTGCTCCTCATCCATGTCGAGCGCGTACATCAGCTCCGACGAAAGAATCTTCTTGGCGCGGGTGTACATCTGCTTCTCACCGGTCGACAAGCCCTTGTCGTGCTCACGGATCGCGAGGTTGCGGACAACCTCAGTCAACTCGTAAATGTCGCCGGTCTTGATCTTGTCGCGGTTGTGCTTGAAGCGGCGGTTCCAGTTCTTCGGCATCTCCGAAACGTCATCCTGGATTACTGCCAGCACCTTCTTGACCGTCTTTGGATCAATCACGCGGCGCAGGCCGGCAATAGCGGCGTTCTCTGACGGGACCATCACGGTCATGTCGTTGTGGAGAATCTTAATCGTCAGATAGACGCGCTTTTCGCCCAGCATGTTGCGTGGTTCCTTCTTCAGCACCTTGCCGGCGCCGTGGTGCGGGTAGACGACGTTGTCGCCGCACTCAAACTCGATGTGCTCAAGCACCGGCAGTTTAAGATCGTCAATTAGCTTTTCATTTGTCTGGGAAATGATGTCCTCCTTCATCACCGGCGAGGCAGCAGTGCCGACGCCGTCCTTTCAATACGAGCTTCAACTCTGCATGTGCCGATCGACGAGGTTGATCTCCTGCAACCGGCGCAGGCCCTCACGGATCTCCTTGGCACGCTGTTCGCCGACGCCCTCGATTGTTTCGAGTTGCGCATCGCCAACGGCGAGCAGCTCCTCGAGCCCGCCGGTGGCAGCGACGATGTTGCCGACAACCAGCTTCGGCAGGCGCGGGATATAACCGAGGGTCCGGTAGCCGCGCGGCGATACCGGGTAGTCGATCGTGTTGACCTTGCGGTCGTAGCCGAGCAGCTCGGCGAGGCGGCCGAAGTCCAGCAGGTCCTGATGGTCAAGGCGACCGAGCTGCTCAAGCGCCTGGGCAAAGTGGTCATCGCCCTCGTCGACGAGGTAATCGTGCACCAAGGCAGCCTTATCGGCGGCGGTGCCATGCAGCGTCTCTTCCAGCTGCATCTCGATCAGCCGGCCTTCGGCGCCAAGCTCGACGATGTAACGCTCGATCTCAGCGGCCATCCGCGTAACCAGCTCGAAGCGCTGAAGAACGGTCAGCACGTCATGCAGCGTCGCGCCGCCTTCAAACTCAAGCGCCGTCAAGCGCGTTGAAACCTGATCAAGACGGGCCCGATACTTGTCGAGCGTTGCCAGCGCCTGATTGGCCTTCGCAAGGACGGTTGGAATGTCCTCAAGGATGTACTTTGCGCCATCGACATAAAGCGAAACGATCTCGCGCCGCTGCGAGACGGCAATCACCAACGAGTCGCTCTGTTTGCTGACGCGCTCGGCCGTGCGGTGGCGCGTGCCGGTCTCGAGCGAGAGGATCGTCGGATCGGGCATCAGCTGAACATTGGCCATTGCGATCTTCGTCGCGTTGGCGTTAAGGATGATCGCGCCGTCCATCTTTGCGACTTGGTAGAGGAAGGCTGGCGAGTAGTCGATGTCGAGGCGGATTCCGCCCGAGAACATGAAGCTGATCTCTTCCGGATCGCCGACCGAGATCAGCGCGCCGGTGCGGGAGTGGACGACGTTATCGATCCCTTCACGCAGCGCCGTTCCTGGCGCAACCATCTCCAGCGCACGGACAAGTCGCGTCTCTTGGCGCATACCTGAGTCAGCTGAATCTCCCCCTGATTGACGCGCCATAATGGCCCATTCTAACAGAGCGGGGCGACGCTCGCGCTATGCCGCGCGGCGTGCAGAATCGCTTTCAGCCCCGTTTCCAGCCAGTTTCAGCGCCTCGCGCAGCGTCGTTGCCCGCTGCGGCGTTATCAGCTGGTTCAGGCCAAACTTCTCGGCTTCCTGCTCACGGCGCAGCTGGTGGGCGACGGAGCGCAGCTCGCCTGTCAAGCCAATCTCGCCAAAGGCGCAGAGCGGGTTGGCGCCCGCGGCGCTGAGCGCCGTGCCGCTGGCGGCGCTGGCGACGGCCAGCGCGATTGCCAGATCTGCGCCCGGCTCATCGACGCGCACACCGCCAACGACGTTGACGAAGACGTCGGCGCTGCCGGTTGAGACGCCAGCGTGGCGAGACAGCACAGCCAGCACCAGCGCCAGCCGGTTGCGGTCAACACCGCTGCAGAGCCGCCGCGGCGGCACGATTTCACTCGGTGAGACGAGCGCCTGCACTTCAACCAGCAGCGGCCGAGAGCCCTCCATCGCTGCCAGCACGACGCTGCCGGGGGCGCGCGTCGCCTCGCTGACAAAGCGCTCGCTGGCGTCGAGCACCTCGACCAGGCCACCGTCGCGCATCTCAAATACGCCGACGTCGTTGGTGGCACCAAAGCGGTTCTTGACGGCTCGCAGTGTCCGGTAGGTGCGCTCGCGCTCGCCGTCGAACTGCAGTACGCAGTCGACCAGATGCTCGAGCACACGCGGACCGGCAAGTGAGCCGTCCTTTGTCACGTGGCCGACCAGCATGATTGCCGTGTCGGTCCGTTTTGCCAGCTCGATCAGCCGCGCCGCGACCTCGCGCACCTGACCGACCGTGCCAGCGACGCCCGACAGATCGCCGCTTGCCAGCGTCTGAACCGAGTCGACGACGCAGACGGCGGGCCGCTCCGCCTCGATCACGGCGAGCACAGCATCAAGGTCGGTTTCGGCCAACACGGGAACGTCAAGCGCGCCGGGCGCCGAGCCCTGCTCGAGCCGCTCGGCGCGCAGCCGGATCTGCGCCGCAGACTCCTCGCCCGAGACGTACAGCGTGCTGTTGCCAGCGGCCTGCATCAGGCCGAGCGCCATCGTGATCAGCGTCGATTTGCCGATCCCTGGAGCGCCGCCGAGCAGAACCATCGAGCCCGGCACAATGCCGCCGCCGAGCAGCCGGTCCAACTCCGTTATCCCGGTCTGTAGCCGCGGCGTGCTGTCCGATACCAGCTGGCGCAGCACGACCGGGCCGGCCGCGTCGGCGCGGGCTGCGGCACGCGCGCCAAGCGTCCGTTTACCGCCGCTACGCGCCGGTGCGCGCTCCTCGGCCAGCGTGTTCCACTGCTCACACTGCGGGCACTGGCCGTGCCACTTGGCCTCATGATGAGCGCAGGAGGAACAGACGAACACTGATGTTGAACGGGCCACCTCGCGAGATTAGGCGGCGGCGGGGACGGCTTCTCCCCGTCAGGCGTCCGGATCAACCCGCTCACAGGCCGAAAACGCGGCCTCTTTGTGGGCGCCGTCGCAGAAAGGCTTGGTCTGGGAGTGTCCACAGCGGCAGAGCGCCACACGGCCGCCAGCGATCTCGAAGCGATTGCCGTC
The DNA here is from genome assembly GCA_039744215.1 of Solirubrobacteraceae bacterium. Taxonomy (GTDB): domain Bacteria; phylum Actinomycetota; class Thermoleophilia; order Solirubrobacterales; family Solirubrobacteraceae; genus F1-60-MAGs163. Next base: position 79,730 of record JBCJTT010000002.1, read on the forward strand.
GGCGTCCTCAAGCACAACCGGGCCGGTCACCCTGTACGGCCCGTTATCGCGGACCGTGATCACGACCGGATCATCGCTCATCCCGGCTGGTCGCCGTCGGCTTCGTCTGGCGCCGCCGGCTCAGCGCCGCCGTCAGCGTCGTCATCGCTGTCGTCATCACCGTCGTGGCTCTGCTCCGACGCGCCGACCGCTGCCGGCACCTTGGCTGGCTCGATCACGGTCAGCGTCATCTCCTCCTCAGAGTCTTCCGGCGCGACCTCGACCAGCACCGTACCGCCAGGCGTCAGCTCTGACCTGAGTACAAAGTCGGCCAGCGGATCTTCGATGTAGCGCTGGATCGCCCGGCGAAGCGGCCGCGCACCCATCGACGGGTCCCAGCCCTTTTCGACCAGTAGGTCCTTCGCGGCGTCGCTCAATTCAAGCTGCAGCTCGCGCTCCGCCAACGTTTCACGGATCCGCACCAGCAGCAATTCGACGATCGTCCTGATCTCCTGCTTCTGCAGCTTGTGGAAGACGATCACATCGTCGATCCGGTTGAGGAACTCAGGCCGGAAGACCTTCTTCAGCTCGCCCATGATCCGACCCTTCATGTCTTCATAGGTGATCCCTGTCTCGTCCTCTGAGATTGCGAAGCCGAGCGGCGTGTTCCGCGCGATCTCCTGAGCGCCGATGTTCGACGTCATGATCACGATTGCGTGACGGAAGTCGACGGTGCGCCCCTGCGAATCGGTCAGACGGCCATCCTCAAGGATCTGCAGCAGGATGTTGAAGACGTCGGGGTGGGCCTTCTCGATCTCGTCGAGCAGCAGAACGCAGTACGGCTTGCGGCGGACCGCCTCGGTCAGCTGGCCGCCCTCGTCGTAGCCGATGTAGCCGGGAGGTGAGCCAACGAGGCGCGAAACGGCGTGCTTCTCCATGTACTCCGACATGTCGATCCGCGTCATCGCGTCTTCGTCGCCGAACAGGAACTGGGCGAGCGTCCGCGCCAGCTCAGTCTTGCCAACACCCGACGGGCCGAGGAAGATGAACGAGCCGGTTGGGCGCTTGGGGTCCTTTAGCCCGGCACGAGAGCGGCGGATCGCCTTTGAGACGACCTCGACGGCAGCGTGCTGACCGATCACGCGCTTGTGCAGCTCATCCTCCATCCGTACCAACTTGGCGGTCTCGGCTTCGGTCAGTTTGAAGACCGGGATGCCTGTCCACATTGAGACGATTTCGGCGATCTCTTCCTCGCCAATCTTCGGCCGTGGACCTTCGCCTTCGCCGCTGCGCCACTCGTCCTCAAGTTCGCGCTTGCGTTGGGTCAGCTTGCGTTCGTCATCGCGCAGCGCTGCCGCCTTCTCAAACTCCTGATCCTCGATCGCCGTCTCCTTGTCGCGGCGCGTGCGCTCGATGTCGTCCTCGAGCTCGCGATAGACCGGCGGCGCCGTCATCGTCTTGATCCGCATCCGTGAAGCAGCCTCATCGACCAGATCGATCGCCTTATCGGGCAGCTGACGGTCGGCAATGTAGCGGTCGGCCAGATCGCAAGCTGCGCGCAGCGCCTCGTCGGTAATCTCAATCTTGTGGTGCTCTTCGTAGCGTTCACGCAGGCCTTTGAGGATCAGGACCGACTCCTCGATCGTCGGCTCCTCCACCCGAACCTGCTGGAAACGGCGCTCCAGCGCGCTGTCGCGCTCGAGATACTTGCGGTACTCGTCGAGCGTTGTCGCGCCGATCGTCTGCAGTTCGCCGCGCGCCAGCGCTGGCTTCAGAATCGAGGCGGCGTCGATTGCCCCCTCCGCTGCGCCGGCACCGACGAGATTATGGATCTCATCGATGAAGAGGATGATGTCGCCGCGCTGAGTGATCTCCTTCATCACCTTCTTGAGCCGCTCCTCGAACTCGCCACGGTACTTCGAACCGGCAACCAGCGCCGCCAAGTCAAGTGTGTAGATCTGCTTATCGGCCAGTAGCTGCGGCACGTCGGCGTTAATGATCCGCTGCGCGAGCCCTTCAACGACGGCCGTCTTGCCGACGCCAGGCTCACCGATCAGCACCGGGTTGTTCTTCGTGCGACGCGAAAGGATCTGCATGATCCGCTCAATCTCGGTCTCGCGGCCGACGACCGGGTCGAGCTTGCCTTCGGAGGCGAGCCGAGTCAGGTTGCGACCGAACTGGTCGAGCAGCTTCGATGACTTCTTGCCTTCGCCCGAACCGGACGATCCGCCCTGCGACTGGCCGGATGAACCTTGGCGGCGGCCGCCGGGGCCGGAAAGCATCCGAATCACTTCGTTGCGGATCTTCTCCGAGTCGGCGTCAAAGTCGAGCAGGATGCGGGCTGCGACGCCTTCGTTTTCGCGCACGAGTCCAAGCAGAATGTGCTCGGTGCCGATGTAATTATGGCCGAGGCTAAGAGCTTCACGCAGCGCCAGCTCAAGCACCTTCTTGGCGCGCGGCGTGAATGGAATCTGACCGGAGGTGACCTCTTCGCCGGAGCCGACGATCCGGACGACCTGGGCGCGGACGCGCTCGGTCGTGATGTCGAGGCTCTCAAGCACGCGGGCCGCCAGGCCCTCCTCTTCACGCAGCAGGCCGAGCAGGATGTGCTCGGTACCGATGTAGTTGTGCTTCAGCGTCCGAGCCTCTTCCTGGGCAAGGACTACGACTTGACGGGCGCGCTCTGTAAATCGCTCAAACATCTTTTGCGTGTCCTTCCTTGAGTGCGATCTGGATAGTCGGTTGGGTTGGCGGTCCGGGTTCTGACGCTGCTCGTTTATTGGGTCGCAAACAAGCCGCTGCTCACACTACTTACCGGCCCTGACGAGCCAACGGATGAACGGGCGGCTAAGAAATGCAGACATAAGCCATTCTAACAGCGCAAAGTGGCGCGCCGGCGCGCACGCTTGGCCGCTCAGTCGCGCATTGCGGGAAACAGAACGACCTCGCGAATCGAATCGCGACCGGTCAATATCATCACCAGCCGGTCGATCCCGAGGCCGACGCCGGCGGTCGGCGGCATCCCCTGCTCAAGTGCCTGAACGAAGATCTCGTCGTAGGGCTGCGACTCCTCCTCTCCGGCGTCGGCGAGACGCACCTGATCCTCAAAGCGGCGGCGCTGCTCGTCCGGGTCGTTGAGCTCACTGAAAGCGTTGGCGAACTCCAGTCCACCGCAGAAGGCCTCAAAGCGCTCGGCCAGGCCAGCCTGGCTGCGGTGCGCCTTGGCAAACGGCGACAGCGCGACCGGGTAATCGGTGATGAAGACCGGGTCGGTGATCCGCGGCTCGACGTACTTGCTGAGCAGGTCGTCGACCAGTGAAGGCCAGGCGCGCTGGTCGGTTTCAAGCCGAACGGAGTCGGAGGCTTCGATCGCTGCGACCAGCGATTCACGGTCGCTGTGCTGGCTGATGTCGATCCCGGTCTCGTTCAGGATCGCCTCGGTCAGCGGCAGGCGCGGCCAGGGCGCGGCAAAGTTATGCGGTCCCTGATAGCCGATCGCGGCGGCGAGCGCGATCACGATTTGTTCAACGCGGTCCATCGCATCGTTGTAGTCGGCGTAGGCCTCGTACCACTCAACCATCGTGAACTCCGGATTGTGCTTTGTCGACAACCCTTCGTTACGAAAGTCCTTGCCAAGCTCGTAAACGCGCTCAAGTCCGCCGACGATGCAGCGCTTGAGGTACAGCTCGGTCGCGATCCGCAGGTAAAGGTCGCGGTCGAGCGAGTTGTGATGGGTGACGAACGGCCGCGCCAAGGCACCGCCGTAGAGCGGCTGCAGGACCGGCGTTTCAACCTCGACAAAGCCGTCATCGTCGAGCGCGCGGCGCAGTTCGCTGACGATCTTGGCACGGGTTACGAACAAGTCGCGTGCCTCCTTGTTGGCGATCAGATCGAGTTCGCGGCGGCGGTAGCGAGTCTCAACATCCTGCAGGCCGTGATGCTTGTCGGGCGGTGGGCGCAGGCTCTTGGCGAGCAGCGTGAAGCCGGTCACCTTCAGCGTCAGCTCACCGCTGCGACTGGCGAAGATCGTTCCGTCGATACCGACGAGGTCGCCAAGGTCAAGCTCGACTAGCCGGGCCATCGGCTCAGCGCCGAGCACGTCAGCGCGCGCCTGCACCTGCATCCGACCGCTGCGATCAACGATGTCAAGAAAGGCCATCTTGCCCTGACCGCGGCGCGCTGCTAGGCGACCGGCGATCCGATAGGCGTCGTCGCGCTTCGCCCCCGCCTCGAGCTGCTGCCACGGCGCCTGAACGTCGGTGATCGCTGTTACGCCGGCGAAGGCGTGCGGAAACGGATCAACACCATCGGCGCGAATCCGCTCAAGCTTTGCTCGCCGAGCGGCAAGCAGGTCATTCGTCTGGTCGCTCACTTGAGGCCATCATGACGGTCTTTAGAGACCGACGTCGATCTTCGTGATCTTCAGTTTGCGCGCTGCGCCCTTCGGAACCGGCACTGAGACAACCTGGTTGCGCTTGCCGCCAATCAGCGCGCGGCCAACCGGTGACTCGTTCGAGAGCATCAGCTCGGCCGGGTTTGCCTCGGCTGAGCCGACGATCGTGTACTTCTGACTCTTGCCGGTCTTCTCATCCTTCAGGTGGACGACGCATCCGACCTGAACGACATCAGTGGAGATCTTCTTCTTATCGATCACCTGGGCGTCAAGCAGCCGCTCCTCGAGCTGGGCGATCCGGGCCTCAAGCATTGACTGCTCGTTCTTGGCGTCGTCGTACTCCGAGTTTTCAGCGATATCACCAAATGCGCGTGCCTGCTTAATCCGCTCGGCGACTTCGCGGCGGCGGTCGACGCGCATCGTCTCGAGTTCCTGCTCGAGGCGCTTCAGGCCGGCTGGGGTGAGAATCACGTCTTTGGTCATCGGAATCTGGCTTCTTTAGGGGGTTCGAGCCTGCCCGGCAGGCAGTTGAGCCTGCGCAGCGGCAATCGAATCGGGCAGTATAGCGATGGCTGGCGGCAGCGATCGGCACCGGGGTGACGACCGTCAGGCGGCCGCGCCGACCGGGTCGAGCCCGGCCAGCAGCGCCCGCGCCTGATCAAGCGAGCTGCTCTGCTGGAAGGCGACAAGCGTTGCGCGGTCGCTGCCGAGCCGTTCGAGGTACCAGGGATAGAAGGTCCGCAGATAACGACCGGCGCGCTCGTCGCCCAAGTGCTCGCTGGCGCGATCGATCACCCAGCCCAGCTCGGCGATGATCTCGGCCTGCGATGGCGGCTGCTCTCGAATACCAAGCAGCTGCTCAAAGAGCCACGGGTTACCGAGTGCGCCGCGGGCCAGCATTACCGCTGCGGCGCCGGTCTGCTCGCGCGCGGCGAGCGTCGCGTCGAGATCGCTCAGACCGCCGGAGAGAATCACCGGCACCGGCAGCTCTGCGACGAGCTTCGCCGCCAGCTGATAGTCGGGCGAGCCCTTGTGCTGCACCTGAGCAGAGCGTGGATGGAAGGCGATCGCCGCAACGCCAGCCTCGTCAACCAGCCTCAGAGCAAGCTTGTAGCCTTCGGCCTCACCGTTGCGCTGGCCGGAGCGCAGCTTGACGGTCACCGGCAGGCCGCTGCCTTCAGCCGCGGCGCGGGCGATCTCTACGGCAACCGTAGGGTCAGAGATAAGCGCCGCGCCAGCGCCGTTCTTCATCACCTTCGGCACCGGGCAGCCCATGTTCAGGTCGATGATGTCGGCGCCGTGCTCAGCGGCGGTGGCAGCGGCGGAGCGCATCACCTCGGCGTCCTGACCGAACAGCTGGAAAGCGATTGGGCCGTCGAAGCTGCGCTCGTCCGGGTGAATCACGAGTAGCTCGCGCATCGTTTTCTCGTTGCGGTGATGGATCGCGAAGCTCGAGATCATCTCGCTGACCGTCAGACCAGCGCCGTAGCGCTTGGCCTGCAGGCGGACGAACCAGTTGCCGATCCCCGCCAGCGGCGCCAGTACGACACGGTTGGGTGCTTCGAGCTTCCCGATCGTGAACGGCTCTGTCAGCGGTGGCGGCGTCATCGCAGAAAGCGTAGCTCCAGAGCGGCGATCAGCTGTTGCGCTCAAACAGAATCCGCAGACCCTCAAGCGTCAGCAGGTCGTCGGTCCGATCGATTCGCTCCGTAAACGGAACGATGTGATGGGCCAGACCACCGGTCGCGATCGTCGCTGTCTCCTCGCCCATCTCATCAAGCAGCCGGGCAACAATCCCGTCGACCATCGCCGCAAAGCCGTAGATAACGCCGGAGCGGATCGCCTCGATCGTCGACTTGCCGATCAGCTGGCGCGGCGGCTCAAGGTCGACATTAGGAAGCTTCGCGGCGCGGCTGGCCAATGCGTCAAGCGAGATCTCAACACCGGGGCTGATGATGCCGCCGAGGTACTCGCCGTCGGCCGAGACCGGATCGTAGGTGATCGCCGTGCCGAAGTCGACGACGATGCAGGCGCCCTGAGTCTGCTCAAAGGCGGCGACGGCGTTGACCAACCGGTCGGCGCCGATCTCACGCGGGTTGTCGTAGCGCAGCGGCATTCCGGTCTTGAAGCCGGGGCCGACGATCAGCGTTTCGTGACCGAGGTAGCGCTCAGTCATCTCGGCCCACTGCGGCCCCAGCGCGGGCACGGTCGAGGAGATGATCGACGATCCGATCTGTTCCAGCTCAACGCCGCGCAGCTCAACGAGGTTGCGCAGCGCGGCGCCCAGCTCGTCGGCGGTCGAATCGCGAACCGTCGCAAAGCGCCAGTGCTCAACCAGCTCGCCGCCCTCGTAGGTGCCGAAGTGCGTCTGCGTGTTCCCTACATCGACTGCGAGCAGCATCGCGCCAGCTTACGAGGCCGGCGGGTACTGCTGTGAAGCGTTGCCTGCAGCAGGATCGCGCTGCAGCTGCTCGAGCTGCTGGCGCTGGAGGTAAGCGATCTCGCGGTTGGTCTCCAGCAGCCGGAAGATTGCCAGCAGCACCTCAAGCACAATCCGGCCGTAGATGATCGTCAGTAGCGCGGCAATCGTGCCGCCGATCACGGAGATCAGCACGCCGGGAAGCGAGCCGGCGATGATCGCTGAGACGATTGAAGCGACGAGGCCGACCGAAACGAGAACGATCAGCAGGATGTAAAGCGGCTTGACGGCGCGCGTCGTGACGAGCCGCGAGAAGCTCATGTCAAAGAGGCTGGAAAAGAAGCCGTTGCGGGAGGTGGGGATTACGGGCGGCACGCTCATAGGCGCAACGGTAGCGGGCGGCGCGGATCGGCGGGCCGCAAACAGATACTCTCGGCCGACAATGAAGATCAGACTTTTCGTGGTGAACGGCTCCCACCCATGCGCGACGGTCGAGCGCGCCCTGCAGCTCAAAGGGCTTCCCTACTCAGTAATCGAGTTTCCGCCGCCGCTGCACATGGCAGCGATGAAGGCGCTGTTCGGCTCGCGCACGGTCCCCGCCATCCAGATCGACTCAGAGAAGCTGAGCGGCTCGCGAGCAATCCTCGTCCGGCTTGACCAGCTAGTCGCCCAGCCGCCACTGTTCCCGGCCGTTCCAGAGCAGCGGGCCGCAGTCGAAGCCGCTGAGGCTTGGGGCGATGAGGTTCTGCAGCCGCTCGTGCGGCGCGTGCTGTGGCCGAGCTTCAAGGCGCACCCTGAGCTGATGGCGTCGTACAGCGAAGGCTCGAAACTGCCGCCGGTGCCGGTACCGGTATTGAAGGCGATCGCGCCGCTGATTACGGGTATTGAGATCCGCGCCAATCGCGCCAGCGAAGCAACCTACGCCGACGACCTCCGCACACTGCCGATCATGCTCGACCGGATTGACGGCTGGATCGCCGACGGCACACTGGGTGGCGAACAGTTCAACGCCGCCGACCTGCAGATCGCCGCCAGCCTGCGCCTACTGATGACCTTTGCCGACCTTGGCCCGATCTTCGCTGGCCGCCCCTGCTCCGAGCTGGCGCTGCGCTGTTTCCCCAAAGCCTCTGGCCACGCGCCGGTCGGGACGATCCCCGCGGCGCTGCTGCCCAGCGCTGCCTAAGCGCTGCCAGGCAACGTTAGTGGCGGGCCTTCGCGGCGCACCCCCTCGTCAAAGCCAAGTGCAACGAGCGCCTCGCTGAGCGGCGAGCCGTCCGCCGCGCGCAGATCAAAGTCGAGCTCCAGCAGCGGGATCAAGACGAAGCGACGTGAGCTTGTCGCGGCGTGCGGCAAGCGCAGCCGATCGCTCTGATAGACCAGATCCCCGAGCAGCAGCAGGTCGATATCGATCGGGCGCGGCCCGTGGCGCACGCCGCCCTCCAGTTCGCGGCCGAGCGCCGCCTCGATCGTCTTGCAGGCATCAAGCAGCTGCTCCGGCCCGAGCGCCGTGCTGACCTGCAAGCAGGCGTTGAGGAAGGCCGGCTGGTCGAGCACGAGGCCGACCGGGTCGGTGTCGTAGGTCGAAGATGAAGCGAGCACGGCGATCCCGTGCGCCGCGATCGCGTCAACTGCGGCTTGAAGGTTCTCGCGTCGGCGGCCGAGGTTTGAACCAAGCCCGAGGTAGCCGAGTTGGCCTGCGCCGCTCACTTGCCGGGCTGCACAAGCAGCGCCAACTGGCGACTCTGGGCTAACAGTTTGCCGTCGGCAGACCAGATCTCGCCGTCTTCCTCAACGAAACCTTCAATTGCGGTGCTGCAGCGAAAGACGCCGAGGACCGACGCCGTCGGATCGACCTGCAGCGCCGCCAACGGATCGCGAAAATGGATCGTCAGATCGACGGTCGGCGCGCCGACCGGTTCGGTCAGCCGAGTGAAGACGGCCGGCAGCCAGGCGTCGCAGTACAGCGCCAGCGCCGCCGCGTCGAGCTGCTGCGGGTCATTGAGCCGCATCCAGCCGCCGCTGATCGCCTCGTCTGAGCCGCTGAATGGAAGCCCGCCGAGCGCCGGCCGCATCTGTACCTGTCGCGCGATCGGCGGCATCTGCTCGAGGATCGGGATTGGCTCGATCGCTGTCGCCGCAGCGACGGCCGGGATCGAAGCTGTAAACGGCCGCTGGTCAGAGAACGAGCCGGCAAACGCGGCGAGCGCCAGCAGGCAGGTTTGGCCGTCCTGCTCAAGCCGCGCGCTGAGCGTTGAGAGCGTCCTGCCGGAGCGTTCAACGCTGACAAAGACTTGCATCGGCCCGGCAACCGGTGGCCGCAGATAATGCAGCGTGATTGAGCGGGCCATGCGCTGCGCGTCGGCAAGCTGCGCGGCCATTGCGCGGACGATAATCGCCGCCAGATAACCGCCGTTCGGCCCGCGCGGCGCCGACCAGCCAACGTCGCAGGTCGCAGCGAAGTTGCCGTTCTCGAGCGGCTCGACTGCGGTTGCCAGTTCAAACGGCGTGCTCATTGGTCGGCCGCGCTCTGCCAAACCTCGACCGAAACCGACTCGACCGCCAGAGCGATCGGCGGCTCCGGCTTCGTTGCCTTGACCCAAACCTCGCGCGTTTCAAACTGAGCGAGGAGCTGGCCAGCAATCTCCGTGCAGAGCGCCTCGAGCGTGCGGAACGAGCGCCGCTGAGCGACCAGCGCGACAAACTCGCAGACGCGCCCGTAATCAACCGTGTCCTCGACCCGGTCGGTGACCGTCGCGTCGCAGGCGCCGACGTCGAAGCGCAGATCAAATACCAGCCGTTGGCCGATCTCCTGCTCGGCGTCGGTGACGCCGTGATGGGTGTATAGCGAGAGGCCGGTGACCTCGATACTGGTCGCAGTCAGCTCAGCTGACTGCTCGCCGAACTCGTCGTCGAATGCGCCGTTGTCGTCCTGTTCGTCGTCAGCGTCCATCGCGCGCCAACGTAGCAGCAGCGACGTTCAGCGCGTCGACCGTAGGGCGCACGTCATGGACGCGGAAGACCGAGGCGCCGCGCGCAAAGGCGAGCACATTTGCTGCGACCGTCGCCGCGACCCGCTGTTCAGGCAGCTCAGCGCCGGTCAGCTCGCCAAGGAACCGCTTGCGCGACAGTCCAATCACGACCGGGAAGCCAAGCGCGACGAGCGATCCCAGCCCGGCCAGCAGCTCGAGGTTGTGGTCGAGCGTCTTGCCGAAGCCGATCCCAGGGTCAACTGCGATCCGCTCAGGCGCGATACCGGCGTCGATCGCCAGCTGCGCGCGCTCAGCCAGATAGGCAGTCACCTCGGCCGTCACATCGTCGTAGTGAGGGTCCTGCTGCATCGTCTGCGGCGTGCCGGCCATATGCATCAGGCAGCAGTCGCAGCCAGCCTCGGCGACGACCGCAGCGATCTGCGGTTCGATCGTGAAGGCGCTGACATCATTTACGAAACTGGCGCCAGCCTCGATCGCAGCCTGCGCGACGGCGGCCTTCGTCGTGTCGATGCTGATCTGAAGCTGCGGCGCAGCGCCAGCCAGCGCCTCGACCACCGGGATTACGCGGCGCAGCTCCTCAGCCTGATCGACCGGATCGGCGCCGGGGCGGGTTGATTCGCCGCCGATGTCGATGATTGCCGCACCCTGGACGACCATCGCCAGGCTGTGCGCCGTGGCAGCGTCAACGCTTTCAAGCATGCCGCCGTCGGAGAACGAGTCCGGCGTCACGTTGCAGACGCCCATCACCTTCCATCGCACCGCCATCAGCAGCGCACCGGCTTTCGCCGCTCAGGCCGGTTCGGGCTTTTCCGGCAGATCGAGGCCGCGCGCCGCAAGTGCTCCACCGGCAAGATCGGCCCGCGGCAGCGGCAGCGGGCCCTCACGCTCAGCCTCATCGGCGGCGGCGGGCAAACCATCGTTCGGCGGCGCAGGCGCGTCATCGGGACCAAAGACGTCCTCTTCCGACTTGCCATCAAGCAGCGCGAGAAACTCATTCCTCTCGATCGTCTCACGCTTCAGCAAGATCCGTGCAGTTGTCTCAAGCACCTCACGGTGCTCGGTCAGCATGTCCTTCGCGCGCTGATGGGCCGATTCGAGGATCCGGCGGATCTCATCATCGATCTCGCGCGCAATCTCATCCGAGTAATCAGGCTCTGAGGAAAACTGCATGCCGAGGAAAGGCTGGCCCTGATCGTGGCCGAAGACGCGTGGCCCGAGCCGCTCGCTCATGCCAAAGCGCATCACCATCTGTTTAGCGGTTGCGGTAACCTTTTCGATGTCATTTGAGGCGCCGGTCGTGATCTCCTCAAAGACGATCTCCTCGGCGGCGCGGCCACCGAGCGTCATTGCCATCGAATCGAGCAGCTCGGCCCGGGTCGTCAGGAAACGATCTTCCTGCGGCATCGAGATTGTGTAGCCAAGCGCCTGCCCGCGGCTGACAATTGAGATCTTGTGAACCGGGTCGGAGAACTCGAGGTAGTGACCAACGATTGCGTGGCCCATCTCATGGAAGGCAGTGATCAGCCGCTCCTTGTCGCTCAACACGCGGGTCTTCTTCTCAGGCCCGGCGATCACGCGCATGATCCCCTCTTCAAGCTCAACTTGGGTGACTTCGCGCTTGCCGTGACGGGCGGCGAGCAGCGCCGCCTCGTTGACGAGGTTGGCGAGGTCAGCGCCGGTGAAGCCGGGCGTCTGGCCGGCCAGCGTATCGGTGTTGATCTCCTTCGCCAGCGGCTTGCCGCGAGTATGAACGTCTAGGATCCGGGCGCGGCCTTTGCGATCCGGCCGGTCAACGACGATCTGACGGTCAAAACGGCCTGGGCGCAGCAGCGCCGGGTCAAGAATGTCGGGACGGTTGGTTGCGGCGATCAGGATCACGTTGTCGGTCATCGTGAAGCCGTCCATCTCGACCAACAGCTGGTTGAGCGTCTGCTCGCGCTCATCGTGGCCGCCGCCCATGCCGGCGCCGCGATGGCGGCCGACGGCGTCAATCTCATCAATGAAGATGATGCAGGGCGAGTTCTGCTTGGCCTGCTCGAAAAGGTCACGCACACGGCTGGCGCCGACGCCGACGAACATCTCGACGAAGTCGGAGCCGGAGATTGAAAAGAACGGAACGGCGGCCTCGCCAGCGACGGCGCGGGCCAGCAGCGTCTTGCCGGTCCCTGGCGGGCCGAAAAGCAGCACGCCCTTCGGGATTCGCGCGCCGAGCGCTTGGAACTTCTTCGGATTTTCGAGGAACTCCTTGATCTCATGCAGCTCCTCAACCGCCTCGTCAACACCGGCAACATCACGGAAGGTGATCTTCGGCGTGTCGGCCGTCATCCGCTTGGCGCGTGACTTGCCGAACGACATCACCTTCGAACCGCCACCCTGCATCTGGTTCATCAGGAAGATCCAAAAGCCGATAAAGATCAGGAACGGCAGCACATAGGTCAGCATCGAGAGCAAGGCGTTGGTCTTGCGGCCCTGAATGTTGTAGCCGTCGGGGAGTTTGCCCTGACCTTCGGCGCTTTGCAGCTGCGCCTCAAGCCGGTCGGAGCCGGCGTCGGTGAAGCCGGTTTCATACGTCTTGCCGCTGCGCGGCATGACGATGACTGTGTTGTTCTTCGTCTTCAGATCAACAGACTTGAGCTGGCCGCCATTGAGCTGCGAGATGAACTCGCTGTAGGTCGGAGCTTTCTCCTTTTGGCCGCCGCTGATAAGCCGCTGCGCGAAGAACGCGAGCACGACAACGATCAGGATCGGGAAGGCTGCGCTCTTGGAAAAACGGCTCATTGAAGGGGGTACGTTACGTAGATCGCAGGTGGATGATCAGGCTGGGACAGATCCTTCAGGGTAACAGCCGCTGAACCGCCGCCTAGCGCTCCTCGCGCGGCTTCAGCGCCGCAACGTACGGGAGATTGCGCCAGCGCTCAGCGTGGTCAAGCCCGTAACCGATCGCGAAGCGGTTCGGGATCTCAAAGCCGACATATTTGATCGGCACGTCGGTCTTGCGCCGTTCCGGCTTGGTCAGCAACGAACAGACCTCCAACGAGCGCGGGTCGCGGGCGCCAAGGTTGCGCAGCAGATACTGCAAAGTCAGGCCGGAATCGACGATGTCTTCAACAATCAGAACGTCGCGGCCGGCGATCGGCGCGTCGAGGTCCTTGAGGATCCGCACGACGCCGCTGGAGTCGGTCTGTGAGCCGTAGGAGGCGACGGCCATGAAGTCGAGCTCGCAGGCGACGCTGATGTTGCGCATCAGGTCGGCGAGGAAGAAGGTCGCGCCCTTCAGCACGCCGACCAGCAACAGGTCAAGCCCTTCGTAGTCGGCGCTGATCTGCACGCCCAGGGCACGGACGCGCTCCTTCAACTGGTCTGGCTGGACGAGGATCTCGCCGATTGGCGGGGGATCGGGCATCGCCGCGCAGACTATCCGTCGGCCGCCGGACGAGCGGCCCGCTTTGGCGACAGCTCAAAGCGAAGCACGCCGCCGTCAATCACTGCCCGGGCACCGCCGCCGATGTCCAGCGCTGCGTTGGCCTGATCACGATCAACCTCGCCGAGTGCCAACAGCTCGTCAAGCCTCGCCGCCGCCTGCGGGCAGAGCGAGCCGGTGGCTGCTTCGGCGAGGCGGCGAACGACGAGCCGCGCCAGCGCCGGCGGCAGCGCTGCGAGGTGGCCGACGGCGATCCGGTCGTTGCCGGCCAGCGCCGTATCGACGACGATCTCCAAGACCTCGGCCTCATCGCGCAGCAGTTCGGCGCTCTGCAAGATGTTCTCGTCGGTCGCCGGATGGACGCTGCGCAGCGCTGGCAGTACCTGGCCGCGGATCCTGCCACGGGCGTACTTGTCGCTCTCGTTGCTGGCGTCGTCGCACCATTCAAGGCCCCGCTCGAGGCACCACAGCTCAGTCTCCTGGCGCGTAAAGCGAGCCCGCAGCAGCGGCCGGACGAGGATCCCGCGCTGGTCGGGCATGCCAACGAGCGAGCGGCGCCCAGGCGACGATGCCAGCCGGTAGAGGACGGTCTCAACCTGATCGCTGGCCGTATGACCGGCCGCCAGCTTGGCACCGCGACTGCTCGCCAATCGCGCCCCTAGCCCGTAGCGAAGGTCACGCGCCCAGCCCTGCAGGTTGCCGGTCTGCGGCGCGGCCGCCCGTTCAGCGTCGATCTTCACACCAAGCTGCGCGCAGAGCCGCTGCGCCAGCGCCTGATCTGCGTCAGCTTCGGCCCGCAGCCCGTAGTTAACGTGCAGCGCCGTGACGGCCTGGCGGCCGCACAGCTGGACCGCGATGTCAAGCAGGCAGGCCGAATCACGACCGCCGGAGAGCAGTACAACAAGCGGCTGGCCTTCAACCAGCAGCCCTCCCTCGCGCACTCGGCCGAGCAGCGCGTCGACCTGACCAGCGCTCATCGAACCCCCCCGAGGAAACCCCCGGCTTTAGCCGTGGGGAGGAATCGGCTCGCTAACGCCGCGCTGGCCGATAGGATTGTTGGGTGGACATACGCACCAACGTAGCACGCATTTTCGCGGCCGGACTGGTCGTGACAGCGCGGGGAGCCTTCGGTGAAGTAAGCCGGGGCGATGAACCGCGAACCACTCAACGGGAACTCGCCAATACGGCCTGAACCCGAACAGGAATCCCCCGCCTTTAGGTGTGGGGAGGAAGTCAATTGGACTCGTCCGCAAGGTCGGCGAGGAACAGCTCAGTGGCCTGCGTGAAGCCCTTCAGCTGAACCTCACCGATCCGTTCGAACTCGATGTGCCTACCCGACATTTCAACCACCGGCCAGGTGACAAGCACCTCACCGGCAGCAGCACGGGCGGCGACGCGGGCCGCAAGATTGACCTCGCGACCGAAGTAGTCGCCGTCACGGAAAACGACGCTGCCGTAGTGAATCCCGATCCGCGGCAGCGGCCGCTCGTTGCTGAGGATCTGGAAGCCGACCGCCCAGTCGGTAAGCGGGCCGGCGTCAGAGCAGACGATCATCACCTCGTCGCCAATCGTCTTCAGGATCCGCGCTTCGTCCGGCAGCGTCTGGCTGACGTTGGCGACAAACCGTTCGACGATCCCGGCGGCTTCCTCGTCGCCGACCTCCTCGGTCAACTGCGTGTAACCGGCAAGGTCGGCGAATGCGATTGCGACGCGAACCTGACCAATCTCACCGCCGCCTGGTTCGCTCTCCATGTGGCCGACAATGTCCTGCTCGACGAAGTGGTTGAGGAAGCGGCGGTGCAGGTGGTTGATCACCGGCGAGAAGAGCGGTAGTAGCTGGCTGGTGATGCCGTCCATCTGCTCTGCGATCTCGCTACTTGCGACGCCATCACGCAGCAGCGGCTCGTGCACGTGCATGTGAACGAGCCGCACCTCGGCGTCGGCGATCTTCGAAACCGCCTGGCCATAAACGCGCACCGCCTGCAGCAGCGCGTCGCGCGGAAAGCCGGCATCGATCGCCGTCGCGAAGTAGCCGAACATCTCGATGTCATCGGCGCCAATGTCATCGATTGCCGCCGACGGCAGGCCGATTGCCGCGATCAGCTCCTCTATCGCCGCGGCCTTCAGGCCGCTCTGTTTGGCGGCCTGGGCGAGCGTAAAGCGCTCGCCGATGACCTTAGCGACGAGCTCGCCGCTGTAGCTGACAAGCCTGCCCTCCTCGGTCGCCTGCTGGAGCTGTTCGATCGAGTAGCCGCGTTCGCGCAGCTTTACCAGCGAGCGCGCCTGGGCGATAGCGCCTGGGCCCCAGCCGTTGGCGATGTCGTGAGTTGGGAAGAGCCCAAGCGAGGCCCAGCGACGCAGCGTTGAGACCGATGCCCCAACCCGCTCGGCAGCGTCAGCCGCCGTCAGGCGGTCTTCGTCAGCGTGACCACCGTCGGCGCCTGGCGGATTGTCAGCGCGCATCTCAGAGCAACCGACCGGTTCGCTAAACGACCAGCTGCGGGTATTCCGCTTCAAGCATCGAGCGGTAGAGGCCGTAGACCGGCTTCGTGATCGGGATCAGCGCCAGCGCCGACTTGACGTCGCCGCCTGCCTTGATGCGGCGGCGGGCAATCGCGACCGGGACGTTCTCCTTGCCCTGGAAGTAGCGGTTGGCAACCTCAGAGCTCATCGTCAGCTGGACCTTCGGCTCCCAATCAACGTCGTCGCTCCATTCCCAGTAAAGGTTGCCCGGCTCGCCTTCACGCGCGGCGCGGGTGTTGACGACCAGATCAACGTCGTCGAACTCGAAACGCTGCGGCACGTCGGCATCGCGCAGCTTCGGACCCATCTCCGGGTCCTCACTCATCAGCTCCATCGCGCGGTCGATCACGGCGCGGAACTGCTCAACGGAATCGAATTCGGCTGCCATCAGCTCGCTGACTTGCGCGGCGCCGGCTTCTTGCGCGGCGCAGCCTTCTTGCGCGGTGCAGTGGCCGGCTTCTTCGCCGCGGCGCGGCGTGTAGCGACCGGCGTTGCCCGCTCCAATGCGCCGATCCGCCGCTCGATCACGGCGAGCCGCTTTTCAAGCCGCCTCAGATCCTCGGTCGTCGTCGGCAGCGCATCCTCGACGACGTCGCGAACGCGCTGGGCGGCAGCCGCCAGCTCGTCGGCAATCTCCTGAGCGCGATCGGGTCTTAGCTGAGCGCCGGCTGTCTGAAACGCCTGATCGACAGCCGATCGAACCTGATCGCTGCGCGAACCACGTTTCTTGCTCTTCGCTTTTGAGGACTTCTTCTGATCTTTAGCCATCTCTCCACCATACTCCCGCTCGACGATGCCTGCGATGCCGCGCCACATCCACCCAACCGCGCCGCTGGCGCCGCGCGCGCTGCTGACCGGCGACCCCGGACGGGCACTGGCATTGGCGCAGCTACTGACGGCCGAACCAAAGATGTTCAACCACAACCGCGGCCTCTGGGGCTACAGCGGCGAGGCTGCAGACGGCGAGCTGTTGACCGTGATGAGCCACGGAATCGGCGGGCCAAGCGCCGCGATCGTCCTCGAGGAGCTCTGTGACCTCGGCCTGCAGCGAGCGATCCGGCTCGGCTCATGCGGCGCATTGAGTGATTCGCTGCAGCTCGGCCAGCTGGTTGCCGCCAGTGAGCTGATTGGCACCGACGGCACAAGTCGTGCGCTGGGCGCGGCCGAGCCGCTACTACCCGACCGTCAGATGACGGCGCTGCTGAGCGCCGCAGCCGACCACAGCGGACCGGTCGTCAGCGCCGACCTCTTCTACGAGCGCGGCGAGAGTCGCGTTGAAAGCTGGCGTGAACTGGGAGCGATCGCGGTCGAGATGGAGGCCGCAGCACTGCTTGCCGTAGCGCAACTGCGAGCTGTCGAGTTCGCCGCGCTGCTGATCGTCACTGACGCTTCGGCCGGCGGCGGCGAACGGCTGGAAGGCGTTGCGCTGGAAGCCGCCACCGAGCGACTTGGCCGGGTTGGCCTTGAAGTGCTGCTGGCCACTGGCGACTAAGCGCTGTTGGGCGGCGCGACGGCGACCTCGATCGCGGCAAGCCTCTGATCAATCGCAGCGAGCCGCTGGTCAAGATTGAGCGGCGCGCTGTTGGCGAAGCGCCGGTCGAGCCGGTCGACCGAATCTTCGATCCCCTCAAGCCGCTGGGCAACCGAACGGACACGGCGCGTCAGCCGTTCAAGATCGGCCGCCGATGGCAGATTGAGCGCACCCATCGCCACTTCCTGAGCCTGCGTCGCACGTTCGCGCGCCTCGAATGCGCGTGCGATTGCACCGGCAACGATCGGGTTTTCAAGCAGCTCCTGCGCGACCCGCCCGATCGCATCCTCGCTGCCGCGAGTCAATCGATCCTTCAGTCCTTCAGCAGTTTCATCGGTCATCTCAGGCTCCTAGCCGGCTTGCTTACAGCTCCACGGTAGCCAACCGGCCGCAACGCAGGGCGCCGGGACTGGTAGCTTCGCAGCCCCTGTCCGAGCGACTTAACTTCCGTTTTGTTCAGGTCGAGGCACCGTGGCCACTGGGCCCGGCCGACGGCCGTTACGTCGTGCGCGGCCACGCCGGTGAGCCGACGCACGTGCTCGTCGTCGCAACGCTCGGCGCCGTTAGACGCAGCCGCCTGCGCCGCCGCCTGCGTAGCGCACCGCCGGCACCTGACGCAACGCCGGTCGCAGTAGGCCGGGCAACGCTGATAGCCGCTCAGCCGATCGCCGGCGACCCGCAGGCTTGGCTGTCAGCGGCCGACTGTGAGCGTGAGGCGCGAGAAGGGCTGGCGGTGATCAACTCCGTGCTGCAGCGCCAGCGAATTGTCGCCGCCGACGCCGCGGCGCACGGCATCGCGCCCGGTCAGGCGCTGGTGATCCGGGTCGGCAGCGGGCTTGGCGAGGAGGTCGCCGATGGCCGCTGGACTGCGGCGGTTGAGATTGCGCCGGCCGCCGTCCGGCGCCGCCGCGAAGCGATGCTCAGCCCGCAGGAGCGTCTCGCCGCCGTGTTTTCGGGCCGCGACGTCGTTCTGGCCTGCGAGGAGCTGACGCTGCGCGCCCGCAGCGACGTTGACAGCGGTCGCTGGCGCGAAGCTGCCTTTCAGCTTGATGCGGCGCTACGGGCGGCGATTGCCGAGCTGGCGTCATGGGCAGGCCAGGGTGACATCGACGAGCGCGTCGCTGAGCTTGTGGCGGCCAGCGCAGCGGTCGGCGGGGCAGCGCAGACGGCGCTGATCGGCGGCCTGACGGCCGAGCAGATCAGCGAGCTTGAGCGCAGCTTAGGGCGTCTTGAAGCGGCGCTGAGAGCCCGCTCGGCGACGGCCCGCTAGTCGTCGACGAACTGCAACTCGGCGGCAAATGCGGCCAGCGTTCGGCGCAGCGATTGGTTCTGCGCGCGGCGGATGAAAAGCAGGTCGATCAGCCCTCGGAGCGGGTTTGCGCTGCTGAGCCGGTAGTCGAGCGACAGCTCAACCGCGACGGCGCCGTCAAGCTGCGAGAAGCCGACCCGCTGGACGCCCTGCAGCGAGCGATCCAAAACTTCCAGCTGCTGGCCGGCGCCAGGCGAGTACTCAACCACGGTCTCGCTTACCTCGCCGCGGCCGGCCGGAAATGACTGCCAGACAACGCGCGAGCCGCGCTGCGGCGGATCGCCCTCAATGCTGACGACGGACTGCAGTCCGTCGACGAACAGCGGCCAGCGCGCCGTGTCGTACCAAAGCTGCTCAGCCTCAGCGACCGTTACGCCGCTGATCTTCAGCTGCGCGAGGGCGGTGCTCACTGCAGCTCGCGGCGCAGCAGCTCAAGCGCCGAAGCAACTTCGGCGAGCCGCGGCTTCAGCACTGCGGCGAGCTGTTCACGCTCGGCCTCGCCGGCCTGTGTGATTGCGTAGAAGCGGCGTGAGCGGCGCTCCGGGTGCTCCCACTCGCCGGTCACGAAGGCCTTCTCTTCAAGCGTGCGCAGCAGCGGGTACATCGTGTTTGGGTTTACGCTGATCAGCCCTCCGGTCGAGATGTTGATCCCTTCGATCAGGGCGTTGCCGTAGGACGGTCCGGCTGACAGCAGGTGCAGCACCAGCAGCGGCAGCAGGCCGGCCCGGCGCAGCTCGCCGACCAGCGGGTCGGCGGTGCCGGGACCGCTCGCAGCGCCCGCGGCGAGCCTTGCCGCGGCGAGCGGAACGGCGGCTGCGACTGCCTCGTCGGTCGGACGGCTTGGCACGTATGCAAGTATGACGAGCCGCGCCGGACGGGGCGGCTAGCGGTCCAGCAGGTCGTCGAGTGAGCGCTGCTGCGGGTTGACGGCGCGCTGTGCTGCGGCCCGCGGACGGCCAGCCTTCGACCAGTGCTCGACGACGTCGCGGGCCTTCACGTGGCGCTGCGTCGCAGCCCGCTCAATCGGCTCTATCTGCAGGCCGGCCGGGTCGCTGCCGCGGACGATCGCGTGGAAGACGCGACCTCGAATGCTGACGCGAACGATGTCGCCCGGGTTGATTGAGTCAAGTCGCACGCCACCTGATCATGACGGATCCGGGCTAGCCTTTCAGGCAATGAAGAAGCAGACGGCGATAATCGAGCCGCCAGTTGGCGGCCTTTGATTGCCGCCCTGCAACAGCTACTGCGACCGCCGCTGTGGCAGCTCTCTAGCATCGCTGATGTGCGCCGTACGCTTTTTCTATGCGTCGCGTCGGCGCTCGTCACGCTCGCCCCTTGGGGCGCGGCGAGTGCCGGAGCCTCGACAATCCTCGTCCTTGACCGGAGCGGGAACGTCACCGCGCAGGAAAACGCGCTGATCCCGTCGACCCCGGCCAGCGAGCTGCCGCCGACGCTCGGCCGTTCGCTTGGCACCGCTGTAGCAACGGCGCTGCCAGCCCAGACAGTTTCATCGGCAAGCCTTGACGGCGCTGTTGCCCGGCTCGCGGGGCGCGGCGCAATCAGCGCGGCGACCCGTGCTTCGTTCAATGCGGCGCTGAGCAGCGCTCGCAACGCCGCCGGCAGGCTCAGCGGCCAACGACGCCGCGAAATGCGCGCCGTGATCGCGAACTTTAACCGGATGGCGAAGGCCGGCCTGATCACCGGCTCGCGCATCGCGCCGATCATCGAAACGCTGCGCCGTAACGCCCAGTGGTGGGCAGACGGGTCGCTGCTGAGCTACGGCCAGCGGGTCGGCTTCAGCGGCAGTGAGCTGGTCTGGCAAGCCTATCCAGGGCAAGGGCTGCAGATTCAGTGGCTTGGAACATTCGGCTACATGAACGCACTTTGGACAACCGAAAGCAAAACAGCCGAGCTGCGCACACTGGCCGACGAAGTCCAGCGGCTGGCCGTCAAGCGCGCCGGCGGCAATGCTTGGGAATACCTCTTCAAGTTTGGCGGCGGCCGCCCGCCATGGGTCAGCGGCCTGGCGCAAGGAACCGCAGTGCAGGCACTGGCGCGGACATCAAAGCGACTGAAACAGCCTAGGATGATGAAGTTCGCGCTCGCCTCGCTCGGGATCTTCCGCACCGCGCCGCCAACTGGCGTGCGTCTTAAGTTGGCGCACGGCTCCTACTACCTCGCCTACTCGTTCGCGCCCGGGCAGCGGATCTACAACGCTTTCTACCAGTCGCTGGCGGGACTGCACGACCTTGCTGCGCTGAGCGGCAGCAAGACTGCCAACCGCCTCTGGCTGTCGGGCCAGACAGAGGGCCGTTACCAGCTGCCTTTCTCGGACAGCGGGTCGTGGTCGTACTACCAGCCGGGATCGCCCTCATCGCTCAACTACCACAAGGTTCTACGCGACTTCGTCCGCGGCCTCTGCGACCGGATGACGGCCGACCGCCAGCGCGAGACGATCAAGCTGCGCGCCACCAAAGGCCCCGCCGCGGTGCTTGGCAACTTCAAAGCTTGGCCGGACCCGGGGCCCTACTGCGTTATGACCGAGCGCTTCAACCGTTATCTCTACAAGTACCTCGGGATCAACGCACCGACCCCCGCGCCGCGCTAAGCGGATCGTCAGACCACCGTCCTACACTGGTCTAATGGCCGAATTACCGACAACCTGGGTGCTGACCGGGTCGACCGACAACTTCGCCGTCACGCGTGATCTGGGCTTCAAGCTGATCGGCTTCAAGGAGCGGCGGCGCAAGCAGGCGCAATCGATCGAGGTCGGCGACCGGATCATCTTCTACCTGACAAAGGTAATGGCGTTCGGTGGCGCGGTGACGATCAGCTCCGACCTGTTTGAGGACCGCGACCCGGTTTGGCCCGGCAAACCCGGTAGCCCCGACGCTTATCCGTGGCGGCGGGAAACGGAACCTGAGCTGACGCTCGATGAAGGCGACTGGGTCGCCGCCGAAAGCGTAAAGGACGAGCTTGAGCACATCGGCAAGTGGCCGGCAGAGCACTGGAAGCTGGCCTTCCAAGGACAGCTCCGGACGGTCAGCGACAGCGACGCCAAACTACTGATGGAACGGATGCGGGTGGCGGCCGGCGCCACGGCGTGAGTAGTAACGCGCTGCGCCTGCGCGGCGCGTGGTATTCGCTGTACAGCGAGCAGCGGCTGGCAGTCGGTGCAGCGGCCGGCCTGCTGCTCTCAATGTTTCTGCCGTGGTACCAGCAGAGCGGCTTTAGTACGCGGCCTGATGGCAGCGTGAACGAGCTGAGCGACTCGTTCAACGCATTCCAGTCATGGGGCTTCATCGAGGCCTCAATCCTGCTCGTCGCGCTTGCGATCATCGCGCTCTGCGCGGCGCGCGCCGAGCGCCGCGCATTCCACCTGCCCGGCGGCGACGGTGTAATCCTGATGGCCGCAGGCGGCTGGGTGATGTTCCTCGTCTTCTACCGGCAGTTGGACCGCCCAAGCGGCAACGACGCAGGCGTTCTGCGGCCGGTCGGCAGCCCCTCCTGGAGCCCGGTCAGCGTCGACTGGGGGATTTTTGTCACCTTTCTGGTGGGCGCGGTGATCGTCTTCGCCGGCTGGAGGATGTACATGCGCCACCGCCCCGAGCCGCTGCTTGACGGCGACAATCCGCGCACAGCAACGGTCGAGGGCGACCCGACATCGGTCGCTGCCACGGCGCCGCAGCAGCAGCCACCCTCAACAGCTGCCACGGCGCCTACGCCAGCGCCGGGCGACCGGCCACGCGCCAAACCGACAGTGGCGCCGGCGCCGCCGGAGGGCC
This sequence comes from Solirubrobacteraceae bacterium, assembly GCA_039744215.1. GTDB lineage: Bacteria > Actinomycetota > Thermoleophilia > Solirubrobacterales > Solirubrobacteraceae > F1-60-MAGs163. The sequence goes on from JBCJTT010000002.1 coordinate 102,080, forward strand.
AACTGTCGTTCGAGGACGCCAATGATCAGCCAGCGGCCGATTAGCGCCGCGCGCGCGACTTGGTGGCGGCGACCTATCATCCGCTGACGATGCCAATCACGCCCGAGCTCCCAGAAGAAGTTTCAGCCGGCCTGATCGAGGTCGGCTATCTGCCCGACGAGGCAACCGCACTGGTCGCATTCCTCGCGATCAAGCTCGGCAAGCCGATCCTGGTCGAAGGGCCGGCAGGCGTCGGCAAGACGCAGCTGGCGAAGTCGCTGGCGCAGACTCTCGGCCGTGAGCTGATTCGTCTGCAGTGCTACGAAGGGCTCGACGAGGCGAAGGCGCTGTACGAGTGGAACTACCGCAAGCAGCTACTGCGAATTCAGGCCGAGGCGCAGGACACCGGCTGGGAGGAGGTTCAGGACGACATCTTTGGCTCTGAGTTCCTGCTTGAGCGGCCGCTGATGACGGCGATCGCCTCACCCGACCCCGTCGTTCTGCTGATCGACGAGATCGACAAGACCGACCAGGAGTTCGAGGCGATGCTGCTGGAACTGCTGTCGGACTTCCAGATCTCAATCCCCGAGCTTGGCCGGATCGAGGCCAGCACGATGCCGCTGGTGCTGCTGACCTCAAACAACTCGCGTGAGCTGACCGAGGCGCTGAAGCGTCGCTGCCTGTATCTGTGGATTGATTACCCGTCGCTAGAGCACGAGCTGGAAATTGTTCGGCTGCACGCGCCCGAGCTTGACGCCAAGATCGCGCGGCGTCTGGTCGAGATCGTCGCGATCGTGCGCGAGCTTGACCTGAAGAAGCCGCCGTCGATCGCCGAGTCGATCGATTGGGCTCGGGCTCTGCTGCTGCTCGGCGCCAACGACATCGACAGCAAGACCTTCAACGACACGATGTCGATCATCGTCAAGCACCGCACCGATATCGACATCGTCGCCGAGCGCGTTGGCGTAAAGCTCGACGCCACAGGGGACGGCGTCGGTGCCGCCAGCTCCTGACAAGCGAATCTCACGCGAGGCGTCGCGCCGCGCGGCGCTCTTCTCCGAGCCGCTGGCCGACCCGGCCGACGCCGGCATGACGGCGCACCTGATCGAGTTCGGCGACGAACTGCGCGGCGAAGGCGTCAAGGTCGGCACCAGCGAGCTGCTCGACGCGCTGGGCGCGCTGCCCGAGGTTTCCTGGAGCGAGCCGGTCGCCTTCCGCGAAACGCTGGCAACGACGCTCGCCAAGTCGCCCGAGGATCGCGCAATCTTCGACCTCGTCTTCGAACGATTCTTCTTTCGCGCGACCGAGCTTGCTGCGCTGACCCGCGGTATCGGTGAAGCAGGCGACGGGAAGCGCCGGTCGGCCAGCGAGGTTGACGTCGAAACGCTGCGCGAACAGATAGCCCGCGCGATCGCGGCCGGCGATGAGGGTGCGCTGCGCGACCTTGCCCGCCTTGCGATAGCGGCCTTCTCGCAGCCGGGCGAAGGCTCCGGCGTGCTGGGCGTCGATGTGCAGCGAATCCGCCGCTCGCTCGAGCTGCGGACCGACCCCCAGCCTGACCTGCCGAGCGACGATCCCCGTTCCGAAGGGCTGCCGCGTGACGGAATTCGCCGCTTTGAGCAGCTGCTGCGCCAGGAGCTGGAGCGCCGCCAGGTGGAGCGGACCGAAGCGCTGCCGGCGGCGCGGCCGCTGCACGAGCTGGACCGCGCGCTGCCGACCGGCCCGCTGGCGGACCTCGCCAGCGTCCACCGCGTCGTAACGCAGCTCAAACGGCGCCTGAAGACGCAAGGCCAGGAACACCGCGGCCACCGTCGCCACGCTCAGGTCGACATTCGCCGCACGATGCGCGCTTCGCTGCAGACCGGCGGCGTGCCGATCACGCTGCGCTACCGGCCGGTCCGCCCGCGCCGGCCGGAGCTGTTTGTGATCTGCGATGTCTCTACCAGCGTCACCAGTGCATCGGTCTTTTTCCTTTCGGTGATGCACGCACTGCACGACTCGTTCCGCAAGATGCGCTCGTTCGTCTTTATCGAACGGGTCAGCGAGGTGACCGAGCTCTTCCAGCGCGAGCGCGACTTCAAGGCCGTCAGCGAAGCGATCGCCCGAGACGCAGGCGTCGCCGACATCTCTGGCTACACCGACTACGGCCGCGTCTGGGGCGAGCTGCTCGACCAGATTCAAGACGAACTGCATCCGCGCTCCACGGTGATCGTGCTCGGCGACGCGCGCACCAACGGCCGTGCCCCGCACACCGATCGCTTTGCCCAGCTGGCGGCGCGCGCAGGCCGCACCTACTGGCTTAACCCTGAACCTCGCTTGTACTGGAACTACGGCGACTCAGTGATCGACTCCTACGCCAAACATTGCGAGGCCTACGAGTGCTGGACGACGGCGCAGCTGGAGAACTTTGTCAAGGTGCTGACGGCGCCAGAAGCTACGCGACCGTAACGGCGACACCCGAGCGCTCGCGGCTGCTTGAAAACTCCAGTGCGCCGTCTGCCGTGACGTCAGCACTGAAGTCGATCTGATCCTGCGCGTAATCGCTGCACAGCGCCCAAGGCGCCTGCGTGCCCTGACGCGGGAACTGCCCGAGAGCCCGCTGGAGATAACCGGCGCTGAGGTTCAGCAGTGGCAGCGTCTCCATCGCAGGGTCGTAATTCGCTGGCACGCAGCGGTCGTAACCGCAGCGGTCCATGTAGGCGACCAGCCGGCAGAGGTAATCGCAGACAAGGTCAACCTTCAGCGTCCACGATAAGTTGATGTAGCCAACTGCGAAGGCGAAGTTCGGCACATCGCTGAGCATCGCGCCGCGGTAGGCGATTGTCTGCGGCAGCGAGACCGGCTGGCCGTCGACGATCAGCTCGATCCCGCCAAAGGCCATCAGCTCGAGGCCCGTCGCCGTGACAATGATCTCTGCATCGAGATGCTCGCCTGATGCCAATTCGATGCCATCCTCGGTGAAGCTGGCGATCTGATCGGTGACGACCGAGGCCGTGCCGTTCGAGAGCACTTTGAAAAGGTCGCCGTCGGGTACCGCGCAGAGACGCTGATCCCACGGGTCGTAGCTGGGCGAGAAATGGGTAGCGATGTCATACCCCTCAGGCAGTTGGCGTTTCAGGCTCCAGAGGATCAGCCGCTTAACGAGCCGCGGCCGCGACTGGCAGAGACGGTAGGTCGTCAGCTGAAGCCAGACATTCTTGCGCCGCGTCAACGAGTAGGCACGCTGCTCGCTGACAAACCGCTTCAGCAGCTTGGCGAGCGGGTCTTTGCGCGGCACGCTGACGACATAGGTTGGGGAGCGCTGCAGCATCGTGACGTGCTTAGCGCTGGCTGCGACTGCCGGGACTAGCGTTACGGCCGTCGAGCCGCTGCCAATCACGACGACGCGCTTATCGGCGTAGTCCAGATCCTCCGGCCAGGCCTGCGGATGGACTAACGCCCCTTTGAAACGATCGATGCCGGGAAAGTCAGGCTCGTAGCCGCGGTCGTAGCGGAAGTAGCCGCCGGCGCTGAAAAGCCAGCGGCAGGTGATTGGCGCTGCGGCGCTGCGATCGGAGTGCTCGGACTCAACCTGCCATAGGCCCTGCTCGCTCGACCATTCGGCGCGCGTTACGCGCTGACCAAAGCGGATCCGGCCGTTAACGCCATGCTCGCTGGCGGTCTCGCGAATGTAATCTAGGATCGTGTCGCCGCTGGCAATCGCATGCGGGTCGGTCCACGGCTTGAAGGCATAGGCGAATGTGTAGAGGTCGGAATCGGAGCGCAGCCCCGGGTAGCGGAACAGATCCCAGGTACCGCCGACGCTGTCGCGGGCCTCGAGGATCGCGTAGCTCTTGTCAGGGAGCGACTTGTGGAAGTGGCAGGCCGCCGCGATGCCTGACAGGCCAGCGCCGATAATCAGCAGCTCAACATGTTCAACAGATTCGCCCGCGAGGCGTGCGGACATGCTTATCGACAGGCTCACTGGCCCTCACCCTAGCTCGGGAACGACAACGGGCCGCCCGAAGGCGACCCGTTGCAAAGACTCCGTTTGCGGCGCTAAGGCCGCGCGGGCCTTTAGACCGGGCGCACGTCCTTCGCGCTCGGACCCTTGGGGCCCTCTTCGGAATCGAACTCCACCTTCGCACCCTCGGCGAGCGACTTGTAGCCCTCACCCATGATTGCTGAATGGTGGACGAACAGGTCCTTGCCAGGCTCGTCGGGAGTAATAAACCCGAAGCCCTTTTCATCACTAAACCACTTGACTGTTCCAGTCGCCATCGAAATAACCTCCGCGGCGTTGTGTGCTGCTTACTCGCGGAGACGCTGTGAGGCAATCGTGCGGGCGCTGGCACTTCTTTGATCGCGCAAATACGCGACTTGACTCTGCGAACGGTAGCACGGACGCCGCGCCGCGCAGAGCGCCATCGCCCGCCGTCGTTACTCTCACCCCCTGAGAGTCCTAATGATCAGAAGCTCCCTCACATTTGCGGCGCTTGCCGCGACGCTCACTCTGACCGCCTGCGGCGCCAAGCAGGACAACTCTTCGGCGCCTGCGATGCGGAGCGTCACGCTGATGCTCGACTACACGCCAAACGCCGATCACGTCGGCATCTACACGGCGCTGGCGCAGGGAGAATTCCGCAAGGTCGGATTGAACGTGCAGATCAAAACGCCGCCGCGGCCTTCGGCGCCGCTGCAGGTGCTGGCGGCCGGCGACGCCGACCTCGTGATCTCGCACGAGCCGGAGCTACTGATCGCGCGCGATAAGGGCGCCGCTGTGCTGTCGGTCGGCGCGATTGCTCAGCGGCCGTTGACCTCGCTGATCAGCGTCAATGACAAGCCGGTCGACCCGCGCAAGCTCGAAGGGACCAAGATCGGCACTGCAGGGTTGCCCTTCCAGGACGCCCTGCTCGACCAGCTGATGTCGGCTGCCGGTGTTGACACCAGCAAGGTCAAGAAGGTCGATGTTGGCTTCGACCTGATCGGCGCGATGCTGTCAAAGCGGGTGGCCGCAACGCTCGGCGCCTTCTGGAACATCGAAGGGGTTCAACTGCGCCAGCAGAAGCACCGCCCGCGGATGATGCCGGTTGATCGCGCCGGCGTGCCGCCTTACGACGAGCTGGTGCTGGTCGCCCGCAACGAAACCGTCTCGCGCAATGGGGCAATGATTCGCCGCTTCATCGGTGCGCTGCAGCGCGGCACGCGGACCGCGCGGGCCAACCCGCAGACGGGCGTCGCAGCGCTACGAGCGGCCAATCCGCAGCTCAGCAAGAAGCTGGCGACGGCGACGGTCGCGGCGACGTTGCCGGTGCTGTTTCCGCCCTCGCGCAGGCCGTTCGGCTGGCAGGAACCGGCCCAGTGGCAAAGCTTCGCTGACTGGATGACGCGCAACGACCTGCTGCGTGGCCCGGTCGAGACAGGGCAGGCGCTGACAAACGAGTTCCTACCCGGCGAAGGGCTCGGCTCCGAGACCAACCCGTAAGCTCCGAGACCTAGCGCTGAAGCAGGTGCACGTCGACGAGGAACGAGCGCGACGTGGCGATCTTTGCTGCGCTGGATCGCTTGCCGCGGCGCGCCGCCTTACGATTGCGGCGGCGCGATACAACAACGACCGCCAACGCACCGGCAACGAACGAACCGCCGACAACAGCGGCCTGCGTCGCGACCAGCTCGGCCGGCGAGCGGCGGGCTGGCAGCGGCCGGGCCGGATCGACGACGACTGCGTCAACCTCTTCGCTGGCGTCGGCCTGATCTGCGCTGGTGTTTGCGGTGTCGAGCATCGTCGCCAGAGAGCCTAGCTTCGATTCAGCCTTCGTGCTCAGCTGCACCGCGCCACGGGAATGCGTCGGCGTCGGGCAGTGATGGCTCGGCGCCCTGGTCAAGCAGCCGCTCGTAGAAGCGGTAGCGGCGCACAACCTTGCCGCCCATCCCCTCCATCGCCCGGTTCATCGGCTTATTCGTCTCCAGGATCCAGCCTGTCTCACCGCTGGTTTGTGGTGTGCGTTCAGCCGACGCGTAATGCATCTCGTAGAGCCGCGCCGCGACCCCCGTGTGCTGATGTTCGCGCTTGACGCCGAGCGCGAAGACGCGCACACGATCAATCTTCCTGCGCGCCAGCAGGATCTTCAGCCAGCCAAACGGCAGCAGCCGACCATTCCGGGCTGCCTTAATCGCCTGATTGAAGTCCGGCAACGTCAGCGCCGCGCCAACAACCTCACCGGTGTCGCTCTTCTCAGCGATCATCGCCCAGTTCTCATCGAGCACAAACTTTAGGTCTTCAGCGTAGGCTCTCGCCTCTTTCTCGTCGAGCGGCACGAAACCCCAGTTTCGCTCCCATGCCTCGTTGTAAACCTCGAGAAAGCGCCCCACTTCGGCCTGCAGCTCCTTCTTGCGCATCGGCCGGCAGACGATTCCGTGCTCGCTCTCGACCTTGCCGGCCATCTCCCAGATTGCCGGATGAACATCGGCGCGGCCCGAGATATCGAGCTCCCACATCAGCGTGTCCATCGCCTTGCGCATACCGCAGGCCTCTTCGAGCAGCGGCCGGTAGTAAGGGAACTGCCACTCGGTCAGGATGATCGGCTTGAGCTCGTAGCCCTCGATCAGCAGACCGCACTCGTCGTTGGTCGAGAAGCTCATCGGTCCGACGATCCGGTCACGGCCGCGGGCCCGGTTCCAATCGGCGGCAGCGTCGATCAGCGCCGTTGCTGCCTCGACATCATCCTCACAGTCGAAGAAGCCAAATAGCCCCCAGCGGTTGTCCTGGAAAGAGTTGAGGTTGTCGTCAACGTGGGCCGAGATGCGGCCGACGACACGGCCGTCGCGGTAGGCAAGAAAGAGTTGAACCTCGGCGTGCTCGAAGAACGGGTTGTGCTTCGGGTCGATGTGCCGGCGGCGCTCGAACCTAAGCGGCGCGACCCAGATAGGCTGGTCGGCGTAGAGGCGGTAGGGAAAGCCGAGGAAGGCGCGGCGTTCGTTACGAGTTTCCACCGGCTTGATCTCTACGCTCACCAGCAGCAGCCTATATGTCTAAAACCCAAGTTGATCTGTTCGCCAAAGTGCGCGGCCACGAACGCGCGGAACAGTTGCGCGCGGCGCGCGCGGCCGACCTGCTGCCCTACTTCCGCCTGCTCGACGGTCCGGCGCGGCCGGTCGTCACGATGGAGGGCGCCGAACGGATCATGCTCGGCTCCAACAACTACCTCGGACTGACCGGCGACGAACGGGTTATCGACGGTGCGCGGGCAGCGCTGGAGACTTACGGCACCGGCCTGACCGGATCAAGGCTGCTGAACGGCACAATCCCGCTGCACATTGAGCTGGAGCGAGAGATCGCACAGTGGATCGGCGCCGAGGACGCGCTGGTCTTCACAACAGGCCACCAAACCAACCTCGGCACGATCGGCACGATCCTTGGACCGGGCGACACGGTGATCGTCGACTCCGGCGACCACGCCTCAATCCTTGACGGCTGCATCCAGTCGAAGGCCAAACTGCGGCCCTTCCGCCACAACCGAATCGACAGACTGGAGCGCGCCCTCGAGCGCGCCGCGGGCGACGGTGGCGGCATCCTCGTCGCCGTCGACGGCGTCTTCTCAATGGAGGGCGACATCGCCCCGGTCGACCAGATCGCTGAACTGTGCCGCGCCCATGGAGCTCGCCTGCTGGTAGATGACGCGCACGGCGCCGGCGTGCTCGGCGCTCGCGGCTCGGGCACGCCGGAGCTGCTTGGCGTTGAGCAGCTGGTTGACCTGCGAACCGGCACCTTCTCGAAGTCGCTGGCCTCCTGCGGCGGCTTCGTCGCAGGCAGCGCTGAGGTAATCGACTACCTGCGCGTATCGGCCCGCGCCTACCTGTTCACGGCCTCGGCCGTGCCAGCAGCGGTCGGCGCGGCGCTAGCGGCGCTACGGATTATTCGCTCACCCGACGGACCGCCGCTGTTCTCGGCCGTACTAGACAACGCCCGCTATCTGCGTGACGGGCTGGAGGCGCTCGGCTTTGCCGTCGTCGCACCGCAGCAGCTAAGTTCGCCAACCGCCCAGCTTGACGCGCCGGGCGTCGTTGGCAGCCAGATTGTCACGCCGATTGTCCCCATCCTCGTTGGCGATGACTGGAAGGCAGTGCTGCTCTGGCGGGCGCTTTATGACGCCGGCGTTTTCGTCAATACGGCGCTCCACCCTGCAGTGCCGCCGAGCGGCGCGCTGCTGCGCACCAGCGTGATGGCAACACACGACCGGGCGACGCTCGACCGGGCACTGGCTGCCTTCGAATCGGTGAAGCTCAAGTTTGAGGCTGAGCACGGCCCGCTGCCCGGCCCCGACGACCGCTGAGGCGCGGTCAGTGGTTGACGACGAAGCTTTTTGTTCGCTCTGAGCGTGCGAATCGTTTAAAGCTTGTTGACGATTCGGCGTGATCTTCCGTAGGTTGAACCGAGTCGGCTGCTTGGCAGCCGCGGAGAGAGTAGAGGGGAAGTTGGGCGGGGCCGTAGGGGGTCCGTGAAAGATCCTTAACTCGCTCAAACAGACTTAGTGAACGCGGCTCTACGCGCCGCAACAAAATGATCCTGACCAGACCGGTCAGGTGCATCATGACGACGCGCCAAGGAGAACCGATGACCCCAGCCGCCAGCCAAGCCGACGCCCCTCAGCACCTCCGCGCCTTGGAGCGCGCGAATACGGTCCGCCTCGCCCGGGCCGAGCTGAAGCGTCGCGTCGCCGCCGGCGACAGACTGGCCGCCGATGTAATCGTTGAGTCGCCCTGGGAGGCACAGTCGATGACCGTCGCCGATCTGCTGACCAGCCAGCGCCGCTGGGGCCGCGCCCGCTGCCGCCGGCTGCTACAGGCGATCCCAATCTCGGAGCACAAGACGGTCGGCGCAATGACCGATCGTCAGCGCCAAGCGCTGGCAGATGTGCTGACGAGCGGCTAGCCGCCGTCAAGCTGAAGCTGCCGCTATCTCGATGATCTGGCCGTCGGGGTCGCGCAGGTAGATCGAGCAGAGCTGATCACGGTTGAACCTCTCGGTCGTCGGCACTGAGCGGCTCTGCAGATAATCCCGCCATGCCGTCACCTCATTTGGAGAGCCAACGCTGAGCGCTAGGTGATGCGTACCGCCAACGCCCTGCACTGCCGGCGCCAACTGCGGATATTCAAGGAACGACAGGCGCAGCGCCGTTCCGGCGACGCCGTCCGGGTCGGTCGAGAACCAGAAGTGCCGCGTCGCCGGGTCATCGGCGTTGACCGACTCGTCAACCAATGCCAGCCCCAGTACGTCGCGGTAGAAGGCTGTCGTCTGCTCAAGGTCGGAGCAGATCAGCGTGAGGTGATTCAGGCCGGTGATCCGGATCGGCTGCGCGGCGACTTCGACCGGCGACGATGCCACCGGGTATTTGCTCTCGCCACTCATGCTCGCCACGATTTTCCTCCTGATCGAGTTCGGAAGAGATTACGCAGAACCGTCCAGCAAAGCCCGAACGCCATTGCCGCGGCGGCGAGAATGATCAACTTCGCAAGGCCGCTCAGTGCCACCAGCAAGAGACTGATCAGAGCGGCGGTGGCGGCCGCGATCAGAACCGAATGCGACCGGTAGCCAGCGAGGTGCTCGCGTAACGACAGCTCTAGCGTGGCGAGAATTACCAGCGCGAAACCGAAACCGAGCAGCAGACCACGCGGCGAACCGCCAAGCATGCCGACGACGATCACAACGATGCCGACGAATATGCAGAGCTCGGTCAGTGGAACCGGCGCCCACGGAGGGCGCGGCGCGTCGTCAAGCTTGGCGCGCCGTCGCGACGGCAGCTTCGCGGCCTCATCTGCCGGCGCGCCTAAGCTGGCGTCGGCCTGCGCGTCGGCGTCGCCTGGCGACTCGGAAAGTCCGCGTTTGCGACTACGCCGTCCCATGTCAGGTGGCTAAGGGGCAGCCCGATGAAAGCTTCACGAGCCACCAGCCGGTCAGCCGACCGAGCGGGCCAAGTCGCGGCACAACGCTCCAGACGCCGCAGCCGCCCTCGCCCAGTTCGCGCTGCGTGATTCGCTCGCGTCGGTGACCCGCCGGGTCGGCGAGCATCAGTCCAAGCCGGCGGCTGGCATCGGCGCAGCGCAGCTCACGGTCGGCCAGCCAGGCTCGAAGCTCAGCTACCGCCGCGAACTGCGCGTCGCGCAGCTCTTCAAGTTCGCCGATGCTCTGCAGGTGAGCGTGGCCGCCCGGCAACTCTGGCAGCAACGGACGATCGGGGAAGGCTTCGCAGAGGCCGGCACTCAGGTGCCCTTCAAGCCTGCCGATCTGCGCTCGCAGTGTGCGCCGCGCGGCCGACCGATCGAGCTCAGACGGGCCCGACTCTACGGACTCGAGTAGTGCGGTTGCCATCGCCTAAGTCTAACCGTACGACGCGCGTTCAGCCACCGCTTAACGCGCCAGCGGCAATCGACAGCGCCTCAGCGACCGGCAGCTCGCCGACGCCGTCAACGCCGATTGCCGCCAGCAGCACGCTGCTGCTGTGGCGGCCGGCGGCGCAATCACCCTCAGGCGGCGTGAAAAGCTCGCAGAGCGCCCGCTCGCGGTCGGCCAGCACGATTGTCCCAGCCGCCAGTGCACGCCCGCCCGCCTGTTCACCTCGGCGCGCAGCGCGAATCATCGGTGGCGCCGCCACGGCGCCGGCGTCAAAGCCATAGAGCGCGACCGATGTTTCAAGCACGGCGAGCCGCAGCGCGTCGGCTACGCGGCCGCCCAACGGGTTGCCACCTCTCTGCAGCCGCTCCAGTGCAACCGCTTCGGCCGGAGTCTGCTGGCTGTCCGGATCGATTCCGATCTGCCGAAAGAAACTGCGATAGGCGGAGGCTACCGGCGATTGGCGCAGCGCCAGCGCCTGACGGCCGCTGAAGCGGTCGGCCAGCAGTGCCAGCCGCTTGGCGACCCCCGGATCGCTAGCCGAGCCGAGGCAGTCAGCAACCAGCCAGTCGAGCCTCAGCCCCGGGTACTCGGCCGCGAGCGGGCGATCAACCGTGCCGCGCCGCGCCGCTGGCTGTTCGGCCGCCACGCTTTAGCTGCCCTGCGCGATCGCGGCGAGCCGCCGCCGCAGCTCGGCCGTCGACGCGCCGCCGACTGTGACTGAATCGACAATCCCGCCGCGCCGCAGGAAGACGATCTGCGGGCAGACGGCGACGCCGTAAAGGTTTGCCAGCGCCGCGTCGCGGTCCCAAGCGACCGGGACCGTCCACTTGTGGGTGCCGACCAGCGAACGGGCCTCGTCGCGCTGGCCGGCGATCACGATTGCCGCAATCGCGACGCTTCGATAGCCAGCGGCTACCTCAAGCAGCCGATCCAGCTGCTGCGCGCAGCGCCCTTCTCCGGCCTCGATGAAGGCCAGGGCAGCGGGCCGCGAAGCGACCAGCCGGCAGGAGTTGAGCACCGCCGCGCCGCCAACGTCGCAGGCCGCCTTGCCGCCAGCCGAGCGTTGGCGGACATTGGCATCGCCCTGAAGCTCGCCGCTGACGATCGGCGCGGCAAACTCGGGCATCGCTGCGCCAACCGCCGGTCCCTGCGATGAGCCTCCTTCGCTGCTGAAGCTGTTGTAGGTGATGTAGGCCAGCAGCGCGACCGCGGCGATCACGACGATCACCCCAGGCAGCCGCGTCGGCGCTGGCGGCGCCGGCCCGTTCACGGCGCCGCCCTGCCCGCAGGCTGCCGGCGCGAGAGCCGTGCCAGCCTGGCGCGCAGCGCTCCGGGCTCGGCCAACATCAGCACGGCTGGCAGCACCAGCAGTGTCCCGAGCAGCGCGACGCTGAGGTCGATCACTGCGACGAGGCCAAAGTCGCGCAGCATTCGAATATCGGAGAGTGCCAACACGGCAAAACCGGCGATCGCCGTAACACCGGAGGCCAGCACGGCGGCGCCGGTTGAGTTGTAAGTGCGGCGCAGCGCAGCGCCCGGCTCCAGCCCATCGCCGCGCTCACGGCGGTAGCGCTCGCTTAGCAGCACGCTGAACTCAGTCGCGATCGCAACAACCAATGTGCCGAGCACGACCGACAGCGGATTGAGTGGTATCCGCGTGACAAACAGCAGCAGCGCCGACCAGCCGGTCGCGAAGACGATCGGTACCAGCGGCACCAGCGCGCGCCGCGCACTGCGCAGAGCCAGCAGCAGTACAAGACCGACAACGACAAGGCTGACAAGCAGCGACAGGCCGCGACGCAGCGGCGAGGCCAGCCGGTCGTTGGCTGAGGCGCTAAGCACGGTCAGGCCGGCCAGCCGGGCGCGTACTCCGGCCGGCGGGTTGAGCTCGCTTTGCATCACGCGCAGCACCTCGTATTGACGGTCGAGGCTCATCAGTCGCAGACCAAAGGCCAGCGTCGCCGTCTTGCGGTCCGGCGCGATCACGTTCTGCGTCAGATACTGCGGCACGGCGCCAAGTAAGGCATCAACACGTTGCTGCGAAGCGACCGACTGCTTCGTTGTAAAGAGGTCAGGCAGCGAGAATGCCGGGCACAGGTCGGAGCTGAGGCAGCCGCGCTGTGGGTTGTAGTTCAGCCGCCGCAGCACGCGCGCTTGGTAGTCGGTCATCCAGGCGACAACGGCCGGCGCGGCGGCGTTCGCCGCCTCAACGACAACATTGACCTCGCCGCCAACGCCGCTAACGCGCTGCAACTCCTGCAGATCGCGCAGCGCCGGCAGCGAGGCTGGCACCAGCTTCTGCACGTCGGACTCGACCGGCGTCTGGGTGTCGACCGCCCAGCCGACCACGGCCAGCGCCGCGGCGACGGCGAGGAAGCGGCCCGGGTGGCTTGTCGCGCCGCGCAGCGCGGCGGCGGCGCCGCTCGCGCAGCGGGCAGCAACGGCGCGCCAAGCGGCGGTGCTGCTGATCAGCAGCCCGGCATCGCCCCAAGCCCCGGCCACCGCCGTGATCGCCTTCGGCGCCGGCGACTTACGCCGCTCGATCAGCGCATTCACAGCGACGCCAAGCGTCAAGGAGCAGGCCAGCGCCAGCACAATCCCAATCACCAGCAGCAGTCCGAAGCCTTGGATCATCGGCACCGGCGAAAGGATCAAAACGAGAAAGCCGCCAACGGTCGCGGCGGCGGCAGTGACGATTGTCGGCGCGCCGCGCTGCGCGACCACGGCAGCGCCGTCAGCAATCGGCGGCCCCTGCTCATCGAAGCGTGCCTGCAGCTGGATCGCGTAATCGACCGCCAAGCCGATCAGGATTGGCACGACGGCGATCGAAGCCATCGTCAGCGCAATGCCGCTGATGGCCATCACGCCGAAGGTCAGCGCGACCGCCGCCAGTGCGATGGCGAGTGGCAGCAGCCGCAGCCGCGAACGGAAGACAACCCCCAAGGTCAGCGCCATCACTAGCACCGCAGCGATCAGCAGGATCAGGATTGAACGCGAGATCGACCTGCTCAGCTCGCCGACCAGCACCGGCGCGCCGGTCACTTGGTAGCTGCCGTCCGAAAGCTTCCACTCCTCCATCTGCGTTGCTGCACGGATATTGGCGATCGCGGCGCTGCGCTGCGCCTCACTGAGGTTGCTGCGCAACCGCACCTGAATCAGCGCCCCCTGCGAGCTTGGGAAGATCGTTGCGAAGCGCGCCTTCGGCGTCCCGGCAGGGCGCGTTGGATCAAAGATCAGTCGTGCCAAAAATTGAGGATCGTCGAGCGCCGGGACCTTTGTCAGGCCGTAGCGCAGCGCCAGCCCGGCCAGCTCCTGAAAGTAGGCCGCGCCAACCTGCTGGCGCAGCTTCTGGCGTGCTGCCTGCGCCGCCGCAGGGTCACCGCTGCGCTTCAGCTCCGCCCTGTAGGCCTTCTCCCCCTCGACCTGAATCGTCTGCTTCTGCGCCGCAGCCGAGCTGCGCAGCTGCTGGTTGATCTGCCCGACCGCCTCATTGATGAACGTCCCCGGACCGAAGACGACCTTCGCAGGGCGCGTCCTTGCCAGCCGCGCACATGGTCCGCGAGCGCCACCAGGCGGCGCCTTGCCGCTCGGCACGTTGCCAGCCAGACAGCCCTCTAGGGCAAAGACGCGGCCCAGATCTTCAGTTAGGACGATGCGCATCGTCGGTTCACGCACAACGACGTAGACTGCATCATCGCCGAAGCGCTGATGGAGCAGTTCGGTCGCCGCATATCCGGGAGTTGAGCGGCCGACCAGCGTCTCCGTTTCGGCGCTTGGTTCAAGCCGCAACGCCAGCAGCCCCGCCGCGATTACCAGCACCAGCGCGACCAGCGAAACGCCAAGCGGGCGCCGCGCCGCGAACGCCATGACCGCTGCCAACAGGCGGGCCAGCATCAGCTCAACCTAGCCGTCGCCGATCGGCTTCGCCCCGCCTGCGCCACCGCGCTCAGGGAACCAACTGCGGGGTGAATACGCCCGGGTTCACCTGCGGGAAGTAGAAACCGCTGCCAAAGACCGGGCCCTGAAGCGGGCAGGCCGGCGCAGCCACGGCGGCCGGGTTGCCGGCGCCGCCAAGGTTGTCATTGAAGGCGTAGCCGCTGATCCGATCGCTGCTCGTCGATCCGAGCGCGGCTCGTGCGCTGGCCGAAAGCCCGGCCGTGATCCCGCTGGAACACGGCGTCGTCTGATAGACGAGCATGTTCGACGTCGCCAGTTTGTCGAACGAGCGAGGCAGCGGGTAAGGGTTGGACCGGCTTGACTTGACGCGCTGCGGGAATGAAGCGAGCGACTGAGGGCTGAACGGGTTGGTGACGCGCAGGTACTTGACGGCCTTGCCGTTGAGGTCGGCCTGCGCGTTGGTCGCTGCCGCTGTGTTGCCGAGGAAGGCGGTGATCTCGTACGGGTATGCGCCGATGTACTGGAAGATCGGGTTGAGGTTGGCTGCCAGCGGATCGAGCGCGGCGAGCAGCGGCGGCGTCTGAACAAGGAAGCTGTTGGTTGCTGGCAGACCCTTCTTCGAGGCCGTGATCGCCGGCCCGAGGCCGATAAAGAGATCGTTTAGGTCGGGGGCAACGGCATCGAGCGCGGCGGCGGTCGGCGCCAATGCTTTGGCGACCGGCTGCAGCTGCGTGATCAGCGGGTTGGTCGTGTCGGCGAAGGTCACCAGTCGGTTAAGCGTCTTGCGCGTCTCGCGCTGGAAGGTTGGCAGCGCGACAAAGGTGTCAGCGAGCTGCTGGTTTGCTGCGGCGGTTGTTGAGAAGACGCGGTTTGCGTTGACGATCAGACTCTGCAGCTGGCCGGTGCGAGCACTGAGCGCGCTGAAGACAACGCCGGTGTCGCGCACCAGGCCACTCAGCGCTGCTTCGTTGCGGTTGAGCACCTTGGCGAGGCTCGTTGCTTGCTCTAGCAGCGGAGCGAGCTGCGCAAGCGCATCGTTCAGGTCGCGGCCGTGGCCGGTGCCGGCAATCGCCGCCTGCTGCATCCAAGTGCCGAACGCGGCGCGCGTCTTCGGATCGAAAGCCCTGATTATCTCGTCCAGCTCAACCGAAGGTTTGATGCTGCCGGCGGGCAGCCTGCCGTTGTCGGCGACAAACGGTCCGTTTGGACTGCCAGGCGTCAGCTCGATGTAGGTTTCGCCGAGCAACGACTTGGCGCGCAGCATCGCTTCCGAGTCCTCCGCCACGGGCGCGTACTGGGGCAGCATCTGAACGACGACATTAGAGCGGCCGCTGACCGGGTCGGTTGTGATCGCCTTGACGGTGCCGACACGCACGCCTGAGATCCGCACATCGGCCTGCTGCGCCAACTGACCGGCCTCCTTAAACGGCACGGTGAACTGGTATCCGGCGGGCCTCAGTGGCGTTGGGCCGCCAAATGCGACCCAGAGGAACAGCAACAGCGCGAAGCACGAGAGCGCGAACAGCACCATCGTCGCGATCTGCGCCAGGCTCGGGGCTTGCTTGTTCATCGTCCGGCCCCTCCCTGCTGCGCTGCGCCAAGCGGCGGAGTGGTCAGCGTTGGCGGCACTGTCTGCTCGCCGGTATCGAGACCGAGCGGCTTCGTCGCACCAGCGGCCGGCTTCGTCGCCTGCGGCCCGAGGCCATAGTTGCTGCGCTGGTGTTCGATTGTCCGGCGCGCCAGCTCGTTGCCGCGGGCGACCTGCGCCGCCGCTGCCGTGCCGGCGCAGGCAACCGACGCCTTCGGCGCGTTCAGCAGCTCGATCAACGTTCCGACCTGAGGGTTACTGCGGCCGATCCCTTCGAACAGCGTCAGCGCGTCGCAGGAACCAAACAGCGTTGCGCGGCGCAGCGGGCCGTGGGCATCCTGTGCGCTGAGCATTGATGCCGACAGATGGTTCCCCCAGGCCAGCCAGTAGAGGTACCCCTCCTGACTGCCAGGCGGGTTGTAGGCCAGTTCGTTGGTGAGCGTATTGAGGACAGAGAAGGTCGTGTCAAGCTGCGGCGCGGTCGCGGCAAGATCGGCCGCTGCCGGCTTCAGCGCCGCAACCGTTGGTCCAGCCTCGGCTGTGAACGGGCGCAGCTGGTTCTTTAGTACCGGTGTCGTTGCCTTCGCGAAAGCCTGCAGCGACTTCAGCGCAGCGGCCGTTCCGACCGCTGTCGGCTGGAGCTTCTTCAGCGCCGGGCCCATCTGACTGGTCATCGCATCGCTGCTGACGAGCGCGTGATTGAGGGTCGCCAACGCCCGCGGCAGCAACGCCAGCGTCTCACGCAGATTCGCCTGCTCGGAGGCGAATACGCTGAAAACGTCGTTCGATGAGCGAACCCAGCGCGCCAGCTGCGTATCGCGCGCGCCGAGCGCCTGACTGAGAATCCTGAAGTTGTGAATCCCCTTCTTGATGTAGGCCTGCCGACGACCCAGCTCATTGCCGATCTGGGAGAGGTACTGAGCAATCGGATTAAAGCGCTTCAGTGTCGCGGACAGCTCGCTGGCATTGTCGTTAAGGCCTTGGCCGCCGCCGTTGATCAGCAGCTGCAGGTAGGCGCGAGTGTCGGCGTCGAGGCCTGCCAGAATCGCGTCCGGGTTGACGTTCGGCAGCGTCCTTACGATAGGCAGCGTGCCGCCGCGGGGTATCTCGCCCGAATTTGGCGTGCCCGGATTGAGCTCAATCACCATGTCGTTGAGGCCGGTCTTTGGCCGCAGCAGCGCGGTTGCGTCGCGGTAGATCTGTGCGTACTTCTTGCGGATCTTCATCTGCACGATCGCCGTGCCGTCCTTCAGTGTCACCTTGCCGATCTCGCCGATCGTCACGCCGGCAACGATCACTGTCTGGCCCTGACCTGGCATCACCGCCCGAGCGGTCGAGAATTGAGCGTTGTAGTCAACGAAGTCGCTGCCGATGATCGGCACCCAGCTGGGTAGATAGAAGCGCTGGTTGGAGAGGATGTAGCCACCAACGACGACGGCGATCAGCGCGACGATGCCAAGTGCGATGAAGTCGCGCGTGTGTTTTAGGATCGCGCTGCGCATCAGTCGGCCGGTCCGGTCGGCGTGTTTGCAATGTCAGGCAGCGATTGCTTGCTGCACAGATTGTTCGGCTTGAACGGGATCTTCTGGCCTGACGTCCAGGCCGGCTTGGTGCCCTGCGGCGCGCCGATGCTATTGCCAAAGAGCGGCTGGCCGACATTTAGGTTGCCGCCGGTGATTTTGACCGGGTTGGGTCCGCCGCCAGCGGTCAGATGAACCATCTGACCGTTGCCGTCGAACCCCTGTGATTCGCCGTTCAGTCCGACCAGCGAATCCCAAAACTCCTGCCCGTTTGGCTTGCCGGTCGTGAAGGCGCCGTCCGGCACGACGATGTCGAGGGTTGGGATCAGCACCTTGCTGACGCACTGGGAGAAGTTCAGCGTCTGCGTCAGCAGCGGAATGCTAGCGGCGCTGAGCTGCGCGAGGCTTTCGGTTGACGGCTGTAGATTGGCGGCAACGCCACCCAGTTCAGCCTGCGAGACGAGCGGCGTTGCCTGCACGACCCATGGTGTCAGCGCGTCGATCGTTGGCTGCGTCTGCTCAACGCCGGGAACAAAATCGACCGAGAACTGGGCCAGGCTCGGCAATGCTCTGTTGAGCGAGCCAAGGCTGGCGTAGGCGTTCTTGACGGTCGGGCCGAGCAGCCTGATCGACTCGCGCACGGCGCTCTGCTGCGACGCGATCGCGCCCATCGTTGTGTTGAAGTTGGTAATCAGGTCGCCCAGCTGCGGCTCGCTGCCAACCAGCTTGGTTGTTGTTGCCGCGAGGCCGCGGATCAGGTCGGGCAGGTCCTGCTTGTCGATCCCCTGCAGCGCTTCGGTGACGAGCGCACTGTTCTTCCACGCCGACTCCCAATAGATCCACGACTGATTGAGCGCCTCGGCAGCCGTCTTGCCCTTGGTCATTGGCGGCTGCTGCGCGTCCTCGGCCGGCGTCGGCTCGTCGGTCAGGCCGGCGCCAAGCTCAATCAGCAGCACCTGCAGGTTCTTGCGTGTGTCCTGCTGCAGCGAGGTCAGCACCTGATCGAGCTGGACCGGGGTCGCCGTCTGCGCCGCCGGGATCGTGTCACCCTCCGAGATCATCGGCGTTTGCGGCGTTCCCGGTTTGAGATCGACGAAGAAGTTGCCTTCGAGGAAGATCCGCGAGCGAATCTTCAGTTCGGCGTCCTTATGGATCGGCAGTCCGTTGTTCTGCATCTCGATCGTCACGATTGCGTTATTGGATCCTTCCTGGCCGTCAACTGCGACGACCTTGCCAACGTTGACGCCGGCGATCCTCACCGGCGAGCTGAGACGGATCGAGTTGGCTGAGCTGAATACAGCCTTGAACTGGAAAGGCTGACTAAACGGGTTGTTCTTCGCGAAGCCGAAGTAGAGGATCACACCGATCACGACGATCGCGATCAGCGCAACGACGATCGGATCTGCGCCGCTGCGGTCCTTACGTAGCACGGTCGGCCGGGCATTCTTATCTTCGCGGCGCAGGAAGCCCATTACTTGCCCCCCGCCTTGGCTGGGAACGCGCCAGCGTTACCGGGGTTGGTTGCCGTATTGCCAATCTGCTTCTGACCGGCAATGTAAGCCTCGCGGCCGGCTTCACAGTCGTTCTTCGGCTGCCCTGGAGCGGCCGTGTAGGGGTAAGGGTTGCTGTGTAGGAAGCTGGCCGTGTCGGAGCCCGGAGGGCCACCGTCTGCGGGAGCGCTGGCTGGACTGCCCTCGCTGTTCGGCGCCTGCGGCTCCGATGTCGCGGGGTTGGCCGGGTCGAACAATCCGCCCGGGGTGGCCATCACCATCACGCGCTGCGCGGTGCCGGTGCTGCCGCCCTCACTGCCGATCTGCGCCACGTTGCGCAGTAGCAGGCCAAGGTAGTTACAGGTTGTTTGCGCCGGCGTGACAAACGCCAGCGTCGGCTTCAGCAGACCAAACGTCTCCGTCAGGGCGACGACGCCAAGCGTTGTGCGCGGGTCGGTGGAGAAGGTCTGAATCGCCGTGAAGGTCGTCGCCAGCTGCGCGTTGAAGGCCGGTGAGCGCTTGAAGACCGGGGCGCCAACCGTGACGATGTTGGCGAGGTATGGCGCGGCGTCAGTCAACGAGGCGATCCCTGGCTGCAACTCGTTGAAGAGCGTTGCGCTGTTGGCAAGGAAGGGACGGATCTTCGGCAGGTCGACGGTCGCTGTCTCGAGCGTCGCCGGCCCCTCTGTGATCGATTCCTGGATGTAGGGTCGCGCGACAGAGGCCAACGCTTGGAAGGTGGTGTCAAGGTTGACGAACAGCTGGCCCTGAGTTTCGGCAACCGGCGCAACCTCGGCCGAGAACTGGGCAAGACCACGGATGAAACCGCGCAGGTCGGTGCGCTGGCTCGACAGGTTGGCCATCAGCGGTGTGATCTCGGTGGCAAACGAGCGCAGAGCTTGAATCGCGAGGTTGAGGTCGGCGCCGCGCCCCGACAGAGCGTTGCCAAACCAAGTCAGGTTGGCCTGAGCGGCGCGCCGCGTCGGCTCGTCAAACATGTCGAAAAACTCGTCGAGTTCGACCGGCGGTGGAGTCGCTTGCGCGATTGACAGCGTTCCCCCGTTTGGCAGCCCCTGCTTGGAGTTGCCGCGCGTCAACTGAACGTATTTCAGACCGAGCGCGGAGCGCGGGCGGATCATCACCGTCGTGTTGCTGGGCAGCGGCTCAACGACGCTGTCGAGCTTCAGCGTCAGCCGCGCGACGACCGAACCATCGGGCTGCGTTACCGGCTCAATCAGCGTGATCACGCCGACCCGCGTGCCGCCAACGCGAACCTCGTTGCCGTTGACTAAGCTGGCCGCGTTAGGGACCTCGACCTTGACGTCGTAGGACGGCACAAACGGTAGGCCTTTGCCGGCGTTGTAAGCGAGGAAGACGAGGACGACGACGACGAGCACCGTCACAGCGCCGATCAGCACCGGGTTTGCCGCGATTGATGATCTTCTCCGGCCCGGGCTCATTTTCCAAGGAGGTAGTCGAGCAGGGCACGGGCAGACTGCGGGTCAACAGGCTTAGCAGCGCGCGGCTGAGCCGGGGCAGCGCCGGTTGACGGCGCCTTCGGCTGCGACTGCGTACTTGCCGGGAGGCGCGGCGCTTTGACGGTGCTCGCCGGAGCCGCGGTGCTGGGACCGAGGCTCGAGCTGGCGGAATTGATGCCGACGTTGAACTTGGCGTTGCAGTTGAGGTCGTTTATGGTGTAGAACGACTGGCAGGTCGTCGTCGTCAGGCGCAGCCGCATGTAGTGGCCATACTCGTCATAGCCATTGAGCGACCCGGTCGTGTTGTAGATAAAGCTCATCAGGTTCTCAATCCCGCCGACGCTCTTCAGCGAGCTGAGCAGCGCCGCGAGGTTGGTGACAGTCGGCTTGGCGTTGGCGCCGAGTGGGCCAAGCTTCTGAACGAGCGGCAGCGAACTGACGAGCGCCGGACCGGCAACGTCGGTGGTGTTGCCAAGCGAGATCAGCGCAGGGATGCCGGCCTCGTTGAAAGCAGGCGCTCCGAGCGTGAAGCTGTTGAGCGAATCGGCTGCGCGATTTAGGTCGGTAAAGACCGGCGTTGCCGCGGTCGAGAAGTTGGCCAGCTGCACCATCGTTGGGCTCAGCTCGCGCAGGAAGCCAGGGAACCGCTGCAAAACCTGCGCAAGCGCTGCGCTCTTCTCGGCCGTAGCCTGCGCCGTGTAGCCGGATGAGTTGATGAAGCCGGCGATCTGCTTGCTGTTGCGTGCCAGCGGCTCCAGAACGGTTGAACCGTTGACTGCCAGCGCGCCCAGCTGCTTGTTCTGGCGGGCGAGGATGCCAAGCACATCGCCAAACTCTTTCAGCGCCGGGTCGGTCACCTTCAGCGCCGCGTTCAGCTCCTGCCCGTTACCGGCCAGCGCCGTGCCCAACTCGTTCAGGATGATTGTGAAGCGCTCGCGGTAGGGAAGCCGGAACACGTTGTTGATCAGGTCGACGTCGACCGAAGTCGCGGTCCGCGACGAGGGCAGCAGGTACTGGCCCGCCCCAGGCCCCGAGGCGATCGCTGTCAGCAGTGGCGGCTGCGGCAGGCTGGCGGGCAGCGGCTCCTCCGGCTTGCAGTCGATGTAGCGCTCGCCAATCAGCGACTGCGGCTGGATTCGGCAGAAGCCATTTTCGCGAAAGTCGTGGTAGCCGGCGTTCTCGATATTGAGGATCACCGCCGCCTTGTGGTCGGGCGTTAGCTCCAGCGCCTCGATCGCGCCAACGCGGACGCCGGCAATCTTGACGTCCATGCCGGGGATCACGAAGGCAGCGTTGTTGAAGATCGCACGGACGCGGTAGCTACCGCTGTCACCGGAGCCCCAGGCAACCACAATCAGCGCAACGGCAACGCCGCAGGCGACGATAATCGCGATTGCGCGCTTCACCGCTACCAACTCCCCGGTGGGACAATCGCGGGGTTACAGGCCGACAGCACCGGCGGCGCGCCGGCCGGATAGACGTAGCTGGCCTGCCACGGCGCACTGCCGTCGGGCGGCGCCTGCGTCGCCGCGCCCGGGCAGCGCGGCACGTATGTCGGGCCGTTCTGCTCCCAAGCGTCGCGGTTGACGCCGAGGTAATCGAGCGAGCTGCCGTTGTAGTTAAAGGCGCCAAAGGCCGGCGTTGCCCGGGCGTAATGGCCGTTGGCGTCGTAGTTGCTGGTGCTCTGGCCAAAGGCGCGCAGCAAGCCGATCAGCTCAGGCGCGTAGGGTCGCGCGTAGGAGAGCGTCGGCAGCGAGTCGTTGATCGCCGTGATCGCTGCCGGGAAGGCGCTTTGCGCGCGGCGATTCAGCGTCGGCGCATTCTGCATTAGCGACGTGAAGTCGTTGTTCGCGCCAGGCTTGCTGACTGTCAGCGCAAGGTCGGTGATCGTCGGCTTGGCCTGAGTGAAGAGCGGTTCAAGGGTCCTCAGGAACGGGGCCAGGTTCTTCGTCGCTGGCTTCGCGGCGGCGACCAACTGGTCGACTGAGTTAAGTGTTGTCCGCAGATTGGCGAAGGTTGTGCTGCCGCGCCGCAGCGTTTGCGGCAGGTATGCGAGCGCCTGCGCCAGCGACTCGTTCTCATCGCCAATCGCGCCGAGGCTGGTATTGGCGTTGCTGACCAGTTCGGTCAGCGTCGGCCCCTTAGCCGCCAACGTGCCGACGACCGACGAGGTGCTCTGGACCATCTGTTCAAGCGCTGGCTGATCACTGTTCAGCTTCTCAAGCAGGCCGATCGTCGAGTTCAGCGCCGGCGATAGGTAAGGCAAAGCGGCTCGGGCATCGACACCGCGGCTTCGGTACCAGGTGCCGAAGCCCTGAATCACTTCGGCCAAGCCTTTCGAGGTCTTCGGATCGAGCGTGTTGAACAGCTGGTCGAGGTCGACGATTGTCGTCGTTTTCTCAACCGGGATCGCCTCGCCTTCGGAGATCAACGCAGCGTTCTGTGGGCCAGGCGTAAGCGCGATGTAACGGTTCGCTACGCCGGACAGCGAGGTCGCTCGCATGATCGCCGTCGTCCCCTCGTGCAGCGGCGCGTAAGGCTTCTCAACCTCGATCGTGATGCTGGCCTGGTTGTTGTCGGTGAGTTTGATCTCGGCAACGCGACCGACGCGCCGGCCACCGACCTGAACGTCGTTGTCTTTGACCAGCTGCCCGGCCGTTTCGAAGGTCAGGACGTAGGTCGCGTTGGAGCTGCCGCCGAACAGCACAATGCCAACGAGGACGACCGCAACCGCGGCGACGAGGAGCGTCACTATGCGAGCCGGCTTCATGCCCGTTCGCCTGCCGTCATCGATGTCGGCGAGCGTTTAATCGTGTTACTCCATCCCCAACGGACCTTGAGCGGAGCCGGAGAGGAACTGGCGCACAAAGTCATTCTCGGAGTTGAACAACTCTTCGGCCGGCCCCGACTCAACGACCCGCCCGCGCCACAGCACGACGATGTACTCGGCGACGCGGCGGGCGCTCATGATGTCGTGCGTAATCACCGTGTAGGCGCCGCCGTTCTCGTTGTGGATCTCCTGAATCAGCTCGCAGAGCAGCGCTGTGCGGACAGGGTCGAGGCCGGAATCCGGCTCGTCGAAGAGGACAATGTCGGGGTCGAGCACCAGCGCCCGTGCAAAGCCGGCCCGCTTGCGCATGCCGCCCGACAGCTCGTTCGGCATCTTGTCGCCGGCCTCCGTCAAGCCGACCTCGGCAAGGCGACGGTCGACGATCTCCATTATCTCTTCCTCGGACTTGTCGGTGTGCTGGCGCAGCGGGAAGGCAACGTTGTCGAGCAGGTTCATCGAGCCGAACAGCGCGCCGTCCTGAAACAGCACGCCAAACTTCTTGCGCATCTCAAACAGTTCCTCGTCGCGCAGGTTTGGCACCGACTGGCCGTGGACGACAACGTCGCCATCGTCGGGGTAAAGCAAGCCGACCATGTGCTTGATGCAGACCGACTTGCCGGTGCCTGACGGGCCGATGATCATCGAGATCTGGCCTTCCGGCAGTCCCATGTTGAGGCCTTCGAGGACCTTGTTGCGGCCGAAGGCCTTGTGCACGTTGATGAACTCAACCGCGTCCGGCGCGCCGGTCGGGCGGTTCAGGCCGCTGTGCCAGCGGTACTCCTCGTCGCCGGTCGGATCATCCTGATGGACTACTTTGACCCGTTCAATCGGCTCGATCGGATCCTTCTCTTCATTCTCAGCCATCTCTCAGCCTCCGATCGGTGCGCGTGGATTTGCTCCCCAGAAGAGCTGCGTGCCGAGCATCCCGATCAGATGCACAAGCACGATGTTGAGGACCATTGACTTGGCCGTTGCCGTGCCGACGCCGACCGGCCCGCCGCTGGCCGTATAGCCGTAGTAACAGCCGACCAGCACGATCACCGTCGCCATCGACATCGCCTTGATCGCGCTGAACAACAGGTCGGGAGGGTTCTGGAACTGCCAGAAGATCAACGAGTAGCCACCATGCGAAACCTCGCCAATCTGGATCACGACAGCGAGGTAGCTGGCGGCGAAGGCGGCGCCGACGGCTGAGATGTAAAGAAACGGCAGAACCATCCAAGCCGCCAGCAGACGCGACGCGCAGAGGAAGGTCATCGAGTCGATACCCATCACTTCGAGCGCGTCGATCTCCTCGGTGATCCGCATCGAGCCGATCTCGGCGACGATGCCGGTGCCGACCTTGGCGGCCATCATGTAGCCGAAGGCGTATGGCACCAGCTCGCGCAGGTCGCACCAGGCGGCGAAGACGCCGGCGTAGGCCGGTGCTCCGACCGAGCGGTTGAAGTAGGCGGCCTCAATCCCGCACTGCAGGCCGATAATGAAGACGAGCCCCCAGATGACTAGTGCTGAGGAGACGATCAGCAGGCCCGCCTGGCGCAGCGTCTCGCCGAAGAACTTCAGCACCTTCAGGCTAACAACCTCTTTGACGACGGTGGCGCAAAACTTCGTGATCTCGCCAAACGAGCTGAGCCATTCGCGCGGCACTGACATCCAGCTGTTTGGATTCATTGCCGCCAGCCCCTAACGGATTATGTTGATCTCGGGGTGGGTCGCCAGCAGCGTCTGTGTGAAGACGTAGTTGAAGGCGAAGATGCCAAGGAACGAGATCACGACCGCCTGGTTGACGGCGCGGCCGACGCCTGCCGCACCGCCCGACGCCGTCATGCCCTTGTAACAGCAGACGATCGCGATGATCGCGCCGTAACAGAAGCACTTCAGGATCGAGCCCCACAGGTCGGTCACCGAGGCGTTCGTGAAGAAGGTTGCCCAGAACGGCCCGAGCGGTGCGTGATAGACGAGCGTCGCGGCGACGCCGCCGAAGATGCCGAACACCAGCGCATAGATGTCAAACAGTCCGGTGATGATCATCAGCGCCAGGAAGCGCGGCACGACGAGGTTCTTGACCGGGTCGACGCCGAGTACCTGAAGCGCGTCGAGCTCCTCGCGGATCTTGCGTGCGCCGAGGTCGGCCGTGATCGCCGTGCCGGCAACCCCCGCCAGCACAATCGCCGTTACCAGCGGCGCAAACTCACGGATTGAAGCGAGCACAAAGAAGCCTCCGAGCCGGTCCAAAGCGCCGAACAAAACGAGGAAGTTGGCTGCCTGCAGGCCCGGCGCGCCGTAGCCAAAAGCAACGGTCGAGATCAGTAGCGGGAACCAGCAGAGCTTCAGCGCGAAGAGGAACTGCTGGATGAATTCGCCGCCGTACGGATAGGGCGGGCGGATCGCAGAGACGATCGTCTTGCCGGTCAGGATCATCATGTCGCCGACCTGTTCGAAGAAGTCGCGCGCAGGGGCGATCGTTCGATCAGCGGTACTTCGAGCCATCACCCCTCCTCTCCGTTGGCGCCGCAGCCACCCTCGCGACCTGCGTAATCATCGGATATTACGGCAGGCGGCGGAGTAGTAGCAAGCGGCTACCGCAATACTGCGCGAGCGGGCGCGCCAAAGCTCGCCTGCGCGTCCGCCGTGCTGTGCTAGCGTCGCCCGTTGTGAGCAGCAGCGCGGCGCCAAATATCACGCGTGGGTTGTTGGCAGCGGCAGCGCTGCTGGCGCTGAGCGTCGTCGTTGGCTGCGGCTCCAGCGAGCTGCAGGATGCGAACGAGCGATCAGGCGATTACCCGGTCGAGGTGACGAAGGTTTCGTTCCCGCGCCGTCAGGGGCTGGGCGAAACGTCGCAACTCAAGATCACCGTCAGCAACGTCGGCAGGCAGCAGATTCCGAACATCGCGCTGACCGTGAACGGGCTCAACTACCGCACTACAGAGCCCGACGTCGCCGATCCGCTGCGACCACTATGGGTCGTCAACGCGGGGCCACTGAGCGGCACCACGGCCTACGTCAACACCTGGGCACTTGGGGCGCTGAACGCTGGCGATGAGCGTAGCTTCATCTGGTCGCTGAGCGCAACTCAGCCCGGCACACACACGCTCGCCTACCGCGTCGCGGCCGGCCTCAACGGCAAAGCACGAGCCGTCACTGCCAGCGGTACCGTGCCTGCCGGCACGATCACCGCCAACGTGACAAGACGCCCCCGCGATTCTGTCGTGGACCCGGCCAGCGGTCAGGTGATTGAGCGCGGCCAGTAGCCGCGCCGCTCGCTACTTGGCTCCGTCCCCAGCTTCGGGATGGGCCTGCAGCACCTCTTCGCCCGACTCGCCGGTGCGAACCCGGTAGGCATCGTCGACCGGCATGATGAAAACCTTCCCGTCGCCGACGGCGCCGGTGCGACCGTGCTTGAGAACCGTCTCGACCACGCTCTCAACATCATCGTCCGCGACGACGCAGTTGATCTGTACCTTCGGACGCAGGTAGTTAGTCAGTTCGGCGCCGCGGTAAGTCTCGACGATCCCTTTCTGACGACCTGAACCCTTTACCTCGAGCACCGTCATTGACGGGAACCCCAGTTCCAACAGCTCCATCCGGATCGGCTCGAAAGCCTCGTGACGGATGATCGCTTCGATCTTCTTCATACGACTGCTCCTTTTAGCTACTTAAGAGGATACGCCGCGCGACCCGAACTGGGGCGCTGCGCCGTAACCAACCAGTTCAGGCGCCGGGATGAACTGCTCCGGATAGCCGTACATACCGTGCTCGGAAATATCGAGACCAGCAACTTCCTCAGCCTCAGTTACGCGCAGGCCGTAAGTCTTCTTGATCGCCCAGAAGGTGGCGTAGCTGGTGATAAAGACGAAGGCGAAGACGGCTGCTACGCCGATCGCCTGATTGCCGAGCTGGCCGAATGAGCCTGTATAGAGCAGCCCCCCTTCGCCGACCGCGTTGTACTCGGCCAGCACCGGCAGCGTGAACAGTCCGCAGGAGAGCGTGCCCCAAATGCCGCAGAGGCCGTGCGCGGTCAGCGCGCCGACTGGATCGTCGAGCCGTTTGTCGATCGCGTAAACACCGAGCGGCACGATGAAGCCAGCGATCAGGCCGATCACAACGCCGGCCCAGGGAGCGACGTAACCGGACGGCGCGGTGATTGCGACGAGCCCGCCGATCACCCCATTGCCGGCCATACCGATGTCGATTGTTCGCGTCTTCAGCCAGCTGACCGATAGTGCGCCGATCGTTCCGGCGCTGGCGGCCAGCAGCGTCACTAGGCCAACCTCGGTGAAGCGACCATCGAGCGCGCCGAGCGTCGATCCCGGGTTGAAGCCAAACCAGCCGAGCAGCAGGATGATCACGCCAAGCCCAAAGAGCGGCATGTTGTGGCCGGGGATCGCTCGCGGGCGCCCCTGCGCGTCGTACTTGCCCTTACGCGCACCGAGCAGCAGCAGCACCGCAAGACCGGCCGTCGCGCCGACCAGATGAACGGCGGTCGATCCAGCGAAGTCCTGCATGCCGAGGTTGGCCTGCAACCAGCCGCCGCCGAAGACCCAGCCCGATGCGATTGGGTAGATCAGACCAGCGAAGATGACGGCGAAGATCACGTAGACGCCGAACTTGATCCGCTCCAGCGTCGTTCCCCAGACAATCGCCAGCGAAACAGCGCAGAAGGCGAACTGGAAGAACCACTTCGACTCGATCGTCGCGTCGGAGAAGCCCATCACAGGGAAGGCTGTCGCCGGATCACCGTAATCGCGCAGGAAGAAGCCCTCAGTGCCGATGATTTTGCCGCTGGCGCCGCCGAAAGCGAAGGCGAAACCAACAGCCCAGTAGAGGATTGCCGCAATCGAGAAGTTGGTCAGGATTTTGGCGACGATTGTGCCGGCGTTCTTACCGCGCGAAAAACCGATCTCAAGTAGCGCGAAGCCGGCCTGCATGAAGAGCACGAGGCAGGCTGCGAGAAAGACCAATAGCGAGTTGATGGCGACCGAGTTGGGAACGCCGACGGCGTCGAACACGTCGGCCGACGCGACGGTTGGCATTGCCAGCAGCGAAAAGCAGCCGGCGACACAAGCAGTAGCTAAGGCGGAGCGCTTCATCGGACCTCCAGATTGAATTGGCGACCAGTTTCGATCCTTTTCAGCGCCAGCTCATTGGCCGCCGGTAGAAAGATTGACCGCCGCCCACCTCCAATCTGGAGAACAGATGGTTACCGCTGGGAGTACCGGCAGCCCTTCCAGTTAGACATCGGGATAACGTGAGCAACGCGGCCGCGGCCTAGGCTTTACAGGTCGCCGCGCGCGGGAAGGTTGTTCGCTGCGCAGCAGATGTCCAAAACCAACCAATCTGGAGATCGAGATGGCCAGCAAGACCCGTCAGCAGAACATAACCGCAGCCCAGTGGGCGGCGGATGGCAGCGGCAGCGGCCAGGACGACATCACCGAGTCGGCCGCCGCAATCTACGGCGAGAACGTCTTCAGCCTCGCGGTGCAGAAAGAGCGCCTGCCGAAGGCCGTCTTCAGCAAGCTGCAGAAGACGCTGGCCGACGGTGCACCGCTCGACCCGGCACTGGCCGATTCGATCGCCGACGCGATGCGCAAGTGGGCGATGGAGCACGGCGCGACGCACTTCACGCACTGGTTCCAGCCGCTGACCAACCTGACGGCCGAGAAGCACGACTCGTTCTTTGAGCCGGTCGGCGACGGCACGGCGGTGGCGGCGTTCTCCGGCAAGGAGCTGATCCAGGGCGAGCCTGACGCATCGTCGTTCCCAACCGGCGGCATCCGCGCAACCTTCGAGGCCCGCGGCTACACCGCCTGGGACCCAACCTCGCCGGCCTTCATCCTTGAAAATCCGAACGGCTCGGTGCTCTGCATCCCGACCGCCTTCGTCTCTTGGACCGGCGAGGCCTTGGATCACAAAACGCCGCTGCTGCGCTCGATGGATTCACTGTCAACGGTCGCGCTGCGCGCCCTGAAACTGTTTGGCGACAAGGCCGCGGCGCGCGTCTTTACGACGGTCGGGCCGGAGCAGGAGTACTTCCTGATCGACGAGCAGTACTTCTATGAGCGGCCCGACCTGTACACGACCGGCCGCACACTGTTCGGCGCCAAACCGCCGAAGGGTCATGAGCTCGACGAGCATTACTTCGGCACGATCCCAGAGCGCGTGCTGGCCTGCATGCTGGAGACCGAGCGCGAGCTGCAGCGGCTCGGCGTCCCCGTCAAAACGCGTCACAACGAGGTAGCGCCGTCGCAGTACGAGCTGGCGCCGATCTTCGAAAACTCAAACGTTGGCTCCGACCATCAGCAGCTAACAATGCAGGTGCTGGAGAACGTTGCGCGGCGCTACGGGCTGGTCTGCCTGATGCACGAGAAGCCGTTTGCCGGCGTCAACGGCTCGGGCAAGCACAACAACTGGTCGATGGCCACCGACTCCGGCCAGAACCTGCTGGAGCCGGGCGACACGCCGGCCGAGAACATCCAGTTCCTGTTCTTCTGCGTCGCCGTGATCGCTGCCGTTGACCGCCACCAGGAGCTGCTGCGCGCGACCGTCGCAAATGTCGGCCAGGACCACCGGCTGGGGGCCAACGAGGCGCCGCCGGCGATTGTCTCGATCTTCCTTGGCCGCGAACTGGAGCGCGCCTTCAACGCTGTCGCTTCGGGCAAGGCTGCCGACAGCGCGGCAGGCAACTTCCTCGGCCTTGGAACGCCGGTGCTACCGCCGCTGCCACTGCATGGCGGCGATCGCAACCGCACCTCGCCGTTTGCTTTCACCGGCAACAAGTTCGAGTTCCGTGCGCTCGGCTCCAGCATGTCGCTGGGCCTTGTCAACACGGCCCTCAACACGATCGTCGCCGAGTCGATCGACATGATGGTCGACGAGGTTGAAGCGGCTCGCAAGAAGGGTAAGAAGCGGCCCGAGGCGATCCTCGACGCGATCAAGAAGAACTGGAAAACCCACAAGCGGATCGTCTTTGACGGCGACGGCTACTCCGGCGATTGGCACAAGGAGGCCGCCAAGCGCGGCCTCGCCAACTTGCCGACGACGCCTGATGCGCTGCCGTGGCTAGTCGCCAAGTCGACGATCGCAGTCTTCGAGCGCTACGAGGTGCTCAGCGAACGTGAGCTTGAAGCTCGCTTCGAGGTAGCGGTCGAGCAGTACTCAACGAAACTGAACATCGAAGCCGAGACCGCGGCATCAATCGCACGAACGATGATCCTCCCCGCCGCCGTCCGATACTTGGCGGAGTGCAAGACGGCCGGGATGACTTCGCTGGCGAGCGAGCTGAAGAGCGCCAACGACGAGCTGGTCAAGCGGCTGAAGCTGCTCGAGAAGGCGAACTCCAGCCACCCGGCTGCCGAGGGCCTGAAGCACGCGCAGTACATGCGCGACAAGGTGATCCCAGCAATGGACAGGACGCGCGAAACGGCCGACCTGCTGGAAGGGCTCGTCGCCGACGATCTGTGGCCGCTGCCGAAGTACTCGGAGATGCTTTTCATCAAGTAAGCGTCGAACATTTAAGCGCCCGCTGGACCTTGACACGCTTATGTCAAGGTTCCGCCGCCGCGCCGGCGAGATTGCCCGCGCAGCGGTCGGCGAGGAGCGCTTCGTCGCCGGCTCGATCGGCCCGACCGGCCATCTGCCGGCGTCCGATGACCCGACGCTCGGCGCGATCAGCTTCCGTGAGCTGGTGGCAATCCGCCGCATTTGGCGCGCGCGAGGCCTTCATCACGGCCGGGCGCAACGTGCCGATTCAGACTTCGGTCTCGCTGCTGCCAAACGGCGGCAAGATGCTGCTCGGCACCGACATCGACGCCGTACTGACCACGCTCGAAGCGCTAAAGGTCGACGCGATCGGCCTCAACTGCTCAACCGGGCCCGAAGATATGCGCGACGCGATCCGCTTTCTCGGTGAGTTCTCCCCCGTTCCCGTCCAGTGCATCCCGAACGCCGGCCCACATCGCCGCAATCGCCGAGCGCGGCGACCTGACCGGCAAGGCGCTGCGCGAGCGTTATGACGCCATCGTTCTCGCGCTCGGCGAAACGGTCGAGAACCAGGTTGTTGCCACGGGCAGAGGGGTTGAGAACAATCACGACCGCCTGATCATCGGTGGGGTTTTCGGGCTTCGATTGCCCCAAAGCCGCGCTCGCCCTGGGCATGCTCTCCTGCGGACCGATCGAACTCCACCTACCGCACGAACGCGCACTGGGCTGACCTGCCTCGATGCCGGGAGAGCCTCAATCAGGCGGACAGACCGATCGTTTCGCGCACGGCGCGGGTGGCGGCGAGGACGTTGTGTAGCGATTCGACGGTCTCGGCGTAGCCGCGGGTCTTCAGACCGCAGTCGGGGTTGACCCAGAGCTGGCGTGCGGGGATCGACGCGAGCGCCGTTTCCAGGAGCTCGGTGACTTCGGCGATGCTTGGCACGCGCGGTGAGTGGATGTCGTAGACGCCCGGTCCAATGCCGTGGTCGAAGCCGCTTTCCCGAATGTCTTTGATGATCTCCATACGTGAACGGGCGGCCTCGATACTTGTGACGTCGGCGTCCAGGTTGCGGATCGCGTCGATGACGACGCCGAACTCCGAATAGCACAGGTGCGTATGGATCTGCGTCTCGTCGCGCACACCCGAGGTGGCCAGGCGGAAGGAGCCGACCGACCAGTCGAGGTAGTCCGCCTGGTCTTTGCGCTTGAGCGGCAGCAACTCGCGCAGGGCGGGCTCGTCCACCTGCACGATCCGGATGCCGGCGGCCTCGAGGTCCGCGAGCTCGTCGCGCAGCGCGAGCGCAACCTGGCGCGCCGTCTCCCCGAGTGGCTGGTCTTCGCGCACGAACGACCAGGCCAGGATCGTCACGGGGCCCGTGAGCATGCCCTTGACCGGTTTGGCGGTCAGGCTCTGCGCGTACGTCGACCAGTGGGTGGTGATCGGCTTGGGCCGCGACACGTCACCCCAAAGGATCGACGGACGTGTGCACCGGGTTCCGTAGGACTGCACCCAGCCGTTATCGGTGACGGCGAAGCCGTCCAGATTCTCGGCAAAGTACTGCACCATGTCGTTGCGTTCGGGCTCGCCGTGCACGATGACGTCCAGGCCGATCTCCTCCTGAAGGTCGACCACGCTTTTGATCTCGGCTCGCATCAGGTCGACGTACTCCGCCTCGCTCAGGGTCTGCCGGGCCAGCCCTGCGCGGGCGCGACGGATGTCGCCGGTCTGTGGGAACGAGCCGATCGTCGTGGTGGGCAGCAGGGGCAGGTCGAGAGCCGCCCCCTGCGCGGCGAGGCGATCGGCATACTCGCCTCGGGAAAAGTCTGCGGCGGTCAGGGCGGCGGCGCGTGCACGTACGGCACCATCGCGCACGCCCGGCGCCGACCGACGGCCGGCCAGAGCCGCGGAGGCGGCGCTCAGCTCCCCTTGGATCGCCTCGGGCCCGTCGGCCAGTCCGGTCGCGAGCGTCGCGACCTGCCCGACCTTCTGGTCGGCGAAGGCCAGCCAGCTCGTGATCGCCTCGGGCAGGAAAGGTTCGTCGTCGACGTCGTGGGGCACGTGCAGCAGCGAGGTCGACGTTGAGACGGCAACCCTGGGCGAGAGCGCACGCAGCTCGGTGAGTACGCCGAACGCGGCCTCGAGATCACCCCGCCAGATGTTGTGGCCGTCAACCACGCCGCCGACGAGAGTCTTGGCTGCCAGCGCGTTTCGGGTCGCGTCGTCGAGTCCGGTGGGCACCGCGCCACGAACGAGGTCGAACCCGATGGCTTCAACGGGTGACGCCGCGAGCACGGGCAGCGCGTCGTCCAGGCTGCCGTACGGCGCGGCGACAAAGAGCTGCGGGCGATCAGATGCGCCGCCCAGCGCGGCGTACACTTCCTCGACTGCCGCGAGCACGTCCTCGCGCCGGTCCGCAATGCTTTCGCTGACCAGGGCCGGCTCGTCCAGCTGCACCCACTGCGCGCCCGCAGCTGCCAGGCGTGCCAGGAGCTCGCCGTATACCGGGACGAGCTCGCTCACGCGACTCAAGGGGCGGAAACCCTCGGGCGCCTCATCGCTCGCCTTGCTCAGCAGCAGGAACGTGACCGGACCGACGATCACCGGGCGCGTAACGAATCCGGCGGCCCTGGCCTCTTCGAACTCGTGGACAACGCGGTCGGAGGCAAGACGGAATACCGTCTCCGGTCCGATTTCGGGCACGAGGTAGTGGTAGTTAGAGTCGAACCACTTCGTCATCTCCAGCGGCGCGTGGTCGCCCTCGCCGCGCGCCACCGTGAAGTATCCGTCAAGATCGAGGCGGCCGTTCGCATCGAGCAGCGACGCGAAACGCGAAGGAACGGCGCCGAAGGTGGCCGCGGCATCCAGAACCTGGTCGTAGTAGCTGAAGCTCTCCGGGATCGAAGAGTCCGTGCGACCCAGGCCGAGCGAGGCGAGGCGCTCACGAGTCGCCGCTCGCAGCTCGGCCGTCCGCGTCTCGAGCTCGGGCGCCGTGATCGATCCGGCCCAAAACGCCTCGACGGCCTTCTTCAGCTCGCGACGCCGGCCGATCCGCGGATAGCCGAGGATCGTCCCCGTCGGGAATGCGGGCACTGCGGTGGGGTGCGTCATGCTGGTTCCATTTCTGTGGTGGTGCGCGGATTGAGCAGGAGACTACTTGACTTGGTCAGCGTGCCCCGACGATCAACGGGCCGCCACCGAAGGTCCACGGGACTTGGGACATAAACTCTTCAACCAAACGCAACCCGTCCAACTCAGCTGCGCCGACCCGCCAATATAGGACATCTCGATCTTCTTCTTTCCCGTCGCGCGAAGCTCGTTGGTCTTCGCACCGCGCAACTCCGAATAGCGATCCGTGCGCTCTCGCCAAATGTGGACGATGACGGACGAAAGCTGTTCGTCCGAGCATCCGCCGACGGCACCACCTCGCCCATCTTCCAGCCGTTTGTGGTGCCGACATCGATGAACTCGATGAAGCGCAAAATATATGGCGAACCCTTGAAGTGCCGTGCCATCGCCACGATGTCCTGATCATTTTGGCCGCGCTTCATCACCATGTTGATCTTGATCGGGCCCAGGCCGACCTCATGGGCCACGTCGATGCCGTGCAAGACCTTCGCAACCGGGAAGTCCACGTCGTTCATGGCCTTGAAGGTCGCGTCGTCCAACGAGTCGAGCGAGACGGTCACCCGCTTGAGACCGGCGTCTTTGAGCGACTGTGCCTTGACGTCCAGCGCCGATCCGTTGGTGGTCAGCGCAATGTCGACATCACGGCCGTCCGGCCTCTTGAGCGCGGCGAGCATCCCCACAAGCTCCTCAAGGCCCTTGCGCAGCAGCGGTTCGCCGCCGGTGAGGCGGATCTTCTCGACTCCGTGTGCCACGGCGACCCTGGTGAGCCGGGTCATCTCCTCGAAGGTCAGCAGCTCGGCTCGCGCCAAGAACGTGAAGTCCTTGCCGAAGATCTCCTTCGGCATGCAGTAAACGCACCGGAAGTTGCACACCGTTGTCCCCAGCAACGATCACTGTGCCTGACATTATTGTCCTCCTTGCATCGGCGTGACGAATTCCATACTGATCCTTCGACCTGCCAGTGCCGACGCCGCCGTGGTGGGGAGTTCAGGAGCTGCCGGTCGAGATGGACGAGCTTTACCGCCACCTCGACACGCACGTGCTGTTCAAACTGCATTGGGGCGGCCGCGCGCGCTGCTCGGCTACTTCCCCTGTTATTCGGAGGGCAACGATGTCGTCGTACTCGACCCCGATGACCGCGAAACGATCTTGACGCGCTTCGTCTGCCCACGTCAGCCGGGCCACGACCGGATC
Source organism: Solirubrobacteraceae bacterium (assembly GCA_039744215.1). Lineage (GTDB taxonomy): Bacteria > Actinomycetota > Thermoleophilia > Solirubrobacterales > Solirubrobacteraceae > F1-60-MAGs163. Next base: position 137,034 of record JBCJTT010000002.1, read on the forward strand.
TGCCTAGCCGACTTCTATCGCCCGAAGGATTCAGGCGAGCTTGACGTTGTTGCGCTGCTTCGCTTCCGTCAGGTTTGCGAGGCTTAGGTCCGCGCTGGTCAGGTTCGCGCCTTGCAAGTCCGCGTCGCGCAGGTTTAGTCGCGTTCCGGCCTGCTGGCCAGTTTCTACCCATTCCGTATGAGCGGCCAACACGTTCGCTAGCTGCTGCTCAATTGTTTGGTCGGTCATCGTTCCAGTCCTTTCGTGGCGCTCAGGTTCACGCCGGTCAGGTTTGCGCTGAACAGGTTCACGTCGATCAGGGTCGCGCCGCTCACGGTCGCACTGGTCATATCCGCGCCGGTCAGGTTCACGTTGCTCAGGTTCGCTCCGCGCAGGTTCAGGCCGCTCAAGTTCCCGTTGGTCAGGTTCGCCATGCTCAAGTTTGCGCTGAGCATGAACGCGCCGCTCAAGTTCGCGTTGCGTAGATTCACGCGGCGCAAGTTCGCGCCGGTCAGGTTCGCACTGGTAAGATCCGCGCCAGTCAGGAACGCGCTGCTCAGGTCAAGCTGCACGCCAGTCTTGCCCTTAGTCTTAACCCATTCACGATGCGCAGCCAGCACGTTCGCTAGCTGCTGCTCAATTGTTTGGTCGATCATCGTTCCAGTCCTTTCGCGTCCCGCAGGTCCGCGCCGGTCAAGTCCGCACCGTACAGAATCGCGTCGTATAGGTATGCGCCAGCAAGGTTTGCGTCGTGCAGGGTCGCGTACTGTAGGTTCGCGTCGGTCAGATCAGCGCCGTAAAAGTTGATCCGGTTCGCGGCGCCGGAGCCCGAGCAGTCAACGCTGGCGATCGTCGCCCACCACCCCGACGCCACCTACTTTGGATTGAAGTCGGGCAAGCTGCCAACCAACGACCGTCAGCGTGCTGATGAGCTGATCGCTGGCAGCGACCGCGATCCAACCCGGCTCGGCGGCCTGTCCGACGAAGATCCTCCCGAACTGGTGGACGAAAGCGGCGAAGCACCGGTCGCCGGTTAACCGATTAAGGCAAGCTTTTCGGCCCGCGGAAGCCGCTTGATCCGCGCCTCTTCCTTCTGCGCGGCGCCGCGATCCTCCATCTCAAAAGCGACAGCCAGTTCGACCGGTAGCCGGGCGCGCGTGTAGCGGCTGGCCGTGCCAGCGCCGTGCGCCGCGAGCCGCCGTGGCAGGTCGTTCGTCCAGCCTGTGTAAAGGCTGCCGTCGCGGCAGCGCAGCATGTAAACCCATGCAGCGGTCATTGGCAGGGATTCGCCGCGCAGCGGCTGCCTCCTACGCGCCGCTTGCGCTGCGCTCCGGCTGGCCAGCGACAGGGCTAAGGCGGACAGGCGTTGAATGCAGCGCGCGCAGCCGCACGTCGCGCCAGCTCAAACCTTCGCCGAGCAGCGACGGAATACCCAGAATCACGGCTGTCGTAACCTCAACCGCCTGCAGAACAATGCCGTAGCCAAGCGCGTCGGCTGTGCTGACGCCGTAGGCACCGCTAAGCACTGCGACGCAGGCCGCTTGGAAAACACCAACGTTGGCCGGCGTCACTGGCACCAGCGCCGTGACGTTGACGGCCAGCAGGACAGCGGCAGCGGCGCCGATCCCGGTGCGGCCGTCAAGCCCAATCGCCAGCAGCAGCAGGTAACAGGCCAGCACCTGCAGCGCCCAGGCGCAGAGCTGCGCCGCCAAGGCCAGCGCCCCGGCCCTCGGCTGAAGGAAGACGCGCATCCCGCCGCGGACCTGACGGGCCGCCGCCAGCACAGGGTCGAGCACGGCGCGGGTGCGGCCGAACCGCTCACCGGAGCTAGCCGCTAGGACAGCCGGGACGATCAGCACTGCCGCCAGCAGCACGACCGGGCCGAGCACAAAGAGGACCAGCACACCGTGGCGCTGGTCGAAGATCGGCACGCTGGAGAAGGCGATCACACCGAGGATTACCAACGCCACCACGTTCAGCAGCGTCTGCGAGACAAGCGTGCCGACAACTGCCGGCATCGTCTCGCGCGGGCGCCCGGCGCGGCGCGAGATAACGATCGCTCGCGCCGGCTCGCCAAGCCGGGCCGGAAGCGTCGCCGACATCAAGACGCCGATTGCCGTTGCGCGGAACGTGTCGAGCTGGCTGAGCACCCGGTCGGGCAGCGCGGCGTGCAGGATCGCATGCCAGCTGACGGCGCGAAGAACCATTGAGAGGGCCATCACAGCGACCGCCGCGAGCACCCACGCCGGGCTCGACTGCAACAGGCTGGCGATCACTCGATCGACACCGATCTTTTCCAGCGCGACCAGTGCAAGGCCGATCGTAAGGGCCGCTGCCAGCCCGAGCGCCAAGCGGCGGGCGGCGCTGCGGATCCGGGCACGGCGCCAGCCGCCGGGCGGCTCCGGCTCGATCGTCGCCAGCCGCTGCGCCGCAACCGGCGGAAGCCCGTCGGCCGTCAGCCGCTCAGCGCAGGCGCTCGCCGCCACTTGCGCAGCGTGCGCGGCGATCGCCTGCTCGTAAAGATCGACCGTGGCAGCACTGATCCGCGGCCAAGCAAACTCGGCGGCGCTGTCAGCGGCGCCGCGGCTCAGCTCTGCGCGGCGCTGAGGGTCGAGCGCCAACCCACGTAGAGCCTCGGCCAGCGCCTGAGGATCGCCGTGAGCTACAAGCAATCCGTTGCAGCCATCGCTGACAACATCGCGGTAGCCGGCGATGTCGCTGGCAACGACCGGGGTTCCGGCCGCAAAAGCCTCGGTCAGGACCATGCCAAAGCTTTCGCCGCCGAGCGACGGAGCGCAGAGCACATCTGCTTCGGCCAGCAGGCGCTGCTTCTCACCGTCGTCGACCAGTCCGGCGACGGTGACGCCGCGCGGATCGATCAGCAGCGGTGCCACATCCTGCTCGCCGGCGCCAATGATTATCAGTTCGGCGCTGCAGTGGTCGCGCAGCCCTTCGAAGGCCGCCAGCAGAACCGGTAGCCCTTTACGTTCAACGGCCTGACCGACGAAGACGAGCTTCAGCGCGCCGGCCTCGCCGCGCCGTTTGACCGGCGCGCCGCGATCGGGCAGCTCGACCCCGTTGGCGATCACGCTGTAGCGGCCACCGTAGAAGCGCCGCGCCGTCCACGAAGCCGCCTGCGAGACCGCAATCCGAGCGTTCAGCCGCTGCATCCGCCGCCGCGCCCCGAACAGGACGGCGAGCCCGTGCGACCAACGGTTGGTGGCATATGTGTGGTAGGTCGCGACGAGCGCCGTGTCGCGGCAGTTCAGCGCCATCCAGCTGACCAGCGGCACGACCGGCTCGTGGATGTGAACAACGTCAAAGTCGCCTTCAGTCAGGCTCTGGGCGAGCCGTTGAACGCCGCTCCCCAGCAGCGAGATGTTCGAGACCGCGCCGTTGGCGCGGATACCGACCGTGCGGCCGAGATCAACCATGTGGCCATCAAGTTGACGGTGCTGCGGCGCGGCGCCGGCGTGCAGACGGGTGCTGCGCTGATCGGGCGGATCATACGGCGTCAGGATCCGCACCTCGTGGCCGGCCTCGCGATGAGCGTCGGCCAGCGCTTCAATGTGCCTCGCGACGCCACCGGGGTAGCTCCACGAGTACGGGGAGACAATTGCGATCCGCATCGAGCCCCGATCCTAGCGCGGCGCGGGCTCGGCGAGCCGCGCGTCGCCGCGCAGGTAAATAACGCCGCAAAGCGCGATGAAGGTCGCAAAGAGCAGCAGCATCGGGCCGGAATCGTTGAACAGGGCGCCGAAGACGCCGACCGCGACAGCGCCAGCCAACCCGGCCCGCCAGCTGGCGTCGCCGTCGACCGGTGCCAGCACCCGCTCACGGCGGACGATCCCCAGTGCCACGGTCAGCGCCGCGATCAGCGTCGCGACAGGCATCAAGCCACGAATCAGTCCGCGGCCGGCAAGCTCAAAGCGGCGCGCGAAGATCTCCCACCATTCGCCAGGGCCGTCGGCCCGCAGGACGGTCCGCGTGAAGTGCGAATCGCCGCCGGTCAATAGGTCGAGCGCCGCCAGCAGCAGCAGCGCGATAAGCGGCGCCAGCAGCAGCAGCGCGATCGTGCGCGCCGTCAGCCGTCCGGTCAACATCAGAACGGTCGCTACGCCAAAACCGGCGGCGACGGTCATCACGCCGCCGACGTCGGCGCCAAGCCGGGCCGAACCAAGCGCCGCTGCCAGCACCAACCCGACGCCGGCGAAAACTGCCGCCGCCTGGCGTGAGCGGCCGCGGCCATACCAGAGCGCCGCAAGCCCAATCAGCGCCAGCGCCAGCAACAACGATTCAAGCTCATTGCCGATCCCATAGAAGCGCGATCCAAAGAGCGGGTTGGGGCCCAGCAACGAGCGAATGATCAGCGGCGAGCCAAAGGCCAGGTCGAGCAGATAGGCACTGACGGCAACCGCCGCAGGCAGCGCCGGTGCCCGCGGCCAGGCGACCAAGCGGTCGGTGACGGCGCCGAGCAGCAGCGAGCCCACCACAACAATCAGGATCTCGACCGTCAGCGAGGGTGCGATTGCGGCCGTCAGCAGCAGCATCGACGGTAGCCAGAAGACGGCCAGTGCGCCGCTGCGCATCGACCAGCGCAGGCCGCGCCGGTCGGCGATCAGCATCGCGCTGAGCGTCAGGATCAGACAGCCGCCAAGCAGCGCCCAAAGCGCCGGGAAGCGCCGCTGGCCGACGACCTGCAGCCGCGCCTTCAGTGCCAGCAGGGCATCCGGGTCGCGCCCGGGCAGGTTTTCGATCGGCTGGCCGCTGACAACACCCGGGACACCGAGAGAGAGCCAGTCGAGCGTCGTTGGCAGCAGGTCGATGCCGGCGATCACTCCGTCCAAGCGGGTCGTCGAAGAGGTCAGCGTGCCGGGCGCCCCGAGCCCGGCGATACCGACCGGCAGCAGCTGCGCGGCGCGCAATTGCGGCGGCGAGCGCATCACGATCAACAGCTCACGCGGCGGGCGCCCGGCGGTCAGTTTCGCCAACGCCTGATCACCAGGCCGACCATGCGGCAACGAGACAACAACCAGCGACTTTTCGGCCAGCAAGCGCTGAGCGCGCTCAGCGACGGTCGCTGAGCTGCCAAGCGAGATCCGGGCAACACGGCCGGCGCGGTCGGCGGCGACGATCGCATCGTCAACCCCCCCGCCGTCAACACCGGCATAACCAGCGCCGCCAGGCACCGACTGCGCCAGCAGCCCCGGCCGAACCGCCGCCGGAGCGTTGGCGGCGCGCCGGTTGACTTCCATCCAGCCCTGGAAGTAGCCGCCGCGCTTGTCAGCGACCAGCACCAGCTCCGGCGGCAGCTCAGGCCTGTAGGTCGAGAGCGAAACACGCGTCCCCTGTGAGATGTCGAGCAGCGCCTGCCTGGCTACGTAGCGGCCCTGCGTGGCGCTACTCAGCCCGATCGACAGCCCCCGCTGCGCGACGATCCGCTCGAACGGTGATTGCTGTGGCGCGCCGCCTAGCAGCGCGCCGGGCAGCAGGACAATCAGCACGCGTGGCGTACTGGACGCCAGCGGCGGCACCGAGGCCGCCGCCGCCAGCGGCGAGCAGAGGAGGATTGCGAGCGCCGCAGCGAGCACTGCAAGCGGCGCCGACAACCTGTTTAGAAGAGCCATCGCCACTATTCTGACCACTGGACGGGCGGCGGCCGCAAAGCGTCGCCCGTTACCCTCTAGATAAGGCACCAGCCAGCTCATGCGCCACTTCGTCAAATACACATTCCTTCAGGTCGATCCGTCATGGAAGCGGCTCGAGCCAGCGCAACGGCTGGCCGACAAGCAGGAGTTCCTCGCAGCCTGCGAGGACTTTGGCTCCGACCACCTGTTGCAGGCCTTCTCGCTGGTCGGGATCCGCGGTGACTGCGACCTGATGATCTCGATCGAATGCGAAAACCTTGACCGCGTTCACGAGTTTGGCGTCGTTCTCGGCCAGAGCGGCCTGATGAAGTGGTGCACGACGCCCTACGCCTACCTTGGGATGCGCAAAGGCTCCGAGTACTCCGACGACGTCCGCTTTACACCGCGCCCGTTCCGCGGCAAGTACGTTTTCATCTACCCGTTCGTGAAGCGCCGCGACTGGTACATGCTGCCGGCCGAGGAGCGCTGGCGCGTGATGCAGGAGCACATCAAGGTCGGCAAGGCTGCCGAGGGCGTTGACAACCACACCAGCTACTCGTTCGGGCTTGACGATCAGGAGTTCATCGTCGCTTTCGACACCGATGATGCTGGTCTGTTCATGGATCTTGTTCACAAGCTGCGCGCAACAGAGGCTTCCGCATACACCGAGCGCGACACGCCCAACTTCACCTGCATGCGGACATCGGTTGAGCGGGCCTTGATCGCGCTCGACGGAGAGCCGGTCTCCGCCGGCGCGCTGTCGGCATGAACCGCATCCATCACACCGCGCCGGAGCACGACCTTTCCGCAGTGCGCGACATCACGATCGTCGGCGCCGGACCGGTCGGCCTATCGGCCGCCTTCTGGGCCGGAATGCGCGAGTCGAGCGCGAGGATTATCGATTCACTGCCGCAGGTCGGCGGCCAGCTAACGACTCTCTACCCAGAGAAGTGGATCTTCGACGTTCCCGGCCACGCGCGTATTCTTGCCAAGGACTTAGTTGAAAACCACCGCCGCCAGACGCTCGAGCAGTTCGATGTGCCGGTCCACCTTGAGATAACGGCGCAGAGCGTCAGCTGGGAGGGCGAGGGTGACAATCGCCTCGTCGTCTTACAGACCGACCGCGGCGAGCTGCGTTCACGCGCCGTGATCATCGCCGGCGGCCACGGCGCCTTCGAGCCAAAGAAGCTACCCGGTTATGACCTTGGCCCGTGGGAAGGTCGCGGCGTCCACTACGTAGTTGGCTCGAAGCAGGAGTTTGCTGGCAAGCGCGTGCTGATCATCGGCGGCGGCGACAGCGCACTGGACTGGGTTGTGAACCTGCTCGGCACTGCCGAGCACCTGTCGCTGGCGCATCGGCGCGAGGGCTTCCGTGCACACGAGGCGACGGTCAGCGAGGTCACCGCAGCGGTCGAATCGGGCGATCTCGCGCTGCACGTCCCTTTCCAGATCCGCGAGGTCATCGGCAGCGGCGCGATTGAGGCGGTCAGACTGTTCCATTCCGAAACCGACGAGGAGATCGAGATTGAGGTTGACGCGATCCTGCCGCAGCTCGGTTTCAAGACAGCGCTCGGGCCGCTGAAGGACTGGGGCTTTGAGATTGAAAAGGGTGCGATCTGCGTCTCGCCCACCTGCCAAACAGCGCTCGAGCGGATCTGGGCCTGCGGCGACATAACGACCTTTGAGGGCAAACTGAAGCTGATTGCGACCGGCTACGCCGAGGCTGCCGTCGCCGTCGCGCAGGCCGTCCATGCCTTCCGCCCCGAGATGAAACTGCAGCCGGCGTACTCGACCAACACCGGCGTCCCCGGCGCAGTCACCGGCCAGCCGTAGCGCTGTGAGCGGCGGCGAGGATGCAGCCGTCCGCGCCCATCTGGCGCAGAGCGACCCGGTGCTCGCCCGCCTGCTTCAACGCCACGACGTGCTGTTGGTCGAAGAAGGCGACCGTGAGCGCGAGCACTACGCGGCGCTGGTCCGCTCAATCGTCGGCCAACAGCTGTCAAACCACGTTGTCGAGATTCTTTGGCAGCGACTCCTGAACCGCTTTGACGGGCGGCCGCCAACGCCACAGCAGGTGCTGGCCGACGACCCGGAAGAGCTGCGCGCTGCGGTCGGCCTGTCGCGCGCCAAGACTTCGTACCTGCGCTCACTGGCCGAGCAGGTTGATTCGGGCGCGCTGGAGCTCGACCGGATCGCGGAGCTGCCGGATGATCAGGTGATTGCCGAACTTACGCAGGTGCGTGGCATCGGCGAATGGTCGGCTCAGATGTTCCTGATGTTCCAGCTGGGTCGCCCCGACGTGCTGGCCTGGGGTGATCTGGCGATCCGCAAGGGCGTGCAGCAGTCGTACGGCCTAGAGAAGCTGCCAAACCGCGCGGCACTCGAAACAATCGCCGAAAGCTGGCGTCCACACCGCACAGCGGCCTGCCGCGTGATCTGGTGGTCGCTCGACAAGAGCGACGACTGAGCGGCTTCCCGGTCGCTAAAGAGCGCTGACCGGCTCGGTCTCTTCGTCCTTGATTTGGAACGAAGTACCGCAACCGCAGGAGGCAACGACATTTGGGTTGTTGATCTGAAAGCCAGCACCCTGCAGCGATTCGACATAGTCGACCTCCGAGCCATCGACGTAAGCGAGGGCCTTCGGATCGACAAGCAGCTTCAGGCCGCGATCCTCAAAGACGATGTCGCTATCGCGCTGCTGGTCGAAAGCCAGCTGATACTGGAAGCCAGAGCAGCCGCCGCCCTTGACACCAAGCCGCAGGCCAGCAACGGCAACGTCGGCGCTCTCCGCGTCAAGGTATTCGTGCATCTTGGCCGCGCCAAGCTCGCTGAGCACTATCCCTTTTACATTGAATGTGACTTCGGTGGTTGTCGCCATGCCACGAAGTATAGCGGTGCTCTACCCTGTCTGTTGATGCCAACGGTGACCGAAGTGAAGCAACGAATCGAAACTGGAATCCCAGGCGCCCAAGCCGAGGTCAGCAGCGACGACGAGGTGCATTTCACGGCGCGCGTCGTCGCCAGCAACTTTGCCGGCCTTAGCTTGGTTGAGCAGCATCGGATCGTTTACTCAATCTTTGACGAAGGTGAACTTGGCGGCAGCATCCACGCACTCGCACTGACAACGGAGACTCAATGACAGACCAGCCCGACAACCCACTGCGCGAGACGCTCGCCGACGCAATCAGCTCAAACGAAGTGATCCTCTTCATGAAAGGAACACCAGAGCAGCCGATGTGCGGCTTCTCGGCCCGAGTCTGCGCCGCCCTGACGGCGACCGAAACCCAGTTCGCAGCGGTCGACGTGCTGGCCGACCCGCGAATCCGTCAGGAGCTCTCATCGTTGTCCAACTGGCCGACAATCCCGCAGCTGTTTGTCCACGGCGAGCTGGTTGGCGGCGCCGACATCGTCGGCCAGATGTATGAGAGTGGCGAGCTGGCGGCCGTACTCGGCGCGCCAGCAACAAGCGCGGCCGAACCGCTGCCAGAGAGCGCCGCGCCCGGATCAGCGCCGCCGCTGCAAATCGAAAACCGTCTCAGCTGAGCCCGTTAACGTCGACTGCGGTTGCCGGCGATAACTCCGCCGACGCACGCAGGTGATCGACAATCCGGCGTGAATCGCAGATCGCCTCGCCGTCAATCACCAGCAGTGGCACAGTGCGCTGGCCGCTGAGCTGCTGAACCTCGCGGCGTCCACTCTTGCGCCACGGCACGCGCAGCTGCTCGTTTTCAATCCCCAACGCCTTTAGCTCACGCGCCACGCGGCCGCAGGCGCAGAGCTGATCGGTCGGGGCAGGGCAGCGGTAGAGCGTGACCACAGGCCGAGAGTAACGCGCTTGTAATAGGCTGGCCGGGTGCCCGTCGCCGTTGTAACTGACTCCACCCACTACCTGCCGCGCGAACTGATCGCCGAGTACGGGATTCATCAGGTCAGCCTCTACGTAAAAGACGGCGACTTGCTGACGCGTGAAGCAGAGATGCCAAATTTCCACGCCTTCTACGAAGATCTGCGTACGCGCAGCGATCTGCCAACAACCTCGCAACCCTCGCCCGGCGACTTCATCGCCGTCTACGAGCCACTGATCGCTGAGGGCTACGACATCGTCTCGGTTCACATCGGCGCCGGCATCTCAGGAACCTGCGACAGCGCGAGTCAGGCGGCCGAGCAGCTCGCCGCAGCCGGGTCGCAGCGGACGATCGAAGTGATCGACTCGCGCAGCGCCGCCGGCGGGCTGGCGGCGATCGTCCTAGCAGCGGCCAGCGCGGCGCGCGGCGGGCGCGATCTTGAGGCCGTAAAAGCGCGCACGCTGGAGGCCGTCGACAACGTAAAGATCTGGTTCTCAGTCGACACGCTGGAGTACCTGCGACGGGGCGGACGGATCGGCGCAGCGCAGGCCTGGCTTGGCAGCGCACTGAAGATCAAACCGATCCTGACATTCGAAGATGAGATCAAGCCGGTCGAGCGAGTTCGCACCAACCGCCGCGCCTTCGAGCGGATGGTCGAGCTGCTGGAGGAGCGCAAGGAAGCCGGCGCGACAGCCTGGATTGTGCAGTACGTCGAAGTGCCCGAGCTGGCCGAGCAGATGGTTGAGCGAGGCCGCGAGATCTTCGGTCATGAACCGCTGCTCTGCACCGAGATCGGCCCCGTGATCGGCACCCACGCCGGGCCCGGCGTGCTCGGCGTTTCGGGGATCGCCCCGGCGCTGCTCGAGCCCTAGTAGCGGCGGCGGCCGATCAGCGCGGCGATCCCGCCGCCGATCACAAAGCCAACAACCGCTGCCCCGACCAGCACCTTCGGCCGGTGGCGATTGACCTGACTGCGCCAGTCGGCAAGCGAGACGACCTCGCGGCGCAGCTCGGTCAGCGAACCGGCAAGATCGCTCTGGCGCTGAGCGATTGAGGCGCGCAGCTGACCGGGGGTCTGCGCCGGGCTCACTGGCGATCCTCCTGGGGCAGCACCGCTGCCTCGCGCGCCTGCTCAGCCATCAGATGTGCCTGCTCGCTGATTGTCTGCTTCGTCTGACGGGCTGCAGCGAGCGCCTGATCAGGGATCGGAGCCTTTGCCTTCCTCAGCAGCTTGGCGGCGATCAAGCCGGCGATTACGGCGCACAGAATCAGCAGGAAAGCGATCAGGAAGAAGCCCCAGAAGAATGTCTGCTCTGGGAATAGCAGATACCAAGCAAGCCAGCTGGCGCCTTGAATGATCAGCAGCAGCGCGCCGGCGAGGAAGACGCCGGCTGCGATACCGATCACGCTGCCGCGGCCAAAGACGGCGGCCTTCGTCTTCAGCTCGAGCTTCGCCAGTTCGAGCTCTTCTTGGACGAGGCCACGCGTGTCGGCGGTGACGCGCTGGATCGCCTGAGCAAGAGCAGTTTCGCTGGGGCCAGGTTCGCTGCCCATCGCCTAGCGCCCCCTGATCCGGCCGAGCAGCTGCGCGGCAACGAAGCCGCCGACAGTTGCCAAGCCGATCAGAATCTCAGGCCGCTGCTCGAAGATCGAGCGCTCGCTACTAGCCGGTTCGAAGGCCGGCGGTGAATAAGGCGGCGCGCTTTGCAGCGTCGGCTCATAGGCCGGCGCAGCGGCCTGACCGGCAGTCGGCGAAACGCCGCTGCGCGGGCCGGGGATCACCGGTGGCTGGGTCGGATCGCTGCTCACGCCGGCGGGTCTTCGTCGAGGAAGCGCTGCCAGATGAAGCCCGCCAAACGCAGCGCGGCAATGCTTGCGAGCGCTTCAAGCGCGGCGACGAAGCCCATCCATGCGAGCCGTTTGACGATTTCGTTGTCCATCGGCGCGGACGTTAGCGCACCACGGGCGACAAACCGCAAGCGCCCGGCCGCGCTAGGCAACCGTTAGCGCGGTTCAAGCCCGTCGCAGATCGTGCTGACGATGGAGCTCTTGGCCTCGTCGTAGTCATCGCCGGCGTCGGGCAGAAGATCAAATATCCAGCCCGTCAGCACCTGCTCGACCGTGCCGTAGAAGGCCATCGCCGCGAAGGTCGGCGTTACGTCATCGCGAAACTCGCCGCTGGCCTGGGCCGAGGCGATGATCACGGCGATCAGTTGGTAGGCCTCGCGGATCTTCTCAAGGTGGCTGCGCCCAAACGTGTTGGCGGCTCGCGTCACCTCAACGATGATCACCTTCATCAGGTCGGGGTCGTGGCGATAGGAGTCAACGATGAAGCCAGCCACGGCGGCGAGCTTGTCGCGCGCCGGTACCTGCTGCTTGTCAACGCGCGCAATCTCCTCAAGCATCAGATCCCAGCGCTCAAGGAACAAGGTGTCGAGGATCTGATCCTTCGAACTGAAGTAGTGATAGACGAGGCCGTAGGCGACGCCTGCCTCGTCAGCAATGTCGGCGACACGGCAGCGATGAAAACCTTCGCGTGCAAAGACGCGGACTGCGCCGTCAAGGATCTGGCGGCGCTTGTCGGTCGCCTGCCGGGAGCCCGAGATTGCCATCAGCACTGCTCCCGGCGAGGGGTCACGTAGGCCTCCGGCCGGCGCGCTGCCAGCGAGGGCAGCTCACGGCGGATCTGATCAAGTAGCTCGAAGTCAAGGTCGGCGCTGATTGTTACCTGTGCGTCGGCTGCCTGCGCCAGAACTGCTCCCCACGGATCGATGATCATCGAGTGCCCGCCCGACTCGACCCCCGGTGCGCGCTCGCCGACTTGGTTTGCGGCGATCACGAAGCACTGGTTTTCGATCGCCCGTGCGCGCAGCAGCGTCGGCCAGTGATCGGCCGTCGTGCGTCGCGTAAAGCAGGCCGGAACGACGATTATCTTGGCGCCGGCGACGGCCAGCAGCCGGTAGAGCTCAGGGAAACGCAGGTCGTAACAGATGCTTAGGCCGATCACCGTACCGTCGGCGGCAACGCTGCAGACCGGCTGCTCGCCAGCCACCTGATCATCAGATTCGCGGTAGCTGACGCCTTCAACATCGACATCGAACAGATGGATCTTGCGGTAGACCGCGCGCCGCCGGCCATCCGGGCCGATGTGGACGGTCGTGTTGTGCAGCTTGCTGCCGCTTTCAACCGATTCGGCGACCGAACCGGCGATCAGATCGATTGCCAGCTCGGCCGCGGTCGCTGAAGCCCAGGCGATTGCATCGCCTTCGAGGTCCTGCGCCGCGGCACGCTGCTGCTCGGGCGTACCACCGGCCGCCCACCACTCCGGCAGCAGCACCAGGCTGGCGCCATCGCTGGCCGCTTCGCGCACGGAAGCATCGGCCTTCGCGATATTCGTCGCAAGGTCGGGCGTCGCGGTCATCTGAACGGCAGCTACACGCAAGCGATGGCAAGAATAGCCGCGTCCGGTAGCTTCGTCGTTGTGGACCTCGACCAACTTCCGCTGCGCAGCGACGGCAGCGTCCGCCCGGAGGGGTTTGCGCTGCCGCCAGCGCGGATGGCGCTGCTGCGCGGGCGGCGCCCACTGAAGCGCTGGAGCTACGTCGGAATCTACGCAGAGCAGCTAATGCTCTGCGCGGCAACAGTCAGGATCGGTGGGATTCCGCAGGCCTTCTGGGCGGTACTCGACCGAGCCAGCGGCGAGCTCGTTGAACAGACGAAGTTCACGAGCCGCCTCGTCGCCGTCGACAACGGCCGCCTCAGCGTCCGCGGAAGAAAGGTCGCGATTGATCTGCTGCTGCAACCGGCGGGCGAGCCGGTCGAGGTCGTCAGCCGCCACGGCGACTCGTACATCTGGACGCGCAAGCTGCCGGTTATCGCAGTTGGCACAGTTAACGCTGGCGGCCGCGAGCAACGGATCGAGTGCGCCGGGCTGATCGACGAGACGGCCGGGTACCACGCGCGCGAAACCTCGTGGAGCTGGTCGGCTGGCGTCGGCCGCGATCAGGCCGGCAGAGCTCTGACCTGGAACATCGTCACCGGCGTCCATGACGCCGCCCACGGCAGCGAGCGAACAATCTGGCTTGACGGCGTTGCCAGCGAGCTACCGCCAGCCCAGATTCCAGCCGACCTTGGCAGCGTCAGCTTCCCCGGCCAAGTTGAATCGCTGGCCTTCAGTGCCGAGGCCGAACGCGCCAACCGTGACGACTTGAAGATCATCCTCAGCGATTACCGCCAGCCCTTCGGCTGCTTTACCGGCACACTGCCGGGCGGCATAACGCTAAGCGAGGGCTTCGGCGTTATCGAACGTCACGACGCCCGTTGGTAACTGCGCTCAGCTAAGGAATGAACCGCCGGCGTCAGCCTCAAAACCGCCGATCGCGCCGATCGCTTCAAGCGCAGTGATCTGTGCTTCGTCGTAGCCAGCCTCGGCAAGTAGCTCAGCCGTGTGCTCGCCCAGCGACGGCGACGGCAGGCGGTCGGTATCGACCGGCGTGCGCGAAAAGGCCAGTGGGCTGCCGACAGCGCGGACCGGCTTGCTGGCACCCGGCTGCGTCAGCCCGACGACCATGCCGCGCGCTTTCGCGAGCTCCGATTCCAACGCCTCCTCAATCTCTAGCAGCGGCTCGACGCAGCAGTCGTACTGCGCGCCGAACTGGCCCCACTGCTCGCGTGTTCGTTCAGCGAAGACCGCTTCGACCTTCCTGTGCGCCTCAGTGCCGGGCTGCTCGAACTGCTGGTCGAGCAGCTCCTCGTGACCGGTCCCCTCACACCACAGCTTCCAAAACTTTGGCTCCAACGCACCGAATGAGACCCAGCCGTCGGCGCAGCGGTACGGGCGGTAGCAGATCAATCCGCCGGCCAGCGGCCCCTCACCGCGGCGCGCCGGCTTGCCCCCGGCCAGCAACTCAGCTGCCGGCACGATCGCCCAAGCGAAGGCGCCGTCAGTCATCGAAATGTCGATCATCTGCCCCTCGCCGGAGCGATCCCGCTCGCGCAGCGCGGCAAGGATCGCGAAGGCCGCCATCAGCGAGCCGGCTCCGATGTCAGCGATCTGCGTTGCCGACTGCACCGGCGGGCCGTCGACGTCGCCGGTCAGCCCAAGCAAGCCTGCAGTTGCGAGGTAGTTGATGTCGTGGCCGGCGCGATCAACGAGCGGCCCGTCCTGGCCGTAGCCGCTGATCGCGCAGTAGACGATTCGCTTGTTCTCAGCCTTCAAAGCCTCGTAGCCGACGCCCAGCCGGTCGAGCACGCCAGGGCGAAAGCTTTCCAGCACCACGTCGGCGTCGCGCGCTAGACGCAGCAGCAGCTCGCGCCCCTCGTCGCTCTTCAGGTTGATCCGAATCGAGCGCTTGTTGCGGTTGAGCGCCAGGAAGAGCGCGCCGCTGGCCGACTTTTCAACACCCTCGTGGAACGGGCCGGCCCAGCGCGCGTAATCACCGATCCCGGTGTCCTCAACCTTGATCACGTCGGCTCCGCAGTCAGCCAGCAGCAGCGAGCAGAACGGGCCCGGCAGCAGGCGCGAAAAGTCAAGTACGCGGAGCCCTTCGAGCGGCAGCGCCATACCCCGGCCTCAGTCTCCCGCCGCGGGCAGGCCGAGCAGGCCGCGGGCCTCGGGAAGCGTTGCCGGCCGGCGGCCGGCGGCCTCAGTCATCTGGCGCGCGACGGCAACCAGTTCACCATTCGACGACGCCATCTCGCCGCTCGGCAGGTAAAGGTTGTCTTCAAGGCCGACGCGGATCGAGCCGCCAAGATCGAGCGCCGCCTCGATCAGCATCCACTGATCGCGTGAGATACCGACGACGCCCCAGTGGCTCTGATCGGGCATGTTGTCGACCATCGCTGCCATGTTCGACTTGCTGGCCGGAATCCCGCCGAGCACGCCCATCACGAAGTCAATGTGCAGCGGCGCCTTCAGCAGCCCCATGTCGACCAGCGGGTGGAGGCTGCCGACGTGGCCGATGTCAAAGCACTCGTGCTCCGGCTTGATGGCGTTTGCGTTGAGCGCCGTCAACAGCTCGATGATCTCGTCAAACGAGTTCTCAAAGACCGTCTTGAAGACAAACTCCTTACGCGACTTCGAATACTTCGCGTAGTTCATCGACCCCATGTTCAGCGCCGCAACCTCTGGCCTCAGCGCCTCCAGATAGGCGACGCGCTTCTCGATCGACACACCGACCGTGCCGGTCGAATAGTTGATGATCACGTCGTCGACGGAGCCACGGATCGCCTCCGTTATCGCGGCAAAATCCTCGATCTCGTATGACGGCACACCGTCAACTGTGCGGGCATGGATGTGAATCATCACGCCACCCTCGTCGACGATCCTGCGCGCCTCTGCGCCGTACTCGGCCGGCGTGTAGGGGATCGCCGGACACTGCTCACGGTTGGCAATCGAGCCGGAGATCGCGCAGGTGATTACAACTGGGTCATTTTTTGACATATCGCCCTTAGGACTGGGTTGGGAATCCGTAATCGACACCTTGAGCGCGCTGCGGCCAGCGCTCCGTGACGACCTTGCCACGCGTGTAGAAGAGAACGCCTTCAGGGCCGTGGACGTGCAGGTCGCCAAACAGCGAATCCTTCCAGCCGCCAAATGAGAAGTAGGCCATTGGTACCGGGATCGTCACGTTGATGCCAACCATTCCGGCCTGCACCCGGCTGCCGAACTCGCGCGCCGCGCCGCCGTCGGCGGTGAAGAGCGCGGCGCCGTTGCCGTAAGGATTGGCGTTGATCAGTTCAAGGCCGGCGTCGAACGATTCGGCGCGCAACATCACCAGCAACGGGCCGAAGACCTCATCGCGGTAGCAGCTCATCTGCGTCGTGACGCGGTCAACGACGCTCGCTCCGATGAAAAAGCCCTGCTCGTGACCTTCAACAACCAGCTCGCGGCCGTCGACCAACAGCTCGGCCCCTTCGCCGGCGGCAGCCTCAACGTATGAAGCGACGCGTTCGCGCGCCTGAGCTGTGATTACCGGCCCCATCTCGGTCCCCTCAGTGATGCCGGCGCCGACCGTCAGCGCGCGGGCGCGCTCGGCGATCGCGGCGGCCAGCGCGTCGCCTGTCTGCTCGCCAACGCTGACTACGGCCGAGATCGCCATGCAGCGCTGCCCGGCGCTGCCAAAGGCGGCTGAGGCGATCGCGTCGGCGGCGACATCAATGTCGGCGTCAGGCAGCACGAGAGCGTGGTTCTTGGCGCCGCCGAGCGCCTGAACGCGCTTGCCGTGAGCCGTTGCCGTCTCGTAGATGTGGCGGGCGATCGGTGTTGAACCGACGAATGAGATTGCGTCAACCTCAGGGTGAACTAGCAGCGCGTTAACGGCGTCCTTGTCGCCCTGAACGACGCTGAAGACGCCGTCCGGCAGGCCGGCCTCGGCTAGCAGCTCAGCGATCATTAGTGACGCAGACGGATCGCGGTCGCTCGGCTTGAGGATAAACGAGTTGCCGCATGCCAGTGCGATCGGGAACATCCACATCGGCACCATCGTCGGGAAGTTGAACGGCGTGATCCCGGCGACAACGCCAAGCGGCTGGCGGTAGCTGGCGGAATCAACGCGGGTTGAGATCTGCTCGCTCGCCTCACCCTTCATCAGGTGGGCGATGCCACAGGCAAACTCGACTACTTCAAGGCCGCGCTGAACTTCGCCGCGGGCGTCGTCGAGCGTCTTGCCGTGCTCGGCTGTAACAAGCGCCGCCAGCGACACGGCGCGGGAGAACAGCAGCTCACGGAAGGCAAACATCACGGCCTGGCGCTTGGCCAGTGAGGTGCCGCCCCAGGCCGGGAATGCGGCTCGCGCCGCCGCTACGGCGCGGTCAACGTCGGCGCTGTCGGCAAGCGCAACGCGCCGCGCGATCTCACCGGTCGCCGGGTTGTAGACATCGCCAAAGCGCTGCGACGCACCGGCGTCGGGAGCGCCATCGATCCAATGGCCAACGACTGCGGGTTGATCGGCAGCTGCCATCCGATCAGACCGGGACGACGCCGCTGCGCTTCCAGGGGCGCTCAATCCGCTTTGTCGATGCCATCTCAAAGCCGCGGCAGATCACTTCGCGCGTCTGGCGCGGGTCGATCACGTCATCGATCATGCCGCTCTTGGCGGCGATATAGACGTCGATCAGGCTCTGGTAGGCGGCGATCAGTTCCTTCTTCTTGGCCTCCGGGTCGTCGGCCTCCTCGACCTGCTTGCGCATCACGATCTCAACCGCCCCTTCGGCCCCCATCACGCTGATCTCGGCGCTCGGCCAGGCGACGATCAGGTCGGGCTCGTAGGCGCTGCCGTTCATCACGAAGTAGCCGGCCCCGTAAGCCTTGCGGATGATCACCGTGATCTTCGGGACCGTCGCGTTGGCGACGGCGTAGAGCATCTTCGCGCCGTGGCGGATGATCCCCTCGGCCTCAACCTTCGTGCCGACCATGAAGCCTGGAACATCCATCAGGAAGAGCAGCGGAATACCAAAGGCGTTGCAGAGGTTGACGAAGCGCGCCGCCTTGTCGGCTGAATCGTTGTCAAGAATGCCGCCGAGCTGGCGTGGCTGACTGGCAACAATCCCAACCGGGCGGCCGCCAAATCGTGCAAAGCAGGTGATGATCGTCTTCGCGAACTGCGGCTTCATGTCAAACCACTCGCCATCGTCGACGATCTGGCCGATGATCTTGTACATGTCGTGCGGCTTGCGGTTTGACTGCGGCAGCGCGTCCAACAGCGCCTCCTCGGCCCGCTCGATTGGGTCGTTGCACTGCGCTATCGGCGGCGCTTCCTCACAGTTCGCCGGCATGAAGGAGAGGTACTTCTTTATCGCCTCAATGCACTCTTCGTCGGACTCAACCTCAAGGTCGCCGACGCCAGATTTGCGGCAGTGGATCCGTGAGCCGCCAAGCTCTTCTTGAGTGACGTCTTCACCGACGGCGGCGCGCACCAGATGCGGCCCGGCAAGCGCCATCGAGCCGCGACCCTTGACCATCGGCACGAAGTCGGCAAGCGCTGGAATGTAAGCGGTGCCGGCCGAGCAGGGACCCATCACCGCGGCGATCTGCGGAATCACGCCGCTCATTACGACCTCCTCCCGGAAGAGATGGCCAGAGCCGGCGAAGAGCGACCCGACGGCCTCTTGGATCCGTGCACCGGCCGAGTCGAGCAGCCAGATAAACGGAATCCGCTTAGTCAGCGCCAGCTTACGTAGCCGTCCGACCTTCGTCTCACCGGTCATTCCCATCGAACCGGCCATCACGGTGAAGTCATAGGCACAGACGGCGACGATCCGGCCGTCGACCTTGCCGTAACCGCAGATAACGCCGTCGGCAGGCGCATCCTTGTCCTCAAGGCCACGGACCGAGTAGTGGATGCCGCCGTGGATCCCCAGCTCGACGAAGCTTCCTTCGTCAATCAGCAGGGCGATCCGCTCGCGCGCCGTCAGCTTCTCGGCTGCGTGCTGGCGGTCGATCCGCTCCTGACCGCCGCCAAGCATTGCCCGCTCGCGGCGCGCTGCCAAATCCTCGGCCAGCGGTCGCAGGATTCCAGTCGTCTCTTCAGCATCACTCGTCGTCACCGCTCAGACGGTACTACGGCGCCGATCGCCGCTCAGCGCCCCTTCCACTGCGGCTCGCGCTTTTCAAAGAAGGCGCTAACTCCCTCACGGAGATCTTCCGTGCCGAGCGCCTCTCCAAGCTGACCGCGAAGGAAGTCGAGCGCCGCCATCAGCTCCATGTCCTGCTGCTTCCAGATTGCGTCCTTGCCCATCCGCATCAGCAGCGGCGACTTCGAGGCCAGCTTCAGCGCCCACTCGTTGACGGCGTCATCGAAGCCGGCCAGCGGCACGACCTTGTTGACGATCCCCAGCCGCTCGGCCTCAGCGGCATCGATCCGCTCGCTCAGCAACAGCATCTCGGTCGTTTTTTTGCGCGGCACGTTGCGGTAGATCAACGCCATGATCATGAACGGGAAGACGCCAACATTCAGCTCCGGTGTGCCAAATGTCGCTTCGTCACTGGCAACGACGAGGTCGCAGGCCAACGCAATCCCAAGTGAGCCGGCGAGCACGTGGCCGCGCGCGGCGCAGATCGTCGGCTTGCCGAGCGTTCCGATCAGTTCAAAGAGCGCCGGAAACCGCGCCAGCCGCTCGTAGCGTTGCTCGCCGGTCAGCTCTTCGGCGAAGCCGCCGAGGTCGCCTCCGGCCGAGAAGACGCGCTCGTGCGTGCTGGCAAGAACCACACAGCGGACATCGTCATCGTCGCGGGCCCGCTCGAAGGCTGCGAGCAGCGCGTCGAGCAGCGGATCAGAGAGAGCGTTGCGCGAATCGGGCTGGTTGAGCGCGATCGTCGCGATCCTGTTTTCAACGCTGTAGAGAACGTTTCCGTCGGTCATCGCACTAAAGGCTACGCACGATCGGCCGACGCTGCCCGCCCGTACGATTCGCGGTACCGTTAGACACCCCGTCAATCAAGGAGCAGCAATGGCATCCGGCTCATCGGTCCTGAAGCCCGATTACGACCAGAAGCGCGCACACTTCATCTTCACCGATGAGCACGAGCAGCTGCGCGAGTCGATCCGTAAATTCGCCCAGAAGGAGCTGGCACCGCACGCCGAGGAGTGGGAGGAGACGACCTTCCCTGACTCGGTCTTCACGCGGATGGGCGAGCTCGGCCTGCTGGGCCTTGACAAGCCGGAGGAGTACGGCGGGCAGGGCGGCGACTACTACACATCGCTGGTGCTGGCGGAGGAGATGACACACGCGCAGTCGGGCGGCTTGACGATGGGGGTTGCCGTCCACACCGATATGGCGATGCCACCGATCCTTGCCTTCGGCACCGAGGAGCAGAAGCAGCAGTGGGTCGTGCCGGCGATCAAGGGCGAGAAGATCCTCTGCCTTGGAATCACCGAGCCCGACGCCGGCTCCGATGTTGCCGGGATCAAGACGCGCGCCGTCAAGGATGGCGACGAGTACGTGATCAACGGCTCTAAGACCTACATCACCAACGGCCACCGTGCCGACGTGATCGTGCTGGTCACAAAGACCGATGCCGACGCCGGCTACGAGGGCTTCACACTCTTCCTCGTGCCGATGGACGCGCCCGGAGTGATCCGCGAGAAGAAGCTCGAAAAGCTCGGCATGCACGCCAGCGACACGGCGCTGTTGGCCTTTCAGGATGTGCGCGTGCCGGAAACGGCCGTGCTGGGCGAGGTTGGCAAGGGCTTCTACCACATCATGTGGGAGCTGCAGGGCGAGCGGCTGATCGGCGCCGCAGGCTGCGTCGCCGGCGCCCAACGCTGCTTTGACAAGACGCTGGAGTACGCGATGGAGCGTGAGGCCTTCGGTCGCAAGATCGGCAACTTCCAGGCGATCCGCCACAAGTTCGCCGACATGGCGACAAAGATCGAAGCAGCCCGCCAGCTCACCTACATGACGGCATGGCGCTTCCAGAACGGCGAGTACCCGGTGCGCGAGATCTCGATGGCGAAGCTCTTCTCGGCGCGGACTGCCTGCGAGGTGGCCGACGAGTGCTTGCAGATTCACGGCGGCGCTGGCTACATGAAGGAGTACGGCATCGAGCGCGTCTGGCGCGACATGCGGCTCAACCGGATCGGCGCCGGCACCGATGAAGTGATGCTCGACGTGATCGGCCGCTCCTACGGCCTCTAAGCCGCAGATTGGCGCCAAAGGGCTGCCGGGTGAACCGTCGGTGCGGCGGATAACGCCGCCCTTCACAGAGGAGCACGAGGAGCTGCGCCAGTCGCTGCGCCGCTTCGTCGCGGCTGAGCTGGCGCCGCATGCCGACCAGTGGGAGCGCGAGCGCTGGTTCCCGAACGAGTGCTTCACACGGATGGGCGAGCTTGGCTTCTTTGGCCTGAGCAAGCCGGTCGAGTTTGGCGGCCAGGGCGGCGACGTCCTGCACGAAGCGGTCTTGTCGGAGGAGCTGGCCGGCTGCGGCTCAGCCGGCGTTGCGGCCGGTCTTGGCGCGCACGTCGCGATCGCCACTCCTCCGGTCTGGAAGTTCGGCAGCGATGACCAGAAGCAGCGCTACGTCGTGCCGTCGATCGCCGGCACGAAGATCGCGGCGCTGGCGATAACCGAGCCCGGCGCCGGCTCCGACGTGGCCTCGCTGCGAACGACCGCGACGCCGGTCGATGGCGGCTGGATCGTAAGCGGTGAGAAGTGCTACATCACGAACGGCGTGCGCGCCGACTTCGTTGTGATGGCGGTCCGCACGACGGCCGAAGGCGGTCACGGCGGCATCTCATTCCTGATCGTCGACACCGATCAGGCCGGGTACAGCGCCTCGAAGCTGGAGAAGATGGGCTGGCACGCCTCCGATACGGCGTTAATCGCACTTGACGAGGTCTTCGTGCCGGAGGCGAACCTGCTCGGCGGCCTGAACGAGGGCTTCAAGTTGATCATGGCCAACTTCCAGTGGGAGCGGCTGGCGATGTCGCTCGGCTCGGTCGCCGCGATGCAGAACGTCTTCGACCGGACGCTGGCCTACGCGACCGAGCGGGAAGCTTTCGGCAGGAAGATCGGCAACTTCCAAGCGATCCGTCACAAGTTTGCGCAGATGGCAACAACGATCGAAGCCGGGCGGGCGCTGACCTACCACGCGCTGCGCCTGTTCGCTGAAGGTCATGACGCGACGCGTGAGGTGACGATGGCAAAACTGAAGACGCAGCGCGACTGTTTTGAGCTGGCCGACGAGTGCTTGCAGATTCACGGCGGCGCCGGCTACATGGTCGAGTACGGGATTGAGCGTGCTGTGCGCGACGCCAGGCTCGGCCCGATCGGTGGCGGCACAGATGAGGTGATGAGGGAGATCCTCGGCCGTAGTATGGGCTTGTGAGCAGCACCTTTCAGATCACGACGGTGACCGAGGGCGACCTGAAGGCGCTGCTTGGGCTACTGCGCGGCTACTGCGACTTTTACGAGGTCTCCCCCGCCGACGAGGCGCTACTGGCGGTCAGCCGGGCGCTGATCGCCGACCCCGCGCGTGAAGGAATCCAACTAATCGCCCGCGACGATGCCGGCACGGCGGTCGGCTTCGCGACGATCTACTGGACCTGGCAGACGCTCGACGCCGCCCGGCTCGCCGTGATGAACGATCTGTTCGTCACGCAGCAAGCGCGCGGCAGCGGTGTCGCCGCGCAGCTGATCGAAGCCTGCGCCCAGCAGGCGCGCAAGCACGGCGCCGCCTCGCTCGGCTGGCAGACGGCGCCGGGCAACGAACGCGCACAGAAGCTCTACGACCGGATCGGCGCCAAACGGTCGAGCTGGCTCGACTACTCGCTGACGCTCGACTCCAGCTCGGCGTAGAGCGCGCGAATCGCAGCAAAGATCTCGTCTGCTGCCGCCTGCTGCTGTTCGCGCGACGGATTTTTGACGATCTCGTAACGCCATGGCTCGCCGTACGAGACGATCACCTTCGGCAGCTGCAACCGCTTCCAGTTGCGCACCTTTTGCGAGCCGTAGACGGCGACCGGCATCACGACCACGCCGCTCTCCAGCGCGACCCTGCCAATCCCCGACTTTGGCTTGTCGGCCAGCTGGCCGCTGCGCGAACGGCCACCCTCGCAGTACATGCAGATACAGCCGCCGCGGCCAAGGATTGAGCGGACGATCGCAAACGACTGCTCGTCGCGTTCGCCGCGGCGGACCGGAAAGACCCCCCCGGTCCTCAGCACCCAGGCAAACCAGCCTTTGTAAATCTGCGACTTCGCCATGAACTGCAGCTTGCGTCGCGTAAATGCGCCGACGAAAAAGTGATCGATGTGCGAAAAGTGGTTTGGCGCGAAGATCACCGGCCCGCTTGTTGGAACTCGGCTCGAGTTGCGGCTGCGAGCCCGGTAGGGAATCCAGACGAGCAACGACAGCAGCAGCCGCACCAGGTCGTAGGTCGGGCTGGGCTTATGGGTCATCGGCCAGTCGTAATACTTCTGCAGCTGCTCGACCGGGCGCGGGTCCTTATAAACCTGCTCGCGCATCGGTGCGAGCGTCGCGTCAGCGCCTTCAGTCTCGGTCGGTTTGTCGCTCATTGCTGATCAACACCCTTGCCGACCTGTCTGGTTACGCCTCAGCCCAACCGCGTGAGCGTTCGACCGCGCGGTGCCAGTCGGCAAGCAACGACTCGGCCGCAGGCCGAGCGAGCTGCGGTTGATAACGGTCACGCTCTTGTGCGAAGCTGGCCGCGTCGCTCTCGCTGAACAGCGCCGCGCCGACGCCGGCCATCATCGCCGCGCCGAGCGCTGTCGTCTCGGGAACCTCTGGTACGACGACCGGCACGCCCAGCAGATCGGCCTGGAACTGCATCAGCCAGCGGTTCGCCGTCGCGCCCCCGTCGGCCTTCAGGGTCGTGATCGGCCTGCCACTAGCGGCCTCAATCGCGCGGACCGCGTCAACTGTCTGGTAGGCGATTGCCTCAAGCGTCGCTCGGGCCAGCTCAGCCCGTCCGCTACCACGCGTCAGGCCGACAATCGTGCCGCGCGCGTATGGGTCCCAATAGGGCGACCCGAGGCCGGTCAGCGCCGGCACGAAGTAGACGCCCTGATTGTCGGGCAGCGACGCAGCCAAGGCCTCCGTCTCTGCTGCCTCGCTGATAATCCCAAGCCCATCGCGTAGCCACTGCACGCCAGCACCGGTAACAAAGATCGCCGCCTCCAACGCGTAAACGGTCTTATCGCCGATCGCCCAGGCGACAGTGCTGAGCAGGCCAGGGTGCGGCGCCGGAGGCTCGCTGCCAGCATTTACGAGAACGAAAGAGCCGGTGCCGTAAGTGTTCTTACCCTCGCCCGGCGCAAAGGCAGCCTGGCCGTACAGCGCGGCCTGCTGATCGCCTGCGACGCCGGTCAACAGCGCGCCGCCGTAACCGGGCAGCGCATCATCAAGCAGCGGGCCAAAGTCGCCGATCGATGGCCGAACTTCGGGCAGCGCAGCGATCGGCACGCCAAACAGCTCGCATAGCTCCGCCGACCAAGCTTGCTCGTGCAGGTCGTAACAGAGTGTGCGTGAGGCGTTTGAGGGATCGGTCAGATGCTCACCGGTCAGCTTCCATATCAGCCACGAGTCAACGGTCCCGAAGATCGCCGTTCCGGCGGCGACGCGCTCGGCCAGCCCGTCAACGTTTGCCAGCAGCCACTCGATCTTGGTCGCCGAGAAGTAGGGATCGAGCACCAGCCCGGTCCGCTCGCGCACGAGCTGCTCGATCCCTTCGGCCCGCAGCTCGTCGCAGCGCCCTGCCGTGCGGCGATCCTGCCAGACCAACGCGCGGTGCAGTGGCTCGCCGCTGATCGGGTCCCAGACGCAGACCGTCTCGCGCTGGTTGCTAATGCCAACCGCTTGCAACCCGCCGGGCGCAACGCCGGCCTGGTCGAGCGCCGTCAAGGCGACACGCTGTGTGACCTGCCAGATCTGCTCGGCGTCATGCTCAACCCAGCCGGGCTGGGGAAAGAACTGCTCAAACTCCTCGTAGGCGCGGCCCAGCAGCGCCATCTGCGAGTCGAAGAGAAGGCAGGTCGTTCCGGTCGTTCCCTGATCGATCGCGAGGATCATCAGGCGAATCTATTGCGCAGCCGCCGTGAGAGCCAGACGGAAACAAAATCAAGCAGCTGGCGGAAGCGATGTAGGAAGCCACGCCAGCTGCGGCCGGTCGCGCGGTGCTCGAGCTCAATCTCAACCTCGATCACGCGAAAGCCGGCGCGAACCGCGTCGACCGTCATCCCGATCTCCATCCCAAAGCGCGGCGCAAACGGCAGCAGCTCGGCCAGCAGCTCGGCCCGTATTGCGCGCTGCCCGGAGATCGGCGCCTCCAACAGTTCGCCGGTCAGGTTTTTAATCGCCCAGCGCGCAAAGCCGATTGCGACGCCAAAGCCGCCGCCGAGCTTGCGCGCAAAGCACGCTACCGCGAGATCGCCGTCGCCGCGCTCGACCGCATCGAGCAAGTCCTTCAGGGCGCCGGCGCTCTCACCAAGGTCGCCGTCGCACAGCAGCACCAGCTGCGGGCCACCGCGCAGCGCCGCCTGAGCGCCGAGCGTTGCCGCGCCGCCCTTGCCAATCAGCTTGCCGCTACTTACGACTTCAACGCCGGCTGCGGCGGCGCGCGCAGCAGTCTGATCGCTCGATCCATCATCGGCGACATAGATCCGCGCGCCGGGAAACCGGGCGCTTAGCGCCCCGATTGTCGCGGCGATCCGATCGCCTTCGTTGTAGGCGGCAATCACGACCGCTAGCTGCGAACCAACCATCAGGCGATCTATCGTGGCAGACTGCCGATGTACAGATCTTCAAGGAGGCTTTTCAAGTGACCAACGTTGAAGCGCACATCACAGGAACCGTCTGGAAGATCGAGTGCAAGCCGGGCGACGTGATCGCCGAGGGCGACACCGTCGCAATCCTCGAATCGATGAAGATGGAGATGCCGGTTGAGGCCGAGGATGCAGGCACGGTGAAGGAGATCCTCTGCGAAGAGGGCCAGGCCGTCAACGAGGGCGACGCGCTCGTCGTCCTTGAGTAGTCGGCAGGGGGCGTAGCGCGATGGCCGGGTCATTAGTTAGCGATCAGCCAGCCGACGGAGTACTGCGGCTGAGCTTTGCCAATGCGCAAAAGCGCGGCGCGCTCGATCACACAATCCTCGACGCGATCGGCGCCGCTGTCAGCGGCGCCAGCGCGCGAGCAATCATCCTGACCGGCGATGGCGACTGGTTCTCAGCCGGTTACGACATCGGCGATATCCCGGCCGACAGCTTTGCCGACGAGGCCGAGAAGCTCGTTGCGCACCCGTTTACCAACGCGCTCGCTGCACTTGACGCGACCGACATTCCAACCGTCTGCGCCGTCAACGGACCGGCGATCGGCGGCGGCCTTGAGCTGGCACTGGCATGCGACCTGCGCGTCAGCGTTGACAGCGCCAAGTTCGGCATGCCACCAGCCAAACTTGGGCTCGTTTACTCCTACCGCGGTTTGCGCCGCTTCATCGACGCTATCGGCGTGCCGCGCACGCGCGAACTGTTTCTCGTTGGCCGCCGGATCGACGCCGCCCGCGCGCTTGATTGGGGCCTCGTCAATGAGGTCGTCGCAGTGAACGAACTAGAGGCCAACGCGCTGGCGCTAGCGAGCGAGCTAGCAGGCAACGCGCCGCTCAGCGTCGCCGGCAACAAACGCGTGATCCGCGAACTACTGAGCGCTGAAGGTGCCCTTTCAGCCGAAACGCAGGCCGAGCTGATCGCGCTGCGCGAGGCCTGCTTTGCCTCCGACGACATGCGCGAAGGGATCGCCGCCTTCGCCGAAAAACGTCCGCCGCGCTGGCAGGGAAAGTGAAAGTCGTTACTTGGAACGTCAACTCGCTGCGCGCGAGGCTGGAGCGCGTGTTGGAGTTCCTCGAAGTCCACTCGCCCGACGCACTGTTGCTACAGGAGACGAAGTGCTCGCCTGAGCAGTTCCCGGCCGATCAACTGGCCGCCGCGGGCTACGACGTTTGTCACCACAGCGGCGGCCGCTGGGCCGGCGTGGCAGTGCTGGCACCGAAAGGCCATGGCCTGAAGGAGGCGCAGCTCGGCCTACCGGGCGAGGCCAGGCCCGATCAGGCGCGCTGGATCGAAGCCGACATCGAATCGCTCGCCGTCCGCGTTGCCAGCGTCTACGTCGTCAACGGTCAGGAGGTGGGCAGCGAGCCGTTTGCGCAGAAGCTTCAGTTCCTTGCGGCGATGGCCGAGCGCGCCGAGCAGCTGAAAGGCAGCCGGCTGGTCGTCGGCGGCGACATGAACGTCGCGCCGCTTGACATTGATGTCTATGACCCGACTCAGTTCGTCGGCGCAACACATGTGACCGATGAGGAGCGCGCCGGCCTGCGGGCCGCCGGCGAGCGAGGCGCGCTGGTCGACGCCTACCGTCTGCTACACGCCGACGAGCCGGGCTTCACCTGGTGGGACTACCGCGGCGGCAGCTTCCACCGCGGCTTTGGGCTACGGATCGACCTGCTGCTGGTCAGCGAGAGTCTGGCTCCGGCGGTAACGTCCTGCGGTATCGATCGCGACTTTCGAAAAGGAACAAAGCCGAGCGATCATGCGCCACTGATTGTCGAGCTGGCTGCCGCCTAAGCGCAGCGTGACGATGGCTACCGCAGCCGCCAGCGCGCCGCGCTCACACCGCCGCCTCAACAAGGGAGCCACCGCGCTAACAGTCGGCGCGCTGGGCGTCGTCTTCGGCGACATCGGCACCAGCCCGCTCTATGCGCTGCAAACCGTCTTCTCAGCCAACGGTTTTGCGATCAAACCGACCGAGGTCGACGTATACGGCGTTCTCTCGCTCGTCTTTTGGACGATCATGATCATCGTCACGATCGAGTTTGTGATCTTCATCATGCGCGCCGACAATGAGGGCGAGGGCGGCATCATGGCGCTGATCGCGCTCGTTCAAACGGTGGTCCTGAAGCGGCCGTGGACGAAAGGCGCGCTCGTCGCAGCAGGGCTGTTTGGCGTCGCACTGTTCTTCGGCGATGGGATGATCACACCGGCGATCTCGGTGATGTCGGCGGTCGAGGGGCTGAAGGTCGCGGCGCCCGCCGCGGCCGGGCTGGTCGTGCCAATCACACTGGTCGTGCTGACGGCGCTGTTCGTAATCCAGCGCTTTGGCACGCGCATCGTCGGTCGACTGTTCGGGCCGGTGATGGTGATCTGGTTCGTGATAATCGGCTTCGCCGGTCTGTCGCGCCTGCTCAGCGACGCCGCGATACTGAAGTCGATCCTGCCGACCTACGCGATCGACTTCGGCCTCAGCCATCCGCTCATCTCATTCCTGGCGTTGGGCTCGATCGTGCTGACAATCACCGGCACCGAAGCGCTCTACGCCGACATGGGCCACTTTGGCCGCCCGGCGATCAGCCGCGCCTGGTTCCTGCTCGTCTTTCCCTGCCTGGTGCTCAACTACATGGGGCAGGGTTCGCTGATCCTCAATTCACCAAAGTCGATCTCCAACCCCTTCTTCCTGCTTTTTCCGAACTGGGCACAGATTCCGATCGTCGTCTTGGCGACCGTCGCAACTGTGATCGCCTCACAGGCTGTGATCTCAGGCGCCTTCTCGGTCGCGCGCCAAGCAACGCGGCTCGGCTTCCTGCCGCGAATGAAAATCCTCCAAACCTCCAGCGCCCAGATCGGTCAGGTTTACGCCCCGGCGATCAACTGGGGGCTATTCGTCGCCGTCGTCGCCCTGGTCGTTGGCTTCGGCTCTTCGGCGGCGCTGGCCTCGGCCTATGGCGTTGCCGTGGCCGGCACCTTGGCAATCGACACCCTGCTGTTCCTCGTCATTGTTCGCAAGCTCTGGAAGAAGCCGCTCTGGATCGTGTTGAGCGGCGGGATCCTCTTCCTGACGATCAACCTGCTGTTCGTGGCAGCCAACCTGACAAAGATCCTCCACGGCGGTTGGTTCCCGGTCGCCGTTGGCGTGATCATCTTCACGCTAATGATCACTTGGAGCAAGGCGCGCCTGCGGGTCACGCAGATGCGCGCCGAACGGGAAGGACCGCTGCTCGACTTCGTGGACGAGCTTGCCGCCATGCAGCCGCCGGTCTCGCAGATTCCCGGCACCGCCGTTTACCTGAACGCCGAGCGCGAAACTGCACCACTGGCGCTGCGCTCTGCCGTCGCCCATAACCATTCAATCCACGAGCAGGTCGTGATCATCTCGATTCAGACGACGAAGCAGCCGTTTGTCCCCGAGGACCAGCGACTTAGCGTCGACGAGCTTGGCTACACCGGCGACAACATCGTCCACCTGACAGCGAGGCTCGGCTTCATCGACACCCCCGACGTACCACAGATGCTCGAGCTGGCCCGCGACGAAGGTCTCGACCCCGACGTTGACGTTGACGGAGCGATCTATTTCCTGTCGCACTTTGAGGTCGTTGCTGGTGGGCCGCTGGCGATGGCGCGCTGGCGCAAGTGGCTTTTTGTGACGCTGGCCCGCAACGCGGCAAGCCCAACCGACTACTTCTGTCTGCCTGCCGACCGTACCGTGACAATTGGCTCACAGACAGCCCTATAACGGCCGCCTTCAGCTGTAGTTGTCGAGTCCTGGTGCCTTGGCGCCGGCCGTGAACTCGGCCGCCAGCTGGTAGTCAACAACACCGGCGGCGACGTACGGATCAGCCTCAAAAAGTGCCAGCGCGTCGACGCCGTCGGCTGCGCTCAGCACAATCACCGAGCCGTCACCGTTGGCGCGCCGGCCGCTGGCGACGATCCGGCCGGCGGCGACAAGGCCGCCGATGAACTCGAGGTGTGCGGCACGGTGCTCGTCAACCTGATCGAGCGGCGCCGTGTAGTTGCCAAAGATCACGAACATCGGCCAATCACACCAGATCGGCGCCGATGATGCTCAGCGCTGGCCCTGCGCGGCGACCTTAAGGATCGATCCGTCGATCAGCCACTCAACCGGTGCAAGGTCGTCGCTGAATACGTCGCCGCCGGGCAGCGGCGGGCCCAGGCGAGCCGCCGCGGCGAGCGCTAGCGGACGCAGCTGCGCAGGCATCAGACCGGACTTTGCGCCGGCGCGCAGCTGCGCGGCGGATGCCGGTCCGTTGGCGCCGAGCAGCATCGTGTTGACGCGTTCACTGGGGTCACGCAGCACGGTCGTGAACTGCGTCTTCATCGTCGCTGCCATCGCGGCCTCGAGCTCGCCGCTGCCTTCCGGGTGACCAACGTTGACCATTACGATGCCGCCAGGGTTCAGGTGCTTGGCGACTAAACCGAAAAACTCGGTGGTTGTCATGTAGAACGGAATGTAGGGCTGGCGGTAGGCGTCGACGAAGATTGCGTCCCAGCGCCGCTGACTGGTGCGCAGAAAGGGCCTCGCGTCGGCCGTATGGAGGTACAGATTCGGCGCCTTTAGGTCAAACAGGCGGCGGCCGACGTCGGTGAGCTGACCATCGATCTCAACCCCGTCAACGCGCGTATCGGGATAGAAATGGCCGTAGGCGCGCGCGACTGTCCCTGCCCCGTTGCCAAGGACCGCCAGTGAACGCGGCGGCGTCGCCATTGCCGCCCAGGGCAGCACAAGCGGCTTGTCCCAGATGTTGTTCGTCAGCCAGCTTCCTTTGCGGTAGATCGAGTGGACGGCCTGACCTTCATTCAGCTCCAGCCAGCGCTCGCCGTCTTTGAACTGCACGACGCGGGCGTACTGGTATGGCGTTTCGCTCTCCCAGATCACACTTGAAGCGTCGGCCGTCTTGATTGTGCCGACCGGCGCGATAAGCGCGGCGGCGATCAGCAGCGGCAGCGCAATCCAGCGCCAGTTAAGCGCCGGCAGCGCGACCAGCGCCAGCGCCAGCGCAAAGACGATGAAGGTGCGCCGCGTGCCAAGCAGCGGCACCAGCAGCAGCGCACTGAGGAAGACTCCGGTCAGGCTGCCGAGCGTTGAGATTGCGTAGAGGCGACCGGCGACATTGCCAGCCTCAGCGGCAACCTTGACGCTGAGCCGCACGGCGTACGGCGCAACCGCCCCGAGCACTACCACCGGGAAGGCGATCAGCACCATAACCGCCAGCAGCGAGCCGACGAAGGCGCCGGCCTCAACCTGATCGAGCGCCTGAACCGAGACGCTAAGGAATGGCCCGGCGATAAACGGCACCACTGCCAGCAGCGCAGCAGCGATCATCACGAGGCGCGCCATCCCGGCGACGGTCGGATCACGGTCGGCCAGCCGGCCACCGAACCAATAACCGATGCTCAAGGCAACGAGCACCGTCGCGATCGTGTTCGCCCAGACAATTGTCGATGCACCAAACCACGGCGCGATCAGACGCATTGCGGCAATTTCAGATCCGAGCGATGCTGCGCCAACAACGGCGACAATCGCGACAATCAGTCGGGGTATGGGGCGAAGTCCTTCTTGCGGGCACCGCAGACCGGGCAGTACCAAGTGTCAGGGATCTCGGCAAACTGCGTTCCGGGGGGAATACCGCCGTCGGGATCGCCCTCATCCGGATCGTAAATATAGCCGCACGATTCGCAGATCCACCTGATTACTGTTGCGGCATCGGTCATCGTTCCCAGACGGTAGCGCAGCGGCTGGCGAACAGGCTTGGCCGTTAGGCTGATCATCATGGAGATTAGGCAGCCGGCTGCTGGTGAAGAGCTGAACCGAAGCGATACGGTCGCGCTGCCACGCCAGGCAGCATCGGTAGTCCTGCTGCGTGGTGGCTCGCAGTCGCTGGAGCTGCTGCTCGTCCGGCGCACGCCGCAGGCGCGCTTCATGGGCGGCTTCTGGGTCTTCCCTGGCGGCGCCGTCGATGCGCACGAAGGCGAGGGCGATGAGGCTCACCGGCTGGCAGCGGTTCGCGAGCTGGCCGAGGAGGCCGCAGTCGACGGGATAGAGCCGGCCGAGCTGGTCAAGTTCTCACGCTGGATCACGCCGGCGGTTGTGAAGATTCGCTTCGACACGCACTTCTTCCTCGCGACGGCACCCGAGGGCGCGACGCCGGCGGTCGACGGCAGCGAGATTGTTGACCTCGCCTGGCACACACCGCAGTCGGCACTTGATGCCTACGGGCGGGACGAGTTGCCGCTGGTCTTCCCGACAATCAAACATCTGGAGCAGTTCGCGGCCTTTGAAACCGCCGACGCGTTGATCAATCACGCTGCGCAGCAGACGGTTGAGCCGATCGAGCCCAAGGTGCTGTTCGAAGGTGAGCTTGCGCGCGTGCTGCTGCCGGGCGAGCCCGGCTACGACTGAGGCGCCTCTTCCTCCACCGCAGCCTCGCCTTCGGCAACAGCGCCGCCGCCTTCTTCCTGGGCGCGATAGAGCGGCGCGACAACGTTGACCAGCGGCACCAGTTTGAGGATCACGGCAACCGGACCCTGCGCCTTCATCTGGCCCTTCGCGAGCGCCGTGATGATGTTGATCTCGCCCAACCAGAAGCCTTGAGCCGTGTCGCCAGGCATCGTCAGGATTGCGGCCGGCCGTAGTGAGCTTTCACCAAACTCGACGATTACCGGCTGATCGGCCTCAAGTTTCAAAGTGATCTGCGCCGCCGGCACGACCGTCGCAAGCTGAACTGTTGTCCCGATCCGCTGAAAGTCGCGCGCGTTGGCAGGGTCGGTCGCCGCCGCCTTCAGGCAGGCGCCAAGCGACCCGTAAAGCTCGTCTGCGGACTTGAAGTGGGCCATCACTTTCTGAGAGTAGTCGCCGCGCACCGCCACCGCTGCCTCGCAGCACGGCCGCGCGAGGCTTGGTAGCTTTGGCGTCTACTCGGGAGAAAGAGGAAACGATGGCAACTACGACTGTCAAGCTGGAGAACTTCATCGGCGGGCGGAGCACTCCAACCACCGGTGACGGCGTAAACGAGGTACGCAACGCCGCGACAGGCGAGGTAATCGCCGAGATGGGTATGTCAAGCGCGGCCGACGTTCAGGCCGCCGTTGACGCCGCCAGCGCAGCCTTCCCCGAGTGGCGCGACGCCACGCCGTCGGAGCGCAGCATGGCTCTACTCAACATCGCCAACGAGCTTGAGGAGCGCGGTGAGGAGCTCGCGAAGATCGAGTCGCTGAATACCGGCAAGCCTCTGGCACTGACGATCGGCGAGGAGATCCCCCCGGCCGCCGATCAGATCCGCTTCTTCGCAGCCGCCGCACGGATGCTGGAAGGGCGCGCGACGGCCGAGTATCTGGCCGGACATACCTCATCGGTCCGGCGTGAGCCGATCGGCGTGATCGGTCAGATCACACCTTGGAACTACCCGTTCATGATGGCCGTCTGGAAGTTTGCTCCGGCGCTCGCGGCCGGTAACACGGTTGTCCTCAAGCCATCTGAGAACACGCCAATGTCAACGCTTTGGCTGGCCGAGATGCTGCAGAAGCATCTACCACAGGGCGCCTTCAACGTCGTTCTCGGAACCGGCGAGGTCGGCGAGCAGCTGGTCCGCAATGAGGGGATCAGCATGGTCTCGCTGACCGGCAGCATCCGCGCCGGCAAGGCCGTTGCCGCGGCCGCCGCCGACACGCTGAAGCGCGTCCACCTTGAGCTTGGTGGCAAGGCGCCGGTAATCGTCTTCGACGACGCCGACATCGAAGCCGCCGCCGAAGGGATCGCTGGCGCCGGCTACTTCAACGCTGGCCAGGACTGCACGGCGGCGACGCGCGTAATCGCCGGCCCCGGCCTGTACGGCGACCTCGTTGACGCCCTGGCCGAGCAGGCCAAGGGCACCGTCTACGGTGACCCGCTCGACGAAGACACCTACATGGGCCCGGTGATCAGCCAGGCTCAGCTCGATCGCGTCACCGGCTTCATCGAGCGAGCCCCCGCCCACGCCCGCATCGCAGCAGGCGGCGAGGCGCCCGAAAACGGCGGCGGCTTCTGGTTTGAGCCAACCGTCGTTGCCGACCTGAAACAGGACGACGAAATGATCCAGAATGAGGTCTTCGGCCCCGTCGTCACGGTCCAGCAGTTCAGCGACGAGGCCGAGGCCTTGGCTTGGGCTAACGGCGTGAAGTACGGCCTCGCGTCAAGCGTCTGGACGCGCGACCATGGCCGGGCGATGCGGATGGCGAAGGGGCTCGACTTCGGCTGCGTTTGGATCAATACGCACATCCCGATTGTCGCCGAGATGCCGCACGGCGGTTTCAAGCAGTCCGGCTACGGCAAGGATCTGTCGATGTACGGCTTTGACGACTACACGCGCGTCAAGCACGTGATGTCAAACATCGAGGGCTAGAGGGCGGCTGGCGGCGGCTCAAAGCCCGCCGTATTCGCCGATTGCCGGTCGCTCAACGCCGGCTGGCAGGCGGCCCTCATCGGCCAGCTTGTCGACGTGCGCAGCGAGCGTCGCCTCGGCCGCCGGGCGGAGAATCACCGGCACGTCGCCCCATGCGTGGTCGAGCAGCTGATCACTGCTGCGCAATCCCTGATCGAGCCCCTCAAGCAGCAGCCGCTCACGTTCAAGACGGTGATCGCGATACTCGATCAGCCGCTCGCGTGGATCGGTGACAACCGGGCCGTGGCCCGGGCAGAGCAGCGTTAGCGCAAGCGCGCTCATCCGCTCAAGCCCTGCCATGTAGGCCGCCAGCGCGCCGTCGTCGGGGGCGATGTAGACGCTTCCTTGGCCAAGCACAGCGTCGCCGGTGAAGATCACCTCGCCGGCGACGAATGCCAGGTGGTCAGGCGCATGTCCGGGCGTCGCAATCGCTGTTAGTGGGCCAAACTGATCGCCGTCAGCAAGCTGCACCGTCGCTACCGCGGCGGTCATCGCCCCAACCGGAACTTCGCCCGTCAGCGCCAGCAGACCCTCCAGCCCGCCGCTATGGTCGGCGTGGTCATGGGTGACCGCAATGCCGCCAAGGCCGCCACGAACTCCGGCCTCACCGGCCAGCCGCTCAAGGTGAGCGTCGATTGGCGGCCCCGGATCGACGAGCCAGCAGGGGTCGTGGCCGATCAGCCAGCTGTTTGACCCATCGAGCGTGAACGGGCCGGGATTATCGGCCCGCACGCAGACAACATCAAACTCGTCGAGCGGCTCCACCGGCCGAGCCTAGCGGGCGCCGACGCGGACAAGCGAACCGTGCAAAGATGCGGGTCGTGACCAGTTTCGACCGCCTCAGCGCACTGGACGCAGCCTTTCTCGACATCGAGACCGAACGGGCGCCGATGCAGGTTGGCTGGACGATGCGCTTTGCCGGTCCGCCGCCTACAATCGAGCAGCTGCGCGACCATGTTGAAGCGCGGCTGAGCGGCGCCCCTCGACTGCGCCGCTGCCTCGTTGAGCCAGCGTTGGGGCTTGGCGACCCGCACTGGATCGACGACCAGCTGTTCGCGATCGACCGCCACGTCAACGTCATCCACCTTGTTGCACCGTTGGCCGACCTGCAGCTCAGCAGCGTCGCTGAGGAGCTGCTGTCACAGCCGCTCGACCGCAGCCGGCCGCTTTGGCGCCTGCAGCTTGTTACAGGCTTGCCGAACGACGGCTTCGCAATCATCGGCCAGGCTCACCACGCCCTGGTCGACGGAATCGCCGCTGTTGAGATTGCGACGATCCTCTTTGACAACGTCAGCGCGCCTGACTCACAGGCCGCCGCGCCCTGGCTGCCGGCCGAGGCGCCGACGACAGCCGAGCTGCTAACGGCCGCTGCACTGTCGCGGATCGGTGCCGGCAGCGATGTCGCAGCGACACTGGTGCGCTCGATTGCCGCGGGCCCGGCGCCGTTCGTCGAGGCCGTAACGGCGCTGCTGTCGCTGTTCACCCCGGGCACGCCGACAGCGCTCGAAAACTCGGCCAGCGCGCGGCGCCGCGTTGCTTTCAGCTCACTGCCAATGGCTCAACTGAAGAGCGCTGCCGAGCGCCACGGAGTAACCGTAAACGACCTACTACTTGCTGCCAGCGGCGGCGCCGTCAGCGCCGCCTTGGCACGGCGCGGAGAGCAGCCAGAGACGATCCGCGTGCTGGTGCCGGTGGCGGTCCGTCGCCCCGGCGAAGATGCCGCGACACACGCCAACCGAATCTCAATCATGGTCGTTGAGCTGCCGCTCGACGCCAATGACCCCGGCCGCGTCCTGCGAACTGTTGGCCGGCGCACGAAGACGCTTAAGCGGGCTGGCTACGCCGGAACGCTCGACACCGCAATCCGCGCCGCCGACCTGCTGGCGCCACCGATCCGCAATGCCGCCGTTCGCGCCGCCGTCGGCGCAGCCAACTTCACGCTGGTGATCTCGAATGTTCCCGGCCCAGCCGGGCCGCTGGCGCTGATCGGCCGCAAACTTGAAGCGATCTGGCCTGCCGTTCCACTGATTGACGGTCACGCCCTGTCGATCGGCGCGATCTCGCACGGCGAGATGCTACACATCGGTTGTTTCGTCGACGCTGCACTGGTACCCGATGTTGAGTTGATCGCTGCCGACATCAGCGCAACTTTTGAACGGCTCTGCGAGCTGCCGCCAGCGCGGCAGGCACCCTGGCAACAGCGCGCGCGCAAGCGTCGTGACGCCAGCCGCGTCGCCTAACCAGCCGCGTCGCCTAACGCGCAGCGATCCGGCTAACGGCGCCGCCGAGCGAGACAACGTAGAGCCGGCCCGACGCGTCCTCGCCGAATGACGACAGGGCCTCGACCTGCGGCAGCCCGGCAACCGGCGCGTCGCCTTCAGCGCCAGCCACGCCAAGCCGTGCGCTGTAGATCACGCCCTTGCAGAAGTCGCCGTACAGGTAGCGACCGCTCAGCGCCTTCAGCGCCGGATCACGCACGACGTAGCCGCCCGTGATCGAGCACCAGCCGCTGTCGTGAGTGTGCGTGATCAGCGGTTCGATTGCGCCCGGCACGCTGCCGGCGGCAAACGGCCGGTCGCCTTCACGCACGCGCCAGCCAAAGTTTGCGCCGCGCGCCTGGGCCGGGGTAACGAAGTCGATCTCCTCAACTTCGCTCTCGCCAACATCGCCGATCACTAGATCGCCGGTCGCCCGGTCAAAAGAGAAGCGCCACGGGTTGCGCAATCCGTAAGCGAAGACCTCCGGCGCGGCTCCGGCGCGCGCGCGGAACGGATTTGATGACGGCACGCTGTAGGCTCGGCCTCCCCGGCGCCGCGGCTCAATCCGCAGCAGCTTGCCGAGCAGCGAACCAAGGTTCTGTGCGTTGCCGATCGTTCCATGCTGGTCGCCGCTGCCGCCCCCGTCACCGGTGCCGATGTAAAGCAGCCGATCAGGGCCGAAAGCCAGTTGGCCGCCGTTGTGGTTCTCCTCCGGGTCATCCATCAGCAGCACCCGTCGCTCGCTCGAAGCGCTGGCGACCTCACTACTGCGGGCGCGGAACTCACTGACCTGCTGGCGGCCGTCACGGCGTGTGTAATAGACGTAGAACAGCCTGCTCTTTGCGTAATCGGGCGCAAACGCAAGCCCTAGCAGGCCCTGCTCACCGCCGGCAAGCACCCTCGTAGTGATGTCAAGAAACGGCTTAGCACGTGGTTTGCCGTCGCGTACAACGATGATCTTGCCGCCCTGCTGTACGACCATTACTCGGCGCCGATCGGCCGGCGGCGCGGTCACGTAGAGCGGCATCTGGAAGCTGCCTAGTTTGACCAGCTTGACGCCGGCCGCGGCCGCCGCGGCGGTGCCGTCGACAGTGGCCGAGCCGCCACAGGCCGCGATCGCAACGGTTGCCAAGAGCGGCAGAAAAAAGAACTTGCGCATCGCTTTAGGATTACAGACGCGCGGAGCGCGCTCGCCGCTTAAATAAACGCCAGCAGGTTGCGGCGCCGGGCGGGCGCCGCTGAAGCTAAGCCCTCGGCGCCGTCTCTTCCCACTCCTTGACCGAGCCACCCTTGTTCCACATCTGCTGAATCTCTTCAAGTGTCCGCCCGCGCGTCTCCGGTACATAGCGCCAGACGAAGATAAATCCGAGTACGCACATTCCGGCGAACAGGAAGAAGGTCGCCGAGTTACCGATACCGCCGGTCAGTGTCAGGAAGAACTGGGCAACTAGGAAGGCCGTGCCCCAGTTGGCGGCGGTTGCGAACGAAACGGCCTTGCCGCGCACGCGGCCAGGGTAGATCTCAGAGATGATCGTCCAGACGACCGGCCCGAGCGAGAAGGCAAACGAGGCGATGAAGACGACTAGGCCGACGATCGTGATGATGCCGACGATCGACGCGCCGGCGCCGGCGTCAGTTGGCGACTGGGTCGCAAAACCGAGCCCGACGGCGCAGAGCGAGATGAACATCCCGGTTAGCCCCATCAGCAGCAGCGGCCGGCGGCCAAAGCGGTCGATGTAGGCGACGGCGATAAAGGTTGCGAGCACGTTGGTCAGGCCGACGGCGTAGAGCGTCGCCGCTGTCTGCGACTGCGTGCTGATGAGGCCGGCGCTTTCGAAGATATCGTTGGCGTAATAAATGATCGCGTTAATGCCGGTGATCTGCTGGAAGATCGACAGACCGACGCCGACGATCAGCGCCTTGCGCACGCGCGGGCTGAAGACCTCGGACCAGCTGGCCTCACCCTCGGCCGCCTCCTCGACGATCTGCGCCTCAACCTTGCCAAGTTCGCTGTCGACCTGATCAGGCTCGGTCACCTTTGCCAGCGACTCGCGCGCCTTATCCTTGCGACCAACTTTGACCAACCAGCGGGCCGATTCAGGCGCAACCATCACGCCGATCAGCAGCAGCACGCCGGGGATCGCTGCGAGCAGGAACATCGTCCGCCACTCGGCCGAATCAAGCAGATCGCTAACCAAATAGGCGAGGAAGATGCCGAATGTGATGGCTAGCTGATAGCTGGAAACGATCCTGCCGCGAATCCGCGCCGGCGCCATCTCGGCGGCGTAGAGCGGCGCGATGACCGAGGCAAAGCCGATACCAAAGCCGGTCACAAGGCGACCGAGAACGAGAATCTCCACTCCCGGGGTCAGCGCCTGGACGCCGGCGCCGACAATAAACAGCAGTCCCGCTGCCAGCAGGACAGGGCGGCGGCCGAAGCGGTCGGCCGCCATGCCGGCAGCCAGCGCGGCGATCATCGCACCGAGCGTCACCCATGAGGTGATGATCTCCTTCGCACCGTCGCCAACGTCGAAGCTGCGCCCGATTCCCTTCAGCGCGCCGGCGATTACGCCTTGGTCGTAGCCGAACAGCAGCCCGGCGAGGAAGGTGACGGTCGCCACCACCATCACCCACTTAAAGACCGACTTGCTGCGGCGTTGAGATGGCTGCGCGGCGCTCTGTTCGGTTGACACCTTTTCTCCCCCGGTTGACAGCTGCTAGCTGAAACTTATAGAGCCACCGTCGGTCAATAGCAACCAGCCGCCCAGCAGCGGGCGGCTGTCAGGCGCGCTGCAGGCCGGCCTCTTCGAGCACCAGCGCCAGGTCCTCAATCCGGTCCTGGCCCCAGAACTGCTCGCCCTCAAAAACGAAGACCGGCACGCCCCAGTGGCCAATCTTAACCAGCCGCTGCGTATTTGCCTCAACCCGTTCAGCAATTGCAGCGTCGCTCAGCGCCGCCTGGCAACCCGGCCAGTCAAGGCCGGCCCGCTCAGCGATCAACCGCAGCCCCTCGTCAGCGGCCGGGTCGACCGCCTCGCCCCAGATTCCAAGCCCGGCCGACAGCACAAACTCACGCGCCAGCCGCCGGTCAACGGCGTACTCGCTTACCGCCAGGCAGCGCGTCGCAGCCTCGCCGAGCGGGTCATGGATCCGGCCGAACGGCATCCCAAGGCGGTCGGCTTCACGCTTGACGTCGCGCAGCGTGTGAAGCCGCTTGGCGGTCGGTACCGACTCGCCGCGCATCATCATCGGAATCACGCCGTGGAAGCGCAGATCAATCTTGAAATCATCGGCCAACGCAAACGCCCGCGGCGCCGACAGGTACGAGTATGGGCTGCGGAACGAGTAGAAGTAATCAACCGTCGGCGCGCTCATCGCTCAACGCTCCAGCCCAGCTGGTCGAGCCAGTTGGCGATCTGCTGCGGCCGGTCCTGAGCAAAGAACCAGCGGCCTGCGACCCAGGCGGCCGGCGTCTCATAGGGGCCGCGGCGCGACATCTGCTTCTCGGCGGCGCGGACCGCGTTGATCGATGCCGGGTCGCCCGCCGCGGGCGGCGCCGAGCCAAAGCAGCGGCGCCAGATCCGTTCGTAGGGCTCCGCTGTCAGCTCGCCGGTTGACTCAAACCAGAGCTGCATCATCGCCGCGATGGTGAACTGCGTCAGCGCGCTGCCGCGCGGCGCGCCGTCAACCCATGCCGCGAGAAATGCGGTTGCCTGCGGGTCGACCGGCTCAGTGCGCAGCAGCGTCAGCCCAAGTCGCCGCGCCAGTCGGCGGGCGTCGGTGATCGCGTAGGCCCGCTTGCGCTCCAGCGCCGGGTCGCCCTCAATGCCGCGCCGGGCAACCGCGCGTAGGTCGAAGATCACGCTGCGACCTTCCAGTCGGCGCGCTAGGTCGATCACCGCGTAGGCGCTGGCCGGGTCGTCAAAACCGAAGTAAAGCTCGAGGCGGCCGCGACGCCCTGCGGCGCGGCGTGCGGTGGCAGCGACGCGCGCCGGCAAAGTTACGGTCGAGGCAGCGACGATCAGCCGCGGGGCCAGCTCGCGTTCAATCTTCTCGCGCACGTTTCCCACGCTAGCGCGACCGCGGCGGCAGCGTGCAGCGCTGCAGGAAATGCGCCGTGGCTCAGCGATGGCGAGCCGTCGCGCTACTGTAAGCGGTGCGTTCAGCGTCTTGCTGGCCGCGAGCTCAGCTTTCTTGGGTCCCGCCACTAACGGCGGTTCGGGTCAGTTGTTCTCTCCCGAATCGCCCCGCTCCGTTCCCGGTGCGGGCACACCAAGGAGTCTTTAGATGTCTACGCAGTCCTTCGCCGATCTCGGCGTATCCAACGCGGTTGTCCGCGCTCTTGATCAACGCGGCTTCACCGCGCCCTTCGCAATTCAGACAAAGGTCATCGGCGACGTGCTCGCCGGTAAGGACGTTCTCGCCAAGTCGCCAACCGGCTCCGGCAAGACGCTCGCATTCATGGTGCCGATTATCGACTTAATCAACGCTGAAGACCCGCGCCCCTCGGCGCTGATCCTTGCGCCTACGCGCGAGCTCGCAACACAGATCGTCGACGACAGTTACCCGATCGCCCATGCCAGGGCGCTGAAGGTAACGGCCGTCTATGGCGGCGTTGGGCTTGAAAAGCAGGCCCGCACGGCAGCCAAGTCGCACATCGTCGTCGCAACCCCCGGCCGGCTCGAGGATCTGCTGCGCCGCCGCGCATTCAGCCTTGAAAACATCAAGCTGTTGGTTTTGGACGAGGCCGACCGGATGCTCGACATGGGCTTCCGCCCGGCCGTCGACCGCGTCGTCGCACTCTGCCCGCGCCACCGGCAGACGCTGTTCTTCTCGGCAACGCTGGACGGCGAAGCCGGCAGGATCGCAATGCAGTACACGACCGACGCCGCGCGCCACGAGGACCTGCCGACGCCGCAGAAGGCGCCGGACATCGAGCACCGCTTCGTCAAGGTCAGCAACGACAGCCGCGTTGCCAGCCTCGTTAGCGAGCTCGGCGACGGCAAGGAGCGGAGCCTCGTCTTTGTCCGCACGAAGCGCGGCGCCGACCGCCTGGTCAAACGCCTTGCCGGGCAAAACGTCACCGCTGCGGCAATGCACGGCAACAAGAGCCAGCGCCAGCGCGAGCGGGCACTGGCCGACTTTGAAAAGGGCCGGGTGACGACGCTCGTCGCGACCGACGTCGCCGCGCGTGGAATCCACGTTTACGGCATCCATAAGGTGATCAACTTCGACCCGCCCGGCCAGACCGAGGATTACGTGCACCGCACCGGCCGCACCGGCCGCGCCGGCGAGAGCGGCATCGCCGTAACGCTGGTTGCTCAGGATCAGATCGGCGAGATGAAGAAGATGACGCGCCAGCTCAACCTCAGCGACGAACTGCACAGCGCCGTTGGCGGCAGCGGCGGCCAAGGCCAGCGTAAGGGTGGCCAGTACGGCAAGCCGAACGGCAACCGCAGGTCGAACAACAAGGGCCAGGACGGTCCGCGGACCGTCGCCAGTGCAGGCCGCCGCTAAGCGCCTGCGCAGAACCGTTGACAGCCAGCCGGTAAGCGGCTTCTATTCAAAGCTTGGCTGAGGTCACCGACAAGCCGCCGCTCGACTGGAACCTGGCCAGCCTCGCCATCCTGTCATTGGTACTCGGCGGTGCCGCTGCGCTAGCGGCAGGATTCAGCTCAAGCGCGCTTGGCGCCGCGCTGATCGCTCTGCTCGTGACGATCGCGGCCCTGGCCAGCCCTCGCGAGCTGCTCTGGAAGGCGGCGCTGATCAGCGGCGCTGTGACCTTCGCGATGCTGATGCTGGTTTACGCGACCGCCGGTCACCCGCTCGAAGCAGGCCTTGCAATGGCGGCCGTCAGCTTCCTTGGATCGATCATCGGCGCCGGCGGTACTGCTCTCAGCGCCGCCGGAATGTTGATCTCAATGGCCTACTTTCTGCCGGCAGCGACCAGCACAACGCGCGGCCTAAGTCTCGAACAAGCAGCCGAGCTTGGCCTGATCGGTATTGCCGCAGGGCTGCTCGCGACAACACTGATCCTGCTGCTGCGCGCCCTCAACGGCCAGCCCGCTACAGAGCCGCAGGAGGCTCCCTCCCCGGTCGCGGCAAATCAGCCAGCGCGAGCGGCAATCGCAGCGGCGCTACGACACCGCGACTCCACCTTCCGCTACGCCGCTCGGCGGGCGGTTGCGCTCGGCATCGCGATGGGGATCTTTCAGGCGACCGATGATCACAACGTCTTCTGGGTGATGCTGACGATCTTCATCGTGTTGCAGCCTGATCCGTCAACGACATGGAATAAGGCGCTGCA
Source organism: Solirubrobacteraceae bacterium (assembly GCA_039744215.1). Lineage (GTDB taxonomy): Bacteria > Actinomycetota > Thermoleophilia > Solirubrobacterales > Solirubrobacteraceae > F1-60-MAGs163. The sequence continues at coordinate 179,765 of JBCJTT010000002.1, forward strand.
ACGCAGCGCGGGGACGATTCTCGGCGCGTTGCTGATCAGCGGCCTGGGAACCGTCCTGCCACGCGAGTTGATCGTCGGTCTCGCAATCGTGCTGATGGTCGCCGGACTTGCCTATTACCGGCGCAACTACAGCATCTACGTCACCGGCCTGACGGCCGCCGTGATCGCCCTGGTCGGCGCGCCGACCGGTGACTTCCTGCACTGGGGAGCGCTGCGAATCGGCGACACGCTGATCGGCGTGCTGATCGCTTTGGCCGTCGGTTATCTGCTGCTGCCGAACCATTCCAGAGAGGAGCCTTCTGCCGCCTGATTAGCGCTAGCGACCGGGCGGCGCTGACGCGACGAGGTCGTCGTCGCGCGCCACCAGCCGCGGCCGCTCAACGGCAAACATCACTGCCCAGTAGATCGCAAAGCCGACAAATAGTCCGGTGTAGACGTCAATGAGGTAGTGCTGGCGCAGCATCACCGTCGCCGGGTAGATAAGCAGCAGCCAGGCCGACATAATCCACGCCGTTTTCGGCATTCGGGATCGCAGCCGCATCAGCGAACAGATGCCGATCGTCGTCCACGTGATGTGGCCGGAGGGAAAGCCGTTGAACGGCTGATCGTTGCCCCAGACTTGGCGGACAAGCGAGCCGCCGATCCCATCGCCGGCCCCAACATCACGGATCACATTGGTCTGAAACAGCAGGTAGGCGACGTCAAGCACCAGCTGGGAGATGATTAGCGCCAACGCCACCGTTAAAAAGCGCTTGAAGCTGACGCGCAGGTTGAGCAGCGGGATGACGACCGGCACAAGCAGCAGGAACGACAGATAAGGCACCGACAGCAGCGGCACAAACGGCACCTCAGCGTCGAGCCAGCTCTTCAGCACAAACGACTGGTAGGCGCCGCTGCCCGTAAGCGGCTGCGCAAGCGCCTGCGTTGCCGGGTTCCAAGCGTAGTAGCCGGGCCATCGACCGGACGGCGGTGGCTCGTTCAGTGACACGTAGCTATAGAAGACGAGGCCGATACCGATCATCGCCAGCACGGCAACGATGATCTGACCTCCGCTCAGGTTCCAGGCCGGGCGTTGATCGGCTGCAGCAGTGCTCATTGCGCTATTCGACCAGATCAGCGCTGCAGCGGTGAGAAAATAGGCCAGCGGCGTCCAACAATCATCGGGGCGAGAGGATTTGAACCTCCGACCTCACCGACCCGAACGGTGCGCGCTACCAGGCTGCGCCACGCCCCGATGAGCACCGATTATAGGTATCGGCAGCCGGGCGAGACGCGCGCTCGGCAGAACCGCTTGACGGTCGCAACGTTGGTCGCCGGCAAAACCACAGGGTTCTTGTCGCCCTGGGTAATCAGCACCGGAATCGAGGGCGGCGCTCAGGCGTTGCCGGCCAGCGCTGTGTAAAAGCGAACAGCCAGTCCGGTGATCAGCGTCTGAAAGGCGACCGACTGCTCGACCTTCTGTTTCTTCGCCCAGCGGGCCAAGCCGTCGCGTTCGATCTCAACGCTCTGCGCCAGCACATCGTCAACCAGATCGGGGTGCGAATCGCAAAAATATGCTCCGATCGAATAGAGCTGGGAATCGCTCAACGAATCGATCAGTTGGTCCTTGGCCACGCCCAGCACTCTACCCTTCCGTTGTGGCCAAGTTGGAAGAGATTGTTGCCTTCTGTGACGAGCTGCTGCTGGCGCAGCAGTTCGACGACTACTGCCCAAACGGACTTCAGGTCCCTGGCAGCAGCGAGGTGACGACGATCATCAGCGGCGTCTCAGCGAGCCTTGAGCTCTTTGAAGCGGCGGCCGAGCAGCAGGCCGATCTGATTCTCGTTCATCACGGCCTGATCTGGGGGCGCACACCGCAGCCAATTGACCGCGCCGCACGCCGCCGGCTGGAGCTGCTGTTCAGCAACGACTGCTCACTGCTCGCCTATCACCTGCCGCTCGACGGCCACGCCGAGATCGGCAACAACGCACTAATCGCCGCAGCGATCGGCTGCGAGCGCCGCCAGCCGTTCGCCCGTTACGGGCCGCAGACAATTGGCGTTGGCGGTTTTCTGCCGGACGAGGGGATCACGATCGATCAGCTAAGCGAGCGCACTGCGGCGGCCTGCGGCGGCCGCGAGCCGCTGGTTTTTGCCGGCGGACCGGAGCTGATCCGCAGCGTCGCCGTCGTCTCCGGCGCCGGCTCGCCCTACCTGCCGGAAGCGGTTCGCGCCGGCTTCGACGCTTTCATCACCGGCGAGCCAGCCGAACGGGTGATGAACGAATCGCGTGAAGGCGGCATCCATTTTCTTGCAGCCGGCCATTACGCGACCGAAACGCTCGGTGTTCAGGCGCTCGGTGAACTGGTGGCCGAGCGCTTCGCAGTCGGCCACCAGTTCGTTGATCTACCGAACCCGATCTGACGCACGGCCACTCACACCACACGACGGCCGCAATTTCCGTAGTATCTACGCGGTCTAGTAGACAAACTGAGGAGAGCACGATGGAGACAGGGACGACGTTCACGACGGGATCTGCGACGATCGCCGACCTGATGCCACTGGCCGCGGCCAAGTACGGCGACAGTCCGGCCGTCCGCCACAAAGTTGGCGACCAGTGGATCGACGTCAGCTTTGCCGAAATGGGCGCAATCGTCTCTGAGATTGGCCGCGGCCTGATCGACCTTGGCCTCGAGGCTGGTGAGCGGGTCGCGATTCTCGCCAGCACGCGGCCGGAGTGGGTCTATTCGTCTTTCGCGGTCAGCTCGGCCGGCGCTGTTGTCGTACCGATCTACGCGACCAACGCAGCCGATGAGTGCGAGTGGGTCGCCGGTAACTCCGAGGCAGCAGGGATCGTCGTCGAGGATGCTGAGCAGTACGCCAAGATCGCCGAAGTCCGCGCTCAGCTGCCGGCGCTTCGCTTTGTCATCGTGATCGATCCGAGCGGCGAGACCGGTGACGCGATCCCGCTCGATCAAATTCGCGCCCGCGGGCGCGAGATTGACCAACAGCAGCTGACCGACCGGATCGCAGCGGTTACGCCAAAAGATCCCTACACCTTCATCTACACATCCGGCACGACCGGCCCGCCAAAGGGCTGCGTCCTGTCGCACGAGAACTACCGCTCAGTGCTGAGCATGGTCAGCGAGCGCGGCCTGTTCAATGGCGGCGAGGATGTTGTCTATCTGTTCCTGCCGCTGGCCCACGCCTTCGCGATCCTCATCGCGCTCGGCGCGGCCGATACCGGCACAACAATTGCCTACTGGACCGGCGACACGAAGGCGATCATCACCGACCTTGCCGAGATCAAGCCGACCTACCTACCGTCGGTACCGAGGATCTTCGAGAAGATCTACACGCTCGTTTCAGGCAGTGTTGAACCTGAGCTGATGAAGCAGGCGACCGCTGTTGGCGTGCAGGTCCGCGACCTACAGATCAGCGGCCAGCCGGTGCCTGACGAGTTGCAGGCGGCCTTCGATCAGTTCGACGAGAAGCTTTATGCCAACGTGCGGCTGGCGTTCGGCGGCAACGTTCGCGAAGCGGTCACCGGAGCGGCGCCGATCGCCCCCGCCATCCTCGAGTTCTTCTACGCCGCAGGAGTGCCGGTGATGGAGGGCTACGGAATGACCGAGACGGCGACCGTTGCGACGACGTCAACCCCCGAGGCGCACCGCTTTGGATCGGTCGGCAAGCCGCTGCCAGGCGTTGAGATAAAGATCGCCGAAGAGGACGGCGAGATCCTGATCAAGGGCGCCAACATCTTCGGCGGCTACTGGAAGAACGACGACGCCAGCTTCGGCGCGGTGATCGACGGCTGGCTGCACACCGGCGACGTTGGCCACGTCGATGATGACGGCTTCGTCTTTATTACCGGCCGCAAGAAGGACATCATCATCACGGCTGGCGGCAAGAACCTGACGCCCGCCAACCTCGAAAACGACATGAAACAGAACCGCTGGGTCAGTCAGGCCGTAATGCACGGCGACAAGCGTCCCTTCCCGGTGATGCTGATCACGCTCGACGAAGAGGAGATCGTTCCCTGGGCGACGGCAGAAGGGATTGAGGACACCTCGATCGCCGCACTCGCCAAAAACGACCAGGTAATCGCGATGATCCAGCAGGTCCTGGACGGCGCCAACGCCAAGTATGCGCCGGTTGAGCAGGTCAAGAAGTTCTTCATTCTTGAGCACGACCTGACGCAGCAGACCGACGAGCTGACGCCGACGATGAAGGTCAAGCGGAACGTTGTTGGCGAGAAGTACGCCGACCGCTTCGACGCGCTCTACGAATCCTGATAGCGGTAGCGCAGCCCACAGGGGCCGTACCCTGTGAACTGATGCGCACAGATCCAAGCGATACTGGCGGCCTGTTTGTCGGCCGTCGGCCCGGCACGCGGCCCGTTCACTACCGCGGCAAGCCGGTCCTCGGCGACCCCCGCCAGCGGCGCCGTGACGCGCTGCTCGGGCACTGCGTGCTGATCCTGATGGTGCTGATCAACCTGACCTTCTGGGGGCCGGTCGAGGCCGGCTGGCTGTGGATCGTCTCGCACATCCCGCCGCTCGTTGACCACATCTTCTTCGCGACCGCGGTCGCCTTCCTTGGCATCCTGCTGACACTGATCGCCGGCCTGATGGTCTGCAAGGAGCTGGACCAGGCTTGGGTGCTGCTGCGGCGCGCATCGGGCGTCGATCAGCGCGACGGCGTGATCGGCCGTGTCTTTGCCTACACGGCGCTGGTCGGCGTGACGATCTTTGGCGCTTGGATGGTCTTTGGCGGCGGCCTGGCCGGCTCGCCGACAGGACCGAGCGTTGGCTGATGGGGCTGCTCGACCGGCTGCTCGACCGCTACAAGCAGTTCGAAGAGATGGACCCCGAGGAGGTCAGCGCCCAGCTGCGCGCCGAGGCCGACGAGCGGCGACGCAAAGCACTGACAACCGTCGACCATCTGGACCTGTCGTCAACAACTTGGCCGGAATACCCGCCGTCATCGGTCGTCGGGGCGATCACCTTCACAGCGCGCCGCGGGCTACACAACTACATGGAACCAGCCGGTGAGCTGCGCGCCGAACTGGCGCACCGCCACGGCGTTCCGGCCGAGCGTGTTGTGATTGGCGACGGTGCTTCGCAGCTGCTCGTCAGCGCCGCACAGACCCTGATGAAGCCCGGCGACGAGCTGATCACGCCGTGGCCCTCCTACCAGCTATACCCGGTGATGGCGCGCGAAGCCGGCGGCGAAGTTGTGACAGCGGCGAGCCACAGCGTCGACGCAATCCTTGCCTCTATAACGAAGAAAACGCGGCTCGTCGCGCTCTGCAACCCGAACGATCCGAGCGGCGAGCTGATCAGCACCGCCGAGATCAGGCGGCTGCTTGAGGCGCTGCCTAAGCGCGTCGCGCTGCTGCTCGACGAAGCGCTGCGCGATTTCATCGCAAGTGAACCGCTCGACGCGACCGTGGCGCTCTGCGACGAGCACCCACGGCTGCTGATCTTCCGCAGCTTCTCGAAGGCCTGGGGGCTGGCCGGGCTGCGCTGCGGCTACGTAATCGGCGGCCCCGGCAGCGAAACGCTGCTGAGCGGGCTTGGTCCGCCGCTCGGCATCGGCGAGCTTACGCAGGCCGGAGTGCTCGAGGCGCTGCGCACGATCACGCCGATCGTCACGGCGCGGGCGGCGACGGTGATCGAGCAGCGCACTCTGCTGCGCACGCAGCTTGCCAAACTTCCGATTGAACTCGGGCCGCCGAGCGAAGCAAACTTGCTGTGGCTGGCAGCCGAATCGATCGACGGCGCTGAGCTGGCCGGCCGGCTGGCAAAGGCCGGCGTGATCGTGCGATCGGGCGGCACACTGGGCGACCCTGGCCGTATCCGCGTTGCGGTGCAGAACGCTGCTGCCAGCGAGCGGCTGCTGCGGGCGCTGAGCGGCGCGCTTTAGCGGCGCGCCGCAGCGCGCTGCTTCGGGCGCGACTGCGGCATCGCGATCTCGTCGATCGGTTCGTCTGCCGACTGGCGCAGCAGCGTGCTGGTGGTCTGCTGGAGGATCCGCCGCCAGGCGCGCGTCTTCTCCTGCTCGCGCGTGACGTGCTTAACAACCTTCCGCACCCTTGTTTCGGAGATCTCAATCCCGTGACGCCCGAAGATCTCCTTGTAGGCCTCGTAGTGCTCGGCCAGCTTGATGGTTACCGACTGGAAGCCGTGCCGGGCAATCTCAATCCGCTTGCTGTAGTCCAAGATCGAGGTCTGGAACATCAGCATGTCGTCGGCCTCCGGCTCGATCAGCACGATGTCAACGTCTGGGTAGCGCTCCTGCCACTGGCCAGCGATCTCGTGCAGCCGCTGGTAGGCGAGCAGCTTGAAACTTTGGTAGCCGATCTGGGCAATCCCCATATCGCTGACGTGGCTGGGCCGCTCGCCAATGCCGTGCTGGTCCGCCGCAGCGGGGTCGACGATCAGCGGCACGAGCGGGTTGATCACAACAATCAGCGTCGCGCCGGCGGCCACAGCAATGTCAACGTTGGTGGTTGAGATGATGCCGCCGTCGACCAGCTCGCGGTCGCGGACCTTGACCGGCTTGAAGACCATCGGCAGCGCCAATGAGGCCCGCACAGCGAGCGAGATCGGCACATCGTCCCAGCCCTCTTCGCCAAAGACGACGCGCTCGCAGCTATCGAGATCGGTCGCTGTCAGGTACAGCTCGCAGCCCAGCGCGCGGATGTCATCGGTCCGCTCAGGCTCGCTCAGTACCTCCTTCAGGTAGTTCTCGATGCCGGCGCCGCTGTAGATACCTGACGGCAGATCCTCGCTCAGACCCAGCAGCAGATCCATCACCGAGATACTGCGCCAACGCGGCGCAAGGTCGTACGCCAAGCGCGCAAGGCGGGCCGGCAACAGCACTCCGGTCCGCGCGTACTCGAGCAGATTCGGACGCAGCATCGTGCCCATCCGCAGGTCCTTGAAAGAGCCCGACTTTTCGCCGCTAACTACGCGCATCATCTCTTCCGGCGTGACGCCGTTGGCAACGAGCGCGGCAACGAACGAACCGACGCTGGTGCCAACGTAAATGTCAAAGTCGTTGACGCTGCGGTTGACGGCGAGCAGGTCGAGCGCCCGCAGCGCGCCGATCTCGTAGACGCCGCCGGTCATGCCACCGCCGCCGAGCACCAAGGCGGTCTTCTCAGGCCGCTTCTTCGCTGCGCTGCCGCTTCGCTTGCGTTTTGCAGAGGCGAGTTTTACGACATCGGCCATTAGTTACATTCTACGCTGTTGACGCTCGGTGAACGCGCAGGGTTAGCTGCGCTGTGTGCACCGCTAGCTGCGCATGCCCGGTACGGCAGTCGCTACCGTCCCTGTTGTGACGTGGACTAAGCGCACTGCGCTGCTCTGCGCAGCTTTCGCTGCCGCGGCGGCAGCTGGCCCGGTCGGCCCAGCGCAGGCAATCACGAAGGCGACGATGCAGAAGAAGATTGCCAGTGCGCTGCTGCATGCCGGCGCCAGTAGCGGCGCGCTGGTCAACGACCTGACCGGCAACGAGACGCTCTATGCGGCCCGCGCCGACCTTGCCCGAGTACCTGCCTCAGTCGAGAAGCTGTACACCACATCTACCGCGCTTGGCCGCTTTGGCGCGAGGGCGCAGTTCACAACTGTGCTGCTGCGCTCCGGACCGATAGATCAGGCAGGCCGCCTCTACGGTGATCTGATTCTGCGCGGCGGCGGTGACCCAACACTCAGCACAGGCGACATCACGGCACTTGCCGCGGCAGCCAGCAAAGCCGGCATCAAGCGGATCGACGGCGCCGTCGTCGGTGACGAAACAGCCTTCGACAAGCGTCGCGGCGGGCCTGCCAGCGGCTGGAGCGTTGACGGCTACATCGGCGGCTCGCTCGGCGCGCTGGTCGTCAATAGAGGCTCCGGCGCCAACCCCGGGCTGGCTGGGGCTCGCGCGCTGGCCCGAGCGCTGCGCCGGCGCGCGATCACTAGCACCGAGGCAACCCGTACTGGAGCGACGCCCGCGGCTGCAACGCCACTGAAGACTGTCCGTTCGCCTGCCGTCAGCGACCTGATCGCGATGACGAATGTCCCGTCAGACAACTTCCTCGCCGAGATGCTGATCAAGAACCTCGGCGCCCGCTTTGGCGGCGCCGGCAGCACGACCGCTGGCGTCGGCGTCGTGCGCAGCTACCTGCGACGCTTTGGCCTGCGGCCGCAGATCAGCGACGGCTCCGGCCTGTCTCGCGGCAACCGCACGTCGCCGCGCCAAGTCGTCGGCCTGCTGGCAGCAATCCACAACAGTCCGCAGCAGAGCGTCTTCGAGAATTCGCTCGCTGTAGCGGGTCGCAGCGGCACGCTTGCAAGGCGAATGAACGGCAGCGCCGCCGAGGGGGCCTGCCGCGGCAAGACCGGCACGCTGAGTGATGTCAGCGGCCTGTCGGGGCTTTGCCGCGCCGCTAACGGCCACATCATCGTCTTTTCGATCCTGATGAACAGCGTCTCACCGGCTAGCGCCCGCCGCTTGCAGGACCGTGCGGTCGAGGCGATCGCGCGCTACAGCGACTGAGCGGGTTCCAGCTAGCCGAGTAACGCCAGCAGCGCCGCCTCGTCAAGCACCGTTACTCCAAGCCGCTCGGCCTTCTCAAGCTTCGATCCGGCCGCCGTGCCGGCAACCAAGTAGTCGGTCTTCTTCGAAAGCGACGTTGTGACGCGGCCGCCGGCGGCGAGGATCTGTTCGCTCGCCTGTTCGCGCGTTAGCGTCGGCAGCGTCCCTGTCAGGACAAAGGTCGTGTCGGCCAGCGGTCCTTCGCCCGGAGCCGGCCCGGCCTGCTCAAACTGCAGTCCGGCGGTGCGCAACTCGTCGATCAGCGCCCTCATCTGCGGTTCGGCAAGCTGGCCGGCGATCAGCTGCCCGACGATCGGGCCAACCCCGGGCGCGGTGGCAATCGCCTCGGCGTCGGCGGCCAGGAGCTCGTCAATCGTGCGCAGGCGCTGAGCGAGGCTGCGCCCGGTCACCTCGCCAACGCCCTCAATCCCAAGCGCAAACAGCACACTCGCAAAGGGCCGCTGCTTCGACCCTTCAAGCGCGTCGATAAGCGCCCCAGCTGATAGCTCGCCGAGCCCTTCAAGCTGCGCCAGTTGGCTGACGGTCAGCTTGTAAAGGTCGCCGGCGTTCTCAATCAGACCGGCCGTGAGCAGCACGACGATCAGCTTCTCCCCCAGCCCGTCAACATCCATCGCGCCGCGTGAGACGAAGTGCGTCAGCAGCGCTTCGCGCCGCCCCGCGCAGGCAGCGTTCGGGCACTTCGTGAAGACCGAGTTCTCCGGCTTGACGGTTGCGGTGGCGCAGACAGGGCAGTTGGCGGGCGGCTTGACGGCCAGCGCGCGGCCCTTGCGCTCGGCGGCGTGCGGCGCCGGCGAGACGACCTGCGGGATCACATCACCGGCGCGCAGCACAATCACTTCGTCACCGGGACGCACGTCCTTGCGCGCCAGGTCCTCCTCGTTGTGCAGCGTCGCGTGCTGCACAACGACGCCGCCAAGCTCAACCGGCTCAAGCACAGCAAACGGATGCAGGTCGCCAAACTTGCCGACGCTCCACTCAATCGCCTTCAGCCCCGTCAGCTTTGTTGTCGGCGGGAACTTCCAAGCGATCGCCCAGCGCGGATCGCGGCCAACGACGCCAAGCCGACGCTGCAGCTCGGCATCATCGACTTTGATCACGACGCCGTCGATCTCAAAGCTGAGACTGCCGCGACGCTGCTGCCAGGCAAGGCAGCGCTCGATTGCGCCAGCCTCAGTGTCGATCAGCTCGATCTCGCTGTTAACTGGAAAGCCGCGGCCCCGCAGCCAGTCGAGCGTCTGCGATTGCGAGTCGAAGCTCAGCCCGTCGCTGGCGCCGACGCCGTAAGCCCAGAGCGAGAGTGGCCGCTCAGCAGATCGCCGCGGGTCCAGCTGGCGCAGCGTGCCAGCGGCGGCATTGCGCGGGTTCATGAAGGTCGGCTGACCGGCCTCGGCGCGGCGCTCGTTGAGCTTCTGAAAGTCGGCCAGCGACATGTAGACCTCGCCGCGCACCTCGATCATCGGCGGAGCATCCTCGATCCGCAGCGGCACAGTTGGGATCGTGCGCAGGTTGTGCGTCACGTCTTCGCCGACCTCACCGTTGCCGCGTGTCGCGCCGCCTTCCAGCACGCCGTCGCGGTAGATCATCGAGATTGCCAGGCCGTCAACCTTCGGCTCGCAGACATAGCGGAAGGCGGCGTCATCGATCGCTTCGCGCGCCAAGTGGTTGCGCATCCGCAGCACCCAGGCACCGAACTCCTCCGGACTACGGGCATTTGCGAGCGACAACATCGGCTCCGGGTGCGTGACCTTCTTCAGCTCGCTGACCGGCTCGGCGCCGACCCGCTGGGTCGGCGAGTCGGCGGTGATCAGCTCCGGATTGTCGCGTTCAAGCTCGCGCAGTTGATCGAGCAGCGCGTCGTACTCGTCGTCGCCGATCGTCGGATCGTCGAGCCGGTAGTAGCGCTCATTGTGGCGACGTAGCTCGGCGCGCAGCTCGTCGGCTCGTTTGGCTGCCGCACTCACGGCGCGTCGCTGGCCGCTGCTTCCAGCAGGCTGCCCAGATCATGAGAGCCGATCGCCTCGATCCCCGGCTCGTACGTCAGGTCAAAGTGGAGCGGCGTCACGGCGATCCGGCCGGCCGCCAAAGCCGCCAAGTCGGTCCCCGGCTCGTCGTGGTAGCCATGGTCCTCACCGTAGATCGAGAAGCGGCGGCGGCCATTCTCGCCCTCCTCAGTCAGCGTTAGCTGGTCGCGGTAGATCCGCTTACCGAGCCTCGTTACCTCAACGCCGCTCGGCGCGTTGCCGGGGACATTGACGTTGATCAACGTGCCGTCGGGCAGCGGCCTCCGTGTGACGTGAGCGGCCAGCGCTGCGACAAAGCGGGCGGCCGTCTCAAACTGAAAGTCGCGGCCCCAGCGGAAGTCCATCTCACGGCTAGTCGACTGCTGCGAAACGGCGATCGCCGGTATCCCCAAAACTATTCCCTCGAGCGCGGCGGCGACGGTCCCCGAATAGGTCACGTCATCGCCAAGGTTTGCACCGTGATTGATGCCGGAGAGGATTAGGTCGGGGTAGAAGCCCTCGACCAGGCCGAGCGTCCCAAAGCGCACGCAGTCAACCGGCGTGCCATCGGTGGCAAAGCCAAAGCTGCCGTCGTCAAAATCGATTTGCTCGACCCAGAGCGACTTATGCGTCGTGATCATCCGCGCCATCGCCGAGCGATTACCGTCTGGGGCGATCGTCACCAGCTCAATCGACGGCAGAGCGACGAGCGCGCGGCGCAGCGCCTGCAGCCCGTCGGCCTCAATGCCGTCGTCGTTGGTAAGAAGAACCTTCATCGCGCTCCAGTCAGAAGGTTAGAGCGCGGCGCGGGCAGCGCCGAGCGTAAAGCGAACAGCGCCAGCTCAGACGAGTTCGAGATAGACCATCTCGGTCGAGTCGCTGCGGCGAGGCCCAAGCTTGAGGATCCGCGTGTAGCCACCGGGACGCTCCGTGTAACGCGGCGCGACCTCTTCAAAGAGCTTGTGGACGGCCGAGGCATCCTGGCCGAGCGCCGACAGCGCCTGACGGCGGGCGTGCAGGTCGCCGCGCTTGGCAAGCGTGATCAGCTGCTCAAACTCTGGCTTGACGGCCTTCGCCTTGGCCTCGGTGGTCTTGATCCGCTCGTGCTCAATCATCTCCTTGCAGAGGTTGCGGATCAACGCCTTCCGATGAGAAGGGCTGCGGCTGAGCTTGTGGCGGGTTTTCTGGTGACGCATCGCTTTGACCTCAGTCGTCGCGCAATGAGAGGCCGCGCGCTGCCAGCGTCTCAATCACTTCATCGATTGACTTCTTACCGAAGTTCGGGATCGCGTTCAGTTCAGCCTCAGATTTGGCCAACAGATCGGCGATCGTCTGGATGCCAGCCCGCTTAAGGCAGTTGTAGGAGCGGACGCCAAGCTCCAGCTCCTCGATCAGGAAGTCGTCGAGCGGGCCGCCAGCGACGACCGGGGCGCCTGCGCCGCCAAAGCCGACCGGGTCGAGCTGATTGACCGGTCCGGCTCGAAGCTCCTCGATCCGATCCTCATCGGTGAAGATCGCCAGCTGCGAGATCAAAATCTCGGAAGCCTCACGCAGCGCTGTCTGCGGGTCGAGCGAACCATCGGTCTCGATGTCGAGCGTCAGCTTGTCGAAGTCGGTGCGCTGACCGACACGGGCCTGCTCAACTGCGTAGGCGACGCGCTTGACAGGCGAGAAGAGCGAGTCGATCGGGATAACACCGATCGGCTGGTCGTCGCTCTTATTGTCCTCTGCCAGCCGGTAGCCGCGGCCGCGGCCAATCGTCAGATAAAGCTCCAGCTTCGTTTTGCTCGCAAGTGTCGCGATGTGGATCGTCGGGTTGAGGATCTCAACGCCGGAAGGAAGGTCGATGTCCTTCGCCGTAATCTCGCCCGGACCGGTGACGACGAGCGGCGCTTCAATCTCAGTCGCGTCGGAGTGCATTCGGCAGACGATCCCTTTGAGGTTGAGGATGATGTCGGTGACATCCTCGGTCACCCCTTCGATCGTCGAGAACTCGTGCCTTACGCCTTCGATCCGCACGCTCGTCACGGCCGCGCCGGAGAGCGAGCTGAGCAGTACGCGGCGCAGTGAGTTGCCAAAGGTGTAGCCAAAGCCACGGTCAAGCGGTTCGATTACGAACGATCCGTTGTCCTCGTTGCTTGTGTCGCTGGTGATCCGGGGAATCTGAAAGTCAAGCATCTGAACGATTCAATCCTGTGGTTGTGATCGGTGCGGCGCCAAGCTCGGCGGCCGCCTGACGCGCTGCCTGCCGCAAGCGGCGGGCGACGCGATGCGCATTTACTACTTCGAATACAGCTCAACAATGAGCTGTTCCTGCACCGGCGTCGTGATCTCACGACGCTCGGGGGCACGCAGAATCTTTGCTGTCAATCCCTCATGGTCGGCCTCCAACCAAGCCGGCACCTGAGCGGTCAGTTCGGTCGCCCCGCGCACAACAGTCTCTGCCGGGCTGCCGCTCTTGAGCGCGATGATGTCGCCCTCGTGGACTTGGAAGCTGGGGATGTCGACGCGGCGGCCGTTGACCGTCCAGTGGCCGTGGCTGACCATCTGCCGCGCTTGGCGGCGTGAGCCGGCGAAGCCGAGCCGTACGAGCACGTTATCCAAGCGGCGCTCAAGCATCTGCAGCAGGTTCTCGCCGGTGATTCCGTCCTGCCGGCTTGCGCGGTCGTAGTAAAGGCGGAACTGCGTCTCCAACACGCCGTAATAGCGACGGGCCTTCTGCTTCTCGCGCAGCTGCACGCGGTACTCGCTCTGCTTCTGACGGCCGCGGCCATGATCGCCGGGCGGATAGGCGCGGCGTTCAATCGAGCACTTGTCGGTCAGGCAGCGCGCGCCCTTGAGGAAGAGCTTCTCGCCTTCGCGGCGGCACTGCTTGCACTGCGGTGATGTATCGCGAGCCATTGCGGCTGCCCCCTATACGCGCCGCCGCTTGCGCGGCCGGCATCCGTTGTGGGCTTGCGGCGTTACGTCGCGAACGCTGATCACTTCGAGGCCAGCGGCCTGCAGTGAGCGAATCGCCGTCTCGCGGCCGGAGCCCGAGCCCTTGACGTACACGTCAACCTTCTGAAGTCCCTGCTCGATCCCCTTACGGGCGGCCGAGTCGGCAGTCACCTGCGCGGCAAACGGTGTCGACTTGCGCGAACCCTTGAAGCCAGCGCCGCCGGCCGACTCCCAGGCAATCACGTTGCCCTGACGATCGGTCAGCGAGACGATCGTGTTGTTGAAAGACGTCTTGATATGAGCCTGGCCGACAGGAATGTTCTTCTTGACCTTGCGGCGGCCACGGGCTGGGCGTTTAGGGGCGGGCACTCAGAGAATCCTCATCGGTTGCCCCCGAGGAAACCCCCGGCTTTAGCCGTGGGGAGGAATCGGCTTGCTAACGCCGCGCTGTCCGGTACGATAATCGGGTAAGTAGTATCGTGGCCGGACTGGTCGTGACAGCGCGGGGAGCCTTCGACGTTCGGGGCGATGAACCGCGAACCGTTGGAATCCCCCTCCTTTAGGTGTGGGGAGGAAGTCAAGTCTTGGTTGCTGCTTTCTTGCCGGCGACCTGCATCCGCTTGGGACCCTTGCGGGTGCGGGCGTTGGTCTTGGTTTTCTGACCACGGACCGGAAGCCCGCGGCGGTGACGGATACCGCGGTAGCAGCCAATCTCGCTAAGCCGCTTGATGTTCTGTGAGCGCTCACGGCGCAGGTCGCCTTCGACCAGCAGATCGCCGTCGACGGCGGTGCGCAGCTTGGCGACCTCGTCCTCAGTCAGGTCGCGGACGTAGGTATCGGGGTTGATCTTGGCCTCGCTGAGGATCGAGTTGGCGGTCGAGCGGCCGACCCCGTAGATGTAGGTGAGGCCGATCTCAACGCGCTTGTTGAGCGGAATATTGATTCCTGCGATGCGAGCCATTTAGATCGTTACCCCTGACGCTGCTTGTGGCGCGGATTTGGGCAGATGACGAACACAACGCCGCGGCGCCGGATCACGTTGCATTTTTCGCACATCGGCTTCACCGACGGTCGTACCTTCATAATTCCTTCTTCGTCGATGGGCCGAAAAGAGGCTCTGGCGACCGCAGGGGCGCGCCGCTACCACTCGCGGACAAACACGCTCCGTCGCTGGAGCGCACACGAGTCCACACGGTAGCAAAAAGCGGCAACCAGACCGCGTCCGGGCGCGCATCAGCCAGCTCCGATCAGCTCGCGCCAAGGTGTCAGAACCCGCGGCCCGTCGGCGGTAACCGCCACCGTGAACTCAAAATGTGCTGCAAGTGAGCCATCTTGGGTGAAAATTGCCCAGCCATCGGCGGCGATTTCGACGGCGTGAGCACCGGCCGTAACCATCGGCTCAATCGCCAACACCATCCCCACTTCCAGCCGCGGCCCGCGACCGGCGGGGCCAAAGTTGGGAATCTGCGGATCTTCGTGCATTTGGCGACCAACACCATGGCCGACCAGCGTTCGAACAACCGAGAAGCCGTCGGCCTCGACGCAGCGCTGAATGGCGTGGGAGATATCGCCGACCCGGCCGCCATCCTGAACCTGGTCGACCGATGCAAGCAGCGACGCCTCGGTCACGGCGATCAGCGACTCAGCTTCAACCGTAACCTCGCCGACCGCGAACGTACAGGCGGCGTCGGCCACCCAGCCGTCGAGTGTCACGCCGATATCGACCGAAAGAATGTCGCCATCGGCCAGTTGATAATTGCCGGGGACGCCGTGAACGACCATCGAATTGGGCGATGTGCAGATCGATCCGGGGAAGCCGTTGTAGCCCTTGAACGACGGCTCGGCGCCTTGCGAACGGATGAAGCGTTCGGCCGCTTCGTCGAGTTCGGCGGTCGTCACGCCGGCCGCGATCTTGCCGGAGATCAGCTGCATCGTGCGCGCATGGATCTCGCCAGCAGCGGCGATTCGATCGATCTCGTCAGGCGTCTTCTTGATGATCACAGCGCGCCGCGGACCGCTCAGATCGTCTCTTCGAGCTTCAGCGTCGCGATCGTCGCGCGGATGTGATCAAAGACCTCAGTCGGCGAGGCCGACCCATCGAAACGATGCAGCAGACCAAGCTCCTCGTAGTAGCCGACCAGCGGCGCTGTCTGCTCGTGATACACGGCGAGCCGGTTACGAATTGTTTCAGGCTTGTCATCCTCGCGCTGGACAAGCGGTGTGCCGTCGACGTCGTCGAGCCCCTCAACCTGCGGCGGGTCAAAATCGACGTGATAGACACGGCCCGAAGCCGGATTGACGCGCCGCCCTGAAACCCGCCGCACGATCTCTTCGTCATCAACCTCCAGCAGCAGCACTCCGGTCAGCTTGCGCTCAACCTTCTGCGGGTCCATAGCAAGCGCTTCGGCCTGCGGAATCGTGCGCGGGAAGCCATCGAGCAGAAAGCCGTCACGGGTCTCGCTGCGGCCGATTGTCTCGAGCAGCACGCCGATCATCACATCGTCGGGGACCAGGTTGCCGGCGTCCATGTAGCTGGCCGCCAGTTCGCCCAGCTCAGTCTGCTCAGCAACGGCCTGACGGAGGATCTCGCCGGTCGAAATGTGCGGCAGCTCAAACTCGCTGCGCAGGCGGTCGGCCTGGGTGCCCTTGCCAGCGCCGGGCGGGCCGATCAGGATCAGGTTCAACTCGGCCATCGCTACTTAAGGAAGCCCTCGTAATTACGCATCATTAGCTGCGCTTCGAGCTGCTTCATCGTGTCGAGCGCGACGCCAACGACGATCAGCAGCGATGTCCCAGCAAAGAAAAAGGTGGCGCCGGTCTGGTTAATCAGGATCGTCGGCAGCGCCGCGACGGCGGCCAGATAGAGTGCGCCGGGGAAGGTCAACCTTGCGAGGATCCGGTCAAGGAACTCGGCCGTCGGCCGACCGGGTCTGACCCCGGGGATGAAGCCGCCGTACTTCTTCAAGTTTTCGGCCTGATCGACCGGATTGAAGGTGATCGCCGTATAGAAGTAGGTGAAGACGATGATGAACAGCATCTCGCCCACCAGATAGGCCGCGCCGGACGGGCTGAAGAAGTTCGACAGATCCATCGCCCATGGCGTGCCGATCAGCTGGCCAACGGTGGGCGGGAAAGCCATGATCGATGCAGCGAAGATCACCGGGATAACGCCGGCCATGTTGACGCGCAGCGGCAGATAGGTCTGGCCGCCGCCGCTCATTCGGCGGCCGATCACACGCTTCGCGTATTGCACCGGTATTCGCCGTTGGCCTTCTTGCATGAAGACGACTGCGGCGACAACGGTCAAGGCTAGGAACGGCATTATCACCTTGAAGACGGGGTCGGGGCTAGTCCACCACGAGCTGATGCCGCTCGGCAGGCCGGAGACAATCGAGGCAAAGATCATCAGCGAGATGCCGTTGCCGATGCCGCGCTGCGTGATCAGCTCGCCCATCCACATCACGACAACACAGCCCGCTGTAAGCGTCAGGACGATCAGGAAGAGCGTGCCAGCGTTGAAGTTGTTAATTACCGGCTGGCCGGCGCTGGCCTCAAAGCTCTTGAACAGAAATACGTAACCAATCGACTGCGCGAAGGCCAGCCCAACCGTCAGGTAGCGCGTGTACTGAGTGATCTTTACTTGTCCGACCTCGCCCTCCTTCGAGAGCTTCTCAAGTGACGGCAAAACAACGGTCAGCAGCTGCAGGATGATCGACGCTGTGATGTACGGCATAATCCCGAGTGCGAAGATCGCAATCCTCGAAAGGCCGCCACCGGAGAAGGTGTTGAGCAGGTTGAGAATCCCGCCGCCGCCGAACTGCTCCTGAATCTGATCGACTGCCTTGGTGTCGACGCCGGGGACCGGGATGTGGGCGCCGAACCGGTAAAGCGCAAGCAGCAGACCCGTAAACGCAAGCTTCTTGCGAATATCCGGGACCGAGAAGGCGCTGAAAATCGTCGAGATCATGGCGCGGTGGTGCCGGGCGCCTCACTTCCAACTGTTACGCACTTGCCGCCCGCGGCCTCGATAGCGGCGCGCGCCGAAGCGCTAAAGCCATGCGCGTGAACGGTCAGCGGCTTAGTGATCTCGCCCTTTGCCAGAACCTTCACGGGGATCTTGCGTCGCGTCCCCAAGCCGTGCGAGACGAGCGACTCAATCGTCACCTCGGCGCCGGAATCAAAGCGCTCCTCAAGATCCTTCAGGTTGACGGCCTGCGTATGCGTGCGGAACGGCTCAAAGGGCATCGACTTCTTCATGTTCGGGCCGCGCAGCTTGCGCATCCGAACCTGGATCGGCATCTGGCCGCCCTCGAAGCGCGCGCGGTCCTTCGAACCTGAGCGTGAGCCGTAGCCCTTGTGACCGCGGCCCGACGTCTTGCCGTGGCCGGAGCCGTGGCCGCGACCAACGCGCCGGCGCGGCGAACGGCTGCCAGCCGATGGTGAAAGGTTGTGCAGGCCAAAGCGCTCCGCTTCGTCGCCCGACGCAGCGGGCTTCGCAGCGGCAGGCTTCGCAGCAGCAGGCTTCGCAGGAACGGCAGCAGCAGCAGGCTTTTTCGCAGCAGCAGCGGGCTTCGCTGCGGCGGCAGCGGGCTTCTTCGCGGCAGCGGGCTTTTTCGCGGCGGCAGGCTTGTCGGGCTCGGCCGACTCGTCGGTCGGCTTCTTCGGGTCAGCGGCCATCAGGCGTCCTCCCCTTCAATCCGCACGAGGTGACGAACTGTGTGGAGCATGCCGCGGGTCGGCGGCGTGTCGCCAACCTCGACCGTCTGGCCGATTCGGCGCAGACCAAGCGATCGCAGAGTGTCCACCTGGAAAGCCTGACTGCCGTTGCTTGAACGGACCTGAGTGACGCGGATCGCACTCATGCCGGCGGCTCCTCGGCCTGCTCAGCCGTCTCGGCCGTCTCAACAGCTTCGACCACCGCAGCCTCTTCGCCAGCTTCGACGGCGACAGCCTGCTCGACCGCTTCGACGGCAGCGACCTCTTCAACAGCTTCGACCGCGTCTGCCTCTTCAACGGCAACAGCAACAGCGCCCTCGCTGGCGGTCTCGCCCTCGGCTTCGAGCACCGCTTCAGGCGCGGGCGCCGGCGCCGGCTTCAGGCCGAGTACCTCGTTGATCGACAGTCCACGCAGCTCGGCCACTTCGGCCGGCGTGCGCAGGCTACGCAGCCCCTCAACGGTCGCCTTGACGAGGTTGATCGGGTTCTGCGAACCAAGGCTCTTCGAAAGAATGTCGTGAATCCCGGCAAGCTCCAGCACTGCGCGCACGCCGCCACCGGCGATCACGCCGGTACCGGGCGATGCAGGCTTCATGAAGACGCGCCCGGCGCCAAAGATGCCGGTCGTCTGGTGCGGGATCGTCGAGCCGTAACGAGGGACGCGGAAGAGGTTCTTCTTAGCCTGCTCAACGCCCTTCTGGATTGCCACGGGGACCTCTTTGGCCTTGCCGTAGCCGACGCCGACGACGTCCTTCTCGTCGCCGACCACAACCAGTGCGGTGAACGAGAAGCGGCGGCCGCCCTTGACGACCTTGGCAACGCGGTTGATCTCAACGACGCGTTCCTGAAGGTCAAGCCCTGAGGCGCTGACTGTGCGGTCAATTTCCATGCTTAGATCAGCCTCAATTTCTTGCTCATACGCTGAGTCCGCCTTCGCGGAGTCCTTCGGCAAAGCTCTTTACGCGGCCGTGGTAGCGGTAGCCGCCGCGGTCGAAAACGACGGCGCTTGTGCCGGCCGCCTTGGCGCGCTCGGCCAACAGCTTGCCGAGCTGCTCGGCCTGTTCCATCGGCGCCAGCGAGCGAACTTCAGCCTCGGTCCAGCTGACGGCGGCGATCGTGTGACCCTTCGAGTCGTCGATCATCTGCGCGCTGATGCCGCGGTTCGAACGGAAGACCGAAACGCGTGGCCGCTCGGCCGTGCCGATCACCTTCGCGCGAACGCGGCGCTGGCGACGCAGGCGACCCTGAGCTCTCGTAGCCGGGCTCATGCGCGCTTACCAACCTTGCGGATCACGTGCTCGCCCTGATAGCGGATTCCCTTGCCCTTGTAGGGCTCCGGCGGGCGGCTCTTACGGATCCTTGCGGCTATCTCGCCGACAACCTGCTTTGAGATCCCCTTGACGATCACGGTCGTCGGCTGAGGAACATCGAAGCTGATTCCCTCCGGCGCGTTGATCTCGACCGGGTGCGAATAGCCGAGTGCCAGCGTCAGCTTCGAGCCGCTTAGGGCTGCTCGGTAACCGACGCCCTGAATCTCAAGCGTCTTCTGATAGCCCTCGGTGACACCTTCAACCATGTTGGCAACCAGCGAACGCGTTAGCCCGTGCAGCGAACGATGCTCGCCGCGGTCGGTGGGCCGCGTGACGATCAGCTCAGCGCCCTCTCGGGCGACCGTGATGTCGCGCGGGATCCGCTCGCTCAGCTCGCCCTTGGGGCCCTTCACGCTGACTAGGTCAGGCTCAATCTTGATCTCAACGCCATCAGGCACCGGGATCGGTTTTCTGCCGATTCGTGACATTGGTTACCAGACGAAAGCCACGACTTCGCCGCCGACACCCGCTGCGCGGGCCTCGTGGCCGGTCATGACTCCCCTTGAAGTCGAAACGATTGTTGTTCCCATGCCACCCTGAACCTTCGGGATGCTGCTGTGGTCGACGTAGTAACGCTGGCCGGGACGCGAAGCGCGCTTCAGGCCGGTGATTGCGCTGCGACGGTCTTCCGAGTACTTCAACTGCACGGCAAGCACGTCGCCTGGGTGGTCGGCGTCATGCTCACGCATCTCATAGCCGGTGATGTAGCCCTGCTCGGTCAGGATCCGTGCGATCTCGCGCTTTAGCTTCGAGGCAGGGATCTGAACGACGTCGTGCTCGGCGACGATGCCGTTGCGCACGCGGGTCAGGAAGTCGGCTATCGGGTCTGTCATTGACATTGGTTGCTCTTCTCCCCTACCAGCTACTCTTCGTCATTCCGGGGATATAGCCGTTGTGCGCGAGCTCACGCAGGCAGATCCGACAGACGCCGAACTTGCGGTAGACAGCGCGTGACCGACCACATCGGCTGCAGCGGCTGTAACCACGGGTCGGGTACTTGGGGGTGCGCGACTGCTTGACGCGCTGGGAAGTTTTGGCCATTACTGATCGGTCTCCTCGGCGGGCTGGTCGTCAGCCTCGTCGTCTGTTTCGTCGTCTGTTTCGTCGTCGGGGGTCTCCTCGACGACCTCGGCTGCCGGCTCGTCGACCTCAGCTTCGAGCTCTTCTTCAGCGCTGTTCTTGTCGACTAACGGCATTCCGAACGCCAACAGCAGCGCGCGGCCCTCTTCGTCGCTGGCAGCACTGGTCGTGATCGCTATGTCGAGGCCGCGGATCTGGTCAACGGCGTCGTAATCGATCTC
This sequence comes from Solirubrobacteraceae bacterium, assembly GCA_039744215.1. Lineage (GTDB taxonomy): Bacteria > Actinomycetota > Thermoleophilia > Solirubrobacterales > Solirubrobacteraceae > F1-60-MAGs163. The sequence continues at coordinate 200,677 of JBCJTT010000002.1, forward strand.
CGGGAAGATGATCTGCTCGCGCACGCCAATCGTGTAGTTGCCGCGGCCATCGAAGTTCGCTGGCAGGCCGCGGAAGTCGCGGATCCGCGGAATCGCAACCGACAGCAGGCGGTCAAGGAACTCGTAGGCACGATCGCCGCGCAGCGTTACAGCCAGGCCCACCGGCATGCCCTCGCGCAGTTTGAAGTTGGCAATCGACTTACGCGCGAGGCGGACGTTAGGCGCTTGGCCGGCGATCTGCGCGAGCTGACCGGCAGCGGCCTCAAGCATCTTGGAGTCCTGCTTGGCCTCGCCAACGCCCATGTTGATCGTGATCTTCTCGACCTTTGGTGCCTGCATCACCGAGCTGTAGCCGAACTGCTCAACCAAGGCAGGGCGAACTTCCTCGAAATAACGGGCCTTGAGGCGAGCAGGCGTTTGAGTTGCAGTCATCTTGTTGATCAGTCGAGCTTTGTGTTGGAACGCTTTGTGACGCGGCTTCGCACGCCGCCTTCACGCGTAACGCCGACGCGGGTCGGACGATTCTCCTTCGGATCGATTAACGCAACGTTGCTGACGTGAATCGGTCCTTCCTTCTCAATCACGCCTCCGGTTGCCGCTGCGCTGTCGCCGGTGGCGGTCGGTGACGGCTTCTGATGGCGCTTGATGATGTTCAGCCCTTCCACGTAAACCCGCTGCTTCTTGGGGTCGGCACGTAGAACACGGCCTCTCTTGCCACGATCCTTACCGCTGACAATCGCGACCTCGTCGTCGCGTCGGATACGCATCGCCATGCTAGAGCACCTCCGGAGCAAGCGAGATGATCTTCATGAAGTTCCGGTCACGCAGCTCACGGGCGACCGGCCCGAAGATGCGCGTACCAAGCGGGTTGTTGGCCTCATCGATGATCACGGCGGCGTTTTCGTCAAAGGCGATGTAGGTGCCGTCGTCGCGGCCGAACTGCTTGCGCGTACGGACAATTACGGCCTTCACGATCTCGCCCTTCTTGACCGAGCCGTTCGGGATCGCCTGCTTGACGGTTGCGGTGATTACGTCGCCGACGTGGGCGTAGCGGCGACTTGACCCACCCTGTACGCGGATACAAAGGATCTCGCGGGCGCCGGTGTTGTCGGCAACGCGCAGGCGTGACTCGTTCTGGATCATTTCGCACGCTCCAGAACTTCGACCAGGCGCCAGCGTTTGGTCGCCGACAGCGGGCGGCTCTCGATCACGCGGACGGTGTCGCCCTCGCGCGCATCGCAGGCCTCATCGTGGGCGTGCAGCGACTTCGTTGAGCGAACGATCTTATGGTACTTCGGGTGCCGCTTGGCGATGTCAACGCGAACCGTAATCGTCTTCGCTGCCTTCGTTGAGGTGACGATTCCTTGGCGCGTCTGAGCCGACCCTGGCTCGTGCTCGGCCGGCGGCGTTCCTACGCCTGGCCCGGCGGCAGCGCGCTTGACGCGCTCCTGGCCGCGGCGACGACTGCGCGCCTTGGCCTTCGCCTTGCGCAGTTCCTGACGGGCGGCCTGACGCTCTTCCGGCGTCTGCGCTGGGCGGGCTTCGCCGCTGTGGGTTGAGCGCTTGGCCTTGCGGATTGCCTTCGGGCCAACCGGCTCAGGGGCGGCTTCGGCTTCAGCTTCGGCAGGTTCGGCGGCGTCCTCAGCAGGAGCCTCCTCAGCGGCAGGAGCTTCCTCCTCAGCGGCAGGAGCCTCCTCAGCAGGTACTTCTTCGACCGGCGCCTCTGCGGCGGCCTCCTCTACCGGGGCTGTCTCTTCTGGTGTTTCGGGTTCTGTTGTCTCGTCAGCCATCGTTAACGGATCTTTTCGGGGTCGATGCCGCGCTCACGCGCAATCGTCAGGGTACGAGCCAGCTCTCGCTTGGCGGCCTTCAGTCCTGCTGTGTTTTCCAGTTCGCCGCCGGCGTGCTGGAAGCGCAATCCGAAGATCGTCAGACGGGCAGCCTGCACCTGCTGCTCGAGCTGCTCGGTCGTGCAATCGCGGAGATGATCGGTAGATGCCATTAGAAGGCTTCCTCCCGCGTAACGATCTTGCTGCGCATCGGAAGCTTTCGTGCTGCAAGACGGAGCGCGTTGCGAGCCAGCGGCTCCGGCACACCGGCCAGTTCGAACATCACGCGGCCAGGCTTAACGACGGCGACCCAACCTTCGGGCGAGCCCTTACCGGATCCCATCCGGGTTTCGGCTGGCTTCTTCGTGAACGGCTTATCGGGGAAGACGTTGATCCAAACCTTGCCGCCACGCTTGATCTCACGCGTCATCGCAACGCGGGCCGCCTCAATCTGGCGGTTCGTCAGCTGCGCGTGCTCAAGTGACTTGAGGCCGTAATCGCCAAACTGAACCGTTGTCTGGGCTCGCGAGTAACCGCGGCTGCGCCCACGCATCACCTTGCGGTGCTGAACGCGCTTAGGAGAAAGCATCAGGCACCGCCTCCGCGCGGGCCACGGCCACGGCCGCGGCCACCGGCGCGGTCGTCACGGCCGCTACCACCGGCTGGGGACGGTCCCTCAAGATCGGTCAGGTCAACGCCGGTGAAGCCCTCGGGCATGATCTCGCCCTTATTGACCCAGCACTTGACGCCAATCCGGCCGAACGTCGTGCGCGCTTCGGCGAAGCCGTAGTCGATGTCGGCGCGCAGCGTATGTAGCGGCACGCGACCGTCGGAGTAGCTCTCGGAGCGGGCCATCTCAGCGCCGCCAAGCCGTCCGCCAACCTGGATCTTGCAGCCCTTGGCACCGGAGCGCATCGCGCTGGTCAGCGCGCGCTTCATAGCGCGCCGGAAAGCGACGCGATTCTGCAGCTGCTCGGCGACCGACTGGGCGACCAGTGCGGCGTCCAACTCAGGCCGTTTGATCTCAAGAATGTTGACCTTGACCGACTTGCCGGTGATCTGGTGCAGGTCACGGCGCAGCGCGTCAACCTCAACGCCGGACTTACCGATCACGATGCCCGGACGGGCGGTGTGAATGTTTACCTCAACCTCGTTCGCGTCCTTGCGGATCGTGATCTTGGAGATGCCGGCGTGAGCCAGCTTGTTCTCGATGTGAGCGCGGATCGAGATATCTTCGGCGAGGTACTCGGCGAAGTTCCGCTCGGTAAACCAGTGAGCCTTCCAGTCGTGGATATAGCCGACGCGCATCGACTCGGGGTGAACCTTCTGTCCCATAGTCCTCAGTTACTCCTTTGGCGTCAGCGAGATCGAAAGGTGGCTGGTGCGCTTGTGAATCGCTGAGGCGCGGCCCATCGCCCGCGGGCGGAAGCGCTTCAGCGTCGGACCCTCATCGGCCTGGATCGTGAGGATGCGCAATGTGTCGCCATCAAGTTCAAGGTTGTGCTCGGCGTTGGCGACGGCCGATTCGAGCAGCTTCTGCCAGTCCTCGGCGACGGCGCGGGGCGTGTGCGCAAGAATCAACCGTGCCTCCGGCACCGAGTGGCCTCGAATGTGGTCGCAGACGAGGCGGGCTTTGCGCGCCGAGGTCCGCACATAGCGGGCATGGGCGCGAATCACCGGCGGGTTCTCCGGGTCGTAGACGGGGATGACCTTCTTCAGCGCCTCGGCGGCCTTCGGCTCGTTCTTGGCCTTCGACTTTGCCTTCGTCTTCGCGGCCGGCTTCTGCTCCGGCTGCTCGTCGGCTGCCTCGGCTGTCGGCTCGTCGGCTGCCTTCGGCTCGTCAGCTGCCTTCGGCTCGGCGGCTGCCTCGGCCTTCGGCTCGGCGGCTTCAGCCTTCGAGCGGCGCAGACGGCGCTTCGGCTTCTGCTCCACCTCGGCCTCGTCCTTCTTCTCGTCGTCGGCCATCACTAACGCACCTTGCCGGAGCCAAGATGGCCTCGATAGGTACGCGTCGGCGCAAACTCGCCGAGCTTGTGACCAACCATCGACTCGTTGACGAAGACCGGAATGTGCTTGCGGCCGTCATGAACGGCGATCGTGTGACCGACCATCTCGGGGAAGATCGTCGAGGTCCGCGACCAAGTCTTCAGCATCGTCTTATCGCCAGTTTCGTTCATCTTGATTACACGCCCCATCAGGCGCTCGTCAACGAACGGGCCCTTCTTACTAGAGCGAGTCAACGTGTGCCCTTGCCGCGGCGGCGACCACGGATAATCTCGCTGTCGGAAGCCTTGTGCTTCTTACGTGTGCGGTAGCCAAGTGTCGGTACGCCCCACGGCGTGACGGGGTGACGACCGGCAGTCGTTGAGCCCTCACCGCCGCCGTGCGGGTGGTCGACCGGGTTCATCGCCGTGCCGCGCGTCTGCGGGCGAACGCCCATGTGACGCTTGCGGCCAGCCTTGCCGACATTGACGTTCTGGTGATCGGAGTTGCCGATTGAGCCAACCGTTGCGCGGCACTCGCTACGCACGAGCCGCATCTCGCCCGAAGGGAGGCGCAGTGTCGCTTTGTCGTTCTCCTTCGCCATCAGCTGAACCGAGGCACCGGCCGAGCGACCGAGCTGGCCGCCGCGCCCTGGCTGTAGCTCAACGTTGTGAACGACCGTGCCGAGCGGCATCTCGGCCAGGGTGAGGCAATTGCCGACGGCGATCTCGGCGCCTGGGCCGGACTGCACGATCATCCCGACCGTCAGGAGGCTCGGCGCGAGGATGTAGGCCTTCTCGCCGTCGAGGTAGTGCAGCAGCGCGATGTAGGCGCTGCGGTTGGGGTCGTACTCGATTGCGGCGACCTTCGCCGGGACTCCGTCCTTACGGCGCTTGAAGTCGATCTTTCGGTACAGCCGCTTTGCGCCGCCGCCGCGATGGCGCGACGTCTTGCGGCCATGAACATTGCGCCCACCGCTCTTCGTCAGACCCTCAACGAGGCTCTTTTCCGGCTCGTCGCGAGTGATCTCGGCGAAGTCGGCGTAGGTTGAAAAGCGTCGACCAGGGCTGGTTGGCTTCGGTTTACGAATCGCCATTACTTAATCTCCGCCAGTCCCTGGAAGATCGGGATCTGCTCGCCTTCGCGAACCTGAACCATCGCCTTCTTCCACTTGCGTGTGCGACCTGATGTGTAGCCGCGGCGTTTTGGCTTTGTCTTGACCGAGAGCGTGCGGACCTCTTCGACGTGAACGTCAAACAGGGCCTCGACGGCCTGACGGATCTGCGTCTTGTGGGCGTCGGGATGGACGCGGAAGGTGTAGCGGCCGTTGGAGGCGAGCACGTAGCTCTTCTCGCTGACGACGGGACGGATGATCACTTGAGTGTGGTCCATCTCAGGCAGCCTCCCCCGTGCGTTCGGCGCTGAGGCGACCGCTCAGTTCGTCAAGCCCGACCTGGCTGATGAGCAGCCGGGAGGCGTTGACGATGTCGGCAACGCCGGCTTCCGATGCGGCCAGCACGTTGACGCGGTCAATATTGCGAAACGACAGTGCCAGCGTCTGCTGATCGGCGCCGACAATCAGAAGCACCGAACCGATTGAGCCCCAGTCCTTCAGCAGCTTTGCCGCCTGCTTGGTTGAAGGCTGCGGGAAGCTTGCAGGATCAACGCCGGCCAGCGAGTCACGCTCGGCGTGTACCGACAGCGCGCTGCGCAGCGCGGCGCGGCGCTCCTTGCGGTTGACCTTGAAGGTATAAGAACGCGGCTGCGGGCCGAAGGTCGTGCCGCCGCCGGTCCAAAGCGGCGAGCGTACCGAGCCGGCGCGGGCACGGCCGGTGCCCTTCTGGCGCCATGGCTTGGCGCCGCCGCCTGATACCAGGCCGCGCGTCTTCGTTGCTGCGGTGCCACGGCGACGGGCGTTCAGCTCGGCGCGGACTGAGTCGTGAATCAGCGTGCGGTTTAGCCGCTCGCTGAAGATCGCCCCGTCCAGCTGGAGCTTTGCGCTGCCGCCGAGGATCGGAGCATCAGCCATCGCTGCGCACCTCCACAAGGGCGCCGGTCGCGCCGGGAACGGCGCCGCGCAGAAGAATCAGGTTGTCGGCGCTGTCAACGCGAACGATCGTCAGGCCGCGCTGGGTTGCGCGCTTGTTGCCCATCTGGCCGGGGCCACGGATTCCCTTGAAGACACGGGCCGGCCAGGCCGAGGCGCCGATCGAGCCCGGCGCGCGGACGTTGTGCGAACCGTGCGATGCCGGGCCGCGGCTGAAGTTGTGGCGCTTGATAGTTCCCTGGAAGCCCTTGCCCTTGGAGACGCCGGAGACCTTGACCTTGTCGCCAGCTTCAAAGACGTCAGCGGTAACGGTGTCGCCAACGTTCAGCTCGCCGCGCTGATCGCGGAACTCGACCAAATGCTTGAAGGGATCGGCCTTGGCAGCCTTCAGGTGACCGAGCTCAGGCTTGCTGAGGTGCTTCTCCTTCGTCGCGCCGAAAGCCAGCTGGACGCCATCATAGCCGTCATCGTCGGCGCTGCGAACAGCCGTCACCGGGCAGGGACCGGCTTCCAGCACCGTGACGCGCTCAACCCGGCCGTCATCCAAGAAAAGTTGGGTCATACCGAGCTTCTTGGCGAGGATCGCGGCCATCGTGATAGCTAACCGGCGAGCCGGATCTCGATGTCAACCCCGGCCGGGAGCTGATCGAGCCGCTGCAGCGAATCAACAGTCTTTGGCGTTGGCTGATGGATGTCGATCAGCCGCTTATGCGTACGGATCTCGAAGTGCTCGCGTGAGTCCTTGTCCTTGAAGGGCGAGCGGATCACGCAGTAGACGTTCTTCTCGGTCGGCAGCGGTACAGGCCCGGTGACGCTCGCGCCAGTGCGCGTGGCCGTTTCAACGATCTCCTTGGCCGCCGCCTCGATTGCCGAGTGGTCGTAGGCCTTGAGCCGGATCCGGATCTTATTTTGTGTTGCTACTGCCATCTGATTGGAACTGAATTCCTCGTTCGCTTTGGTTGGTCTGATTGCGCTCTTTACGCAAATTCAGGGCGGGTCGCTCACCGGAGCGGGCTCCGCCCTTCAGGTCAATTGGTCGTATCTGTTGAAAAACGCAAATCGGCGGCGCCAGCGCTAGGCGCAGGGCGCCGCCGGATTGCGGGTTACTCGATGATCTCGGTCACAACTCCCGAGCCGACGGTGCGCCCACCTTCGCGAATTGCGAAGCGCAGGCCCTTGTCCATCGCGATCGGCTGAATCAGCTCGATCTCCATCGCGACGTTGTCGCCCGGCATAACCATCTCCACGCCTTCGGGAAGATGTGCCGAACCGGTCACGTCGGTCGTGCGGAAATAAAACTGCGGCCGGTAGCCGGTGAAGAACGGGGTGTGACGACCACCCTCTTCCTTCTTCAGCACGTAAACCTCAGCCTTGAACTTGGTGTGCGGAGTGATCGAACCCGGCTTGCAGAGAACCTGGCCGCGCTGAATCTCCTCGCGGTCGGTACCACGCAGCAGGCAGCCAACGTTGTCGCCGGCCTGACCGTCGTCGAGCAACTTGCGGAACATCTCGACGCCGGTGATCACGGTCTTCGTCGTGTCGGTGATGCCCACGATCTCAACCTCGTCGCCGGTCTTGACGACGCCCTGCTCGATCCGTCCGGTAGCGACAGTTCCGCGGCCGGTAATCGAGAAGACATCCTCAATCGGCATCAGGAACGGCTTGTCAAGCTCACGCACAGGCTGCGGGATATAACTGTCCAGCGCCGCTACCAGCTCGATGATCTTCTCCTTGTAAGCCTCGTCACCCTCGAGCGCCTTCAGCGCCGAGCCGGTTACGAACGGAACGTCATCGCCCGGGAAGTCATATTCGCTGAGCAGCTCGCGAACCTCAACCTCGACCAGCTCAAGCAGCTCATCGTCGTCAACCATGTCGGCCTTATTGAGGAAGACGACGATGTACGGAACGCCGACCTGACGTGCAAGCAGGATGTGCTCACGCGTCTGCGGCATCGGGCCATCGGCAGCCGACACAACGAGGATTGCCCCGTCCATCTGCGCCGCGCCGGTGATCATGTTCTTCACGTAATCAGCGTGGCCCGGACAGTCAACGTGGGCGTAATGGCGGTTCTCGGTCTCGTATTCGACGTGTGAGGTTGCGATCGTGATGCCGCGTTCCTTCTCCTCAGGGGCGTTGTCGATCTCGAGGAAGCTTTTCGCTTCACCGCCGGACTTTTCAGCCAACACCGTGGTGATGGCTGCGGTCAACGTGGTCTTGCCATGGTCGATATGACCAATGGTTCCGACGTTCACGTGGGGTTTGTCTCGCTTGAACTTCTCCTTGGACACCGCTTTTCGCTCCTGTCTGTCTGTCGTATAGGCTCTGGTGGCCGATAACGGCGAACCAGAGGAAACTACCTAAATCAGGCCGCTCGCGCATTCACGCAGCGACTACCTCGCCCGTCCGGTTCTCGACGATCTTCTCGGCGATGTTCGGGGGGACCTCTTCGTAACGTTCAAACTGCATCGTATAAGTCGCGCGGCCCTGAGTTGCAGAACGCAGATCAGTCGCGTAGCCGAACATCTCGGAGAGCGGCGCAAAGGCGTCAACAACCTGAGCGTTGCCGCGTGGCTCCATTCCCTCGACGCGGCCGCGGCGGCGGTTCAGATCACCGATCACGTCGCCCATGAATTCCTCGGGCGTGACAACCTCGACCTTGAAGATCGGCTCCAGCAGGACCGGCTTGGCGCGGCGCGCGGCCTCCTTGAAGGCGATTGAGCCGGCGACCTTGAAGGCGATCTCAGAAGAGTCGGTGTCGTGGTACTTGCCGTCAACGAGGCGCACACGAATGTCGACCATCGGGTAGCCGGCCTTAACGCCGTTGTCCATCGCCTCGGCGCAGCCCTTTTCAACCGCCGAAATGAACTCCGACGGTACCGAGCCGCCCTTGATCGCGCTGACAAACTCAAAGCCAACACCGGGGGCAGGCTCCATGTCGATGTAGACGACGCCGTACTGGCCCGAGCCACCCGTCTGACGGATGAACTTGCCTTCGACCTTCTGAGCTGTGCCGCGCACCGTCTCGCGGTACGAAACCTGCGGCTTGCCGACGTTGGCCTCAACATTGAATTCGCGGCGCATCCGGTCGACCAGCACCTCGAGGTGCAGCTCGCCCATGCCGGAGATCTCGGTCTGGCCGGTCTCCTCGTTGGTCTGAACCTGGAAGGTTGGGTCCTCCTCAGCGAGGCGCCCGAGTGCGACCGACATCTTCTCCTGGTCGGACTTCGTCTTCGGCTCGACCGCGACCTTGATCACCGGCTCGGGGAAGACGATCGTCTCAAGCTTGATCGGCTTGTCAGGCGCGCAAAGCGTGTCGCCGGTGACGATCTGCTTAATCCCAACGCCGGCCGCGATGTCGCCGGCGTAGACCTTTTCCAGCTCCTCACGGTCGTTGGCGTGCATCATCAGCAGGCGGCCAACGCGTTCGGTCTTGCCGGAGCCGACGTTCAGTACGCGGCCGCCGGCCTCAAGCGTGCCGGAGTAGACGCGGAAGAAGGTCAGCTTGCCGACGAACGGGTCGGCCATAATCTTAAAAGCCAGCGCAGCAAACGGCTCGGAATCGTCGGCATTGCGGACAACCGGCTCGTTGCTCTTCGGGTCGACACCCTCAACCGGCGGGACGTCAAGCGGCGACGGCAGGTAGTCGATAACTGCGTCGAGCAGTGGCTGGACGCCCTTGTTCTTGAACGATGCGCCGCAGAGCACCGGCGTAAAGTGGTTGCCGAGCGTGCCAGCGCGAATCGCGCGCTTCAGTACGTCAACCGGAACTTCGGCCTCTTCAAGGATCAGCTCAACGAGCTCGTCGTCGTAGTTGGAGGCCTCGTCGAGCAGCACTTCGCGCGCCACCTGCGCCTCGGCCAGCAGGTTCTCAGGGATCTCGCCGGTCAGCTGATCGGTGCCCAACTCGTCGGCGTAGGTGATCGCCTGCATCTTCACGAGATCGATAACTCCAACGAAGTCGCCCTCAGTGCCGAGCGGCAGCTGGATCGGCACCGGCTTTGCGCCGAGCCGCTCGATCATCGTCTGGACGCCCTTCTCAAAGTCGGCGCCGGTGCGATCCATCTTATTGATGTAGGCGATCCGCGGAACTGTGTACTTGTCGGCTTGGCGCCAGACCGTCTCGGACTGCGGCTCAACGCCGGCGACCGAGTCGAAGAGTGCGATCGCGCCGTCTAGTACGCGCAGTGAGCGCTCGACCTCGACCGTGAAGTCAACGTGACCAGGCGTGTCGATGATGTTGATCCGGTGCTCATCCCAGGTACAGGTCGTGGCGGCCGAGGTGATCGTGATGCCGCGCTCCTGCTCCTGCTCCATCCAGTCCATCGCTGCCGCGCCCTCGTGGACCTCGCCGATCTTGTAGGTGCGGCCGGTGTAGAAGAGGATCCGCTCGGTCGTCGTCGTCTTACCGGCGTCGATGTGCGCCATGATGCCGATGTTGCGGGTATTTGTCAGTGTGAAGGGGCGAGACATGAAAGTTAATTTGGTTCAGAGCAGAAAAAACGGGCCAGATCGGCCCGCGCGCACAGCAGAAGAAGATTCTGAATCACGCGCTATGTCGTCAGTCGTTCCATCCTTGGGCAATCGAATCGCCGGTGCGGCGCGATGACTAGTTCCGCGCCACACCGAACGACTGCCGATAATAGCAAAGAAAGAAAGCGTTTCAGCGGCGGCGGGCGCGGTTCTGCGCGCCTAACCGGGCTGCTGGCGGCAGTTGCGGCGCTCGGCGCAGCGGCGCTGCTGCTGGCGACAGTGCTGCCGGTTTTGCAGGTCGAAGCATCAACGGCCGTCCCCGACGACTTCTCGCAGAGTGGCTGGGAGCGCCACGGCCCGCTGCTGCTGGCGGCGGCGCTAGTCGGCGCGGTAATGATTACTCCGGCCCGCAAGGGCAACCGCAGGGCGGCGCTGATGCTGACGGCCTGCGGCCTGCTGGCGCTGCTGATCGCGCTGATCAGCGACGTCCCCGAGATTGGCAGCTCCGGCCTGCTGCCCGGCAGCCTCACCGAAGGCTTCGTGACGGCCGGCGTCGGCGCCTACGCCGAAGTGCTTGGCGCGATCCTGATGCTGCTGGGCGGAGGGTTGCTGAGCTTTCTTGCGCTCGAGCGGTAACGACGACTACCAGCGGTAGTGGGCAAAGGCCTTGTTGGCCTGAGCCATGCGGTAAATGTCGTCCTTGCGCTTGTAGGCGCCGCCCTGCTGCGTCTGAGCTTCAAGCAGCTCGGCTGCAAGGCGCTGCGCCATCGTCTTCTCGCGCCGACCGCGGGCAAACTCAACCAGCCAGCGGACAGCCAGCGTGCGGGCGCGGCGCGGATGAACCTCAACCGGCACCTGGTAGGTCGCGCCGCCGACACGGCGTGAGCGAACCTCAAGTGATGGCGTCAGCGAGACGATCGATGCCTCAAGCGACTCAACGGCGTCGGTGCCGCTCTTCTCGGCGAGGATTGCCAGCGCGTCGTAGACGATCGCTTCGGCGGTCGACTTCTTGCCGTCAAGCATCACCTTGTTGACGACCTGCTGAACCAGCCGCGAGCGATAGATCGGGTCGGGCTGGACGGGGCGAAGCTGGGCTGCGTTACGGCGCATCGTTGGCTACGACTTCTTCACGCCGTACATGCTGCGGGACTGCTTGCGGTCGCTGACACCGGAGGCGTCAAGCGTGCCGCGGACGACCTTGTAGCGGACGCCGGGAAGGTCCTTGACGCGGCCGCCGCGAACGAGCACAACTGAGTGCTCCTGCAGGTTGTGGCCTTCGCCCGGAATGTAGGCGGTTACTTCAGCGCCGCCGGTGATCCGAACGCGGGCAACCTTACGCAGCGCCGAGTTAGGCTTCTTCGGTGTCGTCGTGTAAACGCGGGTGCAGACGCCGCGGCGCTGCGGAGCAGCAACCTTCGTCTTGCGACCCTTGCCGGATTTCAGTCCCGGAGTAGAGAGCTTCTTCGCCTTGGGCGTGCGGCCCTTGCGAATTAGTTGGCTGGTCGTCGGCATGCAGCGCTGGAGGTTAGCAGCGAAGCGCGGAATTTGACCCCGGGCGCTGCCGTCAGGCAGCGGCAGCGACCAGCTCAAGCGCCTCTTCGGGCGAGATGTGGCTCAGCCCTTGGTCTTCAGCGACCGGCTCGTAGGTGACCCGTCCGGCGGCCACGTTGAGCCCCTTCATGAAGCCTGGATCGGCGCTAAGCGCGCCGTAAATACCAAGATCGGCGATCTTCAGCGCGAACGGCATCGTCGCGTTAGTTAGCGCCCATGTGCTGGTGATCGGTACGGCGCCAGGCATGTTGGCGACGCAGTAGTGGGTCACTCCGTCGATCACGTAGGTCGGGTCGCTATGGGTCGTCGCCTTCGATGTCTCAAAGCAGCCGCCCTGATCGATTGCGACATCGACCAGCACCGAGCCGGGCTTCATCAGCGACAGCTGCTGGCGCGTGATCACGTGTGGCGCCTTGCCGCCCTTGACGAGCACGGCGCCGACGACGAGGTCCATGTCCGGTAGCCGCTGTTCAATTTCAAGGGTCGAAGCGAAGCAGGTCGAGATGAGCCCTTTCATCAGCGGCTCGAGCTCACGTAGACGGTCGATATCGCGATCATAGACGTAGACCTCGGCCCCCATCCCGACGGCGACATCGGCGGCGTTCTGGCCGACCACTCCGCCGCCGATCACCATCACCTTGCCGGCCGCCACGCCGGGCACGCCGCCGAGCAGCATGCCGCGTCCACCGAGCGGCTTTTCAAGCATGAAGGCGCCAGCCTGGGTGGCGATCTTGCCGGCAATCTCGCTCATCGGCGCAAGCAGCGGCAGCCGGCCGGCGCTGTCCTCAACGGTTTCATAGGCTACGCAGGTGGCGCCGGACTCGACCAGCCCGGCGGTCAGCTCAGGGTCGGGAGCGAGGTGCAGATAGGTGAAGAGGATCTGGCCGGGGCGCAGCCACGCGAGCTCGGCCGGCTGGGGCTCCTTGACCTTCATGATCAGCTCTGAGCCAGCGAAGACGGCGTCGGCGTCGTTCAGCATCTTCGCGCCCTGCTCAGTGTATTGCGCGTCGCTGATCGCCGAGCCTTCACCGGCGCCCTTTTCGATTAAGACGCTGTGGCCATGGCCGACCAGCTCGCGCACGCCGGACGGCGTGATTGCGACGCGGTACTCGTCAACCTTTACCTCGGACGGGATGCCGACCTTCATCGGAGCCCTAGCCGCTCGCTGGCACCCTCAAGCACCGGCCGCAGAACTGCCTCGATCTCAGCGAACTGCTCCGGCCCGGCAATCAGCGGCGGCGCCAACTGAATCACTGGGTCGCCGCGGTCGTCGGAGCGGCAGATCAAGCCGTTGCGATAAAGCTCGCCGGAGAGATAGCCACGCAGCAGATCCTCTGACTCCTCGTCATTGAAGGTTTCCTGCGTCTCGCGGTTCTTGACCAGCTCGATCGCTTGGAAGTAGCCAGCGCCGCGCACATCGCCAACGATCGGGATGTCACGCAGCGACTCCATCATCGCCCGCAGATGCGGCTCGTTCTCGCGCACGTTCTCGAGCACCTGCTCGCTTTCGATCGCCTCAATGTTGGCAAGAGCGACCGCCGAAGCCATCGGATGACCACCGAAGGTAAAGCCGTGGACGAATGAGTTGTTGCCTTCGAGGAACGGCTCCATCAGGCGGTCGGAGGCAATCATCGCCCCCATCGGCGCGTAGGCCGAGGTGATCCCCTTGGCGGTCGTGATGATGTCGGGCTGGTAGCCGAAGCGCTGCGCACCAAACCACTCACCAAGCCGGCCCCAGGAACAGATCACCTCGTCGGAGATCATTAGGCAGTTGTACTCGTCGCAGATCTCGCGCACGCGCTGGAAGTAGCCCTCCGGCGGCACCAAGCAGCCACCGGCATTCTGGACCGGCTCAAGAATCACGGCGGCGACCGTGTCAGGGCCCTCAAATTCGATCCGCTCGACGATCGCCTCGGCCAGATTCTCGGCGCCGTAGCCCGGCGGCAGCCGGTAGAGGTTGGTATTCGGCACATGACAGCCTCCCGGCATCAGCGGCTCATATGGCTCGCGGCAGGAGGTCAGGCCGGTCGCTGCCAGCGCGCCCATCGTTGTGCCGTGGTAGGCGATCTTGCGGGCGACGAACTTTGTCTTATTCGGATTGCCGGTCAGCTTGTGGTACTGGCGCGACAGCTTCAGCGCCGACTCGACCGACTCGCCGCCGCCTGAGGTAAAGAAGATCCGGTTGAGGTCGCCCGGCGCCAGCGATGCGATCTTTGCCGCCAGCTCGATCGACTTCGGATGGGCGTACGACCAGTTGGTGAAGAAGCCGAGCTCCTTTGCCTGGTCGGCTCCGGCCTGAGCGATGTCATCGCGGCCGTGGCCGATGTTCACGCAGTAGAGGGCGCTGAGCCCGTCGATGTAGCGGTTGCCGAGGTCGTCCCAGACGTAACAGCCCTCGCCGCGGGCGATGATCGGGATCTGCTCGCCGCGCTGGTAGGAGCCCATCCGGCTGAAGTGCAGCCAAAGGTGGCGCTTCGCCATCTCCTGAAGTTCTTCTGAGGTCATGCTGCTTGACGTAGTCGCCATAGTGGCCGCTACGTTATCGCGCCGCCGTTAACTCAAGCGGAAAGCTGAGCAGCGCGCGGCCCCGGGATCAGCGCCGAGGCGACGATCACGAGCACAAAAGCCAGCGCCTGAACAAGGATGCCGAGCAAGTCGGCGGGCATCGGGTCGCTAAAGACGAGGATCCCGCCGGCAACGCAGGTGATCGAGCTAGCCGTGCCGGTGATGCCGATAACGGCGACAGCGCCGCCGATCTGCAGGCTGCGAGCCGACAGGTAGAAGGCTGCGACTGAAGCCAGAACGGCGATTACCCCTGGCGCGCTGAGCAGCGCGCTCAGGCCGGCGTCGGGGATCGTTCCGGTCAGCGCCTTAACGCTGACGTTGCAGGCCCCAAACATGATTCCGGCGGCCGCGGCGAGAGCGATGCCGTGATGCTCGCTGCGCGCGCCGGCGGCGCGCGGGCCAACAATCAGCAGAACGCCAACGGCCAGCAGGACTGCCTCAAAAAGTGCCATCTGCGGCGCCGAATAGGTCGCGTAGCGGCCAATGTTGGCTGGCATGGTTAGTGCCAGCAGGGCCAAGCCGAGCGCCGTCAACGCGAGCCCCCACCACTGTCTTGTGCCAACCTGCAGGCCAAAGATCTTGTCGGCCATTACGGCGACCAGCGCGACACCGCTGGCGACAACCGCCTGCACCAGCGAGAGCGGGGCGATCGTCAGAGCCGCGACGTGCATCCCCCAAGCAACAAGACCGACGACCATGCCGAGCGCAAACCACTTCGAGCGCCACAACGCGATCGCCGTCTTCAGCGGCCGGCGGACGTTGACGCGCGGCGCCTCGCGCGCGCCGCGGAACTTGAAGAAGAACGCAAGGTTCATCGTCAGCGCGCTCAGCAGCGCGATCAGCAAGCCAAGGTTGAGCATTAGCGGCGGCGCTGCGGTCGTTGAAGGTCGGTGATACTGGGCAGCGTGAAGAGCGCTCCAGAGAACAGCCCGCAATCGGGCAAACCACTGTTGCTGGTCGATGTGGACGGGGTCATTTCGCTGTTCGACTTCGATCCGGCCGACCAGCCGCCTGGAAACTGGCTGACGGTCGATGGAATCCTGCACCTCTGTTCGGCCCGCGCAGCAGAACACCTGCCGCCGCTCGGGAACCATTTTGAGCTGGTCTGGTGCACCGGCTGGGAAGAGAAGGCAAACGACTATCTGCCGAGCGAGATGGGCCTGGCGGGGCCGCTTCCCTACCTGCAATTCGAGCGCTCACCGGGAACGACGCGGGCCCACTGGAAACTTGACGCGATCGACCGGTACGCAGGCGACCACCGGCCACTAACGTGGATTGATGACGCGCTCGACGCCGCCTGCCATCAGTGGGCTGCCGAGCGGCCAGGCCCAACGCTGCTGGTGACGACGCAGCCGAGCGAGGGCATCGACCAGCGCCACGCGCTGGAGCTGCGGACCTGGGCTGCGCAGCTCTGAAGATCGCCCGGACTACGAAGCCGGCGGCAGATCGAGGTCGGCGAGGCCCTCAGAGAAGCCATCGTCGGTGCCCGCGCCAATCTGCTCAAGCTCGTTGATGTCCTGCTCAAGCCCGGCGCCAACCTCGCCACCAAACTCCTCGCCAAGACGCAGCTCTGCGGCCAGCTCTTCACCGTCCAGCATCACGATTTCCTCAGCGCTCGGCAGCGGCTCGGTCGGCTCGATCTCAATCCGGCGGTAGAGCTTGAGTCCGGTCGCTGCCGGGATCAGCTTGCCGATGATCACGTTCTCCTTCAGGCCTGCCAGCTTGTCCTTCTTGCCTTCCAGCGCAGCGTCGGTCAGGACCTTCGTCGTCTCCTGGAAGGAAGCGGCGGAGAGGAACGAGTCGGTGTTGAGCGAGGCCTTCGTGATTCCGAGAATGACCTCCTCATACTGAGCGGTCTCGCCCTTCTTCTTCTTGACCTCGGCGTTGCGGTTCAGGAACTCATGGCGATCGACAAGCTGACCGGGCAGGTAGCCCGAGTCGCCGCGCTGATCGACGCGAACCTTCTTCATCATCTGACGAACGATCAGCTCGATGTGCTTGTCATTGATGTCGACGCCCTGTGAGCGGTAGACCTTCTGGACCTCGTCCACGAAGTACCGCTCAGCCTCGGTGCGACCCTTCAATGACAGTAGATCGTGGGGGTAGAGCGAGCCCTCGTTGAGCTGCGTTCCTTGCTCGATCTTCTGGCCGTTTTCAACCAGCAGACGGGTGCGACGCGGGAACGTGTAGGCGTGCTCTTCGCCGCCATCGTCGGTCACCGTGACGACGCGGTTCTTCTCCGTGTCCTCGGTCGTGACGATGCCGGATTCCAGCACCATCTCGGCGAGGCCCTTCGGCTTACGCGCCTCGAACAGCTCGACCACGCGCGGCAGACCGTGCGTGATGTCGGCGCCGGCAACGCCACCGGTGTGGAAGGTACGCATCGTCAGCTGCGTGCCGGGCTCGCCGATCGACTGGGCGGCAATAATGCCGACCGCGTCGCCGATCTGAGCCAACTGGCCGGTCGCAAGTGCGCGGCCGTAACAAGCCTGACAGATGCCAACTTTGGAGCGGCACTTCAGTGTTGAGCGGACGGTGACCTGGCCAGCGTCAAGCTGGTCGAGGATTTCGACCAGCTCAGCGAGCTCGGCGCGGTCAATCTCAGCACCTTTCTCGACAATCACGCGACCGCGCTTGGTCTTAATCTTGGCGCTGGCGATACGGCCGATCAGATTCACGTTGGGGTCGCCCTGCTGATCGAGAATCTTCAGCTCGATCGACTCCTTCGTCTTGCAGTCGGCCTCGCGAATAATCACGTCCTGAGCAACGTCGACGAGGCGACGCGTCAGATAGCCGGAGTCGGCCGTACGAAGCGCCGTGTCAGCGATTCCCTTGCGCGCACCGTGGGTCGAGATGAAGTACTCCAGCACCGTCAGGCCTTCCATGAAGTTGGCCTTGATCGGGCGCTCAATAATCTCGCCCTTCGGGTTGGCCATCAGGCCTCGCATGCCAGCCAGCTGACGGATCTGCTTGAACGATCCACGGGCGCCGCTGTCGGCCATCATGAAGATCGGGTTGAGCTCGTCGAAGTTCGCCTCCATCGCCTGAGCGACCTCTTCAGTTGCCGCCGTCCACTTGTCGACGACAGCCTCATGGCGCTCCTGCTGCGTGATCAAACCACTGTCGTACTGATCCTGAATCTCGGCGACCTCGTCCTCGTAACCCTTGAGGATCTCCTGCTTGTTCTCCGGGATCACGACATCGTTCTTGGAGATCGTGATGCCGGCCAAGGTCGCGTATCGGAAGCCGAGGTCCTTGAATGCGTCGAGCACCATCGAAACCGCTGAAGCGCCATATGTCTGGACCAGCGAATCGATGATCACAACCGTGTCGCGCTTGCGGATCGACCGGTTGACGAAGTCGTAATCGTCCGGGTTGAAGGCCTCGCCCAGCGCGTCCTCGAGCGAACGCTCGATCCGGTCGTTGTAGATGATTCGACCGACCGTCGTCAGCAGGTGACCGCCGCTGGTGCCAGTCGGGCGGTATTCAGCGAGGTCGTGCAGGTTGACGATCCGCGACTCGTGCAGCAGCTCCGCCTCCTGGGCGGTGCGGAAGACGCGCGGGCGCGGCTTGCTCTTCGGCCACTTGTCGCCTGACAACAGCAGCTGCTTCTTCTCCAGCTCGGCGGCATCAGGGCCGTAGGTCAGGTAGTAGGTGCCAAGCACCATCTCCTGCGTCGGCGTTGTCAGAGGATCACCGTTGGCCGGCGAAAGAATGTTGTTCGACGACAACATCAGAATCCGCGCTTCGGCCTGCGCCTCGGCGCTGAGCGGAACGTGAACGGCCATCTGGTCGCCGTCGAAGTCGGCGTTGAAGGCGTGACAGACCAGCGGATGAACCTGAATCGCCTTACCTTCAACCAACACCGGCTCAAAGGCTTGGATGCCCAGACGGTGCAGCGTCGGCGCACGGTTCAGCAGCACAGGATGCTCGCTGATTACGTCCTCCAGTACGTCCCAAACCTCGGGCACCATCGTGTCGACCATCTTCTTCGCGGCCTTGATGTTCTGAGCGCTCTTGTGCTCAACCAGCTGGGCCATGATGAACGGCTTGAACAGCTCCAAAGCCATCAGCTTCGGCAGGCCGCACTGATAGAGCTTCAGGTAGGGGCCGGAAACGATCACCGAACGACCTGAGTAGTCGACGCGCTTGCCGAGCAGGTTCTGGCGGAAGCGCCCCTGCTTGCCCTTCAGCATGTCGGAAAGCGACTTCAGCGGACGATTACCCGGTCCGGTGACCGGACGGCCACGACGGCCGTTGTCAAAGAGCGCGTCGACGGCCTCCTGCAGCATCCGGCGCTCGTTGTTGACGATGATCTCTGGCGCGCCAAGGTCGAGCAGCCGCTTCAGACGATTGTTGCGGTTAATGACGCGGCGGTAGAGGTCGTTCAGGTCGGATGTCGCAAAGCGGCCACCGTCGAGCTGAACCATCGGACGTAGCTCCGGCGGAATCACCGGGATGGCATCGAGCACCATCATCTCGGGCTTGTTATTGGAGCCGAGGAAGGCCGAAAGGACCTTTAGGCGCTTGACGGCGCGAGCTTGCTTCTGGCCCTTGCCGTTCTTGACTTCGTCCTCAAGGTCAACGCGCTCGTGTTCCATCACGATGCCGGGCACGTCGGCCGGAGCCAGGTCGGTGCCGGCAAGGCGATCGGGATCGACCTTGCGCTTGCGACCTTCACGCTTGTAATCCTCCTTCCAGAGCAGCAACTCGCGCACGTGTTCTGCGCCCATGCCGCCGCCGAAGTACTCGCCAAAGCCATAAGGCGAGCCGAAACGGCCCTTCAGTTCACGGAAGAACGTCTCGTCAGCGATCAGTTTCTTCGGCTGAAACTCATCCTTATCTTCGGCACGATCGACGTAGGCGCTAAGCGGCCACTCCTCGCCCTCGGCCGGCGGGTCGTCTGACGGCTCAAGCTTGTTTGCGAACAGCTTCCAAACCTCGCGCAGACGCATCCGCTGATCGTCGAAGTAAGCCTCGGTGTCGTCGATGTCGGAGTTGAGAGCCTTCGTCGAATCGGCGATCTGCTTTTTGCGCTCATCGGCCGACAGCTTCTTGACATTGATGTCAAGCCGCTCGGCCCAGACAAAGTCATCATCGCCAAAGTCGGCCTGCGATCCTTCTTCGAAGTACTTAACGCGCGCAGCCAGCATCTTGCGCAGCTCGCTGGTGTGCTCCTTCTCTTCCGTATCGAGACGGTCGATCTCCGACTGCATCTGACCTTCGAGCTCGGGGATGTCGCGCCAGCGAGCCTCTTGGTCGACCCAGGTGACCACCGATGCGGCAAAGTAGAGAATCTTTTCCAGCTCTTTTGGCGCCATGTCAAGCAGGTAGCCGATTCGGCTCGGAACGCCCTTGAAGAACCAGATGTGGCTGACCGGCGAGGCCAGGTCGATGTGGCCCATCCGCTCGCGGCGGACCTTCGAGCGGGTTACCTCAACGCCGCAGCGCTCGCAGATGATCCCCTTGTACCGGACGCGCTTGTACTTGCCGCAGTAGCACTCCCAGTCCTTCGTCGGTCCGAAAATCCGCTCGCAGAAAAGGCCATCCTTTTCCGGCTTGAGCGTGCGGTAGTTGATTGTCTCAGGCTTCGTTACCTCGCCCGAGCTCCAGCCGCGGATCTGCTTCGAGGAAGCCAGTCCGATCTCAATCGCGTCGAAGTTATTGATGTCAATCATGCGGGGTCCTCTGCCTTGGTCTGTTCGGCGGCGGCTTCTTTGCCACCCTCTTCTGCGTCTTTCTTCAGCTCTGCTCCCTCAGCCTGATCGGCGCCGGCGCCGGCGCGAACACCGGACAGGTCGATACCGAGTTCCTCGGCGGCTCGCAGCAGGTCGTCCTCTTCGCTCGGGATCTCGGCTCGCTCGCCCGCCTCCGATACGACGTTGACGTCGAGCCCCAGCGACTGCATCTCCTTCAGCAGCACCTTGAACGACTCGGGGATTGACGGCTCCGGGATGTTCTCGCCCTTGACGATTGCCTCATAGGCCTTAACGCGGCCGACTGTGTCGTCGGACTTGACGGTCAGCATCTCCTGCAACGTGTACGCGGCGCCATAAGCCTCCAGCGCCCAGACCTCCATCTCGCCGAAGCGCTGGCCACCGAACTGCGCCTTACCGCCGAGCGGCTGCTGCGTGACGAGCGAGTAGGGGCCGGTTGAGCGGGCGTGGATCTTGTCATCGACAAGGTGCAGCAGCTTCAGGATGTACATGTAGCCGACCGTCACCTGCTGCTCGAACGGCTCGCCGGTGCGACCGTTGAACAGCGTGAACTTGCCCGATGCCTGAGTGCCTACCGGCTTCGACTTGTCGATGTCCATCTGGATCCGGCCCTTGTGCTCCTCCTGCCACTTGACCAGCGCGGTGTCGACATCGTCGACGCTGGCGCCGTCAAAGACAGGCGTTGAGACGTAGACGCGGTTGTCATCCTCACGCGAAAGTTTGTAGGCCTCGCTGCCATCGTCGTACCAGCCCTGGGCGGCGGCCCAGCCGAGGTGCGTCTCGAGAATCTGGCCGACGTTCATACGGCTCGGCACGCCGAGCGGGTTGAGGATAACGTCAACCGGCGTGCCGTCCTCCAGGAACGGCATGTCCTGCTCGTCGACGATCTTCGAGATGACGCCCTTATTGCCGTGGCGGCCGGCGAGCTTGTCGCCCTCGGAGATCTTGCGCTTCTTCGCGACGAAAACGCGGATCAGGTCGTTAACGCCAGCCTGCAGTTCGTCGCCGTCGTCACGCGAGAAGGTCTGAACGTCGATCACGACGCCGCCCTCACCGTGCGGAACCTTGAGCGAGGTGTCGCGGACCTCGCGCGCCTTCTCCTTGAAGATCGCGCGGATCAGCTTCTCTTCGGCTGTCAGCTCGGTTTCGCCCTTCGGCGTTACCTTGCCGACCAGCAGCTCGCCTGACAGAACTTCGGCGCCGACGCGGACGACGCCGCGGTCGTCGAGGTTGCGCAACGACTCTTCCGAACGGTTCGGAATGTCACGCGTGATCTCCTCGTCACCAAGCTTCGTTGAGCGGGCGTCAGCCTCGTACTCCTCGATGTGAATCGATGTCAGCTCGTCATCCTTGACGATGCGGCTACTGAGAATGATCGCGTCCTCAAAGTTGTAGCCCTCCCAAGCCATGAAGGCGACCATCAGGTTCTTGCCGAGCGCCATCTCGCCGTGATCGGTCGAGGCGCCGTCGGCCAGTGCCTGACCGGCCTTGACCTTGTCGCCGTTCTTGACGCGCGGGCGCTGGTGAATCAGCGTGCCTTGGTTGGAGCGCTGGAACTTGTTGAGCAGGTGCTCTTCACGCTCCTTGCCCTCAATCACGATCCGGTGGGCGTCAACGAATGTGACGGTGCCGTCGATCCCGGCCAACAGAACGTCGCCGGTGTCGAGCGCAGCGCGGGCTTCCATGCCGGTGCCGACGAGCGGCGCGTCGGCAACCAGCAGCGGCACTGCCTGGCGCTGCATGTTCGAGCCCATCAGTGCGCGGTTGGCGTCGTCGTGCTCGAGGAACGGGATCATCGCCGTCGCAACCGACCACAGCTGCTGCGGCGCGACGTCAACGAGGTTGACTTCCTTCGGCGTAACAGTGACGTACTTGCCTGCCTGAGTACGGCAGATCACTTCCGGGCCGCGCAGCTTGCCGGTCTTCTCGTCAAGCGGATGGTTGGCCTGCGCGACGAGCTGCTCCTCTTCCTGCGTGGCATCGAGATGGACGATCTTGCTCGTCACAAGGCCATCCTTGACAACGCGGTACGGCGTTGTAATGAAGCCAAAGTCGGAGATCTCGGCATAGCTCGCCAGCGAACCGATCAGACCGACGTTCGGGCCTTCCGGAGTCTCGATCGGACACATCCGGCCGTAGTGGGTCGGATGGACGTCGCGCACCTCGATCGGTGCGCGCTCGCGCGTCAGCCCCCCGGCGCCAAGTGCCGACAGACGGCGGCGATGCGTCAAACCGGCGAGCGAGTTGGTCTGGTCCATGAACTGGCTGAGCTGCGAGGAGCCAAAGAACTCCTTCATCGCGGCGACTACGGGGCGAATGTTGACAATCGTCTGCGGCGTGATCGTGTCCTCATCCTCAGTTGTTAGGCGTTCGCGCACAACGCGTTCCATCCGGTAAAGACCGACCCGGAACGCGTCCTGGATCAGCTCACCGACGGTCCGCAGACGGCGGTTACCGAAGTGCTCGTACTCGTCGAGGTGGTCGGCGACCGGCTCGCGTGGCAGCGACTGCGCCTCGGCTGCGAAATCCTTGATCTCGACCTCGTCGTCCTCTGGAATCCCGAGCAGCTTGGGCAGCAGCACGAGCTCCTTGATCAGGGCGACGATGTCCTCAACCGTCAACGTGCGAGTGTTGAGGTCGACGCCGGTGCGGAGCCGCGCATTTAGCTTGTAGCGGCCGACGCGCGTCAGGTCGTAACGCTTCGGATCGAAGAACATCTGTTTCAGCAGTGCCTCGGCGGCATCGACGCTCGGCGGCTCGCCCGGACGCTGCTTCTTGAACAGCTCGATCAAGCCGGCGTTGCGGTTCATCGCAAAGCGCTCCAGCTCCTCTGTCAGCAGCTGCGTCAGCTCGGCAACCTCTTCGCCCTGAGCTTCCTTCCACTTGCGCTTATCGTCGCTCGTCCACTCCAGCAGCTCGGCGACGGCCTCGCGGTCAAGCGCGGCGTCGTTCTTGTGCTTTGCACCTTTGAGCTTCTTCGAGAGCGCCTCAACGCGCTTGAAGAAATCTTCGGCGCGCGGCTCAGCGTGCGGTGGGTCGGCAGCGATCGTGTTGCGGATGTAGCGCGAGTCTTCAAATAGTTCGAGCAGCTCTTCGTCGGTGAAATCCAGCGCGCGCAGCAGCACTGTCACCGGCAGCTTGCGCTTGCGGTCGATCCGAACGAAAACCTTGCCCTTCTTGTCAATCTCCAGCTCCAGCCACGAGCCGCGGGCCGGCATCAGGTTGGCGGTGAAGACCTGCTTCTCCTTGTCCTTCGGCTCCATCACGTATGCGCCGGGCGAGCGGACCAGCTGTGTTACGACAACGCGCTCGGTGCCGTTGATGATGAAGGTGCCGCGCTCGGTCATCCACGGGAAGTCGCCCATGAATACCTGCTGCTCACGGATCTCACCGGTCTCGCGGTTGATGAATGCGACCGTCACGGAGAGCGGACGAGAGTAGGTTACGTCCTTCTCACGACACTCTGCGATCGATTGGGCGGACTCCTCGAAGCTCAGTTCACCAAACTGGATTGCGAGGTTGCCGGTGTAGTCCTCAATCGGCGAAACATCGTCGATTGTTTCGCGAAGTCCGCCCTTTTCAGGATCGACAAGGCGCGCAAAAGAGCGGAGCTGGATGTCGATCAGATTGGGGACTTCGATGCTGCTTGCTAGGCGCGCAAAACTACGGCGCCTGCGGGGAGCGTCTACGCGGGACAAGCTGCGACTCCTGAAGGTCAGAGGCTTACGGGGCAACTACGAAGTGCGCCCAAGTGAATGCGCGCCCTGTGACGATAGCACAGAGATACCTGTACCCCACCTGCGGGGCGCATCGGCGCTCACGGACCCCACCCTAGACGACCGCGTATGTGGCGCGGCACCCTACTTCAGGTGGCTTCGACTATTGACCGATCTGGGCAGTCTAACGGATTACGACGAAGATTTCGACGGTGGCGACGAACCGGCCTCAGGCTCCAGCTCCTGCTTGATCGTCCCCTTGCCCCTGCCGAGCGCTCCGCCGAGCGTCGCGACGACGCCGACGAGGTAGAGCTGGCCGACCAGCGCCTCGAAGATCGCCGTCGCTCGCGCCACTCCGGACGCCGGTGTCAGGTCGCCATAGCCGACCGTCGTCAGCGTGACGAACGAGAAGTACATGTGGTCGGCGTAGGTTCCATCGCCGCTGCCATCGACAGTCGTGCCCGCAAAGACGGCCGACGAGCCGAGCGAAGTTTCAAGCCCGTAAACGAAGCCGCAGAGCGTGCCGAACAGCAGATAGACCGTCAGCGCGCCGGCGACCGCCCGGCCGCGAACACCTTGGGCGCGAATGTCGATCGCGATGCCACGGATGATCACGCCGATGATCAGCAGCACGCCGGCGACGTTCAGGGCCCGCGCAGCGGGCGATTCGCTACTCCCCCAGGTGATCAACCCGGCGGCGCCGAGCACCCCGAGGACCGAGAGGATCACGACGATGCGGAAGAGGCGCTTCGGCGCCTCTGAAGTCCAGCAGGCGAGG
>JBCJTT010000003.1:0-124840 GCA_039744215.1 Solirubrobacteraceae bacterium
TGTCGGTGCTGTCCGCCCGGCGCTGCGCGCTGCCGTCTCTTGGCTTGGCATCGCGATGATCCTCGCGGCGGCGTTTCTCTACTCGCTTGATACGCCATTTCCGGGGACCGCTGCGATCCTGCCGATCGTCGGCACGCTGGCCGTGATCTGGGCAGGTGCGCCGCAGCTGCGCTGGGCGCCAACGGGCTGGATGAGTTTGCGGCCGGTGCAGTGGCTTGGCGATATTTCGTACTCGGTTTATCTGTGGCACTGGCCGCTGCTGATCTTTGCGCCGTTCGTGCTGCTTGAACCGCTGACTACGCCAATCAAGCTTGGCTTGATCGCGCTGACCTTGATCCTGGCGGCGCTGTCGAAGCGGTTCGTTGAGGACCCAATGCGATCCGGTCCGCTGCTGGCTGGCCACCGACCGCGTCGCAGCTTCAGCGCCGTGCTGGTCGGCACCGGAACCGTGCTGCTGGCAACAGTAATCGCGCTAACGGTTCTCGGCAACCGTCAGGACTCCGACCTTCGGGCCGCCAAGCGCCTGCTGTCAAGCCAGGTCCCCTGCCTTGGCGCCGCGGCACGCGACCCACTCAACCAACCTTGCGTCAACCCAAAGCTACGGCTCTCGGTCGTCCCGTCGCCGGCTAGTGCGCGGCTCGGTGACGGGACAATGACAAAGGCCAACATCTGCAGCGCCAGCACGCGCCGCAAGGAAGGGCTGCTGGCAATCTGCAGCTTTGGCGTTCCGGCCGATCGGGCAAAGCGGCAGGTTGCGCTGATCGGTGACAGCCACTCGTTTAAGTGGCGAACCGCAATCTACGAGGCGGCGATCCGGCGCGGCTGGCATGTCATCTCGATCGGCAAGAGGGGATGCCACTTCTCAACCACGGGCGCCGCGGTCGGCTCGGCCGCGGCGGTGCGCGACTGCCAGCAGTGGAAACGTGAGCTACCGGCCTGGTTGGCGCGCAATCCGCAGATCGACACGGTCTTCATTGCCCAGATTTCATCAAAGCGTTCTAGCGCCGCCGAGCTAACGCGAGCAATTCGCGGCTATCAGCAGCAATGGAAGACGCTGCCGCAGTCGGTCAGGCACGTTGTTGTACTGCGCGACAATCCGCGGATCCTCAGCTCAACGTTTCCCTGTATTGAGCGGGCGATGGCGGCCGGTAAGCAGGCCGGCCCGGCCTGCGCGCTGCCGCGCGTAGTTGTATTGGGCCGCTACCCCGACGCCGCAGCCGAGGCTGCGCTTGCCTTGAAGCGCCCGAATTACGGTGTCGTTGATCTAACCGAGTTCTACTGCGACGCAAAGCTCTGTTACCCGGTTATCGGCGGGCTGCTTGTCAACTCTGACCTGCACCACGTGATGCCAGCCTTCAACGGCACGCTAGCACCGTTCCTGCTGCGCGCGCTTGATCGCGGTCGCTGGCTGAATCGCTGACTAGGGGCTGCTTAACGCAGGCGAAAGTCGGTCTTGAGACGAGTCAGTGAGCGTGAGGTTATGCTACTATGATGTCATGACTAGGAACCTCACTGTGCGGCTCGATCAGCAGCTGGCGGCTGACGCCGAAGCACTGGCTCGAGCGGACGGCAAGAGTCTTAACGAAACGGTAAAGCAGGCGCTGAGGGAGCTGGTCGAGCGGCGCCGTACCGATCCCGAGTTCAAGGCGCGTCTGCGGCGCATTATCAAGGAGGATCGCGAGCTACTCGAGCGGCTCGCGAAGTGAGCTTTGCGTACATCGATCTCGTCGACTACGTTGCGATCGCCGCGGCGGTCACGGGCTTTGATGTTGACGAGCTGATGAGAGTCACCAAGCTGGATCTCGCCGACTCGGCGCTGCAGGCGCCAGCGGCCGGGTTTGGCGATACCGATCTATATCCAAGGTTTGTCGACAAGGCGGCGGTGCTCGTAGTGCGTCTAGCCAAGAATCACCCGTTGCCCGATGGCAACAAGCGCGCGGCTTGGGTAGCGCTGAGGCTCTTTGTCGACTTGAATGGTTGGGCGTGGAACCCGGCGCCCGCAGTCGATGACGCAGAGAGAGCCATGTTGGCAGTCGCTTCCGGGGAGTGGGGCGAGAGCGAGATGGCGGTTTGGCTCGGCGCCCAGTTGACCGCGCCTGCGCCCAGCTGAACAAAAAATCCCCAGCCTTCTTGATGGCGAGACCGGGACTCGAACCCGGGACACCACGATTTTCAGTCGTGTGCTCTACCAGCTGAGCTATCTCGCCGCGGAGGGCAGGGTACCGCGGCCTGCCACGGAGTGTCACCGGCGGGCGCCGGCAGTGCTAGCCGCCGAGTCTTGGGCCGCGCCAGCCAGTTGGTAGTTCGCCGGCTGCCTGGCGGTCATCGATCTCAACGATCGCCATCACGCCGTCAACCTGGACCGATTTAACGACTCCGGGAAAGCGGTTTCGGGCCGACAGCGTATCGCCGGCCTTGTGGCGCGCTGGTCTGCCGCTGAGCCGCTTGACTTCGGACTGGGGCACGCGGCGCCGGTTGCGCGCGTCGCGCGAGGTCTTCAGCTTGCCGTCGCGGTCCCAGCGGCGCAGCGTGTCGGCGCTGACGCCCAGCGCTAAGGCTGCTTCACTAATCGAAAGAGTTGTCATTGCCTATGCATTACATAGGCAGGATGAAGGTGCCGGTCAGCGCGCCCAGAGCTTCAGCTGCGGCAGCGGATCGATCGGCTTGGTGCCTGGGCTGTCGCGCCAGCCGTTTGGCCACAGCTCAAAGTGAAGGTGGGGGCCGCTTGAGACGCCGGTCGATCCAAGCAGGCAGAGTCGGTCGCCGGCCTTTACGCGGTCGCCGGGCTTCACGGCGGCCGACGCGTACTGGCAGTGGGCGAACATCATGTCCCAGCCGTTGTTGGCGCGAAGGATGATGTAGCGGCCGCCCCCGGCGGCCTGGTAGTCGACGTAGCGAACCTCGCCCGCCAGCGGCGCAACGATCGGCAGCCCGGAGGCGCCGATAACGTCCTGCCCTTCATGCGTGTGGCCGACCCGCCCGGCGCCAAAGCGCGCACCGTCGCCGCCGAACGTGTAGGAGCCGCGGACCGGGAAGACGCCTGACGATGGCGCCGTCGGCCCAGGTGTCGGCGCGGGCGCCGGCTTGTTCTTCGCTTTGACGGTCAGTGAGAGCGCACCGCCGCGGATCGTCTCGTTTGCCGTCGCGCCGAAGACGCTGACGGTTACGCGGTAGCTGCCAGCTGCCAGCGCTGGCAGCTGGATCGCCTGGCTGCGGTTGGTGGCGATCCGGCCAGCTGAGAAGTTGGTCGTCTTGGCGCCGCGGCGGGCGATTGCGATCTTCACCTGGACACTGGTTCCCTTCGAGCGATTGATCCGTACGACAACGCTGGCCCGCTGCCCAACAGTCACCAGTTTGCTGGCGAGCTTCTGCGCTGCAAGCCGTGGCCGACCGGGGAGCGTTAGCAGCGGCGTGCCGTAACCGGCGCCGCCGCTTGTCTCGCCCGGCTTTGGCTCGGGCGAGCTGCCGCCGCTGGTCGCGAAGGCGCCAGTCGGCGTTATCAGCAGCGCTGCGGCGGTCAGTGCAGTTATCAGTCGAAGACGGTTCATCGTTGTGTAAACGCGCGAGCAGACCCATTCGACGCGCAGCGCGGGAAACTGAACGCTCGCTTGCAGCCTCGATCCGGCTTAGGCGTCGGCCGCCAGCATCAGCTCCAGCAGTTCCAGTGCGCCGGCTTTGTGCAGCGGCTCGTTCAGGTTGCCGCACTTTGGCGACTGTACACAGGATGGGCAGCCCGCGGCGCAGGGGCATTCGGCGATCAGCCGCTGCGCATCGGCGACCAGCTGCTCAAAGCGCAGGAAGCCCTGACGCGTGATGCCAACGCCGCCTGGGTGGCCGTCGTAGATGAAGATCGTCGGTCCGCCGGTCTGCATGTGGGCGTTGGTTGACAGGCCGCCAACGTCCCAGCGGTCACACATCGCCAGCAGCGGCAGCACCGCGATCTGAGCGTGCTCGGCCGCGTGCAGCGCGCCGAGCAGCAGGTCGAGCGGCAGCTCGCTGGCCGCTGCGCCCAGCTCAAACCACAGCGCCTGAGTTGAGAACTGCGTCTGCGGCAAGGCCAGCGCCTGCAGGTCGATCACCTCATTGCCGGGCAGCCGCTTGCGCTGGTAGGCCAGCACCTGCTCGCTAACGACGACGCGACCAAAGCTGAGCTGCACGCCAAGCGTCTCGCGCCGGTCGAGCAGTGTCTCAATCACCGTGTCGGTCTCTTTCTTTGGCTGCGTAAACCAGTCGCCGTTGAACGGCTCGACCAGTGCCTCGCGCCGTTCTAGGTCGAGCGCGCTGACCGAGTAAGAGCGGCCCATATGGAGATAGATCGCACCGTCGTGAACGGTTGAGCAGGCGCGCGCCATCTCGACCGTGCCGATCAGCTCGCCCTGCTTCATGTCGATCACGGCGACCGAGTCGGGCGAGGCCGAACGCAGCGAAACGCGCGCCGCCGGAAAATCCTCCGGCCGGCGCAGCGTGAAGCTGCCCTGCCGCTCGACCAGCGTGCCGCCGGCGACCAGTGCCTCGCAGTGAGCCCGCAGACGCGGGCCAAGGATCTCAGCGTCGGCCTGCGGCTCAATCGGCCCTTCGTGCGCCGCGCAGGTTAGGTGAGCGAGGTGGATCTGCTCGTTTTCGTATTCGAGGATCGCCGCTTCGACCGGACGGTCGATGAACTCGTCCGGGTGGCGGCAGAAGAACTGGTCGAGTGCGTCATCGCCGGCAACGTAGACCGCCAGGCCGCGGCCGCGGCGGCCGGCGCGCCCCCACATCTGGCGCAGCGAGGCGACGGTTCCGGGGAATGTGATGCAGAGCGCCGCGTCGAGCTGGCCGATGTCGATCCCAAGCTCCAGCGCATCGGTCGTTACGACGGCCAGCAGCTCGCCGCTGACCAGCTTGGCCTCTAGCTCACGGCGCTGCTGGGGTGTGTAGCCGGCGCGATAGGCGGCAACGCGGTCTGCCAACGCGCCGTCGCCGCGGCGCAGATCGTCGGCCGCCATCTTCGCGACCAGTTCTGCTCCTTTGCGCGACTTGATGAAGCAGATCGTCCGCGCGTCGGCCCGCACCAGGCCGGCGACCATTGCGGCCGCTTCGGTCAGCGGGCTGCGCCGCGTCTGCAGCTGCTCGTCCTCTATCGGCGGGTTCCAGATCGCGATCTCGCGCGCCGCGCCGGGCGCGCCATCGTCGTCGATCAAGGCGACCGGCGCTAGGCCTGTGAGCCGCTCGGCCAGCTCGACCGGGTTGGCGATCGTTGCGCTGGTCAGCAGGAAACGCGGCTCGGTCCCGTAGGCGCGCGCGATTCGCCGCAGCCGACGCAGCACGTTGGCGACGTGCGAGCCAAAGACGCCGCGGTAGACGTGAGCCTCGTCGATCACGACAACCGCCAAATTGGCGAAGAAGTCGCCCCAGATCTGATGGTTGGGCAGGATCCCGAGGTGCAGCATGTCGGGGTTGGTGAGGATCAGGTTGGAGCGCTTGCGGATCGCCGAACGCTGTTCGCGCGCCGTGTCGCCGTCGTAGATTGCCGGGCGCAGCTGCTTTGCCAGGCCAAAGCGCGCCAGCGACCGCGCCTGATCCTGCGCCAGCGCCTTGGTCGGGTACAGATAGAGCGCCCGCGCGTGGGCGTCACTACAGAGCAGCTCCAGCGTCGGCAGCTGGAAGCAGAGCGACTTGCCTGATGCTGTCCCCGTCGTGACAATCGTCGGCCCCGCCCAGGCAGCCTCGAGCGCCTCCAGCTGATGGCTGTACAGCTGCTCAATCCCGGCCGCTGTCAGGCCAGCAAGCAGATCGGGGTGCAGGTCGCTTGGGATCGGCGCCGTGCGCGCTGTCCGCGCACCCTCGAAGGCCTCGCGCACCAGCCGCCCGTCGGCGCGGCCTGCGGCGAGTAGTTCGCTCCAAGGTTCAGTAGTGCGAACAGTGCTCACAGCCTTGATGGTAAGGCCGATGGCTACTCTCGATCAGGTGCGCTGCGCCTACGTTGACATGGATGGCACCCTGCTCGGCCCCGGCGGCGGATTGTTTGCCGGCCCCGACGGCGAAGTCGCACCGTTGGGAGCGAAGGCGATCGAGGCCTGCCTGCGCGCCGATATCGAAGTTGTCGTGATGTCGGGCCGCCGCCGCGCCGTTGCAATTGAGGACGGGAGGCTCTTTGGTCAGGGCTGCTGCATCTTTGAAACCGGCGCTGGCGTCGTGATCGAGGGGGAGACCTACTGGCTGACCGGCACCTGGCAGCCGGACGAGCGAACAATCCATCAGCAGATCGAAGAGAGCGGCGCCCCAGCGCTGCTGCTGGAGGAGTATTCCGGCTGCCTTGAAGTTCATGACCCCTGGCACACGGGGCGCGAGGTATCGCACCTGCTGCGCGGCCTGCTTGACACCAGTGAGGCCGACCGCTTTCTCGCCGAGCACGGCCACGAAGAGCTAGAGCTGGCCGACAACGGGGCCGTTCGGCGGCGCTCCCCCGCACTGGCCGAACTGCCGGCGGTCCACGCCTACCACCTGCGCCCGCGCGGCGTTTCAAAGGCCCACGCCGTCGCCGTCCATCAGCGGATGCGCGGCTACAGCGCCGACGAGTGTGTTGCAGTCGGCGACTCGCGCGAGGATCTGCGCGTCGCAACGAAAGTCGGCTCGTTCTGGTTCGTTGCCAACGCGCTAGAACGTGACCCGGGGCTGGTCGACGCGATGGCCGGCCATGACAACGTTCGCGTCGCCGAAGAGGCGCACGGCGCCGGCGTCTACGAAGCGATTCTCACCACGCTGCGCGGCGCCTGAGCGCTGTCAGGAGCGCAGCCGCGCCCAGAAGCGCGCCCAGAAGCCCGGTCGAACGCCGCGCCGCCAGAGCGCCGGCGGCGGCACCGAGGTGCGCACCAGCGCCGTCCAGTGATCGATGCTTAGCTGGCCCGAGATCAGCGCCGCCAAGCCGCTCGTAACCGGAGCGTCAACGCCCGCGTTGGCCAATGCGCGGGCCAGCATCCCCACCGACTCCAGCGCCTCGACGGCCTGTCCGATCCGCGCCGGGATCTCGGTCGCCGGCACGCCGCTGGCAAGCAGCTCACCGGCGCGCCGGTTGCGGCTGCCGGGCGCCAGCGCCGTCGCCACCAGGTCGCCGGTGCCGGCCAGCCCAATCATTGACTCCGGCCGAGCGCCCTGACTTTCAGCCAGTCGCCAGATCTCTTGGAAGATGTGCCCGGCGGCCGCGCCGGCGGCGTTCATGCCGTGCGCCTCGGTTGCACCGGAGGCCAGCGCTGCGGCGTTCTTTGCCGCGCCGGCGTACTCAACGCCGAGCGGATCATTCGAAATCTCACAGACAACACCGCCGCGCGTGAACAGTCCGGCCAGCATCCCGGCAAGCTGCTCATCGGTCGAGGCGGCGACCAGCGCGCCGCCATCGTGGACCAGTTCGTCGGCGTGCGCTGGGCCGCCGATAACGGCAACCCGCTCGGCGCCAAACAGCTCGCTCGTGATTGCCGACGCCACTACGCCCGACGGCCCGACCAGTCCTTTGGCCAGGGAAACGATCGGCGTATCGGCGCCAAGGCCGCGGTCGCTGAGGCCGGCGATCACCTCGCGAATGCCGCTCGACGGTACCGCCAACAGCACCAGCTCGGCCCGCTCCAGCGAGTCGCTCGATGTTTCAATCCGCAGCTCCGGCGCCAGCGGCACGCCCGGTAGGTAAGCGCGGTTTTCGCCGACGCTCTGCAGCTCGCTGGCCTGCGTCGCGGTGCGCGCTTGTAGCGTTGTGCGCACACCGGCGCGCACCAGCAGCAGCGCAACCGCGGTGCCAAATGAACCGGCGCCGATAACGGTGGCGCGGCGCGGCGTTGCCTTTGAGCCTGAGCGGGAAAGTTTAGCCATCGCCGTCACGTTACCCCGACCGCGATCAGAGGTACGCGGCGATCTGCTGGCCGGCCGCTTCGATCTCGGCCAGCGTCGTCGCCTCGATTACCGCCTGCAGGTCGAGGATCCGCTGGTCGAGTAGGCTCAGCCGATTGCTGCCGACGACGGCGTGACAGGGGACGCCTGCTTGGCGGGCGCGAACCGCAATCTCGGCGGCGATCTTGCCTTCCAGCGTCGTCTGATCGAGCCGCCCTTCTCCGACGATCACGGCGCGCGCCTGCTTGATCCGCCGGTCGGCGTCCAAGGCGGCGAGGACAAAGCTCGCGCCAGGCTCCAGCGTCGCCCCGTACTGCGCCCAAAGCGCGCCCGACAGGCCGCCGGCGCAGCCAGCCATTGCGACGCCGCGCGGGTCGCGCGGCAGCTGAGCGGCGTAAGCGTCAAGCCGGGCAGTCAGCCGTTCGACGGCCGCCGCATCGGCGCCTTTCTGCGGGCCAAAGCGTTCGGCCGCCAGCTCGTAGGTCGTATTGACGTCGCAGCAGACAACCAGCCGCGCCTCAGCGATGCCGCCAGCTTCACTGATCGCGTCGATTGCGCCGGCGCCGCCGTCGCTGCTGGCGCTGCCGCCGACGGCAACAATGATCCGCATCGCACCAGTCGCGGCGGCGGCAGCGATCAGCTGGCCGGCACCCCAGGAGCTGGCCGCTTCAGCGTCACGGTCGGCTTCGCCGATCAGCGGCAGGCCGATCGCTTGGGCGGTCTCGACGATCGCCGTCGCACCGCCCTCAACCAGTCCAAAACCGGCCCTGATCGGCCGCCGCAGCGCGTCACTGACCTCGGCGCCGACGGTCTCACCGCCGAGCGCGACGAGCAGCACCTCGAGCGTCCCCTCGCCGCCGTCGGCAACCGGCATCAGGTCGGGTGTCGCGCCGAGGCTCGCTTCAAGACCCCGGCCGATCGCCGCTGCTACTTCGCTGGCGCGGAAGGTTCCCTTAAACGAATCGGGCGCGACGAGCACTGCTCGCTGGTCGCTTGGCATCGCTGCAGACTAGCGGCAGGCAGCGCGGCCGCTGTCGGCAACGCTGCGATCGGTGCGGATGAACTTCCAGCTGTAGCCGCGTTCGTAAAGGTCCAGCTGCAGCACGCCGTACTGCAGCGAGTGGGCGGCGCTGCCGTTACGTGCCTTGAAGTCGAGGTAGCGCTTGACGCCGCCAGTGCCGACGACGAAGCTCGCCATTCCGGTGCTTGACGGCTGACCGCTGGCGCTGAGCGGTGCCAACCGTTCGTAATCATGATCGTGGCCGGCGAAGACAACTTCGGCCTTCGCGTCCTGCAGCTGTGACCAGAAGTTCGACATGACGGCATTGTCGCCGTGTGGGCCGGAGCTGAAACGTGGGTAGTGCGACAGCGCCAGAGTGCAGGCCGTCTTGTTCGTCGCCAGCTCAGCCTTCAGCCAGTTGGACTGCGGCGAACCGACGCCGCAGCCACCAACTTGCGAACAGTTCGAGTTCAGCCCGATCACGCGCCAGCCGCCGATCGTCGTGGCGTGCCAGCCCTTGCCGCGCCTCCCTGCCAGTGCGCCGAAGTAGTCGAAGTAGCCGGCCGCGCCGGCGGTCTCGTACTCATGGTTGCCGGGCACCGGGAAGGCCTTCGCGCCGAGCTTGCCCCATGAGCGCGCATAGGATTGGCGATAGAGGCGCAGCGCCCCGTTCGGGTACTGCGTGTCGCCGAGGATCAATGCGCGGTCGGGCTTAATCGCTGCCGCAATCTTGTAGGTCGCGGCCTGGTGGCAGCGGTCGCCGATTGCTGTCGGCGAGGCGCAGGCGATATCGCCGACAACCGCCAGCCGTGCACGGTGCGGGCCGAGCGAGCTCGATTGCACTTCGCTGCTGCCAACGGGGCTCGAGTCGCCGCTGCCGCAAGCTGCCAGCAGCGCTGCCGCTGCCACTGGAACCGCAATAATTCGGATTGCTTGCACGCTCTCTTAGACAGTAGCCCGGCAAGCGTGCGGAGCCTCGCAGCCCAGCCTCAGTCGCGCCGCGGCGCCGCCGTGCCGCCGCGCAGGCGGCGCAGCAGCGCGTCGCTTGCGCGCGGGCTGACGTTATGGACGAGCTGCAACAGGCGGATGACCGGCGGGTAGTAGACGGCGCGCCGGTCGTGCTCGACCGCTTCGATGATCTTCGCCGTCAGCAGTGCCGGGTCGGCTGCGTCGCTGCCGCGGTGCCAGTCGGGCATTCGGTCGCGTTCGTGGTCGTGCAGCGTGCTCTGAATCTCGCCCGGGTAGACGGTCGTCAGCGAGACGCCGGTGCCGCTCAGCTCATGACGCAGCGCCTCGGCGAAGAGCCGCTGCGCGGCCTTCGTGCCGCCGTAGACAGCGGCCCATGGGAACGAGCGCAGCGCCGCGCCGGAGCTGATCACGACAACCTGGCCGCGCGCCCGGTCGAGCATGTACGGCAGGCCGTAGTGAACGGTCCGTAGCGTGCCGTGCCAGTTGATCTCGCTCATCTCCAGCGCGTTGGCCAGCGGCTCGTCGCGGAACGGGCCGTAATGCGTGATGCCGGCGTTGGCGACCAGCAGCTCGATCCCACCAGCCTGATCGACGAAGCTGGCGATCGCCGCTTCGACCGACTCGCTTGAGCGCACATCGCACTCAATCGCATAGTGCTCACCGGGCAGCGTCGCCGCCAGCGCCTGCAGCTGGTCGGTCGAGCGTGCTGCAAGGCCGACCGTTACGCCGCGGGCTGCCAGCGCTGTCGCCAGCGAGGCGCCGATGCCGCGCGAGGCGCCGGTGATGAAGGCGCGAGTGCCAAGGCCGACTTCCATCGCCTGAGCCTAGCCGCTGGCAGCGGCTAGACGATAGGATCATGACGTGAGCGAATCGCACGCCAGCGCGGCCGAAGACGAGTATCTGCAGTCGATCTTCTGGCTGCGCGAGGCCGGTTTGCCGATGACTGGCGCAAACGTCGCCCGCGCGATGCAGTTGGCGCCGCCGACCGTGCACGAGATGCTTGGCCGGCTGGAGAAGGACGGCTACATCGAACGCGCCGCCGACAAGACGATCAGCTTCACGCAGGACGGCGACAGGCAGGCACACGAGATCGTCCGCCGCCACCGTCTGATCGAGCGTTTCCTGACCGATGTTCTGGGGATCCCTTGGGATGAGGTGCACGAGGAGGCCGAGCGGCTTGAGCACGCGATGAGCCCGGTGCTGGAAGAGCGGATGATGGCGGCGATCGGCGACGCGACGACCTGTCCGCACGGTCACCCGATCGAGGGTGGTAGCCGCCACGAAGGCGTGCCGTTGGCCGATGTTGATCAAGGCGCAAAGGTCGAGATTTTGCGCTTTGAGAATGAGGCCGAGGATCTGCTGCGCTACCTAAAGCTGGCTGGCCTTGCGCCAGGGCTGGCGGGGACGGTTGAGAGCAGCGACGAGGTGGAGGTTGTTGTCCTTACGGCCGCCGGTGAGCGCTGCGCCGTCAGCCGCAGCGTTGCCGAGACGGTCGCCGTTGTTGCCGACCCGTCGCCGCCGCCGCGCACAGCGCTGCCCGAGCAGCTCGTGATGTCAACCGAGCGCTACGGCCGCTGATCAGAGCGAGCGGTAGGCATCGGCGAGGCGCTTGATGCCTTCGGCGATCTGCGGCGGCGTGACACCGGAGTAGGCGAGGCGCAGCTCGTTGGTCGCGCCTTCGATCACGAAATCTTCGCCCTTGACGAAGACAACATCGCGCTCGGCTGCGGCCGCGGCCAGCGCCGCGACATCGGTCCCTTCAGGCAGCTCAACCCACATGAAGTAGCCGCCCTGCGGCGCGTTGTAGCGCGCCTGGGGCAGATGTTGGTCGAGCGCTGCGGTCAGCGCCGCGACACGCTCCGCCAGCGCCGCGCTGACGGTCTTCACCGACCGGTCGATCCGGCCCGAAACGCAGAAGCGATGGACGATTGCTTGCGCCACCATGTCGGGCGAGATGTAGGTGTTGGTTGCCGCCTTCGTGATCTGCGCAATCAGCTCGCGCGGGCCAACTAGGTAGCCGACGCGGATCCCCGGGCAGACGGTCTTTGAGAACGATGAGGCGTAGACGACACGGCCGCCGTCGGCGCCATCCAGCGACAGCATCGTTGGCAGCGGCTCGCCGCTGAAACGGATCGCGATATAGGGGTCGTCCTCGAAGATCAGAAAGCCGAACTGCGTCGCCAGCGCCAGCAGCTCTTCACGCTTGGCAAGGCTCAGCGTGTACCCGGCTGGGTTTTGGAAGTTCGGGATGATGTGCGCAAAGCGCGGCCGCAGGCCAGCTTGCAGCTCGGCGCGCAGAGTGGCGGTGTCGATCCCGTCGGCTTCCAGCTGAATCATCCTGACTTCGGCGCCGCGCTCCAGCAGGCCCAGCAGTGTGCGGTCGTAGGTTGGCCGTTCGACGACGACCGTGTCGCCGGCCGTTACCAGTGCGTCAAACAGAAAGGCATCGGCCTGCATCGAGCCGTTGGTGACGATCACTTGATCTTCAGCGACACCGTGCTGAGCGGCGATCCAGCTGCGCAGCGGCCCGTAACCGCTGGCCACGCCGTAGCCGGTGACGCCGCCGGGATCTTCGCTGAAGGCTTCGGCTGCGGAGTCCTTCAGTCCTTCGATGTCGATGATGTCCAGTGAAGGCGCGCCGCGCGCGAAAGAGATTATGTCGCTCATCGAATGCCCTCGAGGATACCCCCGGCTTTAGCGGTGGGGAGGAATCGGTTCGCTAACGCCGCGCTGTCCGATAAAATGGTTCGGTGAATCTGCACGCTAAACACGATAATACCTGCACGTGTCACTCTCGCTACATCAAGCAGGCAGCGCGCTGAATGCTTGCTTATCGTTACCGGCTGTACCCAACCACCTTGCAGGCCGAAGCGCTTGGACAGTGGTGCGGGTGTGCTCGCGCGATTTACAACGCGGGGCTTGAGCAACGGCAAACGGCCTACAAACTCTGCGGCGTATCGCTCGGCTACAACCAGCAGGGAGTTGGTCTTGGCGACCTCAAAACGGCGTTGCCGTGGCTTGCTGAGCCGCATAGTGATGTGCTGCAACAGTCGCTGCGTGATCTTAACTTGGCGTACCGCAACTTCTTTGCTGGTCGCGCAGCGTTCCCGCGTTTCAAACGCAAAGGACGACGCGATAGCTTCCGCATCCAGAATCGCAAGGCGGGCGTGATCCGCGTCCGACGTCTCAGCCGCCGTTGGGGCGAGGTTGTCGTTCCGAAACTCGGCGCGGTCCGGTTCCGCTGGTCGCGCAAACCGGTCGGTGAGATCAGGCACATCACCGTTGTGCGCGATGTGCTTGGCTGGCACGTCTGCCTGTGCTGCAAAGAATCTGAAAGAGCATCTCCCATGCTTCACGCAGGGGCGCCGGTCGGCGTTGACCGCGGTGTTGCAGCGACCGCTGCGCTCTCCACCGGCATGCTTCACCGCGCGCCAACTCTCTCTCTCGGGCAAGTTGAACGTCAGCGCGGGCTTGCACGCAAAGCTGGACGCCAAGAGACGACCAGGCGGCGCCGACCTAACGATCAACGTCGGCGTTCGCGCCGTCACCAGCGAACACTCGGCGCGCTCGCGAGACTGCAAGCGCGCGAAGCTCGGTTGCGCAAAAACTTTCTGCATAAACTCACCACTCACATTGCCAAGAGCCACGGTGTTGTCGTGATCGAGGATTTGCGCGTGAAAAACATGACGCGCTCGGCGAAAGGCACGATCAGAAGTCCGGGCAGGAACGTTGCGCAGAAGCGTGGACTGAACCAGGCGGTTCTGCGACAAGGCTGGGGTGAGATGGAACAGATGCTTGCCTACAAGCTCGACCGTAGAGGCGGGACGCTCATCAAAATCAATCCCGCGTACACAAGCCAGAGATGCGGGCAGTGCGGCGTCGTTGACCGACGGTCGCGCACATCGCAAGCGGTGTTCGCTTGCGTCGCGTGCGGCCACATGGCGCACGCTGACATTAACGCAGCACGCAACATTCTCGCGGCCGGACTGGCCGTGACAGCGCGAGGAGCCTTCAGCGAAGTAAGCCGAGGCGATGAACCGCGAACCACCCAACGGGAACTCGCCAATGCGGCCTGAACCCGAACAGGAATCCCCCGCCGTTAGGTGTGGGGAGGAAGTCAACGTTGGGAACCTACGCTAGCGGCTGGCTGGCGCGGCGTCAGCCTTCAGCCGCCGCTGACCGCCACCTCAACCGGGACCGCTCCACCGAAGGCTTTACGCAGCGCTTTGATAGCCGTCTGAAGCTGCCCGTCGGCCAGGCTGTCGGGCCGTGCCAGCAGCGCGATCCGTTCGCTCAACGGATAGCGACCATCGCGCAGCGCGGCGCCCAGCGGTGCGACGCAGTCGCCGCTGCGATCGCGCGCTGCCGCAAGCCGCAGGCGGTGGTTGCGATCAAAGTTGGCGCCGGCTCGTGCCTGCGCGCTGCGCTGCGCGCGGATCAGCGTCGCGTTGTCGCTATCGGCTGCCTTGGCGCGCGCCGCGGCCTTCGCTGCCGCTGTGGCCTGCGCCTCAGCGCGGCGCCGCGTCAGGCTGTTGTTGGCACCGCGCGCGCGGGCCGCGATCCGCCGCGCAGCTAGGCAGCTGCGTGCGCCGCCGCGCTGGGCCAGCGCCGTTGCGTTGACCGTCACGGCGAGCACCTCCTGCAGGCCGGCGCAGCCGACCGTCGTTGGCTGCGGCCGGATGACGACCAGCGCCGCCGCCGCCGTGCCGACGCAGGCCTCGGCCGCCGCGTCGCCGCGCGCCGCGCGCACGCCGCCAAGCTTTGCGATCGCCACCGCTGCCTCGCTGCCTGTGACGGCCGGCGCGACGGCCAGCCCGCTAGCAACCGGCTGGCCAGCGGAGTCGGCGGGGTCGCCGCGCGTCGCGATCACGACGATAAGCACGGTTGCCAGCAACAGCGCGCTGAGCGCCGTGATCAGCCACGGCAAGCGGCTGCCGTCGCCGCTGCCACGAGCCGGCGAATCGGCGCCGTCACTGCCGTCACCAGCGCCCGCGCCCGCGCCAGCCTGCACGCCTGCGCCCGCGCCGCCCTGCGCGCCCGCGCCAGCCTGCACGCCCGCGCCCGCGCCGCGCAGGTCGCCTTCAAGTTCGCGCAGCTTGCGCTCCAGCTCGCTGAGCGTGTCGCGTACGTCGCCTGGCTGATCGTCTGCCATTACCGCGCTGACGCTACCTGCCGGGGCGCTGCTTAGCCGCCAAGAATCTCGACCGAGATCTCGGCGACCTCGGTTGGCGTCTTGCCAACACGCACGCCCTGCGCCTCGAGCGCCTCGGTCTTTGCCACCGCTGTGCCTTTGGAGCCGGAGACAATCGCGCCGGCGTGGCCCATCGTCTTGCCGGGCGGCGCCGAGAACCCGGCGATGTAGGCGACGACCGGCTTCGTCACATGCGCGGCGATGTACTGGGCCGCGACCTCCTCGGCGTCGCCGCCGATCTCGCCGCTCATCACGATCAGCTCGGTCTGCGGATCGGCTTCAAAGAGCTCAAGCACGTCAACGAAGCTTGTCCCCGGGATCGGGTCGCCGCCGATGCCGACGATCGACGAGTTACCAAAGCCCTTCTGCGCCAGCTCGCTGCCGATCTGGTAGGTCAGCGTGCCGGAGCGCGAGACGACGCCGACATTGCCCTCCTTGAAAAACGAGGCCGGAATGATCCCGACATTGGCCTTTCCGGGCGACAGCACACCAGGGCAGTTTGGCCCGATCAAGCGCACGCCATGCATCCGCTTCAGCTGTGTGTAGACGCGCAGCTCGTCGTGGGCAGGGATCCCTTCGGTGATCGCGATGATCGTCTCAATCCCGGCGTCGGCCGCTTCGAGGATCGAGTCGGAGGCGAAAGCCGGCGGCACAAAGATCATCGCCGTGTTGGCACCGCTTGCCTCGACCGCGGCACGGAACGTATTGAAGACCGGGATCCCTTCAACATCCTGACCGCCCTTGCCGGGAGTCACGCCGGAGACGACGTTAGTTCCGTAGGCGCGGTTGTTGAGCGTATGGAAGCTTCCCTCGCTGCCGGTAATGCCGGAGACGCAGAGCCGCGTCTCGCTGCCGACGAGAACGCTCATGGCGATTCTCCCTTGGCCAGTGCGACGACCATCTCGGCGGCCTGATTCATTGTTGACGCGGTATGCACGCCGGGCAGCGCGGCCTGAGCGAGGATCTCGCGGCCCTTGACGTCGTTTGTGCCGTCGAGCCGCACGACGAACGGAACGCTCGGTGGGCTGGTCGCAAACGCCTCGATCAGACCGGCGGCCACCTCGTCGCAGCGCGTGATGCCGCCGAAGATGTTGAACAGCACCGCCTTGACGTTCTCGTTTGAGCAGATCACCTCGACCGCGCTGGTGATTGCTTCTGCCTTCGAACCACCGCCAGCGTCGAGGAAGTTGGCTGGCTGGCCGCCAAATAGCGTCACGACGTCGAGCGTGCTCATCACAAGGCCGGCGCCGTTGCCGAGGATTCCAATGTCGCCGTCGAGCTTGACGTAAGTCAGGCCACGCTCGCGCGCCATTTGCTCCTGCGGGTCCTCGTCGCTTAGGTCGCGCAGCAGCGCATTCTCTTTGTGGCGGTAGAGCGCGTTGTCGTCGAGCGTGACCTTCGCGTCGAGCGCCTTGACCTCGCGCTCCGGCGTAATCAGTACCGGGTTGACCTCAACCAGCAGCGCCTCCTCGGCGACAAAGGTTTCGTAAAGCTGAGCGAGGAAGGCGCCGATCGGCCGGATCAGGTCGGCGTCGATGCCGGCTTCGAAGGCAAGCCGACGACGCTCGAACGGCTGGAAGCCAAGCAGCGGATCAACGTGGAGCGTGGCGATCGCCTCAGGGTTCTCCTGCGAAACCTGCTCGATGTCGATGCCACCTTGGGTCGAGAGCATCACCAGCGGCGCGCGGGCCGAGCGGTCGAAAACGATCGCTGCGTAGTACTCCTCCGCAATCTCGGAAGCCTCTTCAACCCACACCTCATAGACCGTGAAGCCCTTGATGTCCATGCCAAGAATCGCTTCGGCGTGCTCGCGTGCCTGCGCCGCGTTGGCGGCCAGTTTGATGCCGCCGGCCTTGCCGCGGCCACCGATCTTGACCTGCGCCTTGACGACGCAGGGGTAGCCGATCTGCTCAGCTGCGGCCAGCGCCTCGTCGACGGTGCGCGCCGGAATACCCGAAGGAACGAGAATATTGTGCCGAGCGAACAGCTGTTTGCCTTGATATTCGAGCAGGTCCATAGCGGCCGCAACGCTATCGGACGGCTGCCGTTGCCGGTCGCGACCTAGACTAAGGCCAATGCCAATCCCCGTGAAAGTCAACTGGGTCACCTTCGATGTCTACGGATCGCTGATCGACTGGGAGAGCGGCGTGAAGACGGCGTTCGCAACCGAGGCCAAACGCAGCGGCTTCGAGATCGCCGACCCGAACGCGGTTTTTGCCCGGTTTGTCGAGCTTCAGCATCAGATTGAGAGTGGCTCGTACGAGCTTTACGCCGAGGTCCTGCGCCGCGTTGCGATGCAGATCGCTGAGGAGATCGGCTGGGATCTGGAGACTTCCCGCGCCGGCTTTCTGCCCGACTCGATCCTTCGCTGGCGGCCGTTCAAGGAGACCAACCTGCAGCTCAGCCGCTTCGCGAAGAAGTTTGACACCGGCTTGATCTCAAATATCGACGATCGCCTGCTGGGCGAGACACGCCGCTACCTGCCGCTTGAGTTTGGCCTCGTTGTGACGGCGCAGCAGGTTCGCTCCTACAAGCCCGAGCCAGCCCACTTCAAGGAGTTTGCTCGCCGCGTTGGCCGCAAGAAGAACTGGGTTCACATCGCCGCCGGCTATGAGGCCGACGTCGTTCCGGCGCTTAAGGCGCGGGTGCCGGTGATCTGGCTCAACCGCACGAAGCGCAAGCTGGAGTCCGGCGAGAAGGCGCCGACCGCCGAGGTCACAACGCTGCTCGCCGCGGCGAAGCTGCTCGGCGCCGCCTAGGACTGAAGTTCGCGGTGCAGGTCGTAGCGCTGGACGAAGAGGTACTGGTCGCCCGCTCGGCCTTCTGGCAGACCAACTGCACGGTGATCCATCGCGGCGATGAAACGTTCGTCGTTGACTCGCCGCCGTTGCCGGAAGAGCTTGAGGCGCTTGCCGGTGTGCTTGAGCACGTTGACTGGGCCTGCAGCGGCCTGCTGGCAACGCACGCCGACTGGGACCACCTGCTCGGTCGCCTCGCATTTCCCGGGCTGGCGCTCGGCTGCGCCGAGACCAGCGCCGCGCGGCTGACGGCGGAGCCCGGCGCCGCAGCGCGCGAGCTGCGCGCCTTTGACGAGCAGAACTACATCGAGCGGCCAGCGCCGCTGGCGCTTGGGCAGCTGCAGGCGCTGCTGGTGCCCGGCGTTGTGGAGATCGGCGATCAGCAGCTTGAGTTGCATCCGACCGACGGCCACACCGCTGACGGGATGGCGATTTTTGTGCCGTGGGCCGAGCTGCTGATCTGCGGCGATTACCTGTCGCCGGTTGAGATCCCGATGATCAGAGAAGGCGGCTCACGCTCGGCCTACCGCGCGACTTTGCAGCGGCTGGCGCCGCTCGTTGAACGGGCGACGCAGGTTGTTCCCGGCCATGGCGCAGTGCTCGACCGCCCGCGTGCACTGGCGATCCTTGCCGAGGACCTGGCCTACCTCGAAACGCTGGAGCTGCCGCTGGCGCGCCGCAGCGCTGAGCAGAAGCGGATCCACGCCGAAAATCTTGAGCGGATTGCGGCCGAGCCGGCTGGAGCTTAGGGGCGGGGGCCGAGGTTGCGGCGCAGGTACAGGTCGCGGCTGCCGGCGCTCTTTGGCCCAAAGCCGAGCGAGCTGTAGAGCTTCAGCGCCGTCTCGTTGGCCTCGTTAAGATCCAGTTCGATCCGCTGGCAGTCACGGGCATGCTCGGCGTGCTGAACCGCAAACTCGATTACCGCCCGCCCAAGGCCGTTACCGCGCGCCTGCGGCTCAACGTAAAGGTCCTCCAGCCAGCAGTCGTTGCCGCCCTGCCAGATGCCGAAGCGGAAGCGCAGCTGGCAGACGCCGACCGGCGGGCCCTGATCATGTAGGGCGCCGAGTAGGTAGTCGGTCTGAGCGTCGCTGGCAAGCTGCGCGATTCCTTCGCTGAACTGCTGGTCGCTCGGCCAGTCATAGCCGAGATCGTCGCGAAAGCCCAGCATCAGTCGCGTTACCTGCGCTGCTTCGTCGGGCCCGGCCAGCCAGACGCGCACGCCGCTCATTCGCCGACGGGTTCGCTGGTGATTCGGGCGATCGGGTCGCCGGCGCCGATTGGCGCACCTTCGGTGATTGGCAGATCGGCGATCACGCCGGCCTTGTGGGCGGTGATCTCGTTCTCCATCTTCATCGCCTCGATGATGCAGATCAGCTGGCCCTCTTCGACCCTGTCGCCGGCCTTCGCGACGACCTTCCAGATGTTGCCCTGCAGCGGCGCCTCGAGCACGTCGCTGCCACCGGCCGAGCTGCTTGCGCGCTCGCTGCGCTTTGGCTTTGGCGCCGCGCCGCCGGCTGCGACTGGGCCGCCGGCTGCGACTGGGCCGTCGCTGGGCGGCGGACCGATCACGTTGACGTCGAAGCGGCGGCCGGAAACCTCGACCGTGTACTGCTGCTGGGGCTGCTCGGCGCCGTCCTCATCGATCCGTTGCGCCGGCTTCTGCGGCGCAGTTGACTTCAGCCACGCCTTGTCGGCAACGAGGTCGCGGCAGGTTTCGGCCTTCGCCCACTGCTCTGTTGCCAGCAGCGCGCTGTGGAACGGAATCAGCGTTGTCAGCCCCTCAATCTCGTACTCCGCCAGGGCCCTCAGCATCCTCGCCGTCGCGTGCTCGCGGTCAACGTCCCAGACGATCAGTTTGGCGACCATCGGGTCGTACATCGGTGTTACTTCGCCGTTCTCGCCGACGCCTGAGTCAACCCGCACACCGGGGCCGGCGGGCTCAACGTAGCGCCCGATCTTGCCGGGGGCTGGGGCGAAGTTCTTTGCTGCGTTTTCGGCGTTGATCCGGCATTCGATCGCGTGACCGCGCAGCTCAACCTGATCCTGCGTTACCGACAGCGGCTC
This sequence comes from Solirubrobacteraceae bacterium, assembly GCA_039744215.1. Classification (GTDB taxonomy): domain Bacteria; phylum Actinomycetota; class Thermoleophilia; order Solirubrobacterales; family Solirubrobacteraceae; genus F1-60-MAGs163. The sequence goes on from JBCJTT010000003.1 coordinate 19,880, forward strand.
GCCGGCGGCGACGCGGATCCCCTCGCGCACGATGTCGATTCCGGTCGCCATTTCGGTGACGCAGTGCTCAACCTGAACACGCGTGTTCATCTCAAGGAAGAAGTATTCGCCGTCCGCCAGCAACCCTTCGACCGTACCCGCGCCGACGTAGCCGACCGCCTTTGCGGCCTCGACGCCGATTTTGCCGATCTTCTCGCGCAGCTTCTCGTCAACGATCCAGGCGGCGGCCGGCGCCTCTTCGATCAGCTTCTGGTGGCGGCGCTGGATCGAGCAGTCGCGCTCGCCCAAGTGGATTGTGTTACCGAGGCTGTCGGCGAGGATCTGCACCTCAATATGGCGCGGGTCGGACAGGTAACGCTCGATGTAGACGCGGCCGTCGCTGAAGAACTTTTCACCCTCGCGTGATGCTCCTTCGAAGGCGTCCTCAAGCTCGTCGGCTGTAAGCGCAACACGGAAGCCTTTGCCGCCGCCGCCGCCGGTTGCCTTGATCGCTGCCGGGTAGCCGATCTGATCGTCGATGATCTTGCGCGCTGCTTCGACGTTTTCGACCGTTTCCGTCGTGCCGGGGACGATCGGCACGCCGGCCGCCTGCATCAGCTCGCGCGCCGATGTCTTGCTGCCCATCGCCTCGATTGCGCTGGCCGGCGGGCCGATGAAGACGATCCCCTCGTCAACGAGGCGCTGCGCGAAGGCGGCGTTTTCGGCAAGGAAGCCGTAACCCGGATGGACCGCTTCGGCGCCGCTCTGCTTGATCACTTCGATCAGCTTTTCAACGTTGAGGTAGCTCTCGGCCGCAGGCCCGGGGCCCAGCAGGTAGGCCTCGTCGGCCGCCTGAACGTGCAACGCGTCGCGGTCTAGCTCGGAGTAGACGGCGATCGACTTGATCCCCATCTCTCGGCAGGCACGGATTACACGGACGGCGATCTCGCCGCGATTGGCGATCAGAATTGAGCTGAACATTGCCCGCGTAGATTACTCGTGCAGTCGATTACGGGCGGTCACGGCGCTGCCGCCTTCAGGCGCCGACAGCCCAGCTGGCGGCCGGGCTGGGCTGATGGTTGACGCCTTCGCGCAGCGCAGCGGTCTGCCAGGCGCTCGCCTGCTGCTGCGCGGTTGGCGCGGCAGGCGCGTTGTCGGCCAGAAAGCGGCTGATCGCAGCGATCAGCGCAGCGGCCTCCTGCTCGCTTGGCGGCGGCGAAATACTGCTGATCGGGCTGCTGTCCACAGCGCCAAAGGCTAGCGCGACACTGTTGCGGCTGGCTTAGCTACTTCGTGATGCCGACTTGGCCGGGAACCAGCGTCCAAGAGAACTTGCCGTTGATCCCGTTCCACGGCGCGCCGGCCGGGTCGTTCAGCGGCATCAGCGGGCTCGTCTTCTGCTTGATCGTCTTCATCCGCACGAGGTCGCAGGTCAGACCAGAGCCGCCAGCCTTGACGCGGCCGTATCCGTGGTGGTCAACGTCACCGTTGACCAGCCACGGGTTCGCGCCGAGCAGGACCTGGTAGAGCCCCTTGTCGAGTCTCGGGTATGGGTTTGTGGCGTCGCCAATGCCGAGGCTCGCCTTGAGGCCGCCGTCGCCGAGTCCCTGCGAGCTGATTGATCCGCCGGCGAACTCTGTCGCCACCGGCGTTGTGTCGGTCTCGTTGACCAAGAGGTTGCCAGCCGCGAAGGTGTGAATGTCACCGACGATCGAGACAACGTTTTCGATCTTCTGACCGCGGATGTTCTTCTGATCGCGGATGTAACGGAGAATCTCACCGCGCTGCGCCTGATAGCCGGACCAGTCGTCGAGGTTGTAGTCGGTGGTCGCACCGAGCTTCGTGTTCATCATCATCACTTCGTTGGCGATCACCTTCCAGGTCGCGGTCGAGTTCTTCAGCCGCCCCTTCAGGAAGGCAAGCTGCTTATCGCCAAGGAACTGGCGCGGCGCGGCAAGCTCAGCGGCGTTCTGCGGCGTTGTCGGGTCAACGATGCCGGCGTCACCAAGCGGTTGGTCGGCGCGGTACTGGCGTTCGTCGAGCATCACGATCTCGAGGTGCTTGCCAAAGCGCAGTGAGCGGTAGATCCGCTTGCCGGGGCCGCCAGGAATCTCGTTCGTCGGCATGCTCTCGAAGAAGGCCTTGTAGCCGGCCGACTGACGTGCCAGCGAGTAGCCGTTCGCGTTGGGGAGCCCGCCGGTCGGGCCGGCGCCGCCAGCGTAGTTGTTCTGAACCTCATGATCGTCCCAAGTTGAGACCATCGCGAAGTTGGAGTGCATCTTGCGCAGGTTGGCGTCGGTGCGGTAAAGCGCGTACTTGTCGCGGTACTGCTGTAGCGTCTTCGCCTCGCCGATCGGGTCGTTACGAACACGGCCGTCAGCGGGGAGCTTGTGGTAGTCCTCGGCGTAGATGTAGTCGCCAAGGTTGACGACAAAGTCGAGGTCGTCCTTCGCCATCGCGGCATGGGCGCCGTAGTAGCCGAAGGTGAAGTTTTGGCAGGAGAAGAAGGCAAACTTGACCTCCTGATTGGAGTCGGCCGGCAGCGCTGTGCGGAAGCGGCCAACCGGACTGTCCTGGTTCTTCGTCGCGAAGCGGTAGTAGTACTGCTCGTACGGCTTCAGTCCCTTGACCTGCGCTTTGACCGAGTGGCCGGTGGCCTTGGCGGCGGAGATCTTCTGGCGCGCAACGACCTTGCGGAAGCCCTTGTCGGTCGCGACTTCGAGCGCGACCGGGACTCTGCCGGAGAGGCCGTGCAGGCGCGTCCAGAGGCTCATGCCGGTGGTTGTCGGGTCGCCGGCGATGACGCCCTCGGCGAATTTGCCGCCGCTGGCCGACGCGAAGGCGCGCGGGTTGACGCCGCTGGCCAGTGCCTCGGGGGCGACGATCAGGGCCGCGCCGGTCAGGCCGGCGCCGCGAAGGAAGTTACGACGGGTTGCGTCAGACATAATTACCTCTCGGTCGGGGAAGCTCCGCCCAGTATCCACGATTGGCGCGGCGCGTGCGCCGCACTGCGCAGGATTTTTACAGCGGGATGTTGCCGTGCTTGCGCTTTGGCTGATCGACGCGCTTCGTCAGCAGCGTATGAAGCGCCGTGATTACCGTGCGGCGAGTCTCGTGCGGAACGATCACATCGTCGATGTAACCGCGCTCAGCCGCCGAATAAGGGTTGGCGAAGCGTTCCTTGTAATCGGCGATCAGCTGCTCGCGGCGGCCCTCCGGTGTCTTCTCGTCGGCCAGCTCGCGCCGGTAGATGATGTTGACCGCGCCTTCGGCGCCCATCACGGCGACCTCGGCCTGCGGCCAAGCGAAGTTGAAGTCGGCCAGCAGGTGCTTTGAGGCCATCACGACATAGGCGCCGCCGTAGGCTTTGCGCGTAATAACCGTGATCTTTGGCACCGTTGCCTCGGTGAAGGCGTACAGCAGCTTCGCGCCGTGGCGGATGATGCCACCCCATTCCTGCGAGGTTCCAGGCAGGAAGCCAGGCACGTCACAGAAGGTCAGGATTGGGATGTTGTAGGCGTCGCAGGTGCGGACAAAGCGCGCCGCCTTTGAGGAGGCGTCGATGTCGAGCACGCCGGCCATCTGCGCCGGCTGGTTGCCGACGATCCCGACCGCATAGCCGTCGAGCCGCGCGAAGCCGCAGATGATGTTCTTCGCCCAGTGCTCGTGCAGCTCAAAGAACTCGCCGTCGTCGACGACCCGTTTGACGACCTCGCGCATGTCATAAGGCTTGTTCGGGTTCTCCGGCACGAGGCTGTCAAGCTCGCTGTCGGCCCGCTCGGGGTCGTCGTCGGTTTCGACCCGCGGCGGCGTCTCAAGGTTGTTCTGCGGCAGGAACGACAGCAGGTAGCGGGTGTCCTCCAGCAGCGCGTCCTCGTCCTCGGCTGCGAGGTGGGCGACGCCCGACTTCTGGTTGTGAGTCATTGCGCCGCCGAGCTCCTCAAAGCCGACTTCCTCACCGGTGACCGTCTTGATCACGTCGGGGCCGGTGATGAACATGTGCGAGCTGTTCTTGACCATCAGGATGAAGTCGGTGATCGCGGGCGAGTAGACGGCGCCGCCGGCGCAGGGCCCCATCACCAGGCTGATCTGCGGAATCACGCCTGAGCACATCACGTTGCGCACGAAGACGTCGCCGTAGGCGCCGAGCGATACGACACCCTCCTGAATCCGCGCGCCGCCGGAATCGTTAATCCCAATCACCGGGCAGCCGATCTTCGCCGCCAAGTCCATCACCTTGCACATCTTCTCCGCCATCACTTCGCCAAGCGAACCGCCAAAGACCGTGAAGTCTTGGCTGAAAACGCAGACGCGGCGACCATCGATCGTGCCGTGGCCGGTTACGACAGCGTCGCCCCAAGGGCGGTTCTTCTGCATCTCGAAGTCGAAGGTGCGGTGACGCATGAAGGTGTCGAGCTCTTGGAACGAGCCCTCGTCGAGCAGCTTTTCGATCCGTTCGCGCGCTGTGTACTTGCCGCGTTCGTGCTGCTTCGCTTCAGCCTCCGGCGATGAGTGCATCGCCTGCTCGCGCATCTGCCCAAGCAGTGCGAGTTTCGCTGCGAACTGCTCAGTTTCAGGGGTCTTCGCCATCAGGCCATCAGTCTAGATGCTGGACTGGGCGGCAGGCGCGCGCCTTAGCTTCGCCAAGTCCGGCGACCGGCAGACCGCGACGCTTTAGACCCAGTCTATGGGCCGTCCAACGGCCGCTCGTAGCGGGCGAAGTACCCGGCGGCACGACCGACACGCCGGTCGAACACGAGGCCGGCATCGGCAGCCCGCCGCCCGGCTGCTCGTGGGGAAACCCAGTGTGGGTCGCCGAAGAGTTCGCCGTTCACGAGCCGGCCCCCCGGCTTGAGCACGCGTGCGAACTCCCTCATCGCGGTGTCCTGGTCGGGGATCTCACCGAGCGCCGTGACGAGCACCACGGCGTCGAACGTCGCGTCCGGGAATGGCAAGTGCTGCGCATCCGCGAGCGTGGGGCTCAGGTTCAGCAGACCCTCTCGCTCCGCCCCGCGCATCGTCGCGTCGAGCATCTCCTGCTGGATGTCGAGGATGTCGAGATCCCCTCCCGGGGTGATCCATCCGGCGAGCGGCAGGCTGTAATAGCCGGTTCCTGGCCCCACCTCGAGGATCCGCTCGCCTGGCTGCGGCGCGAGGATCTCCCGCAGCCGTTCACGCGTGATCAGCGGATGGGGCGGCGCGAGCCAGAACCGCTGCCCATAGGGGCATGCGGATGGATGATGTCGCCACCACAGCCCCGCTCCGACAAGCGACGCGGCGCCGAAAATCGCCAGCCACCGGGTCCGGCGGAATCTTGGGCAGGCGGTCGTGGTCATGGCGCAGCCCCTACTCTACTTCCCGCTCACGCGAGGGCGATCAGCGTCTCCAAGCCTCAAGCAGGTCCGTGATCGCTGCCACCTGATCGAACGCGTCGACGACCTCGCGGACCTTCACCGCCCGGCTCGAGCAGACGTTGAACGGGCCGGCAAGCGCTTCAGGAGCGCGAGAAAGGGCGGTGATGAGCGGCGCCAAGGTCATCTAGTACGGCGCTCAGGAAGTCATCAACCGACTGGCCATCCGGCATCGTTGCGCCAGCCGGTTCGGCGATAACTGTCGGCTCGACCTCCGGCGGCGTCAGTGGCGCCGGCGGCGGTGCTGGTGCGGGCTCTGGTTCGGCTGTTGGCGCGGGGGTTGGCGCGGGGGTTGGCGCGGCGACCGATTCGGTTGTCGTCTCGGTGCGCGCCGGGTCGGGAATTGGCGGGCCGAAGTTAAACCACCGCGCAAACAGGCTCTTCTTCGGCGCCGCAGCAGGAACCGGCTTCGGCGCGGGCGCGACCTTGACCGCGACCGGCTCGGGCTCCGGCTCCGCCGCTGCAGGCGGATCCGCAAGTTCCACCGTCAGGACTACCTTCGTGCCCCAACCTGCCGATTCGATCTCCACCGTGCCGCTTGCTGCTGTGCCCTCCCAGGCCACAGTGGTTTCGGGATCGGTCCCGGTTATGCGGATTTCGCCAAACGCTTCCAGCCGACGAGCGAGCGACTGTTGGTCGCTTATCTCGGCCCAAAGCTCCGGCCTTGACTTAACAAGCCTGCGCTGTGCGCTGTGCGTTGCCATCGTCCGCAGTTCTTCCCGCCTGCGCTGGCCATTCCTGCCGGATCTGGCCGCTGCAAGCCTGCGCCCGCGCCGCCCCTGCCGGCGCTCAGCCGCCGGGCTTAACGATCATCAGGTAGAGCGCGATCAGCACCAGCACGTTCGAGATCACGCCGACCAGCGTCAGCCGGCGGTAGGCGGCCTCATAATCGGCTGAGAAGTTGACCGCCCCACCGACGCTGTGCTCTCCAAGGTCGGTTGTTGCCAGCGCGCTGAGCTTGCGCTCAGTCGGCAGTGCCAGCCCGTGGCTCAGGCCGAACAGCACGATCAGGATCAGCAATGATGCCGACACCCAGCTGGCCGACCAGAGGTTGCCGTCGGTTGCCAGGTAGGCGCCGGTCAGCAGCAAGATCAGGTAGGCGCCGTTGATTAGCGTTCGGCCAGCGTGGATCATCGCGTTGTAAAGGCCCGGCAGTGCCTCAGGGTTGGCGGTCGTCACTCGCGCCAAGATCATTGGATAGATGAACGGTGCGCCGAAGGCGATCACGACGGCGGCAATATGGATCCATTGGACGAAGTCGTATAGGCGGACGGCGCTCATCATCAGTAGGTTACGGTACGCCGCTAAACGGCGGCGCGGTAAGCGCCGAAAACATCCTTCATCGCGCCGCAGACCTCGCCCAGCGAGCAGCGGTCGGCGAGCGCCGTGCGGATCGCCGGGACCAGATTCTCGTCGCCACGGGCGACCTCGCGCAGCTGCTCAAGGCGCTGCTCGACCAGCTGCTGGTCGCGGTCGGCCTTGAAGGCCACCAGCCGGTCCAGCTGCTCACGCTCCGACTCTGGGTCAACGCGCAGCAGGTCCGGCACTTCGATCGAGTCCTCGACGTATTCGTTTACGCCGACAACAATGTCCTGCTTTGTGCGGTAGCGCTCCTGGTAGCCCCAGGCCGACTCGTCAATCTCGGCCGTCATGAACCCGATCGCATTGACGGCGCCGCCCAGCTCGTCAACCTTGGCGATCAGCTCGCCCGCCCGCAGTTCAATCTCCGCCGTCAGTGACTCGACGTAGTACGAGCCGGCAAAGGGGTCAACGGTGTCGGCGGCGCCGGACTCGGCGGCGATGATCTGCTGCGTGCGCAGCGCCGTCTTGGCGGCCTGTTCGGTTGGCAGGGCGAGAGCCTCGTCAAAGCCGTTGGTGTGCAGCGACTGCGTGCCGCCGCAGACGGCAGCAAAGCCCTGCAGGGCGACGCGGATGATGTTGTTCTCCGGCTGCTGCGCCGTCAGCGTCACGCCGCCGGTCTGCGTGTGGAAGCGCAGCATCATCGCCTTCGGGTTGGTCGCGCCAAAGCGGTCCTTCATGATCTGCGCCCACATCGTCCGTGCGGCGCGGAACTTCGCAACCTCTTGGAAGACGTTGTTGTGGCCGTTGAAGAAGAACGCCAGCCGCGGCGCAAAGTCGTTGACATCGAGGCCGCGCATCATCGCCGCCTGCACGTAGGCGATCCCGGTCGACAGCGTGAAGGCAACCTCCTGAACGGCCGAGCAGCCCTTCTCACGGAAGTGGTAGCCGGAGATTGAGATCGTGTTCCACTTCGGGATCTTTTCGGCGCAGTAGGCAAAGATGTCGGTCGTCAGGCGCATCGAGGCGGCGGGCGGGTAGATGTAGTTGCCGCGCGCGATGTACTCCTTCAGGATGTCGTTCTGGACGGTGCCGCGCAGCTTCTCGCTTGGCACGCCTTGCTCCTCGGCAACCAGGTCGTAGAGCATCAGCAGCGCCGCCGCCGGTGCGTTGATCGTCATCGAAGTTGAAACCTGATCAAGCGGGATCTGATCGAAGGCTGTGCGCATGTCATCGATCGTGTCGATCGCAACGCCGGTGCGGCCGACCTCGCCCTCGCAGAGCGCGTTATCGGAGTCGAGCCCCAGCTGGGTCGGTAGATCGAAAGCCATCGACAGGCCGGTGCCGCCGCGCGACAGCAGGTAGCGGTAGCGCTCGTTCGACTCGCGTGCACTCGCGTAGCCTGCGTACTGGCGCATTGTCCACCGTTGTGAGCGGTACATCTCAGCGTGCACGCCGCGCGTGTAAGGAAAGTCGCCCGGCTCGCCCAACTGCAGATCGGCGGGCAGATCGGCTTCGTCGTAGAGCGTGTCAATCTCGATTCCCGAATCGGTAAAGCGGCGCGGGTCGTCAGGGCCGATGATCGGCGCGATCGTCAGGCGCTCGGATCGATCGGAAGAAGCCATCTGCGAACCGTAGCGAGCGGCCGCCACAAAGGCTGTGCCGTACGCTGTGGGCAGTGGAGCTTTCTGTCCGTCTTTTTGCCGGTCTGCGCGAGCTGGCCGGGTGCGATTCGCTGCAACTTCAGTTGCCTGAAGACGCCAGCGTCGCCGATGCCCTGGCGGCGGTCAGCGACCAGCTCGATCCAAGCGGCTGCCTGCTGGCCGTCAACCGCCAGTACGCCGACGCCGATCAGCTGCTGGCGGCCGGCGACGAACTGGCCTTGGTCCCGCCGGTCTCCGGCGGCGCTGAGCCCCCTCACGTCGCGGTCATTGAAGGCCCGCTCTCGCTTGACGCGCTGATCGAACGGGTCGTCGACCGGCGCGCCGGAGCCGTCGTCAGCTTCTCCGGCGTGACACGCGAAGTTGAGGCGCTCGACTATGAGGCCTACACGCAGATGGCAGTTGAGCAGATGGCAACAATCGTCGGCGAGGCGATCGCTCAGCATGGCCTCTGCGCCGCGGCGGCCGAGCACCGCGTTGGCCGCGTGCCGCTGGGGCAGGCGAGCGTGATCGTCGCCGCCAGCGCGCCGCATCGCGCTGAGGCGTTTGCCGGCGCGCGGCAGATAATCGACGAGCTGAAGGCCTGCGCGCCGATCTGGAAGGTCGAACTCGACGGCGACGAGCGGCGCCGCGTTGAGGGAACTACGCCAAGGCAGCCGCCGCCCGCTTAGGCGACGCCGCCTGCCTGCGGCGGCTCGGTCGGGTCGTCGCCGCCGCCAGCGGCAAGTTCGCGCGCTAGGTGGTCCTCTATCTGCATCGGGTTGTCGATTAGCCGTTCAACGACGGTCAGCAGGTCCGACGTTGAGGAGACCTCTTCGACCTGCTCCTTAATGAACCACTGGATGAACTGCTCGCCGGCGAAGTCGTTTTCGTCACGCGCCTTGGCGGCGATTGCGTTGATCTGCTCGGTAACCGTCTTCTCCTGCTCGAGCGCCAAGCGGACCGGCTCGGCAATGTCGGCAAAAGCGATTCGTGGCGGCTCTATTCCGGGAACGACCGGGCCAGCGTCCTGATCGAGCAGGTACTGGACCATCATCATCGCGTGGCCGCGCTCCTCAAGTGCCTGTTTGTAGAAGAACTGCGCCAGATAGGGCAGCGTCTGGGCGTCGTAGAAGACGGCGATCGCGACGTACTGCTGGTGGGCGGCGTATTCGTGGCCGATCTGCTCGTTGACGGCGTCGGCGAAGGCGGTTGAGGTCATAGTGAGAGTCTAGAGGCTGCGATTCGCACGAAACGGCCCGCAGAAGATATTGCCAGCTCCCTAAACTAGGCCGATGGCCACATCTCTAGTCACCGGCGGCGCCGGCTTCCTCGGCTCGCATCTCTGCGATCAGCTGCTCAGCCGTGGCAACCGCGTTATCTGCGTCGACAACCTCGACACCGGTTCGCTGCACAACATTGAGCACATCCGCGTACCCGAATTCTCGTGGGTCAACTGTGACATCACCGAGCCGTACTTCATCGATGAACCGATCGACTCGATTTATCACCTCGCTTCTCCCGCTTCGCCGATCGATTATCTGCGGCTGCCGTTGGCGACGCTGAAGGTCGGCTCGCACGGAACGCACCACACGCTCGGCTTGGCGAAGGCGCACCGCGCCCGCTTTCTGCTCGCTTCAACGAGCGAGGTTTACGGCGACCCGCAGGTCCACCCGCAGACTGAGGATTACTGGGGCCACGTCAATCCGATCGGTCCGCGCGGCGTTTACGACGAGGCAAAGCGTTATGCCGAGGCGCTGACAATGGCCTACCACCGCCAGCAGGGCGTTGACACAGCGATCGTGCGGATCTTCAACACCTACGGGCCACGGATGCGAGCCCACGACGGCCGCGCGATTCCGACCTTCCTGCGTCAGGCGCTGGCCCATCGGCCGATCACGGTCTTCGGCGATGGCGGCCAGACTCGCTCCTTCTGTTTCGTCTCCGACCTGATCGGCGGCCTGATTGCGCTCTGCGAGTCGGGCGAGCATCAGCCGGTGAATATCGGCAATCCGGACGAGTTCACGCTGCTTGAGCTGGCGCGAAACGTGATCGAGGTTTCGGGCTCTCGCTCCGAGATCGTTTACGAGGCGCTGCCGACCGACGACCCAAAGCAGCGCAAGCCGGATATCACCCGCGCGAAGGAACTTCTGTCATGGGAGCCGAAGGTTGCACTGCGTGAAGGACTTGCGCAGACGATTGAGCAGTCCGGCGCTGAAGCGCTGCTTGGAATGCCCAGCTGAAGCCGGCGTCACATATGTGGCTCCGCGGTGTTTAAGTAGATAGAGCGATGCCCGATAAACCAAGCCGACCGAAGCCCACGCCGCGCGATCCGTTCGCGCCTCAGCCCGATCTGGAGATTATCGGCCGCGGCCACGATCTGCGTCGCCGCCGTACGCCGCTGTCGTTCCTGCTGACGATGGATCTGCTGCGCAGCGCGGCCCGCGTCGTCTCGCTGGTCATCGTTGACCTTGCCGGCATCTACCTGGCGATCCTCATTGCGCTGCAGAGCAAGTCGCTGGTTGTTGGCGACGCTAGCTTCGCGGCCAACGTCACGCAGGCCTACCACTACGGCGTCTTTGCCGCCTTGCTGACACTGCTGCTGTTTACCCGCGCCGGCCTCTACGGCGACCGCGGCTCACGGCCCGGGCTCGGCGCGGTCGTCTCGGCGCTCTTCTCGGTAGCGCTGGTCGCTTTTCTCTACTCCGTGATCATCGGCCGCAACTTCTCCAGCTACTACATCTTCTGGGGCACACTGATCTTTGCGGTCGTGATCATCGGCCTGCTGCGGGCGCTCTATGATCGCGTCAGCGGCAGGATCCTGCGCGCCGCCGGCTACCGCCGCAGCGCTGTACTGGTCGGCGTTGGCGCCCATGCCGAGGCGGTTGGAGATGCTTTGGCTGCCAGCCGCACCAACCCGGTTGAGGTTATTGACATCGTTGGGCCGGCTGAGCTTGACGCGGTTTTGGGCGCAGTCAGGTTCGATGAGCTGGTGATCGCCGACCCCGGCTTCAGTGAAGAGCGCGTGCTGGAGATCGTTGACCGCTGCCACGAGCGCGGCGTGCGGGTCCGCGTTGCGCCGACAACGAGCGAGCTGCTGTCGCACCGGGCCGAGTTTGTTCCCGGATCGGCGGTGCCGCTGTTTGAGCTGCGCGCGCCGGTCTTTGAAGGCGTCGACTACGCGCTGAAGCGGCTCTTCGACCTTGGCGGCGCCGTGCTCGGCCTGATCCTGCTCAGCCCGCTGCTGGCGCTGATCGCGCTGACCGTCAAGTTCAGCTCGCGCGGGCCGGTGCTGTTCCGCTCAACGCGGCCGGGGATCGGCGGCGTGCCGTTCGCCTGCCTTAAGTTTCGCACGATGTACGAAGGTGCGGAGCTGATTCAGCACGAATTGGAGGCTGAAAACGAGGCTGACGGGCCGCTCTTTAAGATCCGCCGCGACCCGCGCGTTACGCCGGTCGGCCGCCTACTGCGCCGCATCTCACTCGATGAGCTGCCGCAGCTGTGGAACGTGCTGCGCGGCAAGATGTCGATCGTCGGGCCGCGGCCGCTGCCTCAGCGCGACTACGCGCGGCTTGAGGAATGGCACCGTCGTCGCTACCTCGTGCTGCCGGGGATGACCGGTCTGTGGCAGGTTTCCGGCCGCTCGGAGCTGGACTTCGATGACCTCGTACACCTTGATTTCCTTTACATCGAGAGCTGGTCGTTGGCGCTCGACCTCAGCATCATCATCCAGACCGTTCCCGCTGTGCTGCGTCGTCGCGGCGCCTTCTAGGTGGAGCGCTGGCGCGAGCAGATCTGGGCGGCGGTTGCGCAGGATGCTGTTCCAGAGCTCTTTAGCGAGCGGCTGTCGCTGTTGCTGGCTGAGCTAACTGCCGGGGAGAAAGTCCTTGACCTTGGCTGCGGTGATGGCTCGTTCAGCGCGCCGCTGGCCGGCGCTGGCGCCGAGGTCGTCGGCGTTGATGTTGCCGACGAAGCGCTGCGCCGCGCGCGGCTGCGGGCGCCGCAGGTCGAGTTTGTCCGCGCCGAAGAGGGCGGGCCGCTGCCGTTTGCCAGCGATGCGTTTGACCTTGTCTGGTGCGGTGAGACGCTTGAGCACGTCGTTGACGTTGGGCTGCTGCTGAGCGAAGCGCGCCGCGTGCTGGTCCCCGGTGGCCTGCTGCTGATAACGACGCCCAATCAGCCGCGTCTGCTGGTCGCGGCCGAGGCGCTGGCGGGCCGGCCGCTGGAGCGGCGGCTTGACCCGCGCACCGACCATCTACGCTTCTTCACGGCGCGCACACTGGCCCGAGCACTGGCAAGCGCGGGCTTTGAACAGTGCGCCGTCGGCGCTGTTGGCGGCTTGCCGCTGGCGCGTCGCAGCTTGGTCGCGCGGGCCCGCTGAGCTACTTCTTCTGTTTCTTCTTCCGTTCCGCGGCCTTCTCTTCGGCGCGTTTGACGGCCCGGTAGGCCAGCAGGTAGGTGGCGCGAGACTGCAGCGCGCGCGGGTTGAGGTAGAGCGCGGCCTTCAAGTCGCGCATCGCGCCCTGCGGGTCGTCCTGCTCGTCAAGACGGAAGCTGGCCAGTGCGAGCCAGCTGGCGATCACGGCCGGACGTCGCTGCACGGCGCTTTCCAGCGTTGCCGCAGCGGCTGGCAGCACGCCTGCCGCCGTCTGGGCTGCGGCCAGCACGGTCAGCGGCGTGTTGGAGAATGGGTTGGTGCTCGCGGCGTCACGCGACAGCTGTTGCGCCTGACTATTGCGGCCGGCGGCAAGTGCGCTCAGCGCAGCGTTGCTCTGGTTGATCGAGTGCTGTGGCAGCGTTACGGTCCAGGCGCCGCCGATAGCGATTGCGATCAGCAGCAGCGCGCTGGCTGCGCGGGCCGGGCTGCGCACTGAGCTGCGCAGCCGGTCGCGCAGACTGCCGGTTGCCGTCAGCGGCTCGGCCAGTGGGCCACGCGCCGCCAGCCAGCCGGCGCAGAGCAGCGCCGGAACGGCCGTGCCGGGGATCAGCCAGGTCCAGTCGATCAGCGAGCTGACAGCAAAGGTGACGACAACCGAGGCAAGCGCCGCCATCCCGGCCCGCTCGTCACTCCAACTGCGCCGCTGTGGCCCGCGCCACGGGCCGGTGGCGCGCCAGGCGCCGGCCAGCCAGGCCGCCAGCAATGCCAGCGTGACGGCCAGGCCTACAGCGCCAAGGTCGGCCGCCGTCTGCACGACAAAGCCGTGGGCGTGCAGCACGTCAAGGTTGTCCTTACGGACGATCAGTCTTGCCGGCGTGTAGCCACCGGCGCCGACCCCAAGCAGCGGCCGCCCCTTAAAGATCGTGATGGCGTCGCGCCAGTAGCGGGCCCGCGCGCTGCCGATCGCCGTCAGCCGCGTGGCGTCGTTGGCGGGCTGTTTGGCGTTCGGGTCGGTCAGGCTGTTCCAGCCGCTCTTGATGCTGCCGCTGAAGCCCTTCTTGGAGGTTGCCAGGATCGCCGCCAGCGCGACCGGTGCCAGTACCAAGCAGACCAGCAGCACAGCGCCCCATGTGCGGGTACTGCTCGCCGGCCAGACGCGCCGTTCGCGCTGCCAGGTCGCGAGCAGCCCGATCATTATCAGCAGCAGGCAGAGGCCCAGCAGGCCAACGCCCAGTTCGGTGCCGGCGTTGCTGCGCAGTGCCAGCTCAACGCGGTCATCGCTAAGGCCGCTCTGGCCAAAGGCCCAGAGGCTCAGCACAAGGCCAAAGCCGACTCCCGGAAAAAGGACTGTCGCCGAACGTAGCCGCAGCGGCACAAGGATCAGCCAGAAGGCCAGCCCCAGCGCGGCGGCCAGCAGCGAGCCGCGCGAGTAGGCGAGCATCAGCGCGACCGTCAAAACGCCGACCACGGGGTAGGCGAGCACGGCGCTGGCGGCGTGACCGTCGCGCCGCGCGCCAAGCCAGGCCGCCGCCGGCAGCCCCAGCGCCGCGGTCGCGCCAACCGCATTCCAGTAGCCATACGGTTCGCGCAGTCGGCCGTAAGTTTCGTCGGCCGCCAGTCCGGCCGGGAAGATCTTTGTCAGTAGCGCGTAGAGGCTGATCGCAAAGCTTGCCAGCAGCAGGCCGCCCAGCAGCGACCGCCAGTGGCCTGGCGCCAGGCGCACCAGTGCGCAGCCGATCACGAAGGCGGCCAGCAGCGCGAACGTCCTGTTGGTCTCGATCCAGGCCACTGACGGATCGATCGCCCAGCTGATCGACGCTCCGGTGATCAACAGCAGCAGCGCAAAGCAGCCGACCGATACCAGCCCCCAAGGTTTGCTGCCGGTTGCGCCAGCGAGGATCGCCAGCGAGCCGCAGACGCCTGCAAGCGCGATCAGGGCGACCTCAACCTGGGTCAGAGTTTCAAGCTGCAGGCCGCCGGAAGCGTGGAAGCCGACAGCGCTAAACAGCGCCGCAAAGGCCAGTGTTAGCAGCGCACGGCCCAGTAGTGGCCGTCGTCCGGTGGAGCCGCCCGGCGCCGCTGCGACAAGCGGCTCAGCGGCTGCGGTAGTAATCGCGAACCCGTGGGATAAGCGCCGCGCCAAGCGCCGCAAGTGCACCGACGCCGATCAGCGCCAGCGTGATTGTCAATGGCAGCGGCAGCGTGTTCAGGACGGCCGAAACTGATGCTGCCGTGCCGAAGGCCGATGGATCAACGACAACGTCGCCAACCTTCGCCGTTGGATCGCTGTTAACGGCGCCGGTGATGGCATCGCTGATTACTTTCTGCTCGGCCGGCGTTGCCGACGCGAGGATCGCTGCCGCTGTCGCTGGCGAGACGGCCGAGCTGCCACCGGCGGCGTCCAGCTGCGCCGCCAGCAGGATTGCGCGGCAGTCGGTGTACTGATCGGCGTCGGCCGGGATGCTGGCCAGCGCCTGCTGGTACTCGGCCTGCGTGAAGCTGCCGGTCACCTCACCCTTGGCGCCGCAGGCCTGTTGCAGCAGTGCCTTGTAGTCGGCGCTGGCGCTGGCCGGCGCGAGCAGCATCAGGCAGAGGCTGACGGCCAGCAGGCCCTGAAGCAGTGATCTCGGCTTAAAAGGGCGATCCATGGCTGACTGCCGCGCTCGCAGGGTGGGATAAACCCAAATGGCGGCGAGAGCCAACGCTAGCAGGCGCCTCAGCCAGCGGCGACACTCTTCAGCGCCGCCGAACAGGCCGCGGCCCAAGCCGCGTAGTCGTACTGCGCCGCTGCCTGCGCGCCGGCCGCGGCCAGTGAGCTGCGTAGCTCGGGCTCGCGCGCCAGTCGCTGGATTGCCGCCGCCAGCGCCGCCTCGTCACCGGCGCTAACGACCAGCCCGGTCTGCTGGTTGACGACCAGCCCGCCGGCCGCCGCACCAACGGCGTCGCTGGCGATAACCGCCGTTTGCGCCAGCATCGCTTCATTCACTACGAGTCCCCACGGCTCACGGAAGTTGCGCGTTGCCAGTGAGGGCACCAGCCAGATGTCGGCGGCTGCGTAAAGGTCGCGCATCTGCCCGGCGCTGAGCGGGCCGAGCGCGGCGATCGACGGCTGCTCGGCGCCAGCGTCGGCGCTGCCAGCAATCGCCAGCATTGCGCCTTGCGCCGCTAGGCCACTGCGTTGCCAGGCGCTGACCGCCAGCTCAAGCCCTTTGCCTGGCTCGCTACGGCCGGCGACGCCGACGAGGAAGGCCGGCTCGCCAAGCTGTTGGCGCCAGGCCGCCGCGCGCCCAGGGACCGACCAGAAGTCAACATCGACCGGCTGCGGCGCGACGTGAACATTGGTCGCGCCGTGACCTTTGACGTACTCGGCGACGTGCGGTCCGTAGGCGATAACGGCGTCGGCGTGCGATTCGATCCAGCGGACCAGCGGCGCGGCGGCGATGTGCGCCGGCGTCGCAATCTGGTGCCAGATCCCGGTCCAGTAGATGAACGGCACAGCGGCGCGGCGTGCACCGAAGTAGGCGGCCGGCAAGGCGACGCGGCCGGCGCTGGTCGCGATCACGGCGCGGTAGCGGCCGCTCGCCGCCGCACGGTAGATGCCGCGCTGGCTTGACCTGATGAACGGCACGCCGGGGTCGTCCACGCCGTCGCTGCCGTGGTGGGTCTTGCCGTCGTAGATCGCAACCTTCAGCCCTTCGCGCCGGTGCAGCTCGATCAGTGCGCCGACGCGGTCGGGCGGTACCTGATTCGTGACCAGCAGGATCGGCTTGCTCACTGCGCCAGAGCCTTCTCGTAGGCGGCGACGGTCGCTGCGCCGCAGGCATCCCAGCTGAACTCAGCCTCGACTGTGCGCCGCGCCTGGCCGCCGACCTGGGCGATCAGATCGGTGTCCTCGAGCATCTCACCGAGCCGCTCGGCCAGCCGCTCAACGTCGGCCGGCGGCACGATCCGCATCCCCTGTCCGTAGCGGCGGATCTCGGCCGGCCCGGGCTCGCCGACCGAGCCAATCGCCGGCAGCCAGCCGGCCATCGCTTCGATGTAGGCGACGCCAAAGGCCTCATCAACACTCGGCATTACGAAGATTGAGCAGCGCCGCGCTCGCTCCAGCGCCGCCGCGTTTTCCATCTGGCCGGTGAACTCGACCCGCTCGCGCAGCCCCAGCGCGTCGGTCAGCAGTTCCAGCCGGGCACGCTCCGGCCCGTCGCCGATGATCACGTAGCGAAGGCTGGGGAAGCGCTCGCGCAGCACCCAGATCGCCCGCAGCACATCGGCGTGGCGCTTGCGCTCAATCAGGTGGCCAACTGTGACGAGCGTCGGTTGCTCTGGCCGCTGCGCTGGCTGCTCGGGTAGGTCGGTGCCCAGGTGCACAACCTCGGTTGTCACTGATCCAAGCTGGGCGCAGGCAGTGGCGATCCCTTCGCTGTTGGCAATCACCAGCCGTGCGCGCTCAAAGGCCTGCTCAACGGCGCTGCGTCCGTCACCCCCTCGCGGCACCGTATAGTAGATGTCGGAGCCGTGGACGGAGACGACGAGCGGCGTTGTGACGCCGGCGCTGAGCACGGCGTCGGCCGCCGGAACAGCGTTGTGGGCGTGGATCAAGTCGAATGGGAAGTCCTTATGCAGCCGCTCCAGCGCGCGGCCGAGCGGCTTTGCTGCCCAACTGCCCCACGAGCCGTATGAGCGCTGCCTCGGCGGTGACGCGTAGCGCACGTATTCGACTGCGACCCCGTCTAGTTGGCTGCGGCGCGGGTGGCGCGCCAGACGGATGGCGGCTGGGACGCGCCTGAGCAGCGGCGTTGCCGCCGGCGGCACGACGCGGTTGAGGACGACAACGCGCAGTTCGGCCCCGGCAGCGATCGCCGCCTGCGCCTGACGGTGCGCCCAGATGCCCAGCACCGGATCGTCGGCGCGCGGGTAGAACTCGGCGATTACGGCAACCTTCATCGTTGGATATCGATCGTACGGACCTGATCGCGGCGCAGGTAGGGCCGCTCGGCAAGGAATGACTGGGCCTCGGCGATCGCCTCGTCGCGCCGGTAGTCGGCGGCCGTCGCGCGCAGCGTGTGGCCGACCGGCGTCGCGTCAACGATCCCGACCGGCCAGCCGCGCTGGGCAGCGATTGCTGCCCAGTGGCAGTCCAGTCCCCAGCCCATCCGCAGCTGTGGGAAGGGGATCAGCTCGGCCGCTGCGGCGGGCGCGAACGCTGTCACCGGGCCGATCTCAACAAAGTTGGTGCGGCGCGAGCGCAGGCCGCTGCGCCGGCGCGTGATCGGCCAAGCGGCGTGCGAATGCAGTCGGTGGGCCGGCTGGGCGATCTGCAGCTGCGCCGCCTCGGCGGCAAACAGGAACGAGTCGAGAAAGTCGCTTGGCAGGTCTACATCATCGTCAAGCACGACAATCCAGTCGTATTGCTGGCGTTCGGCCGCGGCGAACAGCAGGTTGAGGTTTTCAAACTTTCCGGCCGCGCCGGCGGCGCCAACGCGCAGCTCAACGTCGTGGCGCGAGCGCTCCAGCTCGCTGCGCTGCGCCGTCAACAAAGTGTCGCCTTCGGCGGTGACGGTCAGCACCAGCACGCTGCGCCGCGGCGCCTGCGCCGCGGCTCGTGCCAACGCACGGCCGCTGCGCGCGGCGCGCAGGTCAAGGCCGCGGTCGGCCAGCGCCAGCAGCCGGGCACGGCGGCCGGCGACGATCCCGCTGCCAGGCGCAAGAAAGTCGTTGACGCCGGCAACGACCGGCGCCTCAGCGAGCGGCCGGTGCGAGATCGCCGCCTCCAGCCGGCCCCAGCTGTGGGCTGTCATCACCGGCCCCATCGCGCAGAGCCTCCGCGGCCCGTGCCACAGGCAGCCGATCAGTGTCAGCAGCTCGGCGCCGACCCCCGGCGCCCGGCCACGCGACTCGTCAAAGCGCCGCGCAACGCGGCCGCGGCTGCGGGCAACGCTGCAGAGTGAGCCAAGCCGCGAATCGTCGCCGCAGCGCAGGTGATCAACCGACGCGGCGGCGAGGTAGCGGATCCGGCCGCCGCTACGTCGCCAGCGCGCCTCCCACTCCTCCTCATCGCCGCCGCCGCCAAGCAGCGGGTCAAATGGTCCGACCCGCTCAAAGGCGCTGCGGCGGATCATCATGTTCGATCCCCAAGCGGTCTCGCAATCTGTGTCGACCGGCCCCAGGTCGGTGGTCGTGATCGGCCAGCCCTCGCGGCCGCAGGCGCGGAAGCGATGATCCTCAATCCGGGCATTTATCGGGCCGGTGAAAACGCCAACCTCGTCACTCGCAGCGGCGGCGCCTGCAAGCAACGCCGTCAGCCAGCCGCTGCTCACTTCAACGTCGTCGTCGGTGAAGATCAGCAGCTCGCTGTCGGTCGCCGCGAGGCCACGGTTACGCGCCGCGTTAAGGCCATCGCCGGCACCTGCGTCGATGTAGCGCGCGCCGTGCGCCTCGGCGACCGTCCTTGTCGTTAAGTCGGGGCCGTCGTCAACAACGATTACCGGTACGCCTGTGCCGCTGGCCTGCTGTTTGATCGAGCGCAGCGTCCGTTCGAGGTAATGCGGCCGCCCGCGTGTAGGGATGATGATTGCGGCAGACGGCGACATCAGCGTTTGACGCTAGCGTGGCCGGACGCTGTGATCCTCCTTTTGCACAACCAATACCGCACGCTGGGCGGCGAAGAACGGGTTGTTGACGAGCTGCTGCGGCTGATCCCTGAGCAGCTCGGTGAGCCGGCCGAGCTGCTGCGCCGTGACAGCGCCACGCTGTCGGGCCGTGACAGCGCCCTCGCCCTGGTCCGCGGCGGCCTTGATCCACAGCAGGTCGGCGCTGCCGTGCTGCGCAGCGGCGCGCGCGTCGTCCACGCCCACAATCTGCTGCCATCGTTCGGTTGGCGGGCGCTGGCGGCGGCGCGTAAGGCCGGCGCGCGGACCGTGCTGACGCTGCACCAGTACCGGCTGGTCTGCGCCGTTGGCACCTGCCTCGACCCGTCAGGAAATGACTGCACGCGCTGCCACGGCCGTGACACACGGCCCGGGCTGCGGCTCAACTGCCGCGGCGGCTCGCGCGCCGAGGCGGCGCTCTACGCAGCGTCGCTCAGCAGCTGGTCGGCGAAGCTTGCCGAGCAGGCCGACGCGCTGACCGTCCCGAGCGCCTTCGCGCTGGAGCGGCTGCGCGCATTGGGCGCGCCGATCGATGGCCGCACGGTCGAGGTTGTGCCGAACCCCGTTTTCGCCGCCACAGAGTTGGCCGATCCGCCGAGCGGTGAGTACGCAATCTGCTCGGCCCGTCTTGCGCCCGACAAGGGTGTTGACGTGGCGATCGAGGCCTGCGCGCTGGCCGGGCGGCCGCTGGTGATCACCGGCCACGGGCCGGATCAAGCGGCGCTGCGGGCGCAGGCGGCGCAGCTCGGCGCCGATGCGACCTTCGCCGGACGGGTCAGCGACAGCGAGCTGGCCTCGCTACGGGCCGGCGCCGCGCTGGCCGTCGTCCCATCGCGCTTCGTCGAAAGCTTCGGCCTGTCGGCGGCCGAGGCGATGGCCGCAGCGCTGCCGGTCGCCGCGACCAGCGTCGGCGCGCTGAGCGAACTGCTGCCAGCCGAGGATCTCGTTGCGCCTGGCGACGTCGCGGCGCTCGCAGCGTCAATCAATCAGCTGTGGGGCGACGGGGCGCGCGGCAAAGCAAACGCCGAGCGGATCAACGCGATCGCCTCACCGGCCGTCGTCGCCGCCAAGCTGGCCGCGATCTACGGGTCGTAGAGCGCGTACGATCAGCCGATGCGAACGCTCGTAACCGGCGGCGCCGGCTTCATCGGCTCAAACATCGTTGACGCACTGCTGGCGCGCGGCGATCAGGTCGCCGTGATCGACGACCTTTCTTCAGGGCGGACCCGGAATCTGCAGCCGGCGCTCGACGCCGGCGCCACGCTCCACCAGCTCGACATCCGTGACGGCGCGGCTGTCGCAGCGGCGTTCGCGGCGGCGCGGCCGCAGCTGGTCTTCCATCTCGCGGCGCAGATCGATGTGCGCTGCGCGCTCGACGATCCGGCATTCGACGCCTCGGTCAATGTCGTTGGCACGATCAACGTGCTGGAGGCCGCCCACGCCGCCGGCGCCCGCCGCCTCGTCAACACCTCAACCGGCGGCGCGATCTACGGCGAGACCGACGTGATGCCAACGCCGGAGACAGTCACGCCGCAACCGGTTTCGGCCTACGGCCAGAGCAAGCAGTGCGCCGAGCTGTACTGCGCTTGGGCTTCGCGCCTGCACGGGCTGCAAACGGTCACGCTGCGCTACGGCAACGTTTACGGCCCGCGCCAGAACCCGGCGGGCGAGGCCGGCGTGATCGCGATCTTCGCCGGGCGACTGCTCAGCGGCGAGCAGCCAACCGTCTTCGGCGACGGCACGGCGCGGCGCGACTACACCTTCGTCAGCGACATCGTCGCCGCCAACCTGCTGGCGGCCAGCCACTCCGCTCCCGGCGGCCCTTACAACATCGGCACCGGCATCGACTCAAGCGTGCTCGAGCTGATCGCCGCGCTTGACGCCGCCGCAGCGCCCGGCGAAGGACCACTCAACCCGCTCTTCGCCGCGCCGCGCGAGGGCGAGCTGGCACGCAGCTCGCTCGACGTCTCGCTGGCCGCCGATCAGCTTGGTTTCAGCGCTCAGGTGCCGCTGCCCGCGGGCGTCAAGCTGACGCTCGAAGCGCTGCGCTAAAACGCGCCCCGTAGCGCCCCCAGCTCAACCAACCGCGCAAAACCCTCGTTCGTTCGGTCCAGCTCGTCGAAGGTTCCGATCCCTGACACTTGGCCGCGGTCAAGGTAGAGGATGCGGTCGCAGGAGCGGACCGTTGACAGGCGGTGAGCAACGACGACCGTTGTTAGCTTGCCGTGCAGCGAAAGTAGGGCGTCGCTGATCTTGCGCTCGGTCTCATTGTCGAGCGCTGAGGTCGCTTCGTCGAGGATCAGGATCGCCGGTTTGCGGTACAGCGCCCGTGCCAGTCCAACTCGTTGGCGCTGCCCGCCCGACAGCCTCGCACCGCGCTCACCGAGCATCGTGTCCAGCCCCTCCGGCAGTTCGGCGACAACGTCGTCGAGCTGGGCGAGCCGTACGGCCGCCGCGATCTGCTCAGCCGATGCCACCTCGTCGGCCTCACCGAAGGTGATGTTGGCGGCTAGCGTGTCGTCAACTAGGAAGATGTCCTGCGGCACAAAGCCAATCTGCGCTCGCCAGGCCCGCAGGTTCTCGCCTAGCGGCCGCCCGTCAATCAGAACTGAGCCGCTCACCGGGTCGAGCAGCCCGAGCAGCAGGTCGACCAGGGTGCTCTTGCCTGACCCAGTCGATCCAACGATCCCCAGCGCCTCACCAAAACCGACCTCAACCGAGATTCCAAGCAGCGCGTCTTCGGCCCGCGTTGGATAGCGGAACAGCAGGTCGCTGACCGCGAATGCTCCGGTCGGAACGAAATCCGCCGATGCGTCGCCAGCTCCGTCGGGGATCGCTTCGTACTCGCCAAGGCGCGCCAGTTCAGCTTCGACGATTGCAACAGCTGGCTGGTTTGATCGGATCGTGTTGACGGCGATCAGCAAAGTGTTGAGCGCCGGCACCAATCTTAATCCGCCGGCAAGCAGCACGCCAACCGAGACGAGAACGGTCGTCGTCGATCCCGAAAGCGTCGCGAACCCAATCACCAGGGCGACGCCGGCGATCATCAGGATCTCCAGCAGGTAGCGCATGCCCTGATTGGTTACCGCGATCAGCCTGTAGGCATCGAGGTAGCCGCGGGCCGACCGTGCGTAGCGCCCAAGGTAGGTCGACGCGCTGTCCCTGACGGTTAGTTCTTTGATTCCCCCGACCAGCTCGATCAGCGACGAGTTCATCCTCTCAGCCTCGACCTGGAGCTGCTCGCCGCGCGTTTCGATCGGCCGCCGCACGATCCGAAGGTATGTTAGGCCGGCTGCCACCAAATAGACGAGCGCAGCGATCGCGAGCAATGGGTTGACGATCACAAGCGCGGCAAAGACGGCGATGAATACCGCCGATTCAGCGAGAGCTCCGATGCCGGAGGCAACCGTCAGCGCTATTGCGGTGACGGAGGTGACCGTCGTTCGGATGATCGCCCCTGTGCCGGAGCTCTGCTGAACCAGCCACGGAGCCTTGACGAAACTGCCAAGGATCCGCTCAGATAGCGACACTTGCGCAACATTCAGCACGCCAGTCTGGACCCATAACAGGCTTACCGCGGCGACTCCTTTGGCAACGAAGAGCGCTGTCGCGGCGAGCGCCAGAACGAGCACGATCCGCTCAGGCGCGTCGGTACCGAGGAGCTGCTCTGCGATGCCCGCGAAGGGTCCCTGCGGCGTACCGCCTGGGCCAAGGAAAGCGAGCAATGGCACCAGCAACAGGATCCCGAGCATGTCGAGGCCCGCTACGAGAACGTTGGCAGCGCCAAGGACCAGTAGTCGTCGCCGCGCAGGAGCGTTCAGCAGCGCGAAGGCACGGCGGACCGTCCGAATGACGTCCATCATCTGTCGGCCCGTCGGTAACAGGCCGCCAGTTGACGGCCGATTACAAGCTGGTCAGTCACTTTCACTCAATAAGAGTCGCAGGTCGCCAAGCGGGCACGCGGGCGCCGAGTACCTGTCGCTCTCTGACCGCTTGCCCAACTGGCTGTATCCAACGACCCCGATCACAGTGTCCCGCGCAGCCACTCGACCGTATCGGCAACGCCGTCCTCAACATCGATCCGCGCCCGCCAGTCCAGCAGCCGTTCGGCCTTCGACACGTCGGGCCAGCGACGAACAACATCAACGTCAAAGCTCGGCCCGCGTTGCAGAGCGAACTTTGCCGGGTCGCGGCCGCAGGCCGCCCAGATGATTTCGGCGATCTGCGCGACGCTCAGCTCGCGCGCGGCTGAGATGTTGAAGTCTTCGTTTAGTGCCGCCTCAGCGCCCATTGCTGTGACGATCCCGTCAGCGATGTCGTCTACGTGGGTCAGCGTGCGGGTGTGGCTGCCGTCACCAAATATCGGCAGTGGCGAATCGTCGCCGGGTAGCGCGAGGCACTTGCGAATCAGGTCGGGCACGGCGTGCGCGATCCCCGGCTCATCCTCAGGCATCTCGCCCGGCCCGTAGGCGTTGAACGGGCGGCAGATCGTGTACGGCAGGTCGTGCTCGTCGTGCGCGGCGCGGACCCAGTGCTCGCCGGCCAGCTTGCTAAAGCCGTAGGCCGACTTTGGCACCAGGCAGTCGGTGATGTAGGCCTCCGGTGTTGGGAACAGTGTCGCGTTCTCAAAAACCATCGAGGAGCTGACATAAACAAAGCGCTCTACGCCGGCTTCGATTGCTGCGCCGACCACGCCGTTGTAGAGCGACGCGTTAACGTCGGTCAGCGTGTAAGGAAGCTGATGGAAGTTGGCGATCCCGCCGACGATCGCCGCAAGGTGAATCACGTGGCTGCAGCCCTCAGTTGCCTGCAGTGCCTGAGCGCGGTCGCGCAGGTCGCCGCTGTGGACCTCGGCGCCGTCGGCGATCCAGTCCGGCACGCTGCGTTGGTCGCTTGCGCGCATCTCCCACTGCGGGTCAGCGATCAGCCTGCGGGCCACAGCCTGACCGATCGTGCCGGCGGCGCCGGTAACGAGAACGCGTTGCACCGGTTAACGGCCGGCAGTCGTGCGGGCCTGCAGTTCGGCCAGCCGTGCGAATACCTCGTACTGGCCAAAGCAGTTCCACGGGTCAACTAGTAGCGCTTGATTGCGGGCCCCGTCGGTCAGTGCGCTGAGGACCTCCGGTCGGCGGAACTCGCTGTGGTCGGTGGCGATGATCACGGCGTCGGCATCAATTATCGCCTGATCAAATGAGGCGGTTGGCGAGCTTACATGCGGGTCATGGACGGCAACGTCGGCCAGTTCGCGCTCCAGCAGGCGAATCAGCTTGTGTGACAGCGAGTCGCGCTGATCGTCGGTGTCTGCCTTGAATGCCAGACCCAGCACGGCGACCTTCTTGCCGTCAAGCGAGCCGAGCCGCGTGCGCAGCCCCTCAACGAGGAACAGCGGCACCGATTCGTTGACTCTCGACACGGCCAGCAGCATCCCTGGTCCGTTTGAGCGCTCCTCGCTGAAGGCGAAGTCCTTGCGCAGGCAGGTGCCGGCCGTCATCCCCGGCGCCGGCATGCCGCCGCGCGGATAGTCACGGTTGATCAGGTCGATCACTTCAAAGACGTTGGCGTCGTACTGCTCGCACTCAACCATCAGCCGGTTGGGCAGCGCGAACATTGTGTAGCGAAGAATGTTTGTCCAGATCTTCGCCAGCTCGGCGTTGACCGGCGTCGTCTGAACGATCGGCGCGCCAAGCACCGTGAACAGCTGCTCGGCCGCCGCGCCGGAACGCTCGCCAACGCCGCCGACGATGCACGGCAGCGTGCCGATCTCCTCAAAGAAGCGTCCGGCGGCAATCCGCTCCGGCACATGGGCGACGAAGATCTGCTCGCCAGCCACCAGGCCACGGTGTTTGCGCAGGTAGCCGGCGACAAAATCGGTCGTTCTGGGGGCGATCGTGGAGCGCAGTACCAGCAGCTGGCCTTCACGCAGTACCGGCAGTAGATCGTCCAGCACCGACTGAATCTGGCGTAGGTCGATCTCGATGTGGGCAAACGATGGCGTTCCGAGCGTGATGACGATCGCGTCGGCCTGGGCGGCGTCGGTTACGTGCGCAGACCACTCGATCTTCTTAGCCGCCGTGACGCGCGCCAGTACCGCTTCGGCGCCGGGCTCGTCGAACGGCATCCGGCCCGACTGCACGGCGTCCAAGCGCTCGCCGTCGGTGTCAATGCCGATTGTTCGCAGGCCCTGGTCGGCGAAGGCAAGCGCAAGCGGCAGGCCCACGCGGCCGCAGCCAATAATCGCTACGTCGAAGCTCACAGGCCGCAGGTTAGCTGCTGGGGGTGCGGGCCGCGGGCGTAGAGCTGCGCCGCTGCGCCGCCCACTGCCTTGCAAACAGGATCACGAACCACGGGTTGTAGCGCAGGTAGCGCCGCCAGAGTCGGCGCGGTTCGCGCGCTAGTCGCCAGGCCCATTCAAGGCCTGCTTCCTGCAGCCGGTGGGGGGCCTGCGGCACGAGGCCGGCGTGGAAGTCGAAGGCGGCTCCGACGCCGATCAGTACCGGTGCTTCCAGCCGCGCCCTGATGTTCGCCATCCACAGCTCCTGTTTGGGCTGGCCGGTGCCGACCCAGACGATGTCGGCGCCGCTGGCGTTGATCTCAGCGACGATGCTCTGCTCCTCATGGACCTCAAGCGGCCGGTAGGGGGGCGAGTGGCCGCCAACGATATTGAGCCCTGGAAAGCGGCGGCGCAGGTTCAGCGTCAGCTGGACCAGCGCGCCCTCGTTGCGGCCGCCGTAGAGGTACATCCGGGCGCCACTCTGCGCGGCCCGCTCGCAGGCCGCGATCATCAGGTCTGGTCCGTAGACGCGGCTCGCGTTTGGTGAGCCAAGCGCGCGCAGTGCCCAGACCAGCGGCTGCCCGTCCGGCACGATCATTGCCGCCTTACCGACGGCAATTCGGACCTCAGGATCCTCGTAAGCAAGCATTACAAGGTGGACCGGGGCGACGCAGATGAACTCGCGCGCGTCGGCCGCGATCGCGCCGTCAATCCAGTCGAGTGTCTGCCGGTAGTCGGTGATCGCAATCGGCGTGCTGACTACTTCGGTCGTTGCCGGAGTCTCGAGGTCTTTCGTCGGCGCGTCCTGTGCTGGCTCAGCCGTCAAGTGGGCTCCTCGGGTGGTGAGTCTGCCCCGCGGACTGTCCTTAAGCGCTCCGGGGCGCGTTCGGGCGCACCAGCATGTTCCGTCCTTTCCTCGAGAATTGCGAGACGCTGGGCGAGGATCTTGGTCTGGTCGGTTAGCCGCGACACGGCGACGGAGAAGTGAAGGAGTAGAAGGAGCGTGAACCCCAACGCCACAAAGAAGAGAGCGTTCGGCGCAGAGACGATTCCCAGAACCTTCGCGAGTTCGGTCAGTGCACCGCCCCAAATCGCGAGAACGAGAACGATGAAGGCACTAAGAAGCCACAGGAGCGCGTACCGCTCCAGCAGCCTGCGCCTGCGAACCAGCTCGAGTACTACCGCTAGGAGAACGACCGCCGCGATGACAGCAATCAGTTGGATTCGTGTTTCCATTATTACCCCTCGGCGTCGCTCAGGTTGTTTTCGGGCCTCTTCCTCACGAGGCCGACAAGGAGTGCGAGCAAAACCTTGATCATGTAGTAGGCGGATTTGCCCGAACCGATTGACGATCGTCCGCCGCCACGCTGGTACATCTCCACAGAAACCTCAGCCATTCGCAGCCGATGGTGATGAAGCATGAGGATCGCTTCCACTTCTGGGTAGTCGTGCGGATAATCATTTGCGAAAAGCCTCATCGCATGGCGGTTGTAGAGGCGGAAACCTGAGGTCGGGTCGCTCACCCGCTGCCTGACGAGGAGGGAGAGGAGGAAGGCGAATATGTGAATCCCCGTCCTCCGGCTCACGGGCGCCACGTAGCCGGTGTCGGTGGCAAATCTAGACCCGCATACGACATCGATCCCTGGGTCCGCCTCCATTGCGCTCAAGAGTTTCTGAATCTCTTTGGGCTCATGTTGGCCGTCACCGTCAACCTGAACCATCTCCTCGTAGCCACCCTCGTAGGCATAGGTGAATCCTGTCTGTACGGCTCCTCCTATCCCCAGGTTGAATGGAAGGCGCACAACCCGCGCCCCCGCCATCCGGGCGGCGCTGCTCGTGTCATCGATGGATCCATCGTCCACGACGAGAACGTCGAAGTCCGGACGTGCTCCTCTGAGGGCTCGCACGATCTGGCCGACGGTTGCTTCCTCATTGAAGGCCGGAACGATGGCTATGCGCCGGTTATGCGATGTCTGTGGGGATTGTCCTGGGTTCATTTGGTTAGTCCACGTCGTCCGGTGCACTCAAGCCTGCGACATGCGCCAGCGCTCTACATTCCAATCGTAACCTCTCGTCCCGGTCTCTCGTCCCGGTAGAGTCCACGCAAGTGAGTTCTGTCCGCGCCGTCGTCGTTTCATTTGCCGATCCGGAGGCAACCGTTCGGGCAGTTGACTCACTGCACGACCAGATGGCCCCGCCCGAAGAGGTGGTGGTCGTCGACAATGGCCGGAATCTAGCCGGCTTTCCGCTTGCGGCCGAGGTCTTGGTGCCGGCGGAGAACGTCGGATACGCCGCTGGCGCAAACTTGGGTGCTGAATCCACCCGGTGTGACTGGATCTTCTTCCTGAATCCCGACGCTGTTGCTGCCCCGAACGCGCTCAAGGAACTTCTTCTGTGTGCCAACGATGGTGTAGGCGCGGTCGGGTGCCAGGTGCTCCTTCCGGATGGCAGAGTGAATGCTGGCGACAATCCCGTGCACCTTTCGGGTCTTTCCTGGTCTGGTAGGTACGGAGAAGCCGTGGAGGAAGGGCCGCCGCGCGAGGTTGCCTCCCTTTCGGGAGCCGGGCTTCTCGTTCGGGCCGATGCATGGAAGGAAGTTGGTGGGCTCGAACCGGCCTACTTTCTTTACCACGACGATGTCGACCTCTGCCTGAGGCTCCGGTTGGCCGGATGGGCCGTCGTGTTTCAGCCGGGTGCTCACGTCACTCATGATTTCGAGTTCCTCAGCGGCCACGGGAAGTTCTACTTCTTGGAGCGCAACCGACTCTGGACCGTCCTTTCCTTATATCGGGCCGCCACTCTGGTCCTCCTCTCACCCTTGCTGCTGGCAGCAGAAGCGGCCGTCCTGGCGAGGTCATTGAGTGAAGGTTGGTGGCGCGAAAAGCTTCGGGCGCTAGGTTCGGTTGCCTCGAGTTTCAGTTATCTGCGCCGCCGTCGCGCTGATGTCCAGGCGAGCCGGCGTGTATCTGATCGGGAGCTTCTCGCGTTCACCACGGCGACTCTTGAGACGCCCCTCGCACCGAGCAGTCTGGCGCGACGAGTCTCGTCGCTAATCGAGCTTTACAAGAGCCTGGTGATGCGGCTCGTTCGCTAGCGACGAACGCAAGGACCGCCAGCCTAATCGAAAAAACGTGTGAGCCAGAGCTCGACGTTTAGTGCTCGCCATATTGCGCGCGGGTCACGCCAGCTGCCAGCGTCCAGGTCCGCCTTGATTACTCTGGCGTCATAGAGCCCGCGGTGGCGCGCGGCATCTCTCAGGAGAGTCTGGCCGATGCACTCCTGAAGCGATTCCGCGCGAAGCCAGCGTGCTTGCGGCGGCTCAAAACCGACCTTGTCCTGTCGATTTAACACGTTGTCCGGCACGAGATCACGCACGGCGTCGCGAAGTATTGCCTTGGTTACACCTTCCCGGTAGAGGAAACCGGCAGGCAGCGACCAGGCGAATTCGGCGATCCGCCTGTCGAGGAGTGGCAGCCGAACTTCGCGGCTGGCTGCCATGCTGCTGCGGTCGGCGTATCGAAGGAGTTGGGGCAGGCTAGTTACGAAGCTCTCGCTCAGGAGCTCGCGCCGAAGGGGGTCTTCGTCGGTGATCCACCCGAGTTGTGGCGCTTCGCCGAGCGCTGTCTGCCAGCGAAGATGACGGGAAGCGTAAGGCGATGCGGTTCGAGCGCGGTGCATGGTCCGAAGAGGGGCGGGCAGGTAGTCCATCGCCATTGACCGGGCAACCAGTCCTCCCAGGGGGATCGGCGCGCGTGCGATCTGCCGGATTGCTGTTCCCGGCTTTTCGCTTCGCAGTGCAAACCCCGCTGCGATTTCGTATCCGCCGAAGAGCTCATCACCACCCTGCCCGTCAAGTAGCACCGTGATTCCGGCGGTCTTTGCCGCCTTCATGACACACATCTGCGCATAGATCGACAGGCTGCCAACGGGTTCTTCCTGCTCCCAGACGAGTGCTCTGAGGTCCTCCAACACCCCCGCTTCGGTCGGCTCGACCCGGTGATGGACTTTGACCCCCGTCATGCGAGCCACTTCATCCGCATACCTCCACTCGTCTCTGGCGAACCCCGGGAAACTGGCCGTGAACGCGTGCCGGTCTGCGTTCTCGGAATTCTCGGCCACGAGAGCGACGATGGCTGAGGAGTCAATACCGCCGCTGAGCGATGTTCCGACCGGGACGTCGCTGCGAAGGCGAATGGAGACGGAGCTTGCCAGCAGCTCCCTTAGTTCAAGAACAGCCTCGGGATACTCCTCCGGTACCGGGACCCGGCCCGGCTGCCAGTACCGCTTGACTTTGTGGTGTCCGGCCTCCCATCTCAGAAGGTGGGCGGCGGGGAGCCTGTCGATTCCCGTGAAGAAGCTCTCGTCGGGAGAAGGCATCACACCGTGTGTCAGGAATGCCTCGACTGCATGCTCGTTTGGCGAAGTTCGCACGGCCCGGTCGCAGAGCAGGGCGCGGATCGCCGATCCGAACACGAGGCCTCCACTGGGGAGAGAAGCAAAGTAAACGGGCTTCTCGCCAAAGGGGTCCGTGGCAAGGGTGAGCGATCGCTGTCGGCTGTCCCAGACGGCGAACCCGAACATGCCGTTGAGCCGGTCAAGCGTGGCCTCGCCCCAAGTAGCCCAGGCATTGAGCAGTACCTCTGCGTCTCCCTCGGTCTGAAACGTTCGACCCAACGAAACAAGCTCCGAGCGGAGCTCACGGTAGTTATAGATTTCGCCGTTGAACACTAGGTGCAGGTGTTCGAGGCGCATCGGCTGGTTCGACCTCGGGTGGAGGTCGATGATGGCGAGCCGCCGGAAGGCGAGGCCCGCGATCTCATCCCACCAGGTTCCCTGGCCGTCCGGTCCGCGGCTCGCCATCGTCGCGGCCATCTCCTCGAGGGTTTTGGGGTCGGGCCCCGGAGGCCCAACTGTTCCGGCTATTCCGCACACCCGGGCGAGGATACGCGGTGCAGCACGCTGCTCTCGAATAGCATGACCTCCGGTCAATGGTGTCTCGACGAATTCTTCTGGTTGCCCCGATCACTCCGCCGTCGATGCTTTCGGCGGCGCGTCGGATTGCCGGGCTGACCAAGTTCCTGGACCGTCGCGGCCACGAGGTGACTGTCATCACGTCGATCGTCTCCGGATCCTCGGGTGTTCCCGGCGCCGCCAAGACCCTGCGGACAAGGGATTTCATGGCCAGCCCTCTCAACTGGAGGAGGGGGAACTTTGCCGCGATTGCCGGCGAGAGCGACAAGGGCTACGATCCGACGCCGAGTGCGGCAGCTTCGATTGTCGTTCCTGATCTCGAACTTGTCGGATGGGTGCCATTTGCGCTGGCTCGCGCAAGGGCTGAATGCAAACGTTCAAGGTTCGACTGCGTAATCACGAGCTCCCCACCTCAATCCGCCCACCTCATCGGACTTGCGCTGAGACGGCGTGGGTTGCCGTGGGTTGCCGACTTTCGCGACGGGTGGGGATTTGAGCCAACCCGGCAGCCGTTCCCGACTAGCTTTCAGCGCCTGGCTGACGCAGCCATCGAGCGTGCCGTTGTGCAGCGCTCGGATGTCGTTGTCGGGGTCACCGAGCCGATCAGCGAGGACTTTCGATCACGCTTCGGCTGTGTCGCGAGAACAATCACGAACGGGTTCGATCCCGAGGAACCGGTCTCGGGGGAATCGGAGCACTCCCTCGATCCGGAGAGGTTTTCCATCGTCTATACGGGGAGCCTTGGCTTTGGAGGCAACTCACCGGCGCCTCTCCTAGATGCCGTCGCCCTTCTCGCTAAGTCTCATCCGGATTTCGCGGCGCGGCTCGAGGTTGTGATTGCTGGGCCTTCGACTCAAGGTGAGCAGGCGGCGATCTCTGCTTCCGGCCAGTCGGTCAGGTCCGTGGGGCAGCTGCCTCGCGAAGAAGTGCTGGCACTCCAGCGCGCCGCAGACGCGCTCGTCCTCTTCACTGGAGACGATCGGCCGAGTGTGGCAACCGGCAAGCTCTACGAGTATCTGGCCAGCCAGCGCCCGATAATCGTCATCGGGGACAAGAGCGCTGCGGCATCAATCGTGCTGGAAAATGATGCGGGCGCCACGGTCTCGGCCCGCGACATCGCCGGGATTCGGGATCTGCTCGTTCGGTCGATTTCCGGGAAGCTGACCCGATCACCTGAATCGTTGAGAGCGACGCCCCGCTACGCCTATCCGCAGATAGCCGCAGAGATGGAGGAGGCGGTTGAGCTGGCGGTATCCATGGCCGATCATCGCTCATGAGCCGTTGGCTTCTTCGCGCTCGCGTGGAGGATGTCTCCCTGGCCGGAGGCGACGCTGGTTGCCAGCGTGACTGGGAGCAGGAGCATTCCGAGAGCAGCGAGCACAAGGCGCGCGTTCTGATCGGCTGATCGTCTTCCAACAAGTCGATATTCGATGCTCATGGGCAGGCCGTCGGAGCTCGTGGAGGTTGAAAGACCGGGAGCAGTAAGCCCGGCCCGCTCGAGCAGAATGGTGAGGCTCGATTGGGTCATGTGCGTTCGATGTCGGGGGAGATCGAGGTGAAACCAGTTGGCTCTAAACCGGCGGCTCTGCCAGGAGTCGAAGTTCGGCAGCGTCACTATCAGGGTGCCTCCGGGCCGAAGGTGTCGCGCCGCCGCCCTAAGCGCCTCCAGCGGGTCCACGACATGTTCGAGCGAGTGCTGGAAGACGACAGCGTCGAAGTCCCCGTTGGGCTTCAGGGGCGAACCGGTAACGGTCCCCCTAAAGCTCGCAAGGCCCCTCCTGCGAGCCGCTTCGCAGGCCGCTTCGGAGGGGTCAAGGACCGTGGTTTGCCAACCAATGGGTCCAACGATGACTCCGAGGTCACCGCGGCCGCCTCCAACGTCCAGCAGCTTCCCCCCGCCAGGCGAGGTCAACAGGACCAGCGGGTGACGCTTCAGGGACCTGCGGTATCGGGATCTGAACAGGGCCGTGGCGAGCCGGTTCAAGAGGCGGTTATCGGGCAGCGCGTAAGCGTTGTAGTCAGCCGGGTAGTAGGCGGCCAGTTCTTCGTCGCCGACGACTGGCAGTGTCAGCCCGGCGCCGCACGAAGGGCAAATCAGGACGTCGAAGGCTCCGGGAGTCCCGTGCAGCCGATCTCCGCCGTGGATCGTCTCCGCCCCCTCGAGCGACGAGGCGCACGCCGGGCAGCTCGGATGGGCAATGGCGGTCAAAGCCGCCCCAGCCGTCGTTGCTGCGCCGCAGCCTCCCGCAGGGAAGCCAGCTTTGACGATGCGAGCTTGCGCTCAGCCCGGGTTCGAGCCCCGCGCTCGGCGGGCATGGCCAAAAGGCCATCGCGCCATCCGCGTGCGATCGAACGTGCCGCCTCCCAGGAACGAACCTGCGCCAGGGTCAGGAGGTCAAACGCCGCCGATGAGACCACGGCGACGATGATCCGCCACGTCGTAAGGTGCCGGGCGCTATTGATCAGCCGATTTCGTGAGGGCCAGTAGAGGCGGAGCGGCGAACGCGGTGGGCCGGCTGCGTGGCCCACCTCGTGGCGCGTCGCGCTGCGGGGGTCGATCACGACCCGCCCCGCCACCCGTAGGCAGAGGTCGGCCTCCTCGCCATACATCCAGATTGGCTCAAAGAAGCCACCTAGGCGGAGAAATTCTTCGCGCCGGACCATCATCAGGGCGCCTGAGGCAGCGACAACCTCGAAGGCTTCCGATCCGATGGACTCGCGAGAGGCGTTCTCGGAGAGGCCGAATGTTGCGGTGTTCGGCGCTATGGCCAGCCCTGCTGCTTCGACAGTCACCCCGTCTTCCCGCACCAGCAAGCCCCCGGCGATGGAAACCTCGGGGTCCTTGAGAGAGCGAGCCAGAGCAGCATCCCAATCGGATTCCACCTGGGAGTCAAAGTTCACGAATGCGACGAGCTCGCCTCGGGCAGTCTCCGCCCCCCGGTTGCATCCGGAGCAGAATCCGACGTTCCCTTCGTAGCGAATCGCCCGGGCTTTATTCCAGTAGCGCTCGACCCGTTTCCAGCTTTCGTCGGTGGATCCCGAGTCGACCACGATGCATTCAACCTTTGTGCTTGACGTATTCCGACTCAACGCGCTGAGTGCTGCAGGCAGGCACTCCGCTCCGTTGTGATTCACAATCACGATTGAGAGTTCGACGGGCTGGGGTGTGCTCATGGGCCTTGGTGCCGTTCGATGTCAGCGAGTACGCGGGCGGCAACCTTGCGGGGGTCGTGGACATCCTCCGCGAATCTGCGACCGGCATCGCCACGTTCTGCTCGGCGGCCGGGACTGTCCGCTAGGGCTCTGATCTGTTCCTTCAGGTTTCCGGGAGTGGCGCGGACGATCGGCAGCTCATCACCAAAGGGATTAGCCCCCTCGTCGATAGAGCACAGGACCGGCCGCCCCATTGCCATCGCCTCGACTGCGAATCCGCCGTACCAGCCGAGCATCAGCTGATCGATGACGATGTCAGCGCGGGCGATTTCCCTAGTCACATCTCGTCTTTGAACGCCCTCTAGGAGGTTAAGGCGGACCGGCAGACCTTCCTCGACGAGTTCCGCCATCGCCTGCATTACGTGCTCGGTGCCCTTCACTAAGCGGTTCGTCGGCGCGTGAAGGACCACGATTTCGCCCGTGGCGGTGGAGTCATCGGCGCCGGCCGCCGCGACTGGCTGGAGTTCCTGAGGGTCCACGTTGGCGTACGGCAGGAACGAGGAGCCTGGGAGCCATGCGGATAGGTCCGGATTGAGGTGGTAGACGATATCGGCATGCTCCTGAACGCGGGCTGCAGCTACGGCACGGTAAGGCGACTCTTTCGCGCAGCGCGGACTTTCGCAAAAGCATGACTCGTAGGGCCTTACGTCGCATCCTTGGTAAGTGACGACAATGGTTTTTCCGGCCCGCTTGACGATGGCCAGTTCGTCGATTACTTGGCCCAGGGCGCGAACCTGAAGGAGCGTCTGTCCGAAGTTGAAGTGGAAGATGTCGTACCGCCGGAGTGCTTGCCGCAGGAAACGCGCCCTCTTGGCAAATCGCAGTGGCAGAGCAACATTGGCGCCAGCCCGCATGTCGATGTCGACCTCGTACCCGAACGGACCGGGCGCAAATACCGCAACGTCGCTCTGATGGCCCAACTCGCGTTCGGCGGCGGCCAAGCCGGCTGCGTGACCGCCGACGTCGAGGGGCGCGTGCAGGATTCTCATCGCATGCATCGTCGCATGGTCGGTATGAGTTGTGTGCAACTCTCGCGGGCTCCTGTGGTGCGCTGCATCCCCCTCGTGTACACTCATTCTCAGGTTCGATCGCTTTCACTCCGAAGCCGGATTCTTCCTTGAGCACTTCGCAGACGTTCTTTGACAAGTGGCATCGCAACCCGGACCTCGCGTTCCGACAGACGCTGACAACCGGTTCTGGCATCCAGGAGTGGATCCTCCGGCGAAACGGTTTTCCGGAGCCCGATGACCTTGCCGCCTATCTCTCAACCCGGACCCGCGTTCTTGATGCCGGATGCGGTAATGGTCGGGTGACCGCTCTGCTGCGAAGCCTCGCCCCAAGTGATGTGGAAATCGTGGGAGTCGATCTGACCGCTTGGGATGTCGCGGCTTCCAACCTTTCCGGATCTGCAAGTACAAGCTTTTACGAGGCCGACCTTTTGGGAGACCTGAGCTTCCTAGGGGAGTTTGACTTTGTCTACTGCCAGGAGGTGCTTCACCACACGGGCGATGCCGCGGGTGCCTTCGCCAATCTCGTCAAGCTGCTCACGCGAGGCGGTGAGATAGCTATTTACGTCTATCGGGAGAAGGCCCCCATCCGCGAGTTCGCGGATGACCTGATCCGCGACGGGATGAAAGACCTTGGCTACGAGGAGGCCTTGGATGTCTCACGAGCCATAGCTGAGCTCGGCCGGGCGCTAACCGCCCTCGACGCCACGGTTGAGTTGCCCGAAATCCCGCTACTTGGCATACGGGCTGGCACACACGACGTCCAGCGGCTCGTCTACCACCACTTTTTGAAGTGCTTTTGGAGCGACGAGTTGGATCCGGAGGCAAATGCTCTGCTCAACTATGACTGGTATAAGCCCGAGGACTGCTCACGGCACACCTTTGAGGAGGTGCTCGGCTGGTTTGACGCGAACTCGCTAGAGGTCGTTCACTCTTTTGAGGACGAGTACGGGATCACCGTTCGCGGGCGACGCTTAGGCCCATAGCCTCACAGGTACGAGCGATTCCGTCTGAGAAGCTGGTTGCTGGGTAGGAGCCTAGCTTGCTTCGATACAGCGTGAGGTCCGGGACCAGGTCTACCGGGCCCTCAGTGGGTCGGGAAGCGACCTTCACTGGCTTACCCAGCGCGTGCCCGATCTCACGCACTATTTCCCGGATGCTGAGCGACTCGGTCCCCGCAATATTTAGGGTTGCCGAACTCTCAAGCTGGAGGGAGAGCTCGATCATGTCGACGGCGTCGTCCACATAGGTGGGATTGGAGCGCATGCCGTCCGGGCCACTAACGAGGACTTCCTGGCCGGCCGCCACCTTTGAGATCAGCGTCGGTATCAACATGCCCGTTTGGCCTGGGCCATAGACGAAGAATGGGCGCAAGATGATCACGTTAAGCAGTTCGGAGTAATACGACAGCAAGATCTCAGCGGCGGCCTTGGTCGCGGCATAGAAACTCTGGGGCGCCACTTGCGTGGTCTCCCTGAGCTGCCCGTCGCTCGGCCGGTAGACGCCCCCCGTGGAGAGGTAGACAAAGCTCTTTGCGCCGGCGCCAACGGCGTAGTCAGCAAGCTCCAGCGCGGCGCGAATGTTCACGGCCTCCATGTCACCAGCTCCCTCCGGGAATTCCCGAGAACGGCTCGACTGAGCGAAGTGGACAACGGCGTCGAGTTTTCGGGGGAGCTGCCCCGTGTCGATAGGGCGTGCGAGGTCAGCGCCCAGAGCACGGACGTTCGGTGGCGGCGCCGATGCATTGAGGTTCCTCATAAGCGCCGTCAGATCGGCGCTATTCGACCATGCAGCAACGGCCGCGGAGCCAACAAAGCCGCCGGCGCCGGTCACGAGGATTCTCATCGCGGAAGGAATGGGCAAGGGGAGGCGTCTCTGGGCATCTGGAGCCGAATCTAGCCGGAAAGCCGCTCCTGGAGTCGGCGTGAGCCATTCGCTAGTTCCGTTCGCTCCTCCTTGCCGATCACTCCGAGCACGAAGAGTGAGGCAACGTATGCAACCAGGGCAAGCAGCCAGGCCGCTACCCCCACTCCCTCACTCGGGTAGTCAATTGCGCCGAGAGTCATGAGCGCTCCGGCAAAGGCGAAG
This sequence comes from Solirubrobacteraceae bacterium, assembly GCA_039744215.1. Classification (GTDB taxonomy): domain Bacteria; phylum Actinomycetota; class Thermoleophilia; order Solirubrobacterales; family Solirubrobacteraceae; genus F1-60-MAGs163. Next base: position 56,784 of record JBCJTT010000003.1, read on the forward strand.
AGAAGGAGAGTTGTCCTGAAATCGAACGGGGCTACGTCGAAGCGCGACGAGGCGCTGAACGACAGCAGTATCACTAGTGCGTATGAGAGCGAAGTCGCGGTGGCCGCTCCCTGCAGCCCCAGAGGCGGGATCAGGAGCACGCATAGGCCAACGCTTGCCACAACCGCAATGACCGTGAAGAGCGCGATGTACGAGGGCTTCTTGGCCAATGAGATGCCGGCCGCGGCAATTGGGAAGAGTCCGTATGCGGCCACACCCAAGCAGAGGTCTCCAGTCGCAATTAGCGGGGTGTGTCCTTCGGGGAAACAAGGATATCGCCGAGATCAAGCATCACGCGTAATCATACAGGTGCTAGGTGCTGGGGGTGAGCTGGGTCCTCGGGACGCGCGTCAATTAGTGGTCCGCCAAGGCGCATTGAGCGTAGGAAGTGATCCCCAAAAAGCACGCGAAGATGTCTGTCAGTAGCAACACGTCACGGGGTTCCGACCCAACGCCCTGAGGCCTCTATCAGTTAAACTCACAAAAATGTGAGGCACCATTGTTCAAAGGATATTAGCGACCAGAGAAGTAGCCGTCGGTTTTCTCGGCCAGACAGGTGCTCGTCTACCAAAGGGACGACTCCGTCCGCATCTAAATACTCGTATATATGGGCATCCGGACCGAGCAAGCGCTTAACGTATTCGATGCTATCCCCCCGAAACCAGGTTGAGTCGGGTCCCGAAAAGCCTTGCTTTGGTGCCCCGGCGATTGATTTCGGGATGAAATTAGACATCGTGCGTCTGAGAAGCAGCTTTCCATCGTGGGTTCTCTCGTAATACTTCTCTGTCTTTGGCCCTGGCTCATTTTCGTTTAACCTGACTACATTGTCTAGGTTTGCCAGCTTCAGTGAAACTGGTACCCGCATCGCGAAGTCGACCAAGTCGTTATCCATGAATGGGACGCGGCTCTCGAGGCTGTGGGCCATCGACAGCTTGTCCTCAACTAGGAATAGTCCGTGAAGGAAGGTCTTGGCCTCGAAAGTTAGAGATGCATTGACGTAGTCCTCGGGTGTCACCGGTGCTACGGCATTCGGGAATTGGCTTCGGAAGATGTCGATCGTGCGTATGTCCTCCACCTCGCTCCAAGTGTCTGCTGAAAAGAAGCCTTTGAGCTTTGAGTTAGGAATAAGGCGTTGCCAGTAGCTGTAGTACTTCTCGATGTAGTGATCGAAGTCGTCGTTTACCACGCCGCGGTAGTAGCGCCAGGGGTAGCCACCGAAAAGCTCATCGCCACCCGATCCGGCTAGCGCGACCTTGACAAACTTGCTTGCCAGTCGGGATACGTAGTAGTTCGGGTAGCTCTGGCCGACGCGGGGGTCCTCAAGGTGCCAAATGAGCGATGGCATGCAGCGCTCCATGTCACCGGCCTTCAGAATTGCTTCGTAATGCTCGGTCTGGAATGCGTAGGACATTGCTTCTGAACGGGCCCGCTCGTCAGTGCCGGCCTCGAGCCCGGTTGCCGAAGTCATGTCAAAGCCCACCGTGAAGGTGTTCATCCAGGGAATGCTCCGCGCCGCCACGGCGGTGATCGAACCGGAGTCTATTCCCCCGGAGAGGTGAGCACCGATTGGGACATCTGACACGAGCTGGCGTTCGACCGCTTGGGTGAACAGCCGCTCAAGCTCCTCGATGTATTCGCGGTCGTCGGCCGGATTCTCAGGCTCGCGGAAATCCCAGTCCCAATAGCGGACTGGCTCGACCGTCGTGCCCAAACCGATGGTTGCGTGATTTCCCGCCGGAAGCAGGTGCACGCCCTTGAAGAGCGTGCCATCGGTAAAGATGTTCTGAAACGTGAAGTACTCCAACAGGTGAGGGCGGCTTACCGATGCGGTCAGCGCGCCGTGCGCGAGCATTGCCTTTACCTCCGAGCCGAAGAGCAATGTTTCCCCGCATTCGGTCCAGTAGAGCGGCTTCACGCCGAAGCGATCGCGTGCGAGGAAGAGCTCTCGTCTCCGTGCATCCCAGATCGCGTAGGCGAACATGCCGTTGAAGCGAATAACGCTATCTGAACCCCATTCCTCGTAGGCGGTGAGGACCACCTCGGTGTCGCTGTCGCTTCGGAAACGATGCCCGAGGCGCTCGAGCTCCTCGCGGAGCTCGTGATAGTTGTAGATCTCCCCGTTGTAGGTGATGGTGAGCGTTCCTGAAGCGTTGGACATCGGCATGTGGCCTCTGGGCGAGAGATCACGTATGGCAAGCCGACGATTCGCCAAGCCAGCCGGACCGTCAACGAACTGGCCTTCATCGTCCGGTCCGCGGTGCTCTATCGCGTCGCTCATTCGCTTTAGTGCGTCGAGTGGAACCGGAGCGCCGGTGTGGTCGAGCACCCCTGCGATGCCACACATCGCTAGTTGGCTCCGTGGCGCGCGAGCGCGTCGGCTACGCGATCAAGATCAGCCTCGGTCATGCCGGGGAAGAGGGGCAAAGCAAGGCTCAGGGCTGCCGCCAAGTGGGCATTTGGGAATTGCTCAGGCCCCAAGTCGTAGAGGGAGCTGTAGAGGCCAGTCTCGACGACTGCATGTGTACCGGGACGCGTCGCGATGCCTTCATCCTCCAACTTGAGCATCAATTGGTTTCGCTTCTCGCAGAGCCCCGTGAGTTTGCGAGCGGCGGCTCCTCTGGTGCGAATGTCGTGACAAAGGCCTGCCATCCATGATCCTCAGCCTCGCCCTCTTCCGGCAGACACAGCCATGTGAGACCTTGAAGCTTCTCCTGATATCCATGAGCAAGTCGCGCTCGCTCAGAGAGGATGAAGTCGGCCCGCTGCATTTGAGCGCAGCCGAGGGCCCCCTGGAGGTCGGTCATCCTGTAGTTGAAGCCGAGGACGTCGTAATCCGCTAGCTGAAAGCTTCCCCGCGATTCGTGGCGTGCGAAGTCCGATCGGGACGCCCCGTGATCGCGCATGCTGCGGGCCTTGGACGCAAGCGCAGGGTCGTTGGTAGTGAGGATCCCGCCCTCGCCTGTGGTGATCGACTTGCGTGGATGGAACGAGAAGCAGCCGACCTCGCCGAACGTCCCGACATGTCGGCCGGAGACCCGGGTACCGAAGCCACAGGCAGCGTCTTCGACTATCCATAGCCCGTGGCGATCAGCAATCTCCTGAATCTCCCGCATAGGGGCAGGCAAGCCGAACAAATGGACCGGCATGATCCCCACGGTGCGTTCCGTGATTAGCGACTCAACTAGTGACGGGTCGATATTGAAGGTCTCCAGTTGGATGTCGCAGAACACCGGCGTGGCGCCTTGGTACTCGACGACATTCGCCGTAGAAACCCAAGTGAAAGCGGGGACAATCACTTCGTCTCCGGGAGAAAGTCCCAGCGCCACAACTGACAGGTGAAGTGCCGTAGTGCACGATGTCGTCGCGACGGCCTCACGCGCTCCGGTGAATTCAGCGAACTGCGCTTCAAACTCGGCAACCTTGGGCCCCTGTACAACCCAGCCGCTCACTAACGGTTCTTGAACTGCTGCTCTTTCCTCCTTACCGAAGTACGGCTGGGAGATCGGTAGGTCTTTCAATTCGTCAGCTTGGTTCGGGAATAACACGCGCCTGATCGCTCTTGCGCCAGGCCACTACAGACTCAAGGCCTTCGCGGTACGGCAGTTTCGCCTCAAACTGTAGATCCTCGCTGGCTGCGCCCACGCTGCCGACCCGATGGGTAACGAACATCTGCTCTTGTGGCTTATATTCGGGCTTGATGTCTGCCTCGGTGATCTCAAGGAGCGTGTCGACGAGTTCCTTAATGGTTGTCTTGACCCCCGTCCCCACGTTGTAGTTCTTGTCTGTGGCCTCGGACTTCATCGCGAGAATGTTGCACATTGCGACATCCTCAACATGGATGAAGTCGTAAGCTTGGCGACCGTCGCCGAAAATGACCGGAGCCTTACCTTCATCGAGGCTGTCCAAGACCTTCATGATCACGCTTACGTAAGTGCCCTTATAATCCATTCGCGGGCCGTAAACATTCATGTAGCGAAGCCCCACATAGTCCATGCCGTTCTGCTCGAAGTTAGCCCTGAAGAACTGCTCGCCGGCGATCTTGGTTGCCCCGTACAGGGTTCGGTTATTGAACGGGTGGTCTTCTGTCATTGGGGTGAACAGAGCGTCGCCGTAAACCGAGGCAGAGGAGGAGTAGACGACACGCTTGACCCCCGCCGTCTGCGCCGCCTCAACGACGTTGTACGTTCCGACAACGTTTTGTTCGAGGGCCTTGCGAGGTTCATGGACGCATTCAAACAACCAGAGGGCAGCAAGATGGAACACGTAGTCGGTCCCCTCCATCACTTCGGCGAGAAGTTCCCGGTCCTCGACGGATCCAGAGATGGTCGTGACGCGCGGGTCGGCGCTTGCCTTCTCCAAGTTTCCCGGTGTTCCGCGAACAAAGCTGTCGAGAACCACCACCTCACGAACCGGCTCTTCCAGAAGCTGGTCCACGATGTGGGAGCCTACGAAACCCGCGCCGCCGATGACTAGGACCCTTGAGTCTGTGAGATCGTTCATACCCCGCAGACGCTAGCAGCGCGGCGGGCTGGTGGCCGTGGCGCCTGCGTCGATTAGCATGGCGCAGATGATAGGACGGACGATTCCTAGGACAGCGATTGATACAGCCGTGGAGTAAGCCGCGCTCATCGCCGGGCGCGAAGCTTGGCGCTATCGCCATTTGTGGCTACTGGCGGCCACGGAGATCGGTGTGCTCGCACGCGCGATCAGAGAAGGTTGGTGGCGTCGGAAACTGCGAGCCTGGCGCTCAGTTCTGGCGAACTTCGCCGCGATTGATCAGCGCCGGCGCGTTGTGCAGGCGACACGTTCCAACTCCGACCGCGGCTGGCTTCAACTGACCCAGTCAGCGGTCGACTCGCCGCTGGCGGCCAGCAGCGTGGCACGGGCTGGGACCCCATTGCTCAGCTGGTACCGCAGAGTTGTGGTTTGGGCCGCCGGATAGGTCGAACTACCGAGCTGCGCCGCTGCGCCGCTGCGCCGCCCACTGCCTTGCAAACAGGATCACGAACCACGGGTTGTAGCGCAGGTAGCGCCGCCAGAGCCGGCGCGGTTCGCGCGCTAGTCGCCAGGCCCATTCAAGGCCCGCTTCCTGCAGCCGGTGAGGGGCCTGCGGCACGAGGCCGGCGTGGAAGTCGAAGGCGGCTCCGACGCCGATCAGTAGCGGTGCTTCCAGCCGCGCCCGGATGTTCGCCATCCACAGCTCCTGTTTCGGCTGGCCGGTGCCGACCCAGACGATGTCGGCGCCGCTGGCGTTGATCTCGGCGACGATGCTCTGCTCCTCATGGACCTCAAGCGGCCGGTAGGGGGGCGAGTGGCCGCCGACGATATTGAGCCCTGGAAAGCGGCGGCGCAGGTTCAGCGTCAGCTGGACCAGCGCGCCCTCGTTTCGGCCGCCGTAGAGGTACATCCGGGCGCCGCTCTGCGCGGCCCGCTCGCAGGCCGCGATCATCAGGTCTGGTCCGTAGACGCGGCTCGCGTTTGGTGAGCCGAGCGCGCGCAGTGCCCAGACCAGCGGCTGCCCGTCCGGCACGATCATTGCCGCCTTACCGACGGCAATTCGGACCTCAGGATCCTCGTAAGCAAGCATTACAAGGTGGACTGGGGCGACGCAGATGAACTCGCGCGCGTCGGCGGCGATCGCGCCGTCAATCCAGTCGAGTGTCTGTCGGTAGTCGGTCAGCGCGATCGGCAGCTCGACCACCGTGACGGCCGCGGGGCGCGGCGGTGCTGATGGTTGGGTCTCTGGTTGAGGTTTTGAGTTGCTCATCGCTCTCCTGCTACCGATGATCGCAGTTCCGGCGTCGATCGCCGCGGCGCGCACGGAGCGCGGCCAATAGGCTGGGCGACGATGGCACGAGTGCTGATAACCGGGATCGCCGGGCAGGACGGCTCGTATCTGGCTGAGCTGCTGCTGGCTGGAGGTGATCAGATCATTGGTCTGGACCTTGCCCCGTCAACCGACGGCGTCGCCAATCTCGCCGCGATTGCCGATCAGATCGAGTATCTGCAGGGCGATCTGCTGGAGCCCGCTTCGCTCCACGCGGCTGTCGCCTCAAGCGCGCCGGATGAGATCTATCACCTCGCAGCGCCAAGCTTCGTGCCCGACTCTTGGAGCGACCCGACGCAGTCGCTGGCAGCGATTGCCGGCGGCACGGCGACGATCCTCGCCGCCGCTCTAGCGGCCGAGCAGCGCCCGCGCGTTTGGGTTTCAGCTTCGGCCGAGGTCTTTGGCGATACCGATGTCAGTCCGCAGAGCGAGGACGCAGCGATGCGCCCGCGCAGTCCATACGGCGTCGCCAAGCTGGCCGCGCTGGGACTTGTGAGGACAATGCGCGAGCACCACGGCCTGTTCGCCTGCGGCGGCATTCTCTACAACCACGAGTCGCCGCGTCGCCCGCCGCAGTTTCTGCCGCGCAAGGTGACGCGCGGCGCCGCAGCGATCGCGCTTGGTCAGCAGAGCGAGCTGCTGCTGGGCGACCTTGATGCTGTCCGCGACTGGTCCGATGCGCGCGACATTGTCCGCGGCGCCGTGCTGGCTCTTCGCGCCGACAGCGCCGACGATTACGTGCTGGCGAGCGGCGAGGGGCGCAGCGTCCGCCAGCTAGTTGAGGCTGCGTTCAGTGCCGCTGGAATCGCCGATCGCGCCGAGAGTGCAGTTCGCGTTGACCCGTCATTTGTCCGTCCGCCGGAGCCGACCGCGCCGGTCGGCGACCCGTCCCGCGCCGCACGCCAGCTTGGCTGGAAGCCCCGGATCAGCTTTGGGCAGATGATTGCTGAGATGGTCGCCGCCGATCTGGCGGAGCTGGCCAGCAGCTAAGCGGCCAGCAGCTTAAGGTCGGAGCGCACCATCAAACGGATCAGCTCCTCAAAGGTTGTCTTCGGCTTCCAGCCGAGCCCCCGCTTGGCCTTTGCATAGTCGCCGATCAGCAGATCAACTTCGGCCGGCCGGACAAACTGCTGGTCGATCTCGACGTACTGCTCCCAGTCGGCTACGCCAGCCTCGTCGAAGGCAACCTCAACGCACTCGCGCACCGAATGGGTCTCGTTCGTGGCAATCACGTAATCCTCGGCCGTCTGCTGCTGAAGCATTAGCCACATCGCTTCGACGTAGTCCTTCGCGTAGCCCCAGTCACGCTCTGAGTCGAGGTTGCCGAGCGCCAGCTTGTCGGTCAGGCCGAGTTTGATCGCCGCGGCGTGCCAGGTGATCTTGCGTGTCACAAATTCGCGCCCACGACGTGGTGAGTTGTGTACAACGACCCGGCCGACACCGGCGGCAAAGACACCGCTCTCGGTCTCGAGGTCGAAGACGAAGTCGTCGTCGTCGGTCGGCTCGATCGTGACGGTGCGGCGGACCTCGGCAGGGTCCTTGCGCAGGTGCTGCCCCTTGGCGCCGACGCGGTCCAGCGATGCGAGGTTCAGCTGGTAGTAGGTCCGCTCCCCCCGGCGCTCGGCGTAGACCGATGCCTCCTGGCCGCGCAGCGCGTACAGCCACGTAAGCCCGAGCGCGAGAACCGGGCTGTTCGTCTTGACGGAGGCGCCGTTCCCGCGCTTGAGGCCGTCGCCTGCGTAGTACCCCGCGAGAAACGCGTCGTGCTGCTCCGGGCCGGCGTTTAGCACCAGCGTGGGAACCTGCTTCAGGTCACGCGACGTGTAGAGCTGCTGACGCAGCCACGGGAGCACGGACCGCGCGCCGGTCAGCGCGAGCTGATGAACCGAGGCGTTCGCATCGAAGCCCGACGCGCCTTCCCACTGACGGCTGGAGCCAAGGAAACACCGCGACCACAGCTCCGCCACGCGCCGACGCAACGCTCCATCGTTGTTGGTGAATTGCGCGCCGTGCCCATCGCGACCGACGTACCCGTCGGCGGCCAGGAACCCGAGCAGCTCGGCGAGTTCCGGGGCGAGCGTGCTCCAGCGGGGGGTCGCGGGAACGTCGTCCTGGGCGAAGACGCCGTCGCCCCACAGCGCCAATCGGTCGCCCTCGGCTACGTCGCGCGCCACGATCTGGTCGCGGTCGCTATCGAGCATGTGATGGTGCGCGGTGACTTCGACCACGCCTGCGCGGGTTTCGATTCCCAACAGTCGGTGGTCGGGATCGGTCGCTCGGCGGCGCGTCGCGGTGACGGTCGTGACCGGCGTCCAGTCATGCCCGTCCCAGATCTCCAGCAGGCCGTCCGGTGCGAAGCTCTGCGTGCTGCGGCCCTTGCGCGTGTAGGGCACGAGGTCGGCCGGCGTCTTGACCGCAACGATGCCGCTCTCACGCACAAGCAGCGGGGCGTTCGATCGAACACACTCGTGGTTGAACAAAATACCGCTGGTGGCGTGCAGGTCGTACGACTCGCGGTAGTTGACGGTGATGAAGTGGCCGTAGGCCTTGGCGACGCCGTACGGTGAGCGTGGGTAGAACGGTGTCTGCTCGGTCTGTGGTACCTGCAGCACCTTGCCGAACATCTCACTCGACGAAGCTTGGTAGAAGCGTGCGTCAGGGCAGACCTCACGCATCGCTTCAAGCATCCGCGTTACACCGACGCCGGTGAACTCTGCTGTCAGCGTCGGCTGCACCCATGAGGTTGCCACGTAGCTCATTGCCGCGAGGTTGTAGATCTCGTCCGGCTTGCTGGCGCGCATCGCGTCAACCAGCGAGCGTTGGTCGAGCAGGTCGCCCTGGTGCAGCGTTACCCGGCCACGAATCTGCTCGATCCGCTCAAACGTTTCGGTTGACGAGCGGCGCACCATGCCATGCACCTCGTAGCCCTTCTCAAGCAGCAGCTCGGCGAGGTAGGAGCCGTCTTGGCCGGTGATTCCGGTTATTAGCGCCGTTGGGGTCAAGGGCTGCAAGACTACTGTCCGCTTCAGCGCTTTCGTCGGCCGACAGGCGATCGGCAGGTACGATTGCTGCCAGTCGCTGTTCGAGCTGACGCCCACTCTGCCCCATCATGCCAAGCGATTCTGCAACTCCAACTAGCGGAGCTTCGTCCTAATGGCCAAGCTAACGCTCTTCGCAGCATCCTTGGTCGCTGTGCTGGCGCTGGCAGCGGCGGTCTGGCTGTCGACCGACGGCCCCGATACTCCCTCCTCGCCCGGCGCGTTGCCGCAGAACTTTATTGCGGGCATCGGTCCAGGCCAGCGGCTCTGTATTGCCGATCAGATAATCCCGCCAGGGACCGCACGGATCGAGATGACGCTGAGCACCTACGGAAGGCCACTGGTGGCCGCGATCGCCGTTACTGGCCGCGCTGGCGACAAGCTGATCTTGGCTGGCTCGCGGCGCTTTCGTGAGGCGCAGAACGTCGTCGTACCGGTCGCTCCGACAGCAAACCGCGAGCAGCTCGCCACTATCTGCCTGCGGAATATTGGTCAGACTAAGTTCCAGATTGCCGGTTCGCCGACCAGTGGCCCGTCGCTGCGCTACCCGGGAGCAACACAGTTCTCATGGACCGATATTGCCGGCGATATTGGCGAACGGTTTCAGCGAGTGCGCGTCGCCCCGTTTGGCGCGGCGACTGCCTGGCTGGCGCTGGCGCTTGCGCTGGCGGCAATCGCGCTTGGTGTTGGCACTGTCATCCGAACGGCGCGCCGATGAGCACCGCAGAGCAAGCTGGTTTAAGGCGCGGCGGCTGGCGCCGGCAGTCCGTCGCTTTGGCATGCGCCGGCGCCACTCTGCTGAGCGCCGTGGCATGGGCCGTAGTGACGCCTCCGTTTCACGCGCCTGATGAGCCGAGCCATTTTGCCTACGTGCAGCGGCTAGCCGAGACCGGCACGCCGCCCTCTCCATCCGAAGTTTCAAGGCCCGGTTGGTCGTCGGCGCAGGCCGCCGCGCTAAGAGCTGTCAGGTTTCCGTCGGTCAGGGCAAACCCGCGTGGCAAGCCGCCTTGGACGGTGCTCGATCAGCAACGCGCCGACCTGGAATTGAGCCACCGACTGGCGCAGAACGACGGCGGCGGCGCCGACGCGGCGTCAACCTACCCGCCGCTCTATTACTCGGTTGAGTCGGTTGGCTATCTGGCATCTGACGCGCTGGGCGCGAACGTGATCGAGCAGCTGACCGTGCTGCGCCTAATTTCCTGTCTGCTGACTTCGCTGACTGCGCTGTTTATCTTCTTCTTTATCCGTGAGCTTCTCCCTGGCACGCCGCTTGCAGCGCCGGTCGGCGCGCTTAGCGTTGGTCTACTGCCATATGTCGGATTCATCGGTAGCAGTGTCAACAGCGATGTTCTGATGATGACGCTGTCGGCGGCCCTGTTCTGGCTGGTTGCGCGCAGCTGGCGCCGCGGCCTGACCGATGGCGCCGCCGTCTGGATCGTGGCCGTACTTGTCGCCGGCTGGGCGACTAAACCGATCTTCCTTGGGCTTGTGCCGGGGGCCGTGTTGGCGATCGTTTTTCTCCTATTGCGGCTTCGCTCGAGCGGCGGCAGAAGCCTGGCGCGGCCGCTCGCCGCTTTGATCATCGCCGGCGGCGTCGCTGCCGGGCTTTACCTTGCGATCAGCAGCGGGCTTTGGGCTCGCAGCACGCAGCCGCCCGGATCGAGCGATCTGGTCAGCGGCAGTGCATCTGGCCAGGCCCAGAAGTCACTGACCGGATTTCTCAGTTATTTATGGCAGTACTGGCTGCCGCGACTGCCGTTCCTGACAGATCAGGTCGCTGAGCCATACCCGCTCTGGGAAACGATGTTTAAAGGCTTCATCGGGCGCTTCGGATGGCTCGAGTATCAGTTCCCGGCCTGGCTCTACGACGCCGTGCTGGTCTGCTGGGTTGGCTTACTGGCGCTGATTGCGAGGGCGCTCGTTGTCGGCCGCGCGGCGCTACGCAGCCGCGCCGGCGAGCTTTTGGTCTACATGACGATGATGGCTGGCGTGGCTGGCCTGATCAGTCTGGTCGGCTACCAGCTGCGGACTGAGGGAGCCTCATTTGAGCAGGCTCGTTATCTGTTCCCGTTGCTGGCGCTATTCGGAGCGCTGATCGGATTGGCAGTCCGCGGCGCCGGCCAGCAGCTTGCGCCCTACCTTGGAATTGCAATCGTCATCGGCACCGGAGCGCTCAATATCGGCGGCCTGCTGATGACGCTGGGCCGCTTTTACGCCTGACGGCCTGCGGTCTCCTGCTCGCGCAGCGCGGCGCGCAGGCCAGCCTCAACCTCAACTGCTGCCGCCCCCCAAGAGTGACGGGCGGCGAATTCGATCCCCGCCTGGGAGCGCTCGTTCCACAGCTCTTGATCTTGCAGTAACTGTTCGATGTGGCCAGCGATCGCTTTCGGACTGAACTCGCTCAAAGCTACCGGGCCATCCTTACCGAAGACCGATTCGGCAGAGAAGCCGGCCAGGTCGACGCACGGCAGACCGCAGGCCATCATCTCCTGCGGCGCGCGCGAATAGTTAGTGACCGACAGGCAGAGGCCGACTGTTGCCTCCGAGTAGAGCGTTGCTAGCTGCTCTTGGCTGGCGACGCCGAGGTACTCGTAGGGGAAGGTCGACTCCAAAGGGTGTCGGTCGCCGTAGATGACGATTCGCAGATCGCGGTGGCGGCGGTGAAGCTCGGCCAAGGCAAGCATTCCCAGCGGGACGGCCCGCCGCGGGGTTGCCGCCCGGCCGTAGAAGGCAATCGTTTTGGGTTGCCGTTCAACTTGCCGCGGGTAGTACACACCGGAGTCGACGCCAAGCTGGAATACCGATGCCGAAGCGCTGTAGCGCTCCCTCATCAGCTGTGCCAGCCAAGGGCTGGCACAGATCGCAAAAAGGCCCTTGCGGTAGCTGTCCTCGGCCCAGATCGATTCGGCCGAGGTCGGCGAAAACCCGGGTTCGTGGTCCTGGACGAAGTAGGCACGCGCCCGGCAGTCAGGCAGCTGCAGGACCGGTGCGACGGTCTGCCAACTTGTCGCCAGCACAACATCGGCGCCAAACCAGTCGTCGAAGCCTTTGTAGACCGGCGCATCAATCTCAACGAACTCATCTCGGATCCGTCGCCGAATCACTGCTGGCCATTCGCCTTTCATTCTCTGCATCGGGTCGGCCAGCCAGATTGAGCAGGAGTGACCGAGCTGCTCGATTTTCTGGAAGATTCTGAAGATCGTGTCGTGCCCGCCGCTACCGGTTCGGAACGATGGAATGACGACTGCGATGTGAAGCCGCTCGCGCTCGCTCATCCCTGGCGTTGGGTCAAGCAGCGGCGTGCCGCTTTCGCCGTCAAGGTCGAGCATCTCGTAAAAAAGTTCGCGTTCCCGCTGGGCGGCGATCGGTTTGCCGCGAACGACAGCGCTTTCGCGGTCGTTCCGAACAACGCCGTCCCTCGCTTCCAGCGACAGCGATCGCTGCAAACTGGCTGGCAGCCGATCGGCGCGGGAACCAAGCACGGCACCGATGTGCCGGCCTGCGTGGTGAGCAGTTGAACTTGGCAGCAGCCGGATCCGCTCAGCGGCCGAGCCGCCACTCTGCGCCAGCCAGCGCTCGTCAGCCGCCACCAGACGGCCGATCTTCTTCGCGGCACTGAGCGGGGCGAGCGCCTCGACGTGGCCGACCGTCTGCCGCAGTCCGCGGTATTCGTCGAAGTAGCGCTGGATAAAGCCAAGCTGTGAGTAGCTGTGGGAGTGGAGTACCGCTGCGCCGGGCACGAAGGCTTTTAGCCAGCCAGCCGCGAAGAGGTCGCCGGCGAAGGCTTGATCCTCAGCGTATTTAACGTCGCGAAAGCCAACATCAAGCAGCACGGCGCGCCGGTAGGCAGCGTTGACGTTCGACAGGAATCCGGGGTGCCAGCCGGCTTCATCGGCCGCGGCCTGCACGGTGACCTCGCCCGACCGGCTGAAACCGCCAAAGAACTGGTCCAGCTCACGCGCGATCGTCGGGCTGGATCCGGGACGTGGCAGGTGGGGTCCGAATGCGGCGCCGACCCGCTCGTCTGTCGCAAAGGCTGCGAGGTAAGCCGCAAGCCAGCCAGCGACCGGTGTCGCATCTTGCGTTAGAAAAAAGACCAGCTCTCCGGTCGCCGCCTCGGCTGCTGCGTTGCGCGTCCGCCCATGGCCAAACTCAGCCGCTTCAATCCGTATGACCTGTGCGCCGATTGTTTCGGCCAGCTCAGCCGAACCGTCGCTCGATCCGGAGTCGATCACGATCAGTTGATCGGGCTGTTCACGGACGATCGCCTGCAGTACTTCGCTAAGCAGCTCGCCGCCGTTCTTGACGGGGACGACGACTGAGACCGAAGTCACTACGGGAGCTTCCTGGCGGCTTTCTTGAGCAGCCTGAACGGCGCCCGGATTGCGCGCAGCAGGGCGCGGCCCTGAGAGACGCCGGGCACCCGTACAAGCTTGTCAAGATCAATGTGCCAGCGGTCAAGCCAGTAGATCCGCTCCTGCGTTTGGGCGACAATCTCGTTCGTCCGGGCGCTCTGCGCGCTCAACTGCTCTTCAAGTTCGGCAATGCTGGCGCGCAGCTGCTGGTTTTCAGCGAGCAGCTGGTCGGTTGCCAAGGGATCGGTTTCAGCTTCCACGAAGAGTCAGAGTAGTCGGCCGGCAAGGGGGACCGCTGCACGCCGGCGTTCGCCGGCTACTAGATTGCAGTGCGTGATTGCTAATCAAACGTCGCTTCCCGGGGCTTGGCTGCTTGAGCCCGCCGTTTTCGCCGACGGACGCGGCTTCTTCTGTGAGACCTACCGTGCCGGTGATCTGGATGAAATTGGCATCAGCGAGCCGTTCGTTCAGGAAAACCAGTCGCGATCGACGCGCGGCGTGCTGCGCGGCCTGCACTTTGCTACTGGCGCCGGTTCGTCGAAACTGGTCCGTTGCGCCCGCGGCAGCATCTGGGATGTGATTGTCGACCTGCGAACCGGCTCGCCCCAATACGGAAGCTGGCAGGGCTTCGAACTGAGCGACGAGAACATGCACGTCCTCTACATTCCGGTCGGCTTCGCGCATGGCTTCTGTGTGCTAAGCGACATCGCCGACGTGGTTTATAAGCAATCGGCTTATTACAACGCAGAGGTGGAGCGCGGTATTGCCTGGGATGACCCTGAGATGGCGGTCGAGTGGCCGCTGCCAGCCAATGAGCTCGTTATTTCAGAGCGTGACAGCAGCGCCCCAAAGTTGGCTGAGCTCGCCGATCAGTTGCCGTTTGTCTACTCAGCCTGAGCTAAAGTTCTTCGGCGATACGCGGCGCCGCGCGGCTGAAAACCCAGATCCCGATCAGCAGCGTCGCAAGCGATATCGCAATCGGCAGCAGGTTGCCCGCTGTCGTGCCAAAGATTTGCCCGGCGCTCTCGTAGGAAGGGTCGACGATCGCGTGGCGCGCCTGCTGGATTGCCGCGGCCAACGGATTGATCAGCATCAGCCTCGCGACCTCGATACCGGCCTTGTCAATCACGACCGACAGGGGGTAAAGGATCGGTGTTGCGTAGAAAAGGCCCTGCATCACAACATCCCAGATCGGCTCGACGTCGCGGAAGCGAACAAATAGCGCTGACAGCAGTAGCGACAGGCCTGTAACGAAGACGACGAGCATCACGACGATTAGCGGCAGCTCCAGCCAGCGCCAGTAGAGGCGGCCGCCGGCGGCGATCAGGAAGATCGTCACCGGGATCAGGTTGAGCCCGAGGTTCATCAGCGCCTGAATTACGCAGGCGACAGGGATCGCGGCGCGTGGAAAGTCGATCTTTCGAACCAAACTCTCGCGTAGCACGATCGATCGCACCGAGGCCGCTGTGGCATCGGTGAAGAACTGAAAGATCACGATCCCCAGCAGCAATGCGACACCAAAGAAAGGCTGGTCGCCGCCGACGCCAAGAACTTCGACGAAGACGATGTAGATGATTGCGAAGATCAGCAGCGGCCGGACAAACTGCCAGAGATAGCCGAGCGCTGAGCCAAAGAAGCGCAGTTTGAATTCGGTCACCGCAATCGTCCAGGCCAGTCGCCAAAAGCGGCGCGGGTCATCGCCGAGCGCTGTCGGCCCGAGGATCTGGCGGCCCGGCCCTGCCGTGGCGGGCGGAACCGGAGTGGTTGTCGGAGCGTCGCTCATTGAGCCCCCGTCTGCTGCTTGTCAGCTTCGCTGCGGCGGGTCAGCTGCTGCTCGAAGGGGATATCAACAAGAGCTCCCGGCGCGACGCGAGTTACGACGACCGACAGCATCTGTTCGTGAACGGCCAGCGCCGCGCCGCCTTCAAGCGTCACTGAGGGACTGACGGAGTAGCGGTCGGGGCCGAGCAGGTTCCTAAAACGAACCGACCAGATTGCCGTCTCGCCGGCAGCGAACGGCCCGCTGTGGTCATTCGACCAGTCGCTTGAAGCCGCAAACAATGGAACCCTCGCGCCGTTGCGGAAGCTCACTGAGAAGACCGGGTTGGCGACCTGCTGCGTGAACCGAACACGCATCTTGAAGCTCGCTTCGTCGCCGTTACCGACCACCGCAACTCGTTCACCGGTGGCAGACTCGATCCAGGCTTCCTCGATAACAGCCCTGCCGTCGCCGGATACCGTGCTGTCGGCGGTCGGCGGCGCCGTTACGGCAACCTCAGCCGCAGTTGCCTGGGCCCGCGCTTCGGCTGAGAAGTTCAGGTCAAGGTATCTGTTGCCGGTTGTTTCAGGGTCGCCCTCGGCGACAATTCGGCCGCGTTCAAGCAGGATCGCGCGGTCGCAGAAGCGCCGCACTGCGCTCATGTCGTGCGTGACGAGCAGGACCGTCTTGTTGGCGGCGCGAATCGCCTCAAATTCGTCGAAGCACTTCTGCTGGAAGGCGGCATCACCGACGGCTAACACTTCATCGATTAGCAGAATGTCGGCGTCGACTTGAATCATCACCGAGAAGGCCAGCCTGACCATCATCCCCGACGAGTAGTTCTTCAGCTTCAGGTCGGTGAACTCGCGCAGCTCGGCGAAGTCGATGATCGAATCGAAGCGGTGGCCCGCTTCACGGCGCGAAAGGCCGAGCATCGCACCGTTGATGACGACGTTCTCGCGCGCCGCTAGGTCGGGGTTGAAGCCGACGCCAAGCTCGATGAAGGTTGAGACTCTGCCGTCAATGAAGATCGACCCAAGGTTGGTGCGGTAGATCCCGGCGAGACACTTCAGCAGCGTTGACTTGCCGGAACCGTTGCGGCCAACAATCCCAAGGAACTCGCCGCTGCGCACGGCGAAGTTGACATCGTCCAAAGCCTGAAGCTCGTTGTAGGTCGTCCTGCGGCGCGGATGCAGGACACGCTCCTTCAGTGTGTGAACCTGCTCGGTCGGGATGCGGAACGTCTTTGAGACGTCGTCGACCGTGATGATTGGCGCAGCAGTGGGCTGCGTGGGCTGCTCAGTCACGTGGCTATGCTCGCACATGCCGCGCTGATCGCAGCGCTAAACGGCAGGTTGCGTTTCGCGCCGGAGAACGATCAGGTCCTGATTCTCGTAGATTCGTCCTTGCGCGTAGAGCTGGATCGACCATGCCGGGCAGGCGCGTTCGGCCAGCCAGCCGAGCGTCATGAAGGCATTGCCCCAGCCTTCCTGCGCCACGCCGCCGTCGCCTTCAGCGCCAAACACTTCACGGAAGGCAAAGCCGCTGCTGGTCAGTTGGTCCCTGATTGCAAGCAGGTCATCGGTGTTCCAGGCGCGGCGGCGATACCACTCGCAGAGCGCCGTCGGACCGTGCGTCGTGATCAGCAGGTGACCACCCGGCCGGATCACCCGGTGCATCTCGGCTAGCCACTCGGTGCCCGGGCCAGCGCCAAAATGGCTCCAGACAGACCAGGCGAAGGCGACATCGAATGACGCATCGGGATGCTCCAGCGGTGGCCGCAGCGGCGAAAGCTCGAATGAGATGCCAGCAAGGTTGCCCTGCGCCCAGTCAATCGCGCCGGGGATTGGGTCGCAGCCATACCACTGCATCTGTGGGAAGGCCGACGCCAGCACTCGCACAACCCGCCCCGAGGAGCAGCCAAAGTCAAGCCCTCGCTGCGCCCCGCCGAGCAGCGCGCCGGCATCGGCGAGGCTGGCGGCGATGATGTCAGCTGAGTGGTAGTCGCCACCGGCTGCCAACGGTCCGCGCCCGAGCGCATGAACATCCTCCGGCGGGACGGCGCGTGACAGGCCCAGCCGTTCGACGACTTGGTCAGGGCCTTCATGCACGGCGAAGGCGATCAGGTGGTGCTTGAACAGCCAGTCGTCGCCGTCATGGCGAAAACCCTCGCAAAGCTCTCGGCGCTGCGGTGCGAGCGACGCTTCAATCGCGGCAACGTCGTCGACGCTGAGGCGGGAGAAGAGCTCGTCACTAACCGGGAAGTGGTTGATTGTGTTGAGTGGGGTAATGCGGTCAAGCTGCGCCTGAGCTGCAGCACCGCGATGATCCGGCAGCTTCGGTCGCCGTCCGCTAGTCAGCGCGTAGAGCCAGCCGCTTCGTGGTCGCCGGGCAAGGCTGTCAAGCATTTATGTAAGTCGCTTCTTCATCGGGCGCTAGCGCGGACGGTCCTCGCACCATCAAACTATCTTAAAAATTCCGCGCTCCTCGGAGTCCCACGCTTTAGCAGCTTGCCGCTAGGGCCAAACACACGCCCACCATCCTCAAGCAGGGTTAATCCATAGCGCTCATCTTTCGTCGGACCTGAGAAGAAGACGACGTCGCTTCGCTTGATGGTGCCGCTACGCAAGAGTGCCTTCATTGTGTCGAGACTCACCGAGCCAGTGGTCACAAGCTCTTGCCGGTAGGCAAGGAAGACCCCATCCCCCGCCACAGTCAGCGCACCGGCCCAGCGCGTGCATAGATAGGACGACATAGGAACTTGCGAGAAGCAGACGATCGGGCGCGGATGGCCGGGCTGCTGCGAGCTCACGGCCGCCTCTACCGGCCGCAGCCAAGACGGGTACTCGCCCTTGCCAGGCCAAGTACGCTGCAGCAGCTGCCCGGCGCCACCGTAGATGAAGCTTCCAAGTCCGAGTACGAGGATGATTGCGAGTAGCGGTCGCCGCTGCATGCTGAAGCGTGGCAGGATCGCAATCAGGGTGACAACGGTTGCCATTCCGAGGACGTACGTGAGCTTTACTACGCCGTAACTTCCTCCGCCCGTTCCGAGCAGGGAGCTAAGTGCATACACCGCAATCAAGTAGGCGACGATCGCTAGTAGAAGAGTCAAGATTCGTTTTCTTGGGTCGGCGTCGCGGGGTTGCAAAAAGGCAAACGCGACAATCCCGCCGAGAGCCAACGCCAGCAGAATCGGGTCGATAGTCGCTGTGCCTCCCGTGCCGGCGTAGAGGGACCTGAGGGAGTCCCTGAGTTTGCTCGGGTCGGAACCGACAGCAATCCCTGAGTTGTGCAGCTGCAACGCGAATGCAAGCGCTGCGAGGCTAAGGAGGACTACGACCGTTGAGCGAGCAAAGCGTCCGCGACCGCGAACCGACAGCCAGCAAAGCGCCATTGCCGCACAGCCAGCCAGCGGCGCGATTGGGAACCAAACTCCGCCGAGAAATAGGATTACGCCCAAACCAGCTGGAATGCTCCAGAGCGTCACGCGGTCAAAGGCCAAGAACGAGATCGCGAGCAGCAGCGAGAGGAACGCCCAGGTTGTCGATAGGTGGCCAAAGTTGGAATACAGCAAAGCCGGGACTACAAATACCCAAGCAAAGACGATTGCGGCAAATGCCAGGACCGGTAAACGCGGCTTACCGGCGAGGTTGCGGACTAGCGAACTGGCAACTAGTGGCGTGAGGACAATCGCCATTGTGTAAAGCGCGAACACGGCGTTCGACGTTGGAACCCCCGACTGTTGCGAGGAGCCCAGAAGCCCGATCAGTAGCGGCATCATCGGGCCAAGCGACCCGCCGCCGATGAACGGTCCGGCTGAGCTGGCGGCTGCAGCCTGGGTGCTTAGTCCAACCCATGCGGCGTTGTCTTCACGGTGGACTAGGTAGAACAGAAGGTCGCTGTGGAAGTTGATCTTCGAGGCGACAATTGCCGCGATCATGACGCTGACGAGACAGGCCAGCAGCTCGGCCAGCGCAAACTCCTTCTCGACCTGAGCGAAGCGGAATCCGGTGGCGCAAGCAACCGCGACCAGCCACCAGGCGATGAACATCACGCCCCAGCCGATACCAAGGCTTCCGAGCAGCTCTGCGTCGAGGCTGCTGAGGAGCACCATCAGCGCACCAATTAGGCCGAGCGCTGCAACCACGCAGATCAGTGCCCGGGCTAGTGACCGCGCCAGCCACGTGCAGGCGGCAAAGCCAGCGGCGGCGAGCACGAGATAGCCGGTATCCCAGGCGAGCGCAATCCCGATCACAGCGAACAGCGCTGCTGCCAGCAGAACGGAGGCGATCTCGGCGGCCGGGCCGGGCAGCGCGGATGAGACCGATCCGAGCGAGCGCTTTGCAGCGGGCCAAGTGGTTTGAGATTGGTGTGAGGATGAGCTAATCGGAATGTCCGGACGTAAGAAAATCTCGTTGATCAGACTGTGCCTTCGGCGGACTTCACACTAATCGCTGACGCCCTCGCGGTGGCCACCGCTAACAGTGCGCGCGCCCGGAGGCTAACAGGCGCCTCACGTTGCCGCGCCGCGCCGGTCCAGCCGCCCCGCCCGTCCGACCGACCAGAGCATCGCCAGCCAGGCGAGGGTTGCCAGCAGCACATGCACCCAGACAAGTTCAGCCGGTACTCCGGTGCGGTACTGCGTAACGCCAACGATTGCCTGAACGACGAGCAGTCCGGCCAGCACGGACAGCGGCCTGACGGCCTGGCGGGCGCCGCCGGGGCGCACTAGCAGCGCGATCACGGCCAGCACGCTGAGCAGGAAGATGACGGCGATCGCGGCATGACGGTTTGCGACCCAGGAGAGCGTGTCGGCGCCGCGGAAGTCGAGCCGCTTGATCACGTCGCCGGTACCGGCGCCGCCGGAGTGCGGGCCGGCCGCCGTCACGGCGGTGCCGACCGAGATCGTTAGCGCGCCGATCGGCAGCAGGCAGCGGACCGCCCAAACTCCCATCCGGTCGCTTGATCGCTGCCGCTCGCCTGACTCATAGGTGGAGCACCAGGCCAGCGCGAAGGCGGCGTCGAGGATCAGCATCGAGAGGATGTAGTGGCCCATCACGAAGCCGGGGGCGAGATCGTTTTCAACCGTGAGTGCGCCAAGCCCGACCTGGGCGATCACGCCGATCGGCAGCAGCGCACCAAACAGCGCCAGCTCCCAGCGGAACGGTCGTCGCCGCCAAACCAGCAGGCCGGCAGCGATCGCCGCTAGCGCAACAAGGCCGGAGATCAACCGGTTGCCGTACTCAATCCAAGCGTGAAGCTGGGACGGTGGGACAACGCCGCCATAACACTTAGGCCAGTCCGGGCAGCCAAGGCCCGACCCGGTCAGCCGCACCGCGGCGCCGGTCAGCACGATCAGCCAGAGCGCGAACAGCGCAAGGTAGGCGACGCGCTTGTAGGCCGACGCCGTGATTGTGTAGCCGTTGGTGCGCTGGCGGAGTCGCTGGAGCATCGCTCTAAGCAGGATGACGGATCTCCTGCAGCCGGGCAGCCAACCCGCACCGTTTCTCTACGCTCCACCCGTGAAACAGTTCCAACAGATGGCAGCGCCGCGGCGATGAAGGCTGTGATCCTTGCCGGTGGGCGCGGCTCACGGCTGAGCGAGGAGACCTCGCTTAAGCCAAAACCGATGGTTGACATCGGCCCCAAGCCGATCCTCTGGCACATCATGAAGCAGCTTTCCAGCCATGGCGTTGATGACTTTGTGATCTGCCTTGGCTACCTCGGGTACGTGATCAAGGAGTACTTCGCCAACTACGCGCTGCACTCATCCGACGTTACCTACGACATGCGCGAAGGCACGATGGAGGTCCATGCCTCGACCACCGAGCCGTGGCGCGTGACGCTGGTTGATACCGGCGAGCAGACAGCGACAGGTGGCCGACTGAAGCGCGTGCTGCCTTACGTTGCCGATCAGGCGGAGTTCATCTTCACCTACGGCGATGGTCTGAGCGACGTCAATGTGACCGAACTGGTCGACTTTCACCGCGCGCAGGGGCTGCTGGCGACGGTCACCGCTGTGCAGCCAGCCGGCCGCTTCGGCGCGCTGGAACTGGGTGACGACGGCGTGCTGGTGGAGAGCTTTCAGGAGAAGCCGCGCGGCGACGGCGCCTGGATCAACGGCGGCTACTTCGTGCTGAGCCCCGAGGTTGGCGGGCTGATCGCTGGCGACGCTGTCGCATGGGAGGAAGAGCCGGTCGACGCGCTGGCCGAGCAGCGTCAGCTGGCCGCCTACCGCCACGACGGCTTCTGGCAGCCGATCGACACGCTGCGCGACCGGATCAACGTTGAGCAGCTTTGGCAGAGCGGCGATGCTCCGTGGAAGACGTGGCAGTAGGCGAGCCGGCGCCGCGGCTGGCCGGCGCCGCGCCGGAGGCTGATCAGTGGCGTGGACGCCGCGTGCTGGTGACCGGCCACACCGGTTTCAAAGGCGCCTGGCTGACGCTTTGGCTGAGCGCGCTCGGCGCCGAGCTGTACGGATTTTCTGACGCGGTGCAACCGGCGCCGGCGCTGTTTGCCCAGGCCGCCCTTGACGACATTGTCAGCGGCCGCGTCGGTGATATCCGTGACGCCGCCGCAGTTCACAGCTTTGTCGACGAGGTCCAGCCCGATGTCGTCTTCCACCTCGGCGCGCAGGCTTTTGTGCGCCGCTCGTTTCGCGAGCCGCTTATGACCTACGAGGTCAACGTGATGGGCACCGCCAACCTGCTCGACGCCGTGCGGCGCGTTGGCACCGTCAAGTCGGTCGTCGTCGTCAGCTCCGACAAGTGCTACGACAACGACGATCAGGGACGGCCGTTCGTTGAGGGTGACCGGCTCGGCGGGCACGATCCCTATTCCAACTCAAAGGGCGCCGCCGAGCTTGTGACCGACGCCTTTCGCCGCTCCTATTTCTCTGAGCCGGACACTGCGAACGTTGCTTCGGCCCGCGCCGGCAACGTGATTGGCGGCGGCGACTGGGGCGAGGACAGGCTGATCCCCGACATCATGCGCGCCGTGCTGGCAGGCGCGAGCGTTCAGATCCGAAGCCCCGACGCCATCCGCCCCTGGCAGCATGTTCTGGGCCCGGTCAGCGGCTATCTGATTCTTGCGCAGCAGCTGCTTGCTTCGAAGCAGTACGCGCGGGGCTGGAACTTCGGCCCTGCCGCCGAAGATGCCAAGCCGGTTCGCTTCCTGGTCGAGCGGATCGCCGAGAGTTGGCCGACCGCGATCGAATGGCAGCTCGATCAGCGGCCGCAGCCGCACGAAGCGCGGTTCCTAAGCCTCGATTCAACCCGCGCCCGCGAACTGCTTGGCTGGCAGCCCGCTTGGGCGCTTGAAGCCGGGATCGACGCGACGATCGCTTGGTTTACGGCGCTGCTGGCAGGCGACGATATGCGCGCCGTCACGCTGGCGCAGATCAGCGCCTACTAGCTCGCTGCGCTCAGGAGCCGCCGACAGCGTCGTGCAGCACTTCCAGCATGAAGTCGATCCGCTCGTCATCAAGGCCCGGGTAGACGCCGATCCAGAAGACGTTCTCCATCACGAAGTCTGAGTTGGTCAGCTCGCCAACGACGCGGTGCTCTATCTCGCGGTAGGCCGGTTGGCGCAGCAGGTTGCCGCCGAACAGCAGCCGCGTCGCGATACCGCGAGCTTCGAGCGCGCGCACCACCTCGTTGCGACTGACCGGCCCACCTGGCCGAACCGCGATCGGGAAGCCAAACCAGCTGGGGTCGCCCTTCGGCGTTGCCTCGGGCAGGATTATCAGCTCTTCAAGATCGCTCAGCCCTGCTAGTAGCCGGGCAAAGTTGTGCTTGCGGGCGGCGATGAAGCCTTCCAGCTTGTCCAGCTGGGCAACGCCGACGGCGGCCTGCATGTCGGTGATCTGCAGGTTGTAGCCGATCTGTGAGTAGGTGTACTTGTGGTCGTAGCCGGCTGGCAGCTCGCCGAACTGCTGGTCAAAGCGTTTGCCGCAGGTGTCCTGGTTGCCGGGATCACACCAGCAGTCGCGGCCCCAGTCACGGAACGACTCGGCCAAGACTTTCAGCTTGCCTTTGTTGCAAATTACGGCGCCGCCTTCGCCCATCGTGATGTGGTGGGCGGGGTAGAAGCTGACCGTCGCAAAGTCGCCGAACGAGCCGACCGGCTTGCCGTCGTAGGTGCTTCCCAGCGCATCGCAGCAGTCTTCGACGAGGAATAGGTCGTGCTCTTGGCAGAAGGCGGTGACGGTCGCCAGATCGAACGGGTTGCCAAGTGTGTGGGCGATCATCACGGCCCGCGTCTTATCGCTCAGCGCGTCCTCAAGGTGGGTTACGTCGATGTTGTAGGTCGGGATCTCAACGTCAAGGAAGACCGGCACGGCGCCGCTCTGGATGATCGGGTTGACGGTCGTCGGGAAGCCGGTCGCGACGGTGATCACCTCGTCGCCCGGTTTGATCCGCCGCTTGCCTGCCTTGATCGAAGTGAGCGCCGAGAGCGCGACCAAGTTGGCTGACGAACCACTGTTGACAAGGATCGTATGGCGTTTGCCAAACCATTCCTTCGCGAAACGGCGCTCAAACTCGGCCGCGTAGCGGCCGGTCGTCAGCCAGAAGTCGAGCGACGAGTCGACCAGCGTGACGATCTCCTCAGCGTCGAAGACGCGGCCAGCGACGGGGACGGCTGTCTCTCCGCCGACGAAACGTGTCTCGGGGAATGCCGCATCGTGGTAGCGGCGGGTCAGATCGAGGATCTGTCCGCGCAGCAGCTCGGCCTCGCTGCCGTTGTCAGCTGAGTTTGTCACCTGATCAGTTCCATCACTTGCTGGCCACTCTACTTGCCAGCACGCATCAGATTGCTTTGCCAGGGCGCCTACAGAATCTGCTGCACAGCGATCACAGCAACAGCAAAGCCCGACCCGCAGGCAGCGATCAGCGCAAGACGTGGGCCAAGCAGCTCGCCGCGGCGGCGTGCCTGCCGACGACGAAGCTCGCGCCGGGAGATGCTGCTTGCGTAGATGACCTGCCGGTCGATCGCCACGAGCATCACAATGCACTGCCGGTCGGACGTAACCGACGCGCCACCGAATAATCCTCTTTGTAGGGCGTTTTGGGCGGCCGCTTAGCGCGTCAGCTTGGCTGCTTTAACGGCCGGCTCAAGCGCCAGTTCAAGCACTTCGTCGATCGTCATCACGGGATGAAAGTTGATCTGCTGGCGGACCTCGTCGGGCACATCGTCGAGGTCGCCTCGGTTGCGCTCCGGCAGAATCACGTCGGTCAGGCCGGCGGCGTGGGCTGCCAGCACCTTCTGCTTCAGGCCGCCGATCGGCAGCACACGGCCTTGCAGCGTGATCTCGCCGGTCATGCCGACGGTGTGCCTGACGGCGCGACTGGTCAGCAGCGATGCCAACGCTGTCGCCATTGCGATCCCGGCGCTGGGACCGTCCTTCGGCGTTGCGCCGGCCGGTACGTGGACGTGGAACTCGCGCTTTTCAAAGGCATCAGGCGCGATACCAAGCTCGTCGGCGTGGGCGCGCACGTAGGTGAGTGCGATCTGCGCCGACTCCTTCATCACCTCGCCGAGCTGGCCGGTCAGCGTCAGTTGACCGCCGCCGCCGGCGTCCATCGCGCTCGCTTCGACAAACAGCACGTCGCCGCCGGCGCCGGTTACGGCAAGTCCGGTTGCGACGCCAGGCACCGCGGTGCGGGCCGCTGCTTCGGGGAAGACCTTCTGGCGGCCGAGCGCGTCGCGGACCCAGTCAAGCTCGACTGTCACGCTCTGGCCGTCGTCGGCCGTTGCGACCTTCGTCGCCGTCTTGCGCAGCAGTGTTCCAAGTTCGCGCTCAAGGTTTCGAACACCGGCCTCGCGTGTGTATTCACGGACGATCGTCTCCAGCAGCTCGTTGCTGATCGTCACCTCGCCGGCGCGCAGCCCGTTGCGCTCCAGCTGGCGCGGCCACAGGTAATCACGGGCGATCGCTGTCTTCTCGGCGACCGTGTAGCCATCGAACGGGATTACTTCCATCCGGTCGAGCAGCGGTCCGGGGATCGGCTCGGCCGAGTTGGCGGTGGCGATGAAGATTACGTCGCTGAGGTCGATCTCAACGTCGAGATAGTGGTCGCGGAAGGTCGAGTTCTGCGCCGGGTCGAGCACTTCCAGCAGCGCTGAGCTGGGGTCACCGCGCCAGTCGGCGCCGACCTTGTCGATCTCATCCAGCAGGATTACCGGGTTCATCGTCCCGGCGTCGCGCAGCGCGCGGACCAGGCGGCCGGGTAGCGCGCCGATGTAGGTGCGGCGGTGGCCGCGGATCTCGGCCTCGTCGCGCACGCCGCCCAGCGACATGCGAACAAACTCGCGCCCCATCGAGCGCGCGATCGACTCGCCGATTGAGGTCTTGCCGGTGCCGGGCGGGCCGATCAAGGTGAGGATCGCGCCGGCTTTGGCTTTGGCTTTGATGCCGCGCGCTTCGCGCAGCTTGCGCACCGCGACGTATTCGACAATCCGGTCCTTGACGTCGTCAAGTCCGGCATGGTCGGCGTCGAGCACCGAACGCGTGTGCTTAGGGTCGAGCCGCTCGTCGGAGCGTTCGCCCCACGGTACGGCGACGATCCACTCGAGGTAGTTGCGAACCATCTGTGCTTCGCCCGAAGCGTCGCCCATCCGTTCCAGCCGGCCAAGCTCGCGCAGTGCATGCTCGCGCACCTGGTCGGGCATCGGCGCCTTTTCGATCTGCTCGCGCAGCTCGTCGGCGACCGAGGCGTCGTCCTCGCCGAGCTCACGGCGGATCGATTCCATCTGTTTGCGCAGCACGTATTCGCGCTGCTGGGCGGCGGCGCCCTCTTCAACGTCTTCACGGATTCGGCGGCGAACCTGCAATTCGGCCAGCCGCTCACGCTGCATCTCCAGCGCCAGCTTCAGCCGCGCGATGACGTCTGTCGCTTCAAGCAGCTGGACCTTCTGGTTAAAGGTCAGGTCGGGGGCGTAGCCGGAGGTGTCGGCCAGCGCGCCAAGTTCAATGATCGTTCGCACCCATGCAGCTACGCGGCCGTCATCACCACGCAGCTCAAGGATCTCTTCAACGATCGCCCGGTACTCACGCACCAGTTCGCGGCTTTCGCGGTCAACGGGCGAGCCGTCCGGTGACGGCGTCGTCTCAACCCGCAGCCGGCCGCCTGCGTCGGTGTGGGTGGCGCCGGCGATGCCGCGCAGCTGGCCTTGTAGCTGAACGCCCGGGACGCCGCCGGGAAGGCGGATGCGGTCGGTGACGGTGGCGATTGTGCCGACGTTGGCGTACTCGTCGCCTTGGCGGGGAACCAGCAGCACGCGCTCGTCATCGCCAACGTCTATCGGCAGTGTGATGTCCATCGTTGGAAAGAGGACGACATCCTCGAGCGGTACGAGTAACAAAGTCTCGATTGGCTCGGGGACGGAGGTTTCGACCTGTTCTGGAGTGCTTGGTTCGGAGCTCATAGCTTCAGAGAGTAGCACTATCTCAGTCGCATTGGCTTAGATCTTCTATTGCCACGGTGGGCGATCTTCGGCTTGCTTTGGTGAGGCCTTGCCGCGAAGTACTTCGTCGCTGACGCCGGCCAGCAGATCAAGGCAACGCGGCGCCTTACCGTCCTCGATCAGCACCGCGCCGCCGGGGCGGTAGGCGCTGCGGCCAGCACCCGGCGGGCGCACCAGTGCGCTGTCATAAACCCACGAACCACTGTTCAGCAGCGTTGGCCCGTCGCTGCCGGCCGGCGTCCACATCGCTTCCGGGTCATCGGGCAGCGGCCCGCGCCGGTGGATGTGGCCGAAGATCACGGTGTCGGCGGGAATCCTCAGCCGTGCAGTCACCTCAGCGATTGCCGGCAGGAAGGCGCGGCGGTGAATCCCCTGCTCAACGAAGACGGCCGCTGCAGCGGCGAGGTTGTCGGCGCCCGGCAGCCGCGCGGCGATTGGCAGGCTGCGCAGAATGCTCTGGCGCAGCAGTCCGACGCCGAGCTCCAAGCCGCCCGTCAGCTGGTCGGGGATCGCAGCTGCGACCAGCTCGGTCATCGCGCCGCGGTCAACCCCCGGCGCCTGTTCGTAATCGCTGATCGTTGTCTGCCGGGGCGGCTCGTCGCCGCCCCACCATGCCAGCGCGCCAAGCAGGTGCCGGTCGCCGTAGTGGCCGTGCATCGCGTAGATGCCGTCGCCCAGCCAGATGCCCGGGTAACGCACCTCGACCGTGGCCGGCGCCAGCCAGCTGCACAGCTCGTCAAGCAGCTCACTGGCGGCTCGCGGCACCTGACTGTCTAACCGCAGCGGCTGATCGGCGCGCAGCCGCCCGGTCAGCCAGTCGCGGATCAACGCGTGGTCATGGTTGCCGGGGATCACAACCACCTGGCCGCTGCTGCCGAGTGCGCGGCCGAGCGTTGTCAGCACCGGCCGCGCCGCGTCGCTCGCCGCCAACGGCCGTCCTTCAAGCAGTTCAAGCGTGTCGCCAAGCAGGATCAGGCGGTCAACTTGGGCGACGCGGGCCTCAAGAATCGCCAGCGCCTGCGGGCGCCGCAGCACGTCGCGGTCGAGCAGCGAGCCAAGGTGCAGGTCGGAGATAACAAGAGTCCGCATGTCTATAGGTCAAGATACGGGCATGGACTCACTACGCGGCCAACTGCTGATCGCATCACCTGCAGTTCATGACCCCAACTTCCGTCGCACAGTCGTGCTGGTGGCGGAGCACAACGAGGCCGGCGCGATGGGCGTGATTCTCAACCGCCCGGCCGAGGTGACCGTCGCCGGCGCGGTGCCCGAGCTGGAGGAGCTGGCCGAACATGATGAGGCCGTCCACCTCGGTGGTCCGGTCGGCGAGTCGTCGGTAACGGTGCTGGCCGAGTTTGAAGATCGCGGCGCCGCGGCGCTGCTGATCGATGACGACCTTGGTTTCCTGGGCTCGCAGGCCGAACAGCATGAGCATCTCAGCGACGTGGTGCGCCGTGCCCGCGTCTTCGCCGGCCATGCCGGCTGGGAGGCCGGTCAGCTGGAGGCCGAGATGGAGGAGGAATCGTGGATCGTCGAGCCGGCGCTGCGTGAGGATGTCTTCACCGCCGATCCGGAGGGGCTGTGGTCGTCACTGCTGCGTCGCAAGGGCGGCGAGTACGTCGTGATCGCGACGATGCCGGACGACCCGACGCTGAACTAGCCGGCGCCGACCGCCTGTCAGGCGACCTGTTGCGCGTCGGCCTCCGCCGCCTCAACTGTCCACTCCGGCAGCGAGTCGCCGCAGGCCGGGCAGGAGCCGGGGAAGTAGCCGTTGTCGCGGACCTTCAGCCAAAAGTCGGCTGACGCGTCCTCCCAGCGGGCGCCGCAGGTGCGGCAGTTGACGCGGGCCAGGCCAACGTCGGCGGGGTTGGCGTCAAGCTCGACCACGTTGTCGGGCAGCCAGATCCGCTCGTAGCCAACGCTGCGCGCCCACTCGATCAGCAGCTCGCCTTCACTCTCGCCGAGGCTCGAGCCGGAGACCGGCTCAGCGATCAGCTCGTCTGACTCGGTTACGTACAGGTCAACCAGCGAGGCGCGGACGCGCCCGATCTGCATTGCCGCCGGCCCGCCGGTGATTAGCGCCGGGCTCCAGCGGTTCAGTGTGATCTGTCCCTTGCGAATACATGCTCGTACGAACGGCCTTGATTTAGTCATATTCCAAAGGTCGCCGGCGGCCAGTTTGTTCTGACAGAAACTCTTTGTCAGATTGCCGCGCTGCTCTGCGACCCTACCCCTGAACGATGCCAACGCCTTACCGACCACTCAGCGACGAAGCCTTCTGCGACCTGTTCGCCAGCGATCCCGAGCGCGCGATCGCTCAGATTCACAGCGCGCTCCACGCCGGCGAGCTTGAGGCCGGCGAGAAGGCGACGCAGCTGCTGGCGCTTCTTCAGATCGACCTGATCAGGACCGTTGTCTCGAAGAATGTGCGCCCTGATCTGGTTGACGAGGTTGCCGATGGCGCACTACTGAAGGTTGTTGAGGCGGTGCTCGCCAATCCGCCCGAGCTGGTCAATCTGAAGCAGTTTCGCGGTTGGATCGCGGTGATCGCCAAGCGTCACGTTGCCAGCATCGCCCGCGACAAGCGTGAGCAGCTGCGCCG
Source organism: Solirubrobacteraceae bacterium (assembly GCA_039744215.1). Taxonomy (GTDB): domain Bacteria; phylum Actinomycetota; class Thermoleophilia; order Solirubrobacterales; family Solirubrobacteraceae; genus F1-60-MAGs163. The sequence continues at coordinate 85,870 of JBCJTT010000003.1, forward strand.
CGACGCAATCTCGCTCAACTACGACGAGAGCGACGTGTCGCCAAGCGGGCCGGACGAGCCGGAGAGTGTTGAGGTTGGCTACGAGATCATCAGCGACGTTGACCTGATCCGCAACCAGTACGACTGCCGCAGCGACGATCATCGACTGATCATCTACATGCGGATCGAGCTTGGCTTTCCTTCAAAGGAAGTGGTTGAGATTCTTGCCGGCGATTACGGGCTGGAATACAGCGCAAATAATGTCGACCAGATCGCGCGGCGATTCCGCGACGACTGCCTTGGAGCAAGGGAGCAGTGAGAGTGAGATGACAACGTCGGGAAAAATGTTTGCTGATTTCTGCGCTGCCTATGAGCGCGGCGAGCAGCCCAACCTCGGCGACTGCCTGGCCGCTGCCAGCGACGGCGAGCGGCGCGGCCTTGAGGCGCGGATCGACCGCTACCTGATTGAGCAGGCGCCGCCGCGACCGTTCGACGCTGATGCCTTTGCCCGTGAACTGGAAAGGCCGGTGATGAAGCGTGTGGCGCAGCTGTTCGCTGAGCGGGCAGCAGTTGACCTTGGAGCGGCCCGCTCGCGCGCTGGCCTTAGCCTTGACGAGCTTGCCGGCGCGCTGCTGACCGAGGCCGGAGTTGGCGACGGCGCGGAGCAGCGGGCCAAAGCGGCCGACTACCTGGGCCGGCTGGAAGCAGGCAGCTTGGGGATGCTCAGCGGTCGCGTGCGCGACGCGCTGCGCAAGATCCTTGACGTTGACCCGGCGGCCGGCTTTCAGCGGCCCGACTACGGCTTCGCGTTCAGAATGAGCACCAGTTCGGCCGAGCCGTCAGCCGAGAACATTGAGCTTGCCGAGATGCTGGTTGATGCTGCGACAACGCCCAGTCCGCTTGGCTGGGACGAAGTTGACGAGCTGTTCCTGTCAGGCGACTGACGCCGCTTAAGCTTCCGGCCGCTGAATCCGCTGCTCAACCTTCTCTGCGCTGCGCCCGAGCAGCTGCGCCAGCCGCGCGGCGTCGATCCGGCCAGCGCAATAGTCGGCCAGTGCTGAGCCTTGCACCGCTGCCGGCAGCCGTGGCATCGCTGCCGGCGGCAGCGCGCAAAGGTCCTCACGGTCTTTTAGTCCCAGCCGCTCGAAACAGTGACGCGCCTCACCGTCCAGAATCTCCTGATCGAGCCGCCCGATCAAAGCAGTGTCGCTCAGTAGCCCGGTCGTCTCCAGCCGGATTCGCGCCGCTTGGGGGCTGAACGCGAAGTGGTTTGAAACGCGGCAGACCAGCTCCAGTGTTGGCGAGTCGTCGTCAAGTGAGGCGACGAACAGCTCCATCGCTGGCTGCGGCGCGATGAACTCGGCCGCGAAACGGTTGGCCGACCACTCGTCCGGATCGGTTTCATCGTGCATCGACTTCGCCGTGTCGAGCCGCGGCCCGTGACCTAGCTGCTGGTGGCCAAGCTCGTGTGCCAGCGTGAAGCGACGTCGCACCGCGGCATCCTTCGCAGCGATCAGTGCGATGTTCAGCTGCGGCCGCTCTACTAACGCGCCAGCAAAGTTGTCGCCCAGCTGGGCGATGATGACGGCCAGCGGGAAGCTCTCCTCAATCGCAGTGAGGATGCAATCGAACGGCTGCTCGGCCGGTACACCGGACTGCTCACGCGCCGCGCGCGCCGCATCGCTGGCCCGCGCGTGGCGCAGCTCTCGTTCACCATTACTCACGCGCGGGAGCGTACATCGCCCGGGCCACGGCGCCGCTTTTCAGGAACAGCCGGGCTTTACCGACGCTGTAACGGCGCGGAAGGTTGGCGCCCAGCGCAGCATCTCGGAAGGCTTCGAAGATCCCTGCACGGCAACGCTGGTGGAGCAGGGGTTCAACGTCCAGGTCATCCGCGCGCGGCCGTCGATCCCGTAGACCCAGCGCGTTGCCGACGACCCGCTCAGCTTGATTGGCCCCCAGGCCAGCTCGCTGTAGGTCGGGTCGGCGGCGATCCGACTGCGCAGCGCTGATGCCACACGGTCGGCGCCGACGCTGACGCCCGGGCGGTAGGCGATTTTCAGTTGCGCGCGGCTGGGGGCCGGGGCGCGCCAGATGCTGTCGTGGTAGAGGCCTTTGTCGACGGCGTCTTCGATCAGCTGCCAGCCGCTTGGAATCTGCGCCGAGTAGCCAGCGGTTGAGTAGCCGGTCAGGTTGATCGCGGCCGGCTTCTTTGAAACAGGTTGCGAGCGGCTGGTGCTTGAGCCAGAGGCGGTGACCGAGCGGTCGACCGCGATCGCCCCGGCCGCGCCAGCCAGCGCGGCAACCCCTGCCAGCGCTAGCGCGCCGATCCGCCGCCGCTGCGCGCCGCTGCCACGGCCAGCGACCGCTGTGCGCTGCTCGTTGCCGGACGCGGCTGCTGACGCCACCGGCGCCGCCGGCGCCGCGCCGCGCCGCGTTGGCGCCACGCGGGTCGCCTGATCCTGCCGCCCGGCGCTCTGCGTTACTACGTCGTCAGCCGTGAGCGCTGCTGCGCTGCCGACGGCGGCGCGCGCGGCGGCGGCAAACTCGCCGGCGCTGGAATAGCGGTCGGCAGGCTGCTTCGCCATCGCTTTTGCGATTACTGCGTCCAGCGCCTGCGGCGCATCACTCTTCGCGCTGACCGGCGGCGCTGCGTCGCCAAGGTGCGCGGCGATCGTCGCTGCATCATGCTCGCGCGGGAACGGCGGCTCGCCGCTGCAGATCCGGTAGAGCACGCAGCCGAGCGCGTAAACGTCGGCGCGATGGTCGATCGGATCGTCGCGCAGCGCCTCCGGCGAAACAAAAGCCAGCGTCCCCAGCCAGGTGCCGCTCTTCGTCTGGCCGCTGGCGTCGACCTGCTTCACCAGGCCAAAGTCGGTCAGCAGCGCAGTTTCACGTTCGCCGCTGCCGCTCAGCAGAATATTTGACGGCGTCACGTCGCGGTGCGTCAGACCGGCGGCGTGCGCAGCGTCGAGCGCCTGCGCAACGTCGCTGCAAATTGCCACGGCGCGACGCGGCGAGCAGCGACCGCCATCCTGCAGCACGGTCCGTAGGTCAACGCCGTCAACGAAGCGCATCACGATGTAGAGCACGCCATCCTGCTCGCCGGCGTCGTAGACGTCGACGATCTTGGCGTCGTGGACCGACGCTGTCAGCCGTGCCTCGCGCACGAAACGCTGACGAAACTCAGCGTCGTCGGCCAGTTGCGGCGAGATCACCTTCAGCGCGACGCGGCGCCCCAGCGCCAGCTGCGTCGCCTCGAAGACGACGCCCATGCCGCCGCTGGCCGCAAGCCGCTCAAGGCGGCAGCCGCCCAGTACGTCACCGACTGAAGCTGTTTTCTGATCGCTCATCGTGTGGTTGCCAGCCGCAAACGGAAAGCCGACCGGTCAAACGATAATCGCCGCCGCCGCCAAACGACCCCGATTGCCGCGCGCGCGTATCCTGAAGCGTATGAAGAACCCCACACGTACCGCACTTGGTTCATGGTCCGGAGGGCGCTTCATGCACTTCGGCGAGGAACTTGACGAACAGCGCGTTGCCGAGCTGCTGCGGCCCGGAAACGGCATTGAGACCTTGATCACGGCCGATGCTTACGGCGCGGGCGGCGCCGATCAGCTGGTCGGCCGCGCGCTTGAAGGGTTGGATCGTGACGAATACTGCCTCGTCGGCGCGATCGGGCATGACTTCTACGAGGGCGAGCGTCAGGGCGCAAAAGGCTTCCCGCGCTTCACCAACCCGGATCTGCGTGGCCCAGACCAGTACGCCGGTTACCTGCGGATGGCGACCGAGAAGAGCCTTCAGCGCTGCGGCGTTGACCACTTCGACCTGCTGATGCTCCACAACCCCGATCGCACCGGCTACACGAGCGAGGTCGTCTGGCAGGCGATGGCGCAGCTGCGCGACGAGGGGCTTGCCGGCAAGATCGGCGTTGCGCCCGGCCCGGCGAACGGCTTCACGCTCGACATCATCGACTGCTTTGAGCGCTTTGGCGAGCTGATCGACTGGGCGATGGTGATTCTCAACCCGCTCGAGCCGTGGCCCAGCAGTCTGGTGCTGCCGGCGGCTGAGCGCTACGACGTTTCGCTGATTGCGCGCGTCGTTGACTACGGCGGCATCTTCCACGGCGACGTCGCTCCCGGCCACCAGTTTGGTGACGGCGACCACCGCTGCTTCCGCCCCGGCGACTGGGTCGAGGCCGGCTCAGCAAAGCTTGACCGGCTGCGGCCAATCGCCGAACGTCACGGCCTGACTGCGCTGCAGCTGGCCTGCCAGTGGACGCTTGCCCAGCCGCAGGTGGAGTGCGTTGCGCCGACACTGATTCAGGAGATCGGCCCGGACGCCCGGCCGGTTGAGCAGAAGCGGGCCGAATTGGCCGCGCTGCCGGCCCGGAACCTGCTGACGGCTGAGGAGATCGAGCAGATCAACGTCGTTGGCGACAATGCAGGCTGTATGGCGCTGAAGGGCGGAACCCCCAATTACGACGGTGAACCGGTCGCCGATCAGTGGCGCGTTGACGAGCCGCTGCGTCAACTGGCGGCCCGCTGGCAGATCGACCCCGAAGCTCAGCTGCAGCTGATTGACCACCAATGAGCGATCAGCCGTTACTTGACGAAGCGTCACTGCCGGCTGAGCCGCTGCAACTGTTTGCGGTTTGGCTTGGCGATGCTGAAGCGAGCGGGATGACCGACCCGAACGCGATGACGCTGGCGACCGCCGGAGCCGACGGCAGGCCCAGCGCGCGGACCGTGCTGCTGCGCGGCGCCGATAACGCCGGCTTTCGCTTTTACGGCAACGCCGGCAGCCTGAAGGGTCGCCAGCTGGCCGAAAACCCCCGCGCCCAGTTGGTCTTCTACTGGCGCGAACTAGGCCGCCAAGTCCTGATCCACGGAGCCGTTAGCCAGCTAAGCGAGGCCGAAAGCGACGCCTATTTCGAACGCCGCCCGCGCCAATCGCAGATCAGCGCCTGGTCGTCCGACCAGGGATCGGTGATCGCCGACCGCGCTGAGCTGCTGGCGCGGGTAGAGCAGAACGGCGCCCGCTTCGAAGGCGGGCCGGTGCCACGCCCGCCGTTCTGGGGCGGGTACCTGATTGAGCCGCAGGCGATCGAGTTCTGGCAGCTTGCCGAGTTTCGGCTGCACGACCGCTTCGTCTATCGTCGTGACAACGGCGGCTGGGTCGCCGAACGACTCGCGCCCTAACAGCTCCCGAAAGGCACCAAATGCCCGAAGTCAACCGCCGTTTCCTGCTTGCCGAGCGTCCCGACGGGCCGGTCGATGAGAAGACCTTCAAGCTCGTCAGCGACGAGATTCCTTCGATCGCTGACGGTGAGGCGCTGGTCCGCGTTAAGTGGATCTCAATCGACCCGACCAACCGGCTGTGGATCGGTGAGGAGCCGACCTATCTGCCGCCGGTGGCGATCGGTGAGGAGATGCGCGCGCTGGGCCTTGGCGAAGTGATCGAGTCAAAGAGCGACGAGTACCCGGTTGGCACGCTCGTCACCGGGCTGACCGGCTGGCAGGATTACATGGTCACAAGCGCGCAGATGCCGCTGATGAAGATCCCCGAAGGAATCCCCGTAGAACCGCAGACACTGCTCGGCGTGCTTGGCATGACCGGCGTCACGGCCTACTTTGGGATGCTTGAGATCGGCGAGCCGAAGGAAGGCGAGACGGTCGTTGTGTCAGCCGCCGCAGGCGCCGTTGGCTCGGTCGCCGGGCAGCTTGCCAAACAGCGCGGCGCTCGCGTCGTTGGGATCGCAGGCGGGCCTGAGAAATGCGCCTGGCTGGTTGACGAGCTGGGCTTTGACGCCGCCGTTGATTACAAAGCCGATGATTGGCGCGCGCAGCTGAAGGCGGCAACGCCGGACGGAATCGACGTCGACTTTGAGAATGTTGGCGGCGAGATTATGGAGGCTGTTTTCTCGCGCCTCAACCTGAACGCCCGCGTCGTGCTCTGCGGCCTGATCTCCGGCTACAACGACAAGGAGCCGGCTCCCGGGCCGCGATCGTTTGGCAACCTGCTGGTCCAGCGCGTCAAACTGCAGGGCTTCATCATCCTCGACTACTACCCGCGCTTCCCCGAGGCGCTGGAGGCGCTCGGCGCGATGGTCGCGGCCGGCACGCTGCGCAGCGAAGAGACCGTCGTCAAGGGCTTTGAGCAGCTACCGCGCGCGCTGAACATGCTGTTTGCCGGCGAAAACACCGGCAAACTCGTAGTTCAGATCGAAGACTGAGCGCAGGCGGCCGGAGCTGATCAGTCTCTCGCTCACACTCATTACGCACGCTCCGTGTCAACCAGCTCGATGAACTCAAGCAGCGCGGCGTTGACCTCGTCCGGGCATTCCTGCTGAACCCAGTGGCCAGCGCCTTCGATGATCACAACCTCGCGCAGGTCGGTGACCGAGCCGGCCATCGCCTCGTCCGGCATGAAGGCGCGGACCGGGTCGCGGCTGCCGGTGATGAACAGCGCCGGTTGGTCGATCGTCCGCCCGTCAACACGTTCCAGCAGCCGCCAGCTGCGGTCCAGGTTGCGGTACCAGTTGAGGCCGCCTGTGAAGCCGGTGCGCGTGAACTCGTCAACGTAAAGCTGCAGATCGGCGTCGCTCATCCAGGGCGGCGTTGGCGGCCTGTCGCTGCGCTGCGCCCATGCGGCGTTCCAGGTTTCACGCGTCGCCAACGTGCGGCGCACGTCGGCTGACAGCGCCGCGTCGGCAACGCCTGGCTGCTGAATCCAGACGCTGTAGAAGTCCTCACCGAGGTGCTCGGCCATCAGCTCGGTCGGCGGCGCCGGTGCGCGCGGCACGTAAGGGACGCTCAGCCCGGCGACCGCTTTGACCCGCTGCGGTTGAAGCAGCGCGAACTTCCAGGCCAGATCGGCGCCCCAGTCATGGCCAACGATCACGGCCTGCTCAATCTCCAACGCGTCGAGCAGGCCGGCGACGTCGCCGGTCAGCTGCTCAATGTCGTAATCCTCGACCTGCTGCGGCGCACTGCTGCCACCGAAGCCGCGTAGGTCCGGCGCGATCGCTCGCCGCCCCGATGCGGCAATCGCGCTGATCTGATGGCGCCACGAGTACCAGAGCTCAGGAAAGCCGTGCAGCAGCACGACCGGATCGCCCTCGCCGCTCTGCGCGACATGCAGCTCAATCCCGTTTGCTGCGATCTGCTGATGAGTTACCGCGGCCATCGCCCCAGCCTATTGCGCGCTGGGCAGGCTGCGCTGCGCCGCGTCTGTCGCCACACTTGGGGCAAGCTTAATGCAGATCGGGAACGTCAACAGAACCGTCAGGGCCGCCGGGATCCGGCGCCTGCCAGCCGCCGCCGCGGCTGCTGCCGTGATCGCCGCCGCGCTGACACTGGCGGCCTGCGGCGGCAGCGACCGCGCAGGCTCAGGCGGCGCTGCGGCCGACGGCGCGACGCGGCTAAAGCAGCCAACGTCGGCGACGCTGGTGCTCGACTTTCTGCCAAACGCCGTTCATGCCGGCATCTACCGCGCCGCCGCCGCCGGCTACTACAAGGCCAACAACATCGATCTGAAGATCATTCAGCCCACCTCCACCGCCGACACGCTGAAACTGATCGACGCCGGCAAAGCCGACTTTGGGATCGCCGACGCGATCGACGTCGCAACGCAGATCGACGCCGGCCGCGGCGCGCAGGCGATTGCCGCGATCGTTCAGCGGCCACTTGGTGGCCTGATCACCCGCAGGTCGGACGGCATCGACCGGGCCGCCGCGCTGCGCCGTTATCGGCGCCGTCTTCGCCGAGTGGGTTGGCTCGTCGGACGGGCTTGGGTACCTGATCTTGACCTTCAACAACCAGATCGACACGGCAGCGATGTTTGCCGTCGTCGTCGTCCTCGCGCTGATTGGGCTGGCGCTCTTTGCCCTTGTCGGGTTGGCCGAGCGGCTGGCGATCCCGTGGTATAAGGGGCAGCCCCGCGAGGCCGACCGGCGACGCTGAGCGGGCTGGCCTAAACCGGGTAGGAGCGAACGCGCAGTGGCGGCGCTGGCTCGTACTCGTGCACGGCGCGGGCGATCACTTGGTGGACCGACAGGCGGCTGCGATCAAAGCCCAGCGCGGCGCCGTAGTTGTGCAGTCGCCAAACGCGCTCGCGCTCCGGGCCGATCTCGCTGATTGCGGCTTCGCGGTCGCTGTCGTGGTTGATTGCCCAGCGGCGCAGCGTCTCGGCGTAGTGGGGTCGTAGCGACTCGTCGTCGATCAGCTCAAATCCGGCCTCTTCTATCGCTTCGATCACAATCGCCTGCGTGTGCAGCTCACCGTCGGGGAAGACGTAGCGCTGCGTGAAGCTCTTCGGATGCATCTGGTGGTCCTCGCCGATCCGCACGATGCCGTGGTTGAGGAACAGGCCGTCCGCCGCCAGCAGCTTGCGCACGCTGGCCAGGTAAACCGGAAGGTTGTCGCGGCCGACGTGCTCAAACATGCCGATGCTGGAGATCTTGTCGTAAGGACCGTCGTCGATCTCCCGGTAGTCCTGCAGGCGAACCTCGCAGCTGTCCTGCATGCCGGCCTGACGGATCCGCTCGCGCGCCAGTTTGACCTGCTCCTCCGAGATCGTCACGCCGACCGCCTGCACGCCGTAGTGGTGCGCGGCGTAGATCAGCAGCGAGCCCCAACCGCAGCCAACGTCGAGCAGCCGGTCGCCCGGCTTTAGCTCAAGCTTCTTGCAGACAAGGTCGAGCTTGCGTGTCTGGGCCTGATCGAGCGTGTCCTCGGGCGAGCCGAAATAGGCGCAGGAGTAGACCATTGTTTCGCCCAGCATCCGGCGGTAGAACTCGTTCGATACGTCGTAGTGATGGGAGATCGCTTCCTGGTCGCGGCTGGCGCTGTGGCGGCGGCCGCTGACCTTTGCTTCGGCCTCCGGCGGCGGTGGCTGGCTGCGGCGCAGCAGGCCAAGCTTGCGCGCCGCCTTCAGTGCGGGAACGGCGTCGCTTGGCTTGACCGGCGCGTGGCGCCACTTCTCAGTCAGGTCGAGTGCCAGCTCGAGGTCGCCGTCAACCTCCAGTTCGCCCGACACCCAAGCCCTCACCATCCCCAGCTCGTTCGGTTCGCGCACCATGCGCACCAGCGCGTCGCGCTTGGCCAAACGCAGCGTCGGTGAGTCGGCGCGCGGTTCGGTCGGCGGCAGCTCGCTGCCGTCCCAGAAGGCCAGCGTGAAGGCGCGGCCGCCTTCGGCGCGCGAGTCCAGCCGGCCGACCAGCTCAGCCAGCTCGGCGGCGACGCCGACCGGGGCCGTGGTCGAAGTTGTCTTCGGTGACGAGGAGGTAGTGGCCATGCGGAAAGCCTAATAGATCGGCGCGCTGCGCGGAAGGGGCACGTCGTCGAACTGTCAATCGCCGTGGAGCGTCAGGTGCCAGTCGCCGCACAGCTCGCACCGGTAGGCGGTGAAGCGGTCACCGAACTGTGCGCGGTCGGCGGCGGCGTGGGCGCGCGCTTCGGCTTCGCTGACGAAGGCGCGCTTGGAGCGGCATTTATCGCGTTGGTCATCGCCTCGTTGCTTTTCACGCTGCCACCAGCGCTCGATCGCGTCGCCCATAACTGCATCCTGACAAGAATGCCTCCGACCGAGGATTTACTATCCTAGATCCTGTCGTTCGCCTCTTTATTCGGTGCTGGCAGCGATCCATTGCCGCATACGCCAGACCAACCTAAGGAGAAACGATTCAGACGAAACGCACCAAATCGCGCCTAGCGCTTGCCGCCGGGGTTATAACCGTGACCCTCGTGAGCCTAGCTCTCGTCGCTTGCGGCGGCTCGTCGGACGGAGATTCGGCGGCAGGCGCCAATGGCGTCGACCGCGCTTTTGCCGGCGAGATGATCGACCACCACGAGATGGCCATCGACATGGCCAAGGTTGCTCAGGATCGGGCCAGCAAGCCACAGGTCCGGAAGCTGGCCGCCGCGATCATTGTCGCCCAGCAGAGCGAGATCGACCAGTTGAAGCAGATTGACAAGCAGTTGGCTGACGAAAACGTGGAAACCGGAGAGCTAGGACTCTCGGATTCGATGATGGGCATGAACATGGACGACTCGATGCTAATGCGTTCCAAGAAGTTTGATCGGGCGTTCATCGACATGATGATCCAGCACCATCAAGGCGCAATCCGGATGGCCCGAGTCGAACTGGCCGAGGGTAAGGACCCGCAACTGCGCGAGCTTGCGCAGGCGATTATCCGCGACCAGTCGACGGAGATCGAAGAGATGAACGCCTGGCGTATGGCGTGGTACGGAAAGGTCTCCCCAGCTGGAGGCGTTCCGGACCAAGGCGAGGCCATGGACGAGGAGATGGGGGGGACGGAGGGGATGGGTCACTGATCAATTTGAAGCCAAGAGGGCGCCCGAAGGTGCTTCCGACCGGGGGTTTACAGTCCAACAGATGATCACGCTGCGTATTGGCTCGGTCGCAATCTTCGTCACTGGAGCGCTTGCGCTGGCGGCCTGTGGCAGCGGCAACACGACAAGCTCCAGTCCGACCACCGCGCCGACGACGACGGTGACGATCACGGCGACGACCCCGAGCGCCGCCGTGACGACAACGAAGACGGCAATCGGCGGCGGTAGCGCCGCCTGCACGCAGGCCGGTATCGAAGCAGCAGTCACGGCTTACGCCAAGGCCGGCAACGAGGGCGCCGTGCTCGCCAGCGGCGGCGGTAAGCCCTATCGGTGCGCCGACGGCTGGGCGGTTGGTTTTGTCAATGTCGGGCCGAAGGCAACCGCCGTGACAACGACCGTCGTCTGGCAGGCCGAAGGGCCTTACTGGGTGCCGCAGAACCGTGCCAAGATTTGCCCCAAGCCATCGCCTGTACCGAAGGCGATCTACAACCTCGCTTGTAACAGCAACTGAGCGCAGGCGTGGAGGCTGGCGCCAATCCGCAGCTGGCCCGCGAGGCGAGCGAGGCACGCCGTGAGGTGACGGTTGCGGTGCTGATCGTCATCGCGTTGCAGGCGACGCTCGCCGCGCTCAGCCTGCAGTACGGCTGGACGCTTTTTCATGTGCAGGGATGGATCTGGTGGGTGCCGATTGCGCCGGAGCTGGTGCTGCTCGCCCTGCTGGTTGCCAACCGGTCAGGGATAATCGCCCCCAGCGCCGGCCGGCGCAGCGCCGGCATCGCGCTGCTGGCGCTGATCGCGGCTTGGAACGCCGTGACCGTCGTGCTTTTGTTGCTCGAGCTGTTTACCGGCGAGGCACGTACCGGCGCCGAGCTAATGGCTGAGGCGACCGTCGTGCTGGCCACGCTGGTACTCAACTTCGGGCTGCTCTACTGGGAGCTCGACGGCGGCGGTCCGCGCCGCCGTGCTTCAGATCCGGACGGCGAGCGCGACTTCCTCTTCTCCGAGATGACGGTCGAGCGGCCCGGGCTGGTGCCCGCCGACTGGCACCCGCGGCTGGTCGATTACACCTACCTCGCCTTCGTTACGGCGATCGCCTGGAGCGCCGCCGACACGATGCCGCTTACGCGGCGGGCGAAGGTCCTGATGGCGGTGGAGACGGCGATTGCCGCGCTGACGATTTTGCTTGTCGCCGCGCGGGCAATCAGCATCTTCGGCTGAAGGCGGGGCAGTGGCGGCCTTCGAGATTCCCTAGGATTGCATTCGATGAGCAAACCTGAGCTGACCAGCCGCCACCGCGACACGGTTGACGAGATCTTCCGTCACCCGACCAGCCACAACATTGGCTGGCGCCACGTGATCTCGTTGCTCGAGCACGTCGGTGAGGTCAGTGAGGAGCACAACGGCAAGGTCAAAGTGACGCTTGGACCGGAGACCGAGACGCTGCACCGTCCGCGCCATAAGGACATTGATGTTCAGATGGTTGTTGATCTGCGCCGGATGCTGACCAACGCCGGCTACGGGCCGGACGGCGCGCCGGCGCTCGAGGACGACAGCACGCGCGACCACGGCGACGGTCGCTGGGGCGCGCCCTAAGCCGACGCACCCCAGCGCCGCGCACCGAGCGCGCTGGCCTTCGATCTGCAGCCAAGTGAAGGCGCAAAACCTTAAGAAATCGTGAGGTTCAGAGACCGCTGCCAGTAGACTGCTTGTTACAAAGAGGGTGCAGTCTTGTTGCGCTTACTACTGAAAATCACCGCTCCGCTGGTGTGCTCGCTGGCCTTCGCCAGCGCCCTGCCTGCAGCGGCCAGCGGGAAGAGTTGCAGCGCCTACCCAAACCAGGCCGCTGCGCAGCGCGCCGCCGACACGCGCGATGGCGACCGCGACGGGATCTACTGCGAGTCGCTGCCCTGCCCGTGCCTGAAGAACGGCGTCAAGCAGCCGGCCAGCAATCCGGCGCCAAACTCCGAAGTCGGCTGCCAGCGGCCATCGGGCGTGCAGAACATTGGCTTCAGCGCAACCAAATACCGCAACATCCGCCGCCACTTCGTTGAAGCTCTACGCAGCGGCTGGCCGGCAACGCTAATGCTGAAGCGCAGCGGCGCCAGCGAACGACGCGACCGGCTGTTGAGCGGCGTGCCGACGCGCAAAGGGTACGACCGCGACGAGTACCCGCCAGCGGTCGGCCGCGGAGTCGGCGCCGGCCTGATGCGCGGCGTCAACCCGGTCGGCTGGATGGCCAGCGTGATGCTGATCCCAAGCGGTGAGAACCGCTCGCACGGCGCCGTCATGGGGGCCAAGCTTCGCGGCCTCTGCAGCGGCACGAAGTTCCGCTACCTCTTCTACTAAGAGGCGGCGGGCGGTGGCCGCTGTAGGCGCTAAGTAGACTGCGCCGGGTGGAGCTGATCAGCCTTGGCACCGCCGCGGCGCTGAAGGATGGCTTTTCCGGGCTGCACGTGATCGGCAAGTCGATCCAGTACGACTTTGACGGCGAAGCGATCTTTGAGCTGACCGGCGAGCGCTTTGGGCTACTCACCGGCTTCGAACCAGCCGGTGGCGGTCGTAAAATCGCAGCTTCAGGAGCCAACAGCGGTCAAGCTGCTGGTGCAGCCATGACCAGAACCTGCAAGGGAGCAGCCGGATGACCGATTACAAAGGGATGACCGTCGAACGCGACGGCGACAGTTACACGACGCGCCGCGAGAGCCGCGAGGCGCTGGTTCAGGCAACGCTCGACTTCGGGCCGCGCCGCGAGCCGGCGCTGGCGACGACGCTGGCCTTCTTCGACCACATGCTGGAGATGGTCGGCTGGTACGCCGACATCAATGTCGATGCCAGCTACGAGGTGCGCACCTACCGGCTGATGCACGTCGTGATGGAGGACATCGGTCTGGCGCTTGGCGCCGCTGCCGGGCAAGCAATCAGCGACCGCATCGCTGACGGCGTTGAGTCCAACGGCTTCGCCTACGGCGTGATGGACGAGGCCAGCGCGCTGGCGCAGATCTCATTCGAGGGCCGCGCCAACACCTTCGTCAGGCGCGAAGGTGCGGCCGCGCTTGAGCAGGTCGAGGACGTGCTCTGCGTTGACCTGGTTGCCTTCTTCGAAGGCTTCTCGCAGGGTGCTCGCTGTACGATCCAGCTCGACCTTTTCGACACCAGCAAGGATCCGCACCACGCTTGGGAGGCCGGCTTTCGTGCCTTTGCGCGCGCGCTACGCGCCGCCTTTGTTGCCAACCCGCGCCGCGCCGGAATGACGGCCGGCGTCAAAGGAACACTCGATTGAGTAAGGCCGCCGACAGCCGCGCTGTAATCGTCTCCGGCGGCACCAGCGGCCTTGGCCTCGCGACGGCGCAGCTACTGGCTGAGCGCGGCGCGCGCGTCTGGATCCTCGGCAGCCGTGAGCAGACAGTCGCGGCGGCGCTGAGCGAGCTGGACGCGGTCGGCGGCACAGCCTGCGACGCCGCCGACGACGCCGCGGTTGAGGCAGCTGTGGCTGAGGCGGTTGGGGAAATGGGCGGCCTGGACGGCGTCTTTGTCAACGCCGGAATCGATGGCGAGCGCATCAACGCACTGGAGCTCGACACCAACAACTTCCGCCGCGTCCTCGACGTCAACGTTATCGGCGCTTTTGTACTTGCCCGCGCCGCGGCGCGGCTGATGGAGCGTGGTTCGGGAATCGTGATCAACGCCTCGGACAACGGCCTGCGGCCGGAGCATGCCAGAGCCGACTACAACGTCTCAAAAGCCGCCGCGATCACGCTCGCTCAGTCCTTGGCGCTCGACTTTGCCGCGCTGGGTATCGCCGTCAGCGCGATCTGCCCCGGCTACATCCGCACGCCGATGACGGCAGCGCAGCTCGACGACCCGCAGCGTGCCGACGAGCTGCTGTCGCTGATTCCTGCCGGCCGCTTTGGTGAGCTGGCCGACGTCGCCGAGCTGGTCGACTTTCTGCTTTCCGGCCGCGCCAGCTACCTGACCGGCAGCGTCATCTCGGTCGACGGGGGGCGCAGTGTCTGAGCAGCAGCCGATGCGCGTGATGCGCTGGACGCAGCTCAGCGACGCCGAACGCGAGCAGCTGCTGGGGCGCGGCATCACTGCGATCTTTGATGCCGGGCTGCGCGACTCGGTGGCGCTGATCATTGATGATGTTCGCGAGCATGGCGACGCCGCCGTGATCCGTGCCCTGGCGAAATTCGATCGCTGTGTGGTCGCTCCCGGCGGCCTGCGCGTAAGCGATCAGGAGTTCGCCGCCGCGGCCGATTCGGTACCGGCCGAAGTGCAGGAAGCGATTGGCGAGGCAATCGCCAATGTTCGCGCCTTCAACGAATACCTGACGCGCGAGCGCGAGTGGCGGACCGAGCTGCAGCCCGGATTGGTCGTCGGCGAGAAGAGCACGGCGATCGCCTCGGCAGGCCTGTTCGTGCCGAGCGGCAAGGGCTCGTTTCCGTCGGTTCTTGTTCAGATTGGCACGCCCGCGGTTGTTGCCGGCGTGCCTGAAATTGCCGTCGTCGTGCCGCCGCTGCCGGGCGGGCAGGGGGAGATCGACCCCGCTGTGCTGTGCGCCGCGCAGCAGCTCGGGATCGGGCAAGTCTTCCGCGCAAACGGGCCGGCCGGGATCGCTGCGCTGGCGTTTGGCACGGAGACAATTCCGAAGGTCCGCAAAGTGCTTGGCCCTGGCAGCCCGCCGGTGCAGGCGGCGCAGATTGCCTGCCAGCAGTACGGCTGCCACACGCAGATGTTGCTCGGCCCGTCGGAGGCGCTGATCATCGCCGACGACAGCGCCGACCCGAGGCTGCTGGCCGCCGACCTGCTGAACGAGGCTGAGCACGGCCCTGACTCGGCCTCGCTGCTGGTGACCGACAGCGAGCCACTGATCAGCGCTACGCAAGCGCAGTTGGCCATTCAGATCGCAGCGCTGCCACAGCCGCGGCGCTCATATGCGCACGCTGCGCTGGGCGAAAACGGCGGCGCCTTGCTCGTTGACAGCCTTGAGCAGGGGGCCGAGCTGACCAACTGGTACGGCCCTGAGCACATGCAGATCGTTGCCCGCGATGAGGAGGCCGTACTGGCTTTGATCGACCATGCCGGCGAGGTGCTGCTCGGCCAGCAGACGCCGATAGCGGCAGCCAATTACATGATCGGCGTGCCGGCCGCGCTGCCGACCGGCGCCTACGCCCGCGTTACCGGCGGCGTCACAGCGGAGACCTTCCTGAAGAAAACCTCGGTCGCGAAGCTCAGCGGCGAGGCGCTTGACAGGATGAGCGGTGCGGTCGTTGCACTGGCTGAGCACGAAGGCTTCCCGGCGCACGCGGCGGCGGTTCGCGCACGCACGGTTGGGGACTAAGCGCAGTTTCAGGCGGGCGAGTCGCCTGCCGCAGTGCCTTCGGCCGGCGCCGGATCAACGGCCGGCGTCGGCGCCGCTGTCTCGATCGCGGCAGCGGGCGGCGCCGCGCTGATTGAGCGCTGAGCTTCCCAAACCTTGTTGAGGTTCATCTGGAAGATGTAAATCCCGACCGGTGAGATGAATGCCCAAAGCAGCAAGCCGAGGCCAGCGTCGAACCCGTCTCCGGCGTCGGTCAGGGCGCTCGCAGCGTTCATCCGTTTGAAGCTGTTGTAGAGCGAGAAGAACGGCGGAACGATGATGAAGATGCCGAGCGTCATAGCTACGACCGATTTGCCTGGGCTGTCACCGCATTGGTCGGTGCCACGCGAGTGGCCGAGGTCCTTCATCTCGCGGTTTACGAAGTAGTACCAAAAGACGAAGTAGATGCCGAGAGTGATGAACGTCAGCCCGATAACGCCAAGCGGGTTGCGAATCTTCGCGGTTGCCTGCGTGCCAGCAATTGGCAGTACCTCAGCCATGGAGGCCTCCGATCGTGTGTGGTGGTCAGCCTAGACGATAGTTCTGCGCGCCGTCAATCAGCGGCGTTAGCCGGACCGTCGAAAGCGCCTTCGGCGACAACCTTCTCGAGCTTGCCGCGCGGCACGAAGATCAACGCGAAGACGAATGTGGCGGCCATGATGCCGGCCATGATGTAGAAGACCGTCTGTGTTGACTGCGCGATCCCCTTGGCGATCTCAGCCGCCTGCGTGCCTTCGATGTTCACCCGGTTCTGCGTGATCAGGATTGTGCCGAGGACTGCCAGGCCGAGGCTGGCACCGTAGTTGCGGACTGTCTGCGTGATGCCGGTCGCTTCGCCGTAACTGGCGGCCGGCGCGCGGTTGATCGCGTCGGTATTGGCCGCAACGACGACCAGCCCCAAGCCGTAACCCGCAAGGATTATGTAGTACCACTGCGAGTCGTAACTGAGGCCCGGCATCTCGGAGCCCCAGAGATAGAAACCGACCGCAGCGATTGCTGCGCCGGCAATAACCGGTTGGCGGGCGCCGCGCTTGTCAAGGATCCGCCCTCCGACCTGCGAGGAGATCGCAAAGCCGGCGAAGAAGGTCAGGAAGTAAACGCCTGCCTGCGAGGGGCTATCGCCGAGCGCCTCCTGCGCGTAGATGCTGGCAAAGAAGAACATCGGGATGAAGACAGCGCTCATCATGAACAGCACGACGTTCTCCGCAGCGAAGGACTTGTCGCCAAAGATCCGCACACGGATCAGCGGTTCGCTGGTCCGCAACTCGTGCGCGACGAAGGCAATAATCAGCAGCGTGCCGATGATTATCGAGCCAATCGTCTTCGCGTCGCCCCAGCCCCACACGCTGGCCTGTTGCAGGCCCAGCACGGAGAGCGCCATGCCACCCGTGATCAGTGCCGCGCCGCGGTAATCGATCGGCGCCGGGTTGCGGCTGTCATCCGGCTTGGCGATCGGGATCAGGATCAGCGCAATGATCGCGATCGGGATGTTGACCCAGAAGATCGCACGCCAGTCGTATTGGATCAGGTAGCCGCCGGCGATCGGGCCGATCGAGGTCAACGCGCCGGTGATGCCGAAGAAGATCGCCAGCGCGCGGCCACGCTTGTCAAACTCGAAGGAGCCAATGACTAGAGCCAGCGCTGAGGGGATCATTAGTGCCGCGCCAATCCCTTGAATCACGCGGAATGTGATGATCCACGGTTCGGCGAGGCTGCCGCTTGGCGTCGCGCCGCAGAGCGCCGAGGCGCCGGCAAAGGTGATGATGCCGATCGTGACGATCCGCCGCTTGCCGAACGTGTCGGCGATCCTGCCGCCAAGCATCAAGCCGGCCGATAGCGCCAGCAGGTAGCCGTTTACGACCCACTGCACGCCGGTCTCGCTGAGCTTCAGATCCTTCTGAATGTCGGGCACGGCGATCGACACGATCGTCATGTCGATGAACGTCATCCCAACGGCGAAGATCATCGCTACGAGGACCAATCCGCCAGTCTTTTTTGTAGTCATGCGGCGACCTTACCTGACGGTAACGACCTCCCGATTATGAATAGCCCTGCTTGCTACGGGCGTTTGCGGCACTCGGCCGGCGACTTCGCCGTGGCGAGGAACTTCTCCAGCCGACGCGGCGATGAACTCATAATTCCGTCGGCGCAGCGATCGACCATCTTCGCCCAGCTGACCGCCGTGTCAGGGTCGGCGCCGTCAAACCAGTTCTGCCAGGCGTAGCCGGCGGCGTGGGCCTTGGCGATGTATTCCTTGGTGGACACTTCAATTCGGCTGCCGCCGAACATGTAGGTGATCGGCGCTTGCAGGGCAACCACGCCGGCGCCGGGCGAGCCGCCTAGCAGCAAGAAGCTGACCATTCCATCGACGCCCGGTGCGACCGGGATCTTCGGTGCCAAGGTGTGGAAAAGGTCGACGGCCGGCTGCTTGAACGAGACGACGATGATGTCGCGCCGCTTCACTGCCTTCAGCTCACCGGCCAGCACGCGGGCGTTGGTCAAATACTCATCAATCGCCTCGGCTGTTGTCCGGCCCTTGATCTCAAGGTTGATTGGCGTCTTCGGGAAAGCCTTCAGCACTTGGCTCAGCGAGGCAACGCGAAAGTCGGCCGCCGTGTAGCCCTTCGGGGGTTTGCGCTTGCCGGTCGCGATGCCGCGGAATCGGTAGGCCGATGCAGGCTTGGTGCGGCTGTAATGGTCGGCGCGGGGCGAGAACCAGTAGGCGTTGTCGAGCTTCTGGATCTGCTTCAGCGTGAACGAGCGAACCTCGCCGGTGCCGCTGGTGCGCGCGTCGACGGTCGTGTCGTGCTGGATTACAACCTTGTTGTCCTTCGTCACGCCGATGTCGAGCTCCAGCATCTCGGAGCCCGCCTTGAGCGCCTGCTTGAAGGCGTACATCGTGTTGCCGGGGAATTCATTCTCGCCGCCCTGGTGGGCGATGTTCCAAGGATGTGACTGGCGCCACGGGTTGGTCGCGGCCGATGCGGCGGCGCTTGTAAGCGCCAGCAGCGCGGCTGTCAGGAAGGCGATTGCGATCAGGCGTTTAGGCATTTGTGCAGCTTACCCAACTGGCTTGGTGGTGTGCGTCAGCGGCCGATGATGTTGCCGATAACGCCGCCGCCACTGTCGCTGCCCGAAGCCAACCCCGCGCTGTCGCTACTCTTGGCCATCGGCGTGACCTTCCCCTTCAACCTGATCACCGGGATACCGCTCTATCTCGAAGTCACCCGGCTCGTGGTGGGAGGCTGAGATGCAGCTAAGGCGGGATTCCGGTCGGGAAGCGGCGCGGAGCCTAGGACCGGCCCCGCGCGTGGCCATGGTCGGCGCCGGGCAGCTCGCGCGGATGACTCACCAGGCGGCGATCGACCTCGGGGTTGAGCTGACCGTCCTTGCCGGCGATCCCGACGATGCCGCCGTCCGTGCCGGCGCGCGCGCGGTGATTGGCAACAGCTCCGACCTGACCGCCCTTGAGGAGCTGGCCGATGGCGCCGATGTCGTGACCTTTGACCATGAGCAGGCGCCGACAGCGCTATTAGAAAGCCTTGAAGCCCGGGGGGTAAAGCTGGTCCCCGGACCGGCCGCGATGCTTTTGGCCCAGGACAAGCTGCACGCCCGACGCGAGCTCCGGCGACGCGGCTTCCCGGTGCCACCATTCGCCGAGGCGCGGACGGTCGGCGAGGTCGAGGAATTCGCGTCACGCCACGGCTGGCCGGTGATCGCCAAGGCCCCACGTGGCGGATATGACGGGCGCGGAGTTGCCACCCTCGCCGCCGCCACGGAAGCCCAGGAGCTGCTCGATCAGTCCCCCGACGGCCTGCTCCTAGAACCGAAGCTTGCCATCGACCGCGAGCTGGCCGTCCTCGTGGCGCGCTCAACGAACGGCGAATCCGCGTGCTACCCGGTCGTCGAGACCGTCCAGCGCGATGCCATGTGCCGAGAGGTCCTCGTCCCCGCGCCAGTTGATCAGGACCTGGCAGAGAAAGCCGCCGCGATCGCCTTGGAGATCACCGACGTGCCGGGCGCCGCCGGGGTGATCGCCGTGGAGCTCTTCGTGGTCGACGGATCGCTGCTGGTGAACGAGTTGGCCTTCCGGCCGCACAATTCAGGGCACTTCACGATCGAGGGGGCGGAAACCTCGCAGTTCGAGCAACACCTCAGGGGCGTACTCGGATGGCCACTCGGCGATACCTCACTGACCGCCCCGGCGGTAGCGATGGTGAACGTGGTCGGCCAGAGCGACCGGTCCGACCCGCGCGAGAAGCTGCCGCGCGCCCTTGCCGAGCCGGGGGTACACGTTCACCTCTACGGCAAGCTCCCGGCGCCCGGGCGTAAGCTCGGGCACGTGACCGTCCGTTCGCAGCAGCTCGACACAGCAAGAGAGGCGGCCCAGAGGGCCGCCGCGATCCTGGAGGGAGAGGCGTGATCGGTGAAGCGCTGGTCGGAATCGTCATGGGCAGCGACAGCGACATGCCGGTAATGAAGCCGGCCGCCGAGGCGCTCGCCGAGCTGGGGATCAGCTACGAGGTCGGGGTGGTCTCCGCCCACCGGACCCCGCGCGAGATGATCGAGTACGGCACTCGGGCCGAGAGCCGCGGCCTGCGCGTCCTGATCGCTGGTGCCGGCGGAGCCGCTCACCTGCCCGGCATGCTCGCCGCCTGCACCCCGCTTCCGGTGATCGGGGTACCGGTGCCGCTGGCCAACCTCGACGGCCTGGACTCGCTGCTCTCGATCGTGCAGATGCCATCCGGCGTCCCGGTTGCCACCGTCGCCATCGGCGCCGGTCGTAACGCCGGGCTGCTGGCCGCGCGGATCCTCGGCGCAGGCGATGACGTGATCCGCGAACGCGTCGGCGCCGCGCTGGCCGAGCTGGCCGAGCGGGCCCACGAGGGTGACGCCCGTGTGCGCGCTGAGCTGGGCGAGAGGCGGCCATGATCTTCGCCGGCAAGCGGCTGCTACATCTATTATCGCCACGCTGGCCGCCGGTACCGTCGGCACGATGATGTCGCTGCTCTAGGGCGCTTACGGCGGCTGAGCGGTAGACAGCGGCCCAGCCCGCGGATAGGGTCGGCATTTGACACATTGTCAATCTGCCGAAGGAGATATTTCGGATGGCCACGAGCCCGATCAGTGAGCTGCCTATCGAGGAGATCGACCTCGGCGACATCAGTCTTTGGGGGGAAGGACCTCCGCACGAGATATTCGACCGGTTGCGCGCAGAAGCGCCGGTCCATTGGAGCCCGATGGCCACATGGGAGAACGAGCCCGGCTTCTGGTCGATCACCCGCGCGGAAGACATCCACACGATCAGCCGCGACTGGGAGACCTTCTCATCCGAGCGCGGCGGCATGCTGATCACCGACAACTCGGTGGCGATCGAGGTCCAGAATTCAATGTTCATCGGCATGGACCCGCCGCGGCACGACCACATCAAGGCGATCTTCCAGCGCGGCTTCACGCCCAAGCGGATCGCCGATCATGAGCAGGCGATCCGTGAGATCACGGTCGAGGCCTTTGACCGAATTGACGGTCGCGAGCAGATCGAACTCGTCGCCGAGATTGCCCAGCCGGTCGTTGCCCGTGTGATCGGCACCTTCCTCGGCACGCCGCCGGAGGACGACCAGCACTGGGCCGACCTTGCGGTGCAGGCGATGGCGGTAGGCAACGAGGAGTTACAGCCCGGCGGCGAGAACGCGGCGGCGGTCGAGCGGATCCTGAGCGAGGCAATGGTGGCTGCCGCCGACCGGCGGGAGAACCCTACCGACGATCTGACAAGCCTGCTCGTCCACACCGAGGTCGACGGCGAGAGGCTCTCCGACATCGAGGTCGCCGCTGGTTTTGCGCTTCTCGTCGCCGCGGGGATGGACAGCTCGAAGGCGACCTACTCCAACTCGATGATCGCGCTGCTCAGCAACCCCAAACAGCGCCGGTTGCTGATCGACGACCCGTCGCTGATCCCCGCCGCCGTTGAGGAATTCCTGCGGATGTACCCGCCGTTTGCGAACTTCCGCCGAACCGCCACTCGTGATACGGAGCTGCGCGGCACGACGATCCGCGAGGGCGACAAGGTGATCCTCTGGTACTCGGCCTCAAATCGCGACGAGTCGGAATACAAGTGCCCGCACCAGCTCGACGTGAAGCGGAACCCCGAGCACCAGGCCTTCGGTGCTGGCGGGCGCCACTTCTGTCTGGGCACCGCACTCGCGCGGCTAGAGCTGAAGATCCTCGTCGAAGAGACGCTTAGGCGTTATCCCGAGATGGAGCTGGTAGAAGAGCCCGCCGCGCTCCCTTCGCTGTTCATCAACCAGCCGAAGGCGATCAACGTCCGGCTCGGCGCCCGCAGCTTCTAGCCTTGCCTGAACAGGTCGCGACCAATCTATACCACTCCACCATGGAGCAGTTGCCCACTCCGGGCGAGTGATCTTCGCTGCGGCCGGCGTGATGGTCGCGATCTTCTTCACCTTTGCGCTGTCGGGGCCGCTGCCACCGAAGGAGATGGGGGTGATTCTCGGCGTCGCCGTGCTGCTCGACGCATTCCTTGTGCGACTGGTGTTGTTGCCGGTAATTCTCCGACTGCTCGGTAAGTGGGCTTGGTGGCTGCCAGCGCCGCTACGCAAGATTCTGCCGGATATACGCTTTGGCCACTCCTGAGCCAGCTGGCTCAGATCGGCCGAATTGAGCTGCGCCGCGCCGGGCGCTGCCGCTGGCGGCGGTCGGCCAGCGCAAAGCGCCTGACCAGCTGCTCGCGCAGCTCGTCCGGCTCAACGATTGCGTCAATCACCAGCTCTGAGGCGAGCCGCAGGATGTCGACGTCGGCGGCGTACTCGTCGCGCAGCTCGGCCGTTACACGCTCGCGCTCGGCTTCGTCCTCAATCGCTTGCAGGCGGTTCAGGTGGACGGCGTTGACCGCCGCCTGCGGCCCCATCACGGCGATCGAGGCGCCGGGCAGCGCCAGCACTCCATCGGGCTCAAAGGCCGGCCCCGCCATTGCGTAAAGGCCGGCGCCGTAGGCCTTGCGAACAATCACCGAGATCTTCGGCACGGTCGCGGCGCTGAGCGCGGCGATCATCTTTGCCCCGTGGCGGATGATCCCGGCCCGCTCGACCTGCGTGCCGATCATGAAGCCCGGCACGTCGGCGAGGAACAGCAGCGGCAGGCCATAGGCGTCGCACACTTCAATATGCCGCGCCGCTTTGTCGGCCGAATCGACGAACAGCACGCCGCCTTTGACCTTTGGCTGGTTGGCGACGATGCCGATCGGCTTGCCGTCAATCCGCGCAAAGCCGGTGATCAGTTCCTTCGCCCAGCGGCCGTGGATTTCGTGCATGCTGCCTTCGTCAATCAGCGCGCCGATCACCAGTTGCATATCGAACGGTTGGTTTTCGTCGGCCGGGATCACGCCCTCCAGCGTCGCCGTCAACGGCGGCGCCGCTTCGATGACAGGCGCCGGCTCGTCGCAGCATGTCGGCAGGTAGGAGAGGTGACGGCGCGCCAGCTCAATCCCTTCAGCGTCACTTTCGACCAGCATGTGGCCGCAGCCGGAGACAGCGGTGTGCATCCGCGCGCCGCCCATCTCTTCCAGCGTTACCTGCTCGCCGATCACCATCTCCGCCATCCGCGGCGAACCGAGGTACATCGAGGCGTTGCCGTCGTGCATGATCACGACGTCGCAGAAGGCGGGGATGTAAGCGCCGCCGGCGGCGCTTGGGCCAAACAGCACGCAAACCTGTGGCACGACGCCTGACAGTTCCACCTGGTTGAAGAAGATCCGCCCGGCGCCACGACGCCCGGGGAACATCAACACCTGATCGGTGATCCGGGCTCCGGCCGAGTCGACGAGGTAGACGATTGGGATCCGCCGCTCCAGCGCACGCTCTTGCATCCGCAGGATCTTCTCAACCGTCTTTGCGCCCCACGAGCCAGCCTTAACGGTTGGGTCATTGGCGATCACAGCGACCGGGCGGCCGTCAACGCTGCCAACACCGGTCACGACGCCGTCGGCGCCGAGCCCGTCCTGATCCCAGTTGGCGAGAAGCCCTTCCTCAGCGAATGAGCCGTCGTCGAGCAGCAGTGCGACCCGCTCGCGAACCGGAAGCTTGCCTTGCTCCAGTGACTTTTGATGGTGGCGCTCGGCGCCGCCCGACAGCGCCTGCTGCCGCGCCGACTGCAGATGATCTTCGTAGTCGCTCACGGCGCCGAGACTACCGGTCAAGAGCGCTTGGGGTGGGGTCGGCGTCTAGGTCGCTGCCGGTGGCCCCTTGGTACCCGCTGGTCTATTAGTTGTTCGTCGGCATACCGTCAGTGCTGAGTGCGCTGCCGACGCTCCTGCGGCGCCGCGAGAAGAGCGTCCGCTGGAGAAGACTTAGCGCTAATCCCGTTGCTCAGCCTCCGAGGCGTTGCTCGCTGATCTTCAGCCGGTCGCGGCCTTCGTGCTTGGCGGCATAAAGCGCGAGGTCCGCGGTGCGATAGATCTCTTCCCATGAAGTCGCAGCGCCCTCGACGAGGACGGCCCCCAGCGAGGCTGTCAACTTTTCGGCGCCAGCGATCTTCGTCGCCGAAATCGCCGCCCTGATTCGTTCGGCCGTTGCCGACATCTGGTTCGGCTTGCGGCCTTGCAGCAGCACGGCGAACTCGTCGCCGCCGATCCGCGCCGCTATGTCGTCCTGGCGGAGCGTTTTCGCCATCGCGTTGCCAACGGCGATCAGAACTTCGTCGCCTGCCTGGTGACCAAGCGAGTCGTTTATAGGTTTGAAGTTGTCAAAGTCGATCAGGACGACGCTGAATGGCCGTATTTGTCTGTCGCCGACCCCAACCAAACGGTTGATCGCCTGAATGAACGCGGCGCGATTTGGTAGGCCGGTCAGCGGGTCGGTAAGCGAGAGGTGGCTGAGGTTGCTGCGGACTGTAATCTCGGCCAGCGCGGTGGCAAGACGCTCAAGCCGGGGCAGCAGCCGTGCGCCAGCCTGCTCGGAGCCGGGCGGTGTACCGACGGTGGATGGGGGAATCGTGACGGTCAGCAAACCGAATTCCTCTGTTGCAGAATAGACCGGCAGGCAGATCGTCGTCCGCTCGGGCAGCGCGTGCGCACAGTGGCTGTCGGCGTCGCCATCCGGAGCGCTGAGGTGCGCAGTTCCGAGCGTCATCGCCCGGCACGTCCGGCGATCAATCGACGCGCTCCCGGCGCCTTGTCGGGCGCCATCGGCGCCGCGGTAGACAGGGATCAGTACCAACTGGTCATCGTCGAGCGTCAGGAAATCGGCCTGAGCAGTCGGCTCCATCAGCATGAGTACCCGGTCGATGACCCGCATAGCCGCCAGCATGTCAGTGGAATCGAAGATCGCGCGGACTGCCTCGGCGGTCGAGGCGGTCTCGAAGACAAGTTTGGCATTGCGGCGGGTCGTTATGTCGCGGGCGATAATGTGGCGGAGAACTGCGACGAGCGGCTCGATTTCCGCGATCAGCTTCGCGCTGTAGCCTCCCTCCCGGTTGGCTATCCCGAGCATCCCGATCAGGCCGTCCTCCGACTTCAACGGTATGCTGGCGTAGCGTTGCAGCGGCGGGTGCCCTGCCGGCAGACCTCCGGCGCGAGGGTCGTTCGGAGCGTCGTCGGTAATTACCGCGTTGCCGGTCGTGAACGTCGCGCCAAGCAGCGTGTTGGGGTCGTGGAACTCGAGGCCGCTCTCGGCGAAGCTGTCGTACAACTCCCGCGACCAGGCGTTCCAGGCGATGTCGGTGATGACATAGGTCGCCAGATACGGCGCGCCCTTATCATCATGCTCGACGCGCCCGATGAAGCCGTACTCGCTTTCGGTTAGCGCAAGCAGGTTCGCGAGCGCACGGTCCCACCATGCACGCGAGGTTCCCATCTCGATGTAGTCGGTCTGCAGTTGGATCAGCGTCGTCGCGATCCCGTCGTGGCGGTCGAGCGCGGCTTTCGTTTCGTGTTCATCCGTGACGTCGCGCCCGCTGGCCATCGCCAGGCCCGATTCAAACGGGATTGCCGACCAGGAGATCACCCTCCAATCGCCGTCGACGGTCGTGTAGCGGGCCTCGAATGAGCTGATGGGCTCACCCGCGTAGAGGACGGCGAGCTGCTCGAGCATCGCTTCGTGGTCATCGGCGTGGATGAAATCTAGGAACGGCGAGCCCAGCAGCTGGTCGTCCGTCCAGCCGAGCACCTCCCCCCACCTCGCGTTGATTCTGACGACCCGTTCTCCGTTGATGACGCAGGCGAGGTCGAGCGTCTGTTCGAAGAAGCGCTCGGCGAGCGGCCCAAAATTGGTGTCATTCGGACTCATCGACCGCGTCCCTAGGGATCGGGAGCGGCCGACCGAAGTGAAAACCTTGACCGTAGGCGACCCCGGCCTCGAGAAGGATTTCGGCCTGCTCCTCCGTCTCGATCCCTTCGGCCAGCGTGTCCAGGCCAAGGTGGGTGGCCATCAGCACGATCCCTTCCACCACCAGCCTCGCTTGCGGATTCCCTTCTTCGATCCCGGCGGTCAGTGTGCGGTCGATCTTGATGCGCGTGAACGGAAGTGTTCGCAGACTGCTGATCGACGTTGCGCCGGTGCCGAAGTCGTCCAGAGCGACACGGACGCCGATCTTCGTCAGCTCTCTCAACGCCGCCTCTAGCAGCGGGTTGTCGCCCGGCGCAACGCGCTCGGTGATTTCGATGACGAGCTTCTTCGGGTCGACGCCGGTCGCTTTCAGCTGCTCGAGGATCTGCGACGTCATGTCCCCCAGAACTCCCGGCGGCGAGACGTTGACCGACACCTCATCGCCGGGAATGCGGCCGGCCGCGAAGTCGGTAAGCGCCTGCCGCAGAACGATCCGGTCGAGCGCCCCGACCATCCCGTGGGTCTCCGCCAGCCGGACGAAGTCAGCGGTTGGAACCTCGCCAAGTTCGGGGTCGGTCCAGCGGGCCAGCGCCTCGTAACCGATTACAGCGCGATCTTCCAGCCGAACCAGAGGCATGTAGTAGACGTCCAGGCCACCGCTCTCCAGCACAGCCGCCAGCGCGCGGGTCACCGCTGCGTCGTGAGCAAGCTTCTCTCTCACCGGCTCGCCCAGCGTCGCGATCGTGCTTGCGCCGCCGAGCTTAGCCTCGTCAAGCGCATCATCGGCGCTGTCGAGCAGCTGGCGAAGTTCAGTCCCGGACCCCGCCGCCGCCGTGACGACGCCGATAACGACCTTGATCTTGATCGGGTCGTAACCGTTCGCACTGATCATCCGGTTGAGGCGCTGGAGGATCGCTCGCGCGATTCGCTGCGCCTCCTCGTTATCGGCCTCCGGCAGCAGGGCTACAAAGACGGTGTCTCCAGTACGGGCCAGTATCGCGCGATCGGGAATTGTCGATGCAATCTGCTCTGCGACGACTTGCAGGATCTTGTCGCCGCCGTCGTGCCCGAGTTTGCGATTCACGTCGCCGAATTCGATCAGGTCGACGACGCAGATGCTCGTCGCGCCAATCTCTCGCGCGAGCGTCGACGCTCTCATCTTATCGACCTCGTCGAGCAATCCTTCTCGGTTGTATACCCCGGTCAGATGGTCGTGCTTGGCGAGTTTAGCCCGAGCGCTCTCTCGCTCTCTCGCAAGCTTGCCCCATTGGCTCCGCGGTGCGTGGCGCACTTCGAGCAAGGTGGCGACCTGACGGCCCAGCTGGCGCAGCTCAGTGATCTGCTCCGCGTTCAAAGACCCTGGTTTGTTGTCGAGCATACAGAGTGCGCCAATCGCATACCCTTCCGCCGTCACAATCGGCGAGCCTGCATAAAAGCCGATCCGCGGGTCACTCGCGATAATCCGGCTGTCGGCGAAGCGGGGATCGGTGCGGGTGTCCTCGACGACCAGCACTTCGGTCGGATTGGCTATCATCCTGTCGTCTAGCGTGACATTGCGTGCGAGCTTCCAAGGCCCAATCCGGCTGTGGACCCTGAACCATAGGCGATCCTCGCCGAACAGGGCTATGGCGGCCATCGGCATGCCGGTGAGCGTCATAGCCGTCGTGATCAGGTAAACGAACCCGTCCCCCTGCGCCGAGTCGAGAATCTCGAGGGCGTCAAGGTCGTCCAGCCGTTGCTTCTTGACAGCGGGCTGCAGCGGCGCCTGATCTCCCGGAACCTGCTGGTCGGTTCCTGCAGGCTGCGTCGGCTTGTTGGGTTCCTCCTGCGTCATCCGCGACTGTCCTTTCCGGACGGACCCCTTAATAACGCCACGGAGCCAGCTGAAGTATCAGTCTACAGCGGAGAGGCCGACGGTCAACCGCCGGTCCAGCCACCGGCCCGGCAAGGGGCGCCACCACAGGCGTTGGTGATCGTGCCGTTCTGACGAATGTAATCGGCGATCTGCTTGCGCAGCGGCAGCGATGAAGGCGAGCGGTGCCTTCGTTGCAGGCGCGCAGAGGGCGGCTACAGCTGCTAGCAGGCGCTCAGTTGATTTTGTCGCGGACGACCGGCGGCATTACGGCGCCGATGATCCAGAGAATCGGGAAGAAGATCCCGATGATGAACATGATCCAGTGCCCTTTACGCAGGCAGATGACGCCGATCGTGACAATCAGAATGAAGTAGATGACGGCGAGGATCACGTAGGTGACGCCGCCGACAGCGAGAGGAATAATCATCTCGGCAACATACACGGCGTGGCGAGCGCTTGTTGTTAGCTGCGACGCGCCGACAAAGTGCAGCTTTACCGCGTCTTTGCCAGTCATCGCCTATACTCGCTTCGAAGGATCGCCGAGATTGCGGACTACATTGAGTCATCCGCGCCTTATAGGCTGGGGCAAGGAGCAAGCAATATGAACGCGCACCGATCGAGCAGGCTGCTGCGGACAGTGTCACTCGGCACCGTCGCGGCGGTCACCGTCGTCGGCCTTGCCGCTTGCGGCAGTAGCTCAAGCTACAATTCAACGACAGCTGCCACGACAACTGCGACAACGACGGCTGCGGCAACCGGCCCGACGATCAAGACGACGCTGAACGAGTTCAAGATCGTTACAGCGCCGGCCATGGCCACGGCTGGCCGCGTCGTCTTTGATGTGACCAACACCGGCAAGGTCGAGCACGAATTTGCGGTAATTAAGACCACCAAGCCTGCCAACGCTGCACTTAACAAGCAGAATCCCGACGCAGACGTCCCCGGCAATGTCGGTGAGATCGCATCGATTCAGCCTGGCGCTTCGAAGCAGCTTGTGATCAAGAAGCTCGCCGCCGGACATTACGCACTGGTATGCGCCCTCCCTGGTCACTACGAGTCCGGCATGTACAGCGAGTTCACTGTCAACTAGGCGCCCGGTCTTGGACGCTTAGTCGCCGGAGCTCACTTGCTCAGCCAGATCTGCGGGAACAGCTCGTAGTACGTCCCGTTGAAGTCTCGTGCCGTGCAGCTTCGGTGAGACGTACTTCGGCAGGTTCCTGTTCATGAACGGAATCCATGGCGCGTAGTCCTGATCAAACTGGACGAACGGAATCTGCGGGTCGCCCTTCTGGGTTGAGATCGTTTTGACCTGACCCCCCAGACTGATCCACGTCGACCGCGGCAGCTCGATGACCAGCAAGCCAGTCGCGTTCCTGCTCTCAGACCTCGGCGTGACCAAAACGCACAGCCGCCCCTACACGAGCACCGACACCCACTACTCCGAAGCGCACTTCAAGACGCTGAAATACCGGCCCGGATTCCCCACCCGCTTCGCCAACATCAACCAAGCCCCCGAGTTCTGCCGCACGTTCTTCCGTTGGTATCACCACCAGCACCGCCACGCCGGGATCGGCCTGATGACCCCGAACGTCGTCCATCACGGCCGAGTCGAGCAGACCCACGCCGCCCGCGCACAGGTCCTCAACGCTGCCTACGCCGCCACCCCGGAGCGCTTCGTTCGCCACCCGCCGCGGCCGCCCGCGCTGCCGACCGGCGCCTGGATCAACAAGCCCGACAAGGACGACACCCCGAGCCCGGAGGTCCGCCACTAAATTCACAGACCCACTGTCTCAAACAAGCTTGGCAGAGAGGGCTGGCCTGTCGTCCTTTGCATCGGAGGTGTCTGACATGGCCGGACGACGACGTCCGCTGTCTGAACACGAGCGCGCCCGCAAGCGCGCGGAGGATCGCTCAGGCGGACGCTAATCCACCCTGATGATCGAACGCGACCGAGCCGAACGCCATGAGCAGCCCTCGGCGCAGGTAGGTGATGCTCGAGCAGTGGAACGTCATGTCGCGCGCGGGAGGGCCGTGGCCGCCCGACTTGGCGATGTCGAAGATCGCGTAGGAGGTCTTGGTGAGCCCGACGCGCTTGCCCGTCCGCGAGTTGGAGACCACGCTCTTGAACGTGTCGATGTCGCCGACGCTGTCGCCCGCCGGCGGCACGTCCGCGCCACCGCCGCCTCGCCGCCCAGGCCGGTGGTCGGCCATGAACTGCAGCGCGGCGAGCATATCCTTGGCTCGGTCGCCAACGATCTGTATCTGGGTGGCGTCTACGCCGATCTCCCTCAGCCGCTCTGACAGCCAGGGGCCGTTGCGGTCGGGGATGATGCCGCTCAAGACCTCGGTCCCGGTGATCAGGATGCTGGCGCGCGCTCTTGCGCAGCGGCTGTTTTGACACCGGAAGCGGCCGATACCCGGTGGGCCCGAGCAGAAATCCGATCGACGTGGCGGATGGCGGGACGGTCACCTAGCGCCCGTTGACCTTCATCTACATGGAGGCGTTGCCGAGCGTCAGGAGGAGCTTGCTCGCGCGCTGGGTCGGAATCGTCTGGCTGGCGGCGAAGATCTGGCCATCGATCAGGATCTTGCCGCTGCCGTCAACGAGGCGGACGTGGACCTGCCCGGTCGGCACCAGCTGGAGCTTGACGGTCTGGGGAGCCGGCGCGGCGGGCGATGTCGCCGGGCGCGCGGCGCGCAGGTGCCGGGCTAGGCCAGGCCGGCCCCACGCGCGCCGGTGCCTTCGACCCTGTGGGTGCCGGAAACTCGGTTTGGTCGTGACCCGGGGTTTGGTCGTAACCCGGGCTTTCGCTGGGCGCTGTATTGTGAAGAACGGGCCGGGCAGGAGGTTCGTGTCCGCCCGGCTAGACAGGGGTCCCCTGGACAGCCCGATCAGGGATCAAGGAGGTCCACCCCGTCATGCAACCGACTCGGCTCGTGGTGCTCGCCAGCGGTCTGGGCTCGCGGTTGCTCTCCAAGGCGAACCCGAAGCCGCTGGTTGAGCTAGGCGGTATCAGCCTCGTCGAGCGTGCCCTCGCCGGCGCCCAGCAGGCGGGATTCGACGAGGTTGTGGTGGTCACGGGCCATCGAGCCGACCAGATCGACCGGCACGTGTTCGAGGTGAGCCGGCGTCGGGGCATCGCCGTGACGGTCGTGCACAACGAGCGGTACCGGGAGGGTAACGGGCTCTCGGCGTTGGCGGCGCGTGACCGGGTCGGCTATGAGCCTTTCGCCCTGGTGATGGCCGACCACGTGTTCTCACCCTCGCTGTTGCAGCAGCTCAGGCAGGCGTCGGTGGAGCCGGGCGAGGTCCTGGTGGGAGTCGACACGCAGCTCGGTCGGGCGTCGGGGGTCGATCCTCGCGGCGCAATGAAGGTTCGCATCGCCGACGACGGCGGTATCCGAGCGATCGGCAAACAGCTCGCGGTGTATGACGCTTTCGACGTCGGCGCTTTCGTCTGCGGCCCGGCCCTGTTTGACGCCGTCGAGTTGGCGGTCGCCGCTGGCGACTCCAGCCTCGCCGGTGCCATCCAGGTGATGGCCGACGGGGGGGTCGCCCGTGCGTTGACCATAGGCGACGATCAGTGGTGGTTCGATGTCGACACGCCGCGCGATCACCGCAACGGCAGCCGCCACGTCTTGCGAGTCACGGAGAAGCCGCTCGACGGCGCAATCGCCGCCCGGCTCAACCGCACCCTCTCGCAGCGGGTGGTCACACCCGCGCTGCTCGCCCTCTTCCCGCGCATCACACCCAACCAGGTCACGCTCATCGCCTTTGTCGTCACCGTGGCGGCGGCAATCGGTTTCTCGATGGGAGCTCCGATCGTCGCGGCCCTGCTCGTTGCGCTGGCCAGCGTGCTCGATGGCAGCGATGGCGAGGTCGCGCGGCTTACCTATCGGTCGTCCCCGTACGGCGCGTTCCTCGATGCAGTGCTTGACCGGGCGGCCGACGGCATTCTGTTCACAGGCGTGGCGATCTACCTCGCCACTGACACCCAGCTGGGCGCCCTGCTCGGCGGCGCACAGGTGCCGCTCGCCCTCTCGGTGAGCGGGGCCGCCCTGGTCGGCCACCTGCTCGTGAGCTACACCACGGCGAAAGCAGCGATCGACCTCGACCATCGCTACCACGGCACCTTGATCGGCGGCGGCCGGGGCCGTGACCTGCGACTTTTCGTGGTCACCATAGGTGCCCTGGCTGCGGCGGTCGAGCCGATGGCCCTGCTGGTGGCCCTAGCGGCGGTGGGGCTGCTCTGCGCCTGGATCGTCGTGGTGCGGCTCCGCTGGTCGTGGTGGGCCGCTGGGCCTGGCTCTCAGTACGCGGGCGTGCGTGCCGTCGCTCTCGACTTCGACGGCACGATCGCAGACTCGATGGGCTTCCTCACCGATCTGGCCGTCGGGCTGCTCGTCGACGAGTTGGGCTTCGAACGGGCCGAGGCGACCCGGCAGTACCGCGCCACGGCCGGGTCCGACTTCGCGACCCAGCTGGATGAGCTCGCTCCGGGCCACCCGCGGCTGGCGGAGGTGGCGAGACGCTTTGAGGCGGAGAAGACGCGATGGATGGGATGCTGCGAAATGTTCACCGACGTCATCCCCGCGCTCGAGCGTCTCGCCGCGGCGGGCGTCCCGGTTCTAGTCTGCAGCAGCACGCGGGTGCTGCTCGTCCGCGAGTTCTGCGAGCGGCACGGGCTGCTGCAGAGGTTCGCGTCGGTCGACGGTTGGGGCCCGCGGCACAGCAAGTCCGTGCAGCTTGTGTCGGGGGTCGTGACCACCGGCTTCGCCGGTCACGAGGTTGTCTTCGTCGGCGACACCCGGCGCGACGCCGGCGTGGCCCGGGCCGCAAGCACGCGCTTCGTCGGCCTAGTCCGTGCAGGACACCCCGACGGCCACGCCGGCAGCGGCGCCAAGGTCGTGGGCTCGTTGTCCGAGCTGGCGGCCGACCTCGTCCGAGCCGTCCGCTCCCCGCTGGCGCGCGAGGCGCACGAGTGGCATCCGGTACTGGCCCCCCCGGTCGCGCCCGGGCTGTCAGGATTCGAGGGCGAGGCCCTCCAACTGGGCGGTCTCGTTCGTCCGCACCAGCTGGCGCACCCCGGCGACGATCCCGACGGTGGTGATCGAGCAGTTGGCGACCTCGACGTGCCGATAGATCTCCGGGCCGGTGCCGAGCGCCCAGGCGACGGCGGCGCGCACGACGGCGTCGTGGGTGAACACGACGGCCACGCGGCCGTCAACTAGGTTGGCGAACAGCTCGTCGAGCGCGCCTGCGACGCGGACGTTCAGTTCGGCCAGGGTCTCTCGCCCTTCCAGCTCGAGGGCATGGGGCTCCGACCGCCATCGCTGCCAATGCTCCGGCCACCGCTCGGCGATCTCGTCCTCCGTATAGCCCTCCCAGGGCCCGACCCGCAGCTCCCCGAAGCGGTCGTCGACGATCGGCTGACGGCTGAGCAGCGCCGCGAGCGGTGCGGCCGTCTGCACGGCACGAGCGAGCGGGCTCGACACAAGCCAGTCGACCGGCTCCTGAGCAAGGACGTCGGCGACCGCCGCGGCGGCCCGCACCCACCCCGGCTCGATGCCCTCGTCGAGCCAACCCATCGTCCGGCGCTCGCGGTTCGAGGCCGTGCGGCCGTGGCGGACCAGGTGGACGCGTGTCATCCGTCGCTGCTGTCGGTCGTACGAGCCTGCTGTTCCGCTTCGCCGAACGGCAGCCGGTCCCGCCGGCTCCGGAGTACCAACAGCCCTAGTAACACCTCGTAGATCACACCCATCCCGCCTGCCTGCCAGGCGACAACGCGCAGCGAAGAACCAGGTCACACGCCGAACCGTGTTGGGGCACGAGGTTGTCCCGTAGCTCGTAGAAGTTTGTAGGTGGCGGTCCCATCGCCTCGTCCGCTCGCGTTGCGAGCGTGGCGAGTTGCGAAATCATCCACCAAGACGAAGGGACCACCATGAAGAACGTAGAGCAGGACCAAGACGCCCGTGAGGTCGCGCTGCCGCCAAGCGTGCAGGAAGCGCTCGGTGAGCTGGTCAATGCCGCGAAGGACGGGCTGCTGGCGCTGAGCGTCGGTGTCGGCCTTGGCGTGCTGAACGCGGCCGGCTCGCCGCGACGTTCACCGCCGACTGCGGCGGCAGCAACTCCAGCCAAACCCGGCTGTGGAAGCTCGAGCACCGGATGTTCAGCTTGATGAGCCTCAACACGCGCGGCAAGCCGCTCGAAAGCCGCGAGGTCATCATCAACCTGATCGCCGGCACGACCACCAACATGGACCTGAAGATCTACGCCCAACTGGATGACCGCGCCCGAGGTCCGTACTTCGAAAGACTAGCTTCGCCGTCGGCGGCCCTCGTCCTGCCGTTGCGGGCCCACCGGAACGACAACCTGCAGCATCGTGCTGAGTTAGCATCGCGGTGTGCTTCATCTGCCCCTTCCATTTGCCGAGTTTCTGCTTTCCAAGCCGTTCACCGGCCCGGCGCAGCCCGGTCGTGACGCCGGCGCGCTGCTGCTGATTGCGTTCCTCTTCACGTTCGCTTTCATTCGCACCAGCGCGCGGCTCAATCACATGCAGGTCAGCTGGTGGCCGGGCAGTGTCGAGACCTCATCGGGACTGCACCTGCACCACCTCGTCTGGGGCATCTCGGCGATGATCATTTTCTCGTTCCTCGCGGTCGTCGTACCGCCGGCGGCGCCCTGGTGGCAGATCTGTGTTGCCGGCATCGGCGTTGGCGCCGGGCTGACACTCGATGAGTTTGCGCTGTGGGTGCGCCTGCAGGACGTTTACTGGTCGGCCGAAGGGCGCAGCTCGATCGATGCTGTGCTGATGGCGGCTCTCTTCATGGGACTGATCGTTGTCGGCATCCGCCCGTTCGGGATCGAGGACAAGGTCAGCAGCGGCCTCGCCGTGATCGCGATCGTGCAGGCGATCATCCTGTCGTTCATCTGCTTCTTCAAGGGGCGGATTTTCTACGGCCTGGTGGCGATCTTCATCCCTTTCTTCGGCCTGATCGGTGCGCTGCGCCTAGCCCGGCCCGACTCGCCGTGGGCGCGCCGCTTCTACGTCGGGAAGCGGCTGCACAAGCACGAGCGGGCGATTCACCGCTACCGCGTTGACGGCCTCGGCGCCCGCTTCCATAACGCCTTCTTCAACGCGATCGGCGGCCGAGCCGACCCTTAGCCGCCGACTTGGCTACTTCAGGTCGAAGCGGTCCAGGTCCATGACCTTGGCCCATGCTGCCGCGAAGTCCCGGACGAACTTGCGCTCGGAGCCCTCGCTCGCATAGACCTCGGCCAGCGCCCGCAGCTGCGAGTTGGAGCCGAAGACAAGGTCGACGCGGCTGGCCGTCCACTTCGCCTGATCGGCGCCGTGCTCGCGGCCCTCGAAGCTCTCCTCGGCCTCCGAGGTCGGCTGCCACTGCAGGCCGCCTTCGAGCAGGTTCACGAAGAAGTCGTTCGTGAGCTGTCCGGGGCGGTCGGTGAGCACACCGATTCTCGAACTGCCGGCGTTGGCGTCGAGCGCCCGCATGCCGCCGATCAGGACCGTCATCTCCGGCGCGCTCAGCCTGAGCATCTGGGCCTTGTCCACCAGCTGGTGCTCGGCCGGCCGGGCGTCGACGCCGGTCAGGTAGTTGCGGAAGCCGTCGGCCCTAGGCTCCAGCACCGCGAAGGACTCCACATCGGTCTGCTCCTGCGAGGCGTCGGCGCGCCCGGCGGTGAACGGAACCTCTAACTGCTGGCCGGCGTCGGTGGCCGCCTTCTCGACCGCCGCGGTGCCGCCCAGCACGATCAGGTCGGCCAGCGAGACGCGCTTACCGCTGCCGTTCTGGGCGGAGTTGAACTCCTCCTGGATCGCTTCGAGCAGCTTGAGAGCCTTGGCCAGCTCGGCCGGGTCATTGGCCGGCCAGTCCTTCTGGGGCGCCAGCCGGATGCGGGCGCCGTTGGCGCCGCCGCGCTTGTCGGTGCCGCGGAAGGTCGAAGCCGACGCCCAGGCCGTCCGCACGAGATCCGGGACCGACAGGCCCGAGGCGAGGATCTTCTTCTTCAGTGTGGCGATGTCGGCCGCGTCGACCAGCTCGTGGTTGACTGCGGGGACCGGGTCCTGCCAGATCAACGGCTCGGCCGGGACCTCCGGGCCCAGGTAGCGGCTGATCGGGCCCATGTCGCGGTGCGTGAGCTTGAACCATGCGCGCGAGAAAGCGTCGGCGAGCTGGTCGGGGTTCTCGAAGAAGTGCCGCGAGATCTTCTCGTAGGCCGGGTCCTCCCTCAGCGCCAGGTCGGTGGTCAGCATCATCGGCGGATGGGTTACCGAAGGGTCCTGCGCGTCGGGCACCGTGGCCACGGTCGCGGCATCTTTCGGCGTCCACTGGAAGGCGCCGGCCGGGCTCTTGGTCTTCTCCCACTCCTGCCCGAAAAGCAGTTCGAAGTAGCCGTTGTCCCACTGGACCGGATTGGTCGTCCAAGCCCCCTCGATCCCGCTGCCGATCGTCGCGTTGCCGCTGCCGCTCTTGAAGCTGTTCTTCCAGCCCAGCCCCTGCTGCTGCAGCGGAGCGGCTTCGGGCGCCGGGCCGACGAACTCGTCGGGGTTGGCGGCGCCGTGGCACTTGCCGAAGCTGTGTCCGCCGGCGATCAGCGCGACGGTCTCCTCGTCGTTCATTGCCATGCGGGCGAAGGTCTCGCGAACGTCGCGGGCGGCGGCGACCGGGTCGGGCTCACCGTTGGGGCCCTCCGGGTTCACGTAGATGAGGCCCATCTGCACGGCGGCCAGCGGGTTTTCGAGGTCGCGGTCGCCGCTGTAGCGCTCGTCGCCGAGCCAGCTCTCCTCCGAGCCCCAGTAGATGTCCTGCTCGGGCTCCCAGACATCCTCGCGCCCGCCGGCGAAGCCGTAGGTCTTGAAGCCCATCGACTCCAGCGCGCAGTTGCCGGTGAAGACCATCAGGTCGGCCCAGGAGATCCTTTGGCCGTACTTCTGCTTGACAGGCCAGAGCAGGCGGCGCGCCTTGTCGAGGTTGACGTTGTCCGGCCAGCTGTTGAGCGGGGCGAAGCGCAGCGTGCCAGCGCCGGCGCCGCCGCGGCCATCGCCGATTCGATAGGTGCCGGCGGAGTGCCAGGCCATGCGGATGAAGAGCGGGCCGTAGTGGCCGTAGTCGGCAGGCCACCACTCCTGCGAGTCGGTCATCAGCTCGAAGATGTCCTTGCGCAGCGCCTCAAGGTCGAGCTTGGCGAACTCCTCGGCGTAGTCGAAGTCAGGCCCGAGCGGGTCGGCGGCCGGCGGGTTCTGGTGGAGCATCCGCAGGTCGATCTGGTTGGGCCACCAGTCGCGGTTGGTGGTCCCGGTTGGGCGACGGTCGTTTCCGGTTACCGGGCAGCTGGCTTCGTTGTCCATGGGTTCCTCTCTTGATTAGACGATGGTTCCAAGGTATATACGAACGATGTTTCCAAGGTACCTAGGCTTGTGCGCTTAGGGTCGGCGGGGGACTCGATCCCCCGACCTCTACTTTACGAGCGGAGTGCTCTCCGATCTGGCCTACGTTGGCGCCGGGCGCGGCGCCGAGTGCCTCGCAGCAGAGTCAGTCGGGCATCCTAGGCCCTTGCCCGGCTCGGTCGAGAGCCCGGGGATGAACTTGATCTCGAACGTGGCTGGCACGACCGACTTGGACTCGGACATCGCGGCGAGGGCGTCGAGCCCGAGGTGTTCCATGGGAAAGGACTCTAGGAGTGCAGGGGGGAGCGGGCACGAAGTGCCGACCCCGGAGCGACCGGAGCGGGGCCCCCTCGACTACGATCACCGGCTTCGCCGTGGACCAGCAACGTTTGAGTCAGTCGTGTGCAAGAAGACCAAGAAGCGCAAGCTGCGGGCCCGCCGCAACAAGGCCAACCACGGCAAGCGCCCCAACGTCGGGCGCCGCTGATCTCCTTCGTCAGTCCGTGACGGCCACCGGTCTCGGTGTCCGCACGTCGATGACGAGCAGCACCACCGCGAGGATCGGGACGAAGGCGAGGCTGGCCGCGATCGACACCTGATCGTCGGTCGCGAATGGCTCCATGTTCCGCAGGTGGTACACGAGATGCGGCACTGAGTAGACGAGCCAGGCCGCGAGCACACCCCGCACGAGCATCGAGACGAGCGTGATCAGCGCGACGACTGTCACCGTCGCCAGCGCGAGGTTCAGCACCCCGACGTCGCGCACCAGATGCTGGTTGTACGGACCGTCGGGCGCGACCCACATGCGTCCGAACCCCGGGAAGTCGTCGTAGAACGAGCGGGGCGCGAAGCCCGCCCAGACGCCGACGATGAACGCCGGGACGGCGAGCACCGCCAGTCCGATTCGCAGCACCCTGTCACGCATGACTGACCTCCCGTTGGTGGTGCTCCGCACGGTAGCCCTCTCGCACGCTCGGATACTTCGGCGCCCAACCGGTCGCGTCGCGGAACTTCCGGTTCGAGACGCGTTGCGACGACGTCAGTGCGGAGGCCGTCGCACCCGCGAGCAACCGCATCAACCAGCGGGGGTTGGTGTGCAATCGGCCGGCGCCGAACTCGGCCGAGAACGCGTCGAGCACCTCGCGGCGCGTCAGGGGCTCGTCGTCGCACACGTTGTAGATCCCACTCGGCGCGTCGAGCGCAGCGACGACGGCGGTCGCGACGTCGTCCGCGTGGATCGAGCTCATGTACGCGATCGGCGAGCCGGCGACCATCGAACCCCGCCACCGGGACACGCGCAGCATCTCGTCCGTGCCGCGGTTGCCGACCCCGCCGTAGAAGAGCCCGAACCTCAGCGCCACCGCGGATCCGCCGGCTTCGGTCAGCTCGAGCGCGATCTCCTCACCCTCGATCGCCGGCGCGAGCAGGCCGGGCGTCGACATCAGCGGTGAGGATTCGTCGAGCCACGCGTCGCCACCGTCCTGGTAGCAGAACGTCACCGATTCCTTGACGATGCGCCCGACTCCAGTAGCGCGCGCCGCGTCCACGAGATTGCGCGTCCCCTCGGTGCGCAGGCGGTTGTGCATGCTCCACGCCTTCGCCCGCAACAACTGGGGGAACGGGGGAACGTTGGTCGCGAGATGCGCGATCGCGTCGGCGCCGACGACGGAATCGCGCAC
>JBCJTT010000004.1:0-101512 GCA_039744215.1 Solirubrobacteraceae bacterium
AAGCTCCGTGCGCACGCGATCGAGCCCGAGCTGCTCGAACTCGAGCATCACCATCGTCCCGGTGGCGTCCTGCGTGAGTGTCTGGTCGATCCGCAGCGCGATCTCGCTGCCCGGCGTCATTTCGCCGTCGAGCAGATGCGCTTCGATCAGCTTGCGCGCGACGCTGAGGCCTGCAGCCATGCTCTGAGGGTACCGCAGGCCAGGCGCTTGGGTTCGCAGTGGCTGGCGGTCATTATTTGACCGGGCGCCGGGATCACCAGTCCTGAACAACGCGCGGTGTATAGCGCTGGTAGCGTGCTGCCGACAACCGTCAGCGAAAGGATTTCCGATCGCCTGCAGCCGCAAACACATCGTCATCACCGGCACCTCATCGGGGATTGGCAAAGCG
Organism: Solirubrobacteraceae bacterium; assembly: GCA_039744215.1. Taxonomy (GTDB): domain Bacteria; phylum Actinomycetota; class Thermoleophilia; order Solirubrobacterales; family Solirubrobacteraceae; genus F1-60-MAGs163. The sequence continues at coordinate 389 of JBCJTT010000004.1, forward strand.
ACGATGGAGGCCGCCGTTGCGGCCGGCTTTCAAGTCTTCGCTGGTGACCGCTCGAACGAGTCGGCTAAGGGCGGCCCGATCGCCGACGACGAGGCCGTCACGCGGATCCACCTCGACATCACGAAGGCCGACGAGGTCGCTGCCGCCGTTCAGCTGGTCGCCGATCACGTTGGTGACAGCGGCCTTGACGGGCTCGCGAACATCGCTGGCATCGGCATTCCCGGGCCGCTTGAAACAATGCCGCTCAGTGATCTTCGGATGTCGTTCGATGTTGACTTCTTTGGTCAGATCGCGCTAACCCAGCCATTGATCCCGCTGCTGCGCAAAGCGCAGGGCCGGATCGTCTTCATCGGTTCGATCGCCGATCGCACGACGCTGCCGTTCTTTGGCGCACTGTCGTCATCAAAGTCAGCGATCGCCGCGGCAAGCGGCAGCTTGCGCCAAGAGCTGGCGCCATTCGGGATCGATGTGATCCTGGTTGAGCCGGGCTTCATCAGCACCGGCGCCGACAAGGCGACGAAGGCGCGGATCGACAGCCTGATTGAGAACTTCTCGCCCGACGCCGCAGCGCTTTACGGCGAGATGTTCAAGCAGGCCACCGACAAGGGTTACAAGGCGCAAACCTCCGGCAGCGCGCCGGAGGGCGTCGCCGACGTGATCATCGACGCGTTTACGACAAAAAGCCGAAGGCCCGCTACCTGACAGGGTCAAAGGCCCACCTGCTGGCCGGCACAGCGCACCTTCCCGACGCCGCCCAGGACGCTCTGCACCGCAAAGCGTTTGGCCTGCCAAAGCCCGGGTCGAAGAGCGAGTGAGCTGGGCGGGCGGCCGCCGGGCTGGGCTGAGGCGAGCCCAGCAATGTCGGTCGCATGCTGGAGTGCGTCTGCTGGGATCATCGGAAGACGGTTTATTGCTTTCTCAGGTTCAGTAAACGAACAAAATGTAAAGTCCTATAAAAGCGATTGCTTTCAAGGCAAAGAAGAAAACATAAACGGCTGCCTCTGCCTCAGCCTCTTTTTCTTTGGCACTTCTCTGGTCAGTTCCCATTTGTTTTCCTTTGTGGTTTGGCCTAATTGCTTGACAGTTCTTGCTGACAATGCTTTTCGCGGCAGTGCATAGAGCTAGGCGGGCGAGTCGTCGTCGAGCGGTTCGGGTGGAGCAGCCGGCGTGGTCTGAGAAGACTGCTCGGAGTCCATCTGAACCAGCAGCTCCGCCGCATCGGTCGCCTCACCACCGGCGACCTCAATCTCACAAGCCTTCTCGTAGGCCGCGCGGGCTTCGGCGGTCTCGCCGATCGCCTCGGCGGCCTTGCCGAGCCAGCACCAGTTCCAGGCGCCGGCGGGGGCGATGCGGGCGTAATAGCGAAGGTGGCGGTAGGCCTCGTGGAAGCGTCCGAGGTCGTAGAGCGTGTAGCCGAGCGCGAAGTGAGCCATGCAGTCACCGGCCTCCAGGCAGTAGCGCCATTGGAAGAGCGCTTCAGCCCCCGATACGTTCATCGCCTCGCCGAAGAAGACCCGATTGACGCTTCGCTTGCCCTCGAAGAAGGTGCCTGCGGCTAGCGCGATCTCCCCGATCGAGGCATCCTCGAGCCCAACCTGAGGGGCGTGGAAGTGGGCACCGTTCCAGACCTCGTCGACCCCCTCGGCGTTCCTGTCAAACTTTGAGAATTCCTGCAGCCTGAAGCCGACAGGCGCGCCACCCGGCTCGCCCAGCAGCAGGCCGATGTTCTCGCCTAGGCCGACCCAGCACTCTGATGGCTGGCCATCGTCAACACGTCCGAACTCGAGGCCGCTGAGCCAGTCGAGATCAGGGAGGTGGCTGAGGCTGAGGTAGATGCGAGGGAGAACGGTCGTGGTCGTCATGATCCTTCAGTCGCTCTCGCGGCCTCGTATCTGACACCGGGCGCCGCGGCCGCTTAATCCACCATCGCCCGCATCACTACCGGCATCACTTGGTTGCAGCGCCGACAGATGATCAGCTCGCTGTCGAGATCGACGAAGCGCAGCTCAGGATCGCTTGCGCCGGGGGTGTCGCTGGTGTCGGGGGTGTCGGGGGTGTCGCTGGTGTCGCTGGTTTGCGGCGGGCGCCGTTTGATTCCGTGAAGGCGATCGCGCAGGGGGCGGAGCATCAGGCGGCGCTGCCCACGCTTTTCGGAGGGTTCGATGCTGCCGTCGCTGAACAGCGGGCCGCGCATCTCGCTGAAGTTGCGGCCGCAGTTTGGGCATTGGTATAGGTTGAGCGAGGCCATTGCGGTTAACCAATACTAGGCGCGCGCCAGTTGGTTACAAAGTCGCGCTGCTCGCTCGTCTCCGGGCAGCTGGCCGTCGCGCGCCCCGTGTGGCGGCGCAGTTGTGCGAGCTCGGGCAGGACCTGCTCGGCGCTGGCGCCGCTGTGAATCGCGTAACAGCCAAGCACCGTTCCGGTACGGCCGACGCCGCCCAGGCAGTGCACGTAAACGGCTTCATCGTTAGCGATCGCAATCTCAATCGCCGCAATGATCGCCTCCATCTTCCACACCTGCGGCACGCTCACGTCACGAATCTCAAAACGCAGGTAGTTGACGTCAACGCCGCGCTCAGCGGCGATCTCGCGCAGTAGCGGCGCGTACGGGTAGAGCGGCTTGCCCTGGCGGCCAGTTTCGCGCTCCTCGGTCAGATCGATGAAGGTTGTGATGCCGCTCTGCAGCAGCTCGGTCAGCGTTTGCTGCGCCTCGTCCTTCTTCAGCGAGCCGGGGTAAGGGCCGGCCAGCAGCAGCCCTGGGATCACCCAGAAGCTGTCGTTCGGCAGGCTGGCGGGCTCGCCGCTACGGAACGTGAACGTCGTCGCGTCCGCGTCGTCCCTCTCTAAGCCCATCCGTGCCGGACGCTGCTGCTCGTCGGGGGTCATCTTAGGCGGCGCTGTCATCGCCGGAAGTCGTTTCGGCCCGGAGTTCGTTGTCGCGGCGAATGCGATCCGCTAGCTCGGGGATGAGCGCGCCCCCCATAATCGCGTCAAGGCGCTCCATTCCCCGTCGTCCAAGATAGACGGAAGACCCAACGATTCAGGCCAGCGACCTTCGGCCATGATCTTCGAGTTGTAAGCGAGGGCCGCACTAAGGCCGGGAGTGTTGGGTGAAAGAATCATTCTCTGAAAGTACCTTTCTAGCGACGGGCGGAACTACTTATTCTGCTCGTCTTGTATGAGTTCCAAGACATTGCTTCACGGTTCGCTTTGGCGCGCGCCTGCTACTAAAGTAGCTTTTCATAGCTCCAGTAATCTCGTTCAGCGTTAAGTTTGTATCGTTCCAGATCAGTCATTGCACGGAGTTCCAGTTGCGCTGCCTTTACGTCTTCACCTGACGGCGCGCCCAATCCTTCTAGCTGGCACACGACGATAGCCCCACCAACGCCGCCATTCTCATTGGGGGACTCGTAATCCTCGCGGCTTTGATTCGGGCGTTCCAGCCAAGTAATCAGCGCAAGTTGATCTTCGGTCAGAGCCATGGCGACCAGCGGCCTACTTATTCCGCTTCCTCTTGGCTTCGGCTGCCTTTATCTGCCTCTTGTACGCTTCGGTTGCCTTCTTGCCCAAGAACGTCACCGTCGTCGTGGCCTCGTCGTCCGGGGGTTGACGCTTCACGAAGTTCGGGTTCGCCTCCAGCCACTTGTCTTGTTCGTCTGGGGATGCGTCCTTCGGCAAGGGGTTTGCCTCTCGCCACTGTGCGTGGGTAATCTTGTTCGACGAACCCTCGTCGGCTGAGCCAGCGCTGTTATCGATGTTCTTATCCGTGGGTTCTGTCATTGCACTACTTAGGTCGCAGTGGGTTGGGGGAAACTGACGGGTGGGGGTTGGGCCGACTTGTAACGCGCGCAGTGAAACCCGCTAACCTGGCGAAATGGCACAGAAGAGCAAGGGCGATATAGCGAACACTGCGGTCCGGATGCTCCTTCAAAAAGTCGGTGAAGCCTACGATCGTGAGCGCGGGTTTGACCCATTTCGCGCTAAGGACATGAAGGAGGTTAAGGAGTTCTTCGGCGGCCGGTGCTGTTACTGCGGCACCACTTTCGCAGATGGCGTCAAAGCGAGCCAAGATCATCTGATACCGATTAATAAGACCGACGGAGGGCTCAGCGCTTGGGGGAACATTGTCCCTGCCTGTGGCGAGTGCAACTCAAAGAAGCACGGAGCTGATTGGAGATCATTCATCATAGACAGGGCCGACCGCGAGGTTGTGAAAGAGCGGAAGGACAGGCTGGATGCATTCGTCAAAGAATATGACTATTCGCCTGACGCAGGCTTGCAGGCGACGGCGGAAGATCTCTACGCTGAGATAGGCGCGGTGGCTGATGCCTTAATCGAAACCAAGTTCAAACGTCTGGTGGAGAAATAGGGGTGGGATGTTCGGACTTCTCCGGGGCCTCAGCGCCGGTCAGATAACCGGGCATCGCGATGGACGGGCTTGTTACCCGCCAACTCGCGCTTGCCTTCAGCCGCTCCCAACCTGCCCCACCACCACCAAATGGTGTTTCGCCCTCGAGTAAGCGACGTAGATCTCTTGGCTGGCGTGCTCGTGTGTGATGCGGTCTAGTTCGCAGACGATGACGACCGGCGACTCGAGGCCCTTGAACGACTTGATTGATGCGAAGTGAACTTTGCCGGCCTCGGTCGTTGGGATGCGCGAGTAGCCGTACTTCCCGTGGTTGTTGGCAACGTGCGACTTGCTGCCTCCGTCCGGGTAGATCGTGTGTTGCGAGAGGACGGTGATGTCCTGCGCGGCCAGCCCTTGGTTGTCGATCAGATCCTCAATCACCTCGGCCACCGCTGCTGCCTGGTCGGGGACGTCGCTCAGGAACTCAACTGGGCGACCGGGCGGACCGGGCGACTCAGTTTCGAAACTGCCTTCGTACTGTTCGCGGACGAGAGCGTGAATCGCTTGCGTATTGCGGCAGTTGTCGGTCAGGAAAAACGTCAAAAATCCATCGGGCGCTTTAAGCCGGTCATCGTAGACGCGCTGGTTGTCGTCCATGAACAGCCAAATCTTGCCGTCGTCCTTTAGCGCGGACTGGAGAACTTCGTACCAGTAAGGCTTCAGATCCTGCGCCTCGTCGACGATCAGAACGTCGTAGCTGCGGTCGAGCTTCTCGAGCGCAGTGAACAGCAGGTCCGGCATCGTCTCGCCGTAATACTCATCTGTCACAGTGCCGCCGGCTTTGCTCGACGGCGCCGAAGGAACTTCAAGCCCGGCCTCCTCAGCCAGGTCACGGCAGAGTCCATGGAAGTGCTTTACGACGACCTTCTCGTTCATGCCGTGGCTCTCGAGGTAGAGAGCCAGGCCGTAGTTGAAGCAGACAAACAGCACGTCCAGCCCGTCATCGGCCATCTCGTTAGCGATGTCGCGCGCGATCATCGTCTTGCCGCTGCCGGCGCAGCCCGTCACCGTTGCCCGCGGCGTCGCAGGCAGGCCACGCACAATTTTCTTCTGAGCAGCGGTCAGCCGGATCATCGCTACGTTGTTGCGGTCAATCTCGACAGCTAGCGTTGGCGTCAAGTCGTGCGTGGGCGCCAGCAGCTCGTGAACTTTTTCGACGCCTTCTGCTCCTAGCAGGTCGGTCTTATCTCGCGCGCCGAGCTCTGCTTCGACCGCCGCGATCAGCCAGCCACCTAGGTCATCGAGTACCTGCACTGAGTCGATGATCATCGCGCGGGGTAGATCGGCTGCCAATGGCATCTCGTCCACCCTCGATCCAGTGAAGATCAGCACCGGCGTCACACGCTGTTTCGCCGGCGGCCAGCTCAGCTGGTCTTTGAGAAACCGCTTCAGGTTCATCTCGTGGTCGCGCGCCTGGTGCCCCGGGTCGCGGCAATCCTTCCAGTCGCTGCCGCTTGGGACCTGCCAGCGACGGTCCTTATTACGAATCACACCTTTCACTTCGACCGTCACGATTCCGTATTGCGGGTGGGTGAGAACGAAGTCGATTTCGGCGAGCTTCTTGCCCTTGTCATCGTCGCGGAATACGAGCCCGAGCGAGTAGTAAGCGTTCCACGAGTCATCAAGCTCGCGCTCCAGATGTCTGAAGACCTCCCTCTCAGGCTTCGAGGCGCCGTCAACACCGGTCAGCTGCTGCGGGAACATTCGCGCCATCAGGGCTCAGCGATCGGCCTGGTACGGTCCGTAAGGATAATGACTGTTTCGCTGCGCCGGCCCAGGCAGCTTGACATCCCTGTAGGCGACTGACGCGTTGCACGACGGGCACTTCGTTGCGCCTTTCAAAGAAGCCTCGCAGACGTGGCATCTAACCGGTGGCCGCTTCCGCGCGTTGCTCATCGTCTGGTGAAGCTACCTCGTCTTACGAGAAATAGAAAGGGTCGGGCTCGACTTCCTCTTCAATCAGAACCGACTCAACGTGGCGATCTCGCGGGCTCAGTGCCTAGCGGTGTTGGTCGCCTGCCCACGTCTTCTTGATGCTGACTGCAAGACGCTGGAGGCAATGGAGCTGGTCGATGGGGCCTGCCGGTTTGCGGAGATGGCAGGGGAGTGAGGCAGCTGATTGCGGGCAGCCGAAGCTAAGTGCGAGAAGACCTCTGTAGACCGTGGGTCTCGCTTCTCCCCCTAGCGGAAGGTTATTCGTCGCGAGGCGGGTAGTGCTTGATTAGGCTGTTGGTTCTGAGGGCCAAGTGGACCCCCAAGCGGCGAGGCTCGGCTCTGAGCAGACAACACACAGCGACCCGCCGTCAGCGTGTCCGCCGAGCCGGCTCAACGCTGTGTACACCAATTGGTGATTTGGCTTAGTGAAGACGACGACGATGAGCGGTGCTTCCTGACCCTTGAAGCTCTCGATTGTGGTCACACTGATTCTTCCGGAGTGTCTGCGGAATACGCGCTTTAGAGCCTTGCTGTCAGCCCTATCCTTCCCGAATGTATGAGTTATCTTCTCGTACTTAAGCTCGAGTTGTGCCGTGATTGCCTTGCCATCTTCTATGCGGTCGACGATTATGCAGAGGTCGCTCGCGCCGGTTTTTTGGGTGCCCGACTCATTGATCAGATCGAACGCAGCGTTGACGGCGCTCTCGCGGAGGTCTTCTGGACGGCACTGTCGCCATCGCAGGCGGCATGTTTGAAGCTCAGTTTGGTCAGGCGGCTCTGCGAGAGGCATCGCCCCCGGCGCTCCGTGCTCGTTCTGGAAGGTTCGTAGTAGTTCGCGGAGGTTACGTGGCAGGCGATAGTAGGACGTAAGGTCGTTCCACGGCCCGGTGAAGCCCGCGCCCTTCATCGCGGTGTCGGTCCAAAGGGGTGTACGGTTATATAGGTCTTGACCGAAGTCGGCGACCAAGAGCATCTCGCCCTTCTCGCGTAGGGCTCCTCTAAGGGCTTGCCACCAGCTAGGCCTGATGTCCTGACCTTCGTCCACCAAGATTGCGTCGTAGCTCGGAGTTAACGCTCGCAGACTCTGGTCGGCAAACACTGCCGTGACTTCGGCTGCAAGGTCTTCGTCTAATACTCGATCAAGGTTGTCCCGCCAGTCTAGCCTCCCGTACTCTTTCCCTTTATCTACGTCGTACATGACCTCCTTGCCCCAGTCGTGAAAGTGGAACCGCGTGAACTGCCTTCCGCTCCCGCCCTGCTGTGCGACCATCTCTGAAAAATAATTGGGCAGTGTGATATTGAAACTAATGAATAGGATCTCCTTCTGCTCTCTTTGTAGCTGCGCGGCGCGGGTCGCAAGGACGAGTGTCTTGCCGGAGCCGGCAGGTCCATGGATTCGCCTGAAGCCGCTGTCCGTTCTCCTCTCGGCGAGGCGCTTCTGTTCTGTGGAAAGGAGGAACGGATGTCTCCTTTCGGCGGAGAGGCGTGGCTCCACTAGCCAGGCCCTAAGATCCTCCGCTAAGTCCTCGTTCATCTTGCCTCCCCCAACCGCCCTCGACAGTGGGAACAAAGCATCTAGGCCGCGCTCCCCTAGGTCCAGCACGTCGCGCCCGCTGATTGGGTAGCGAGGTTCCAAAGGCTTGCCGCCTGCATCAATACCCCGCCCGAGGAGCCGGAGGGCTTGATCCGTGATTGCTTCTGGGAACACCACGCCGGCGGTGATGACTTCGGTTGCGTTTGCAGCGCCTAAGCGAGGACAGTAGAGGTCAGTTAGCGCTTTCTCGTAGCGGTGCGCTTGTTTCAAAGAACTTTCGGCGTCTTGCTTGGCTCCGGCCTTCGGCTGGACAACAACAGGCCGCTCTAGCTTTGAAAACTCTCCATCATTAGGCGCGTAGCTCCCGTCTCCGAGGTTCCCGTCCTTGACTTCGTAGATCGCGATACCGACGTGTTTGTTGAGGAGTACGAAGTCAGGCCGCAGGCCGTTGAGAAACGGTTGGACGTAGATCTCCCAGTCGACGTCAAGGTACTTGTCAAAGAACTTAAATACCTTCTCCTCGCCCGGCGTGAGATTCGGGATCAGATCTCCGTGTTCCTCACGCGGCGGCGATACCACCCTGCTCTTAGAGTTGCGATCCTGTTCATAGACACCCAAGAAAACCTACCTCACGTTTGCGATCCTGTGGTGGTCAGCAACGGTACCGGATCGGTTTGAGGCGAGTCGTTGAGGGTGGCGGCCATCCTTAGCGGTCGGATCATCCACCAGTTCGCGCTAGCCGCAGATCAATACCCCGCGTAGGCTCAATCCACGTCAACTACTCAACGCGGTTCGCTGCACTCGTCTGGAAGGAAAGGATTGGCGCCCGTTGGATAACCGAAGACGGCGAATCGCTCATCCCCCGGTTCTTAACTGGCCAGCGTGATCGATCGGCGCATTACGCTGAGACGTAAGTGGCTAGAGGCTTATCTCCACCCCGGGATTTTAGGCAAAGGGCTCCAAGAGGTCATTGGAAAGATCTCTGAGGTTCTTAGGCCTCAGCAGTAGGCGCAGATGAACCTAGGCTCGCAAGGGCGCAGCAAAAGCCTAAGGCTGATCGAAGGTTGTTTGCTGCGCTAAGCGGTTCCAACCACCCGCAACCACCGCAGCACCGCCCAAGTCGCCTCCAAATCCTCCTGGTTATAAGCGCAGATATCGGCAACGATCTTGTCGCGCCGCGTCATGTTCTCGGTTTCGACCGCTTCGATAAACGCGGCGATTGAGTCGTCGCCTTTTGTTACGTCGTCGGCGCTGCGGCTGAAGCCGGTCAGGGCGATGACGGCCGCGGACTTTTCGACGACCTTTAGTGAGTAGCTTGGCTCTGGTATCGCGACCGCGTCGCGCGTGATTGGCAGCAGGTCGAGCAGGCAAGCCAGCACTGCGGCGCCGGTGCCGGCCTTGTCGTCGCCGTAGCGCTTAATGTAACGGTCGAGCATCTTCTTCTCATAGTTGGCCCAGTGAACAAAGCGGATGCCGGGGTGCTCGCTGAGCAGCTCAGCGGCGCGGGCGAGGAACTGCTCCCAGCCGTGGCGGTCGCCGTCTTCACCAAAGTCGGCCAGCGCGGCGATGAACTCGCCCTGCTGTTCACCGAAAACCTGCATTCCCCAGAGGTAAACCTTCTCCGCCTCATCAAGCTCTGGCGGCAGCCCTTCAAGGTCGAAGATCACAAAGTTGGCTGCCTGATTGACGACCGGGTCGACGGCGATCTCGTTGCCGTCAAGGTCGCGGCGGCGCACAGTCTGACCGCTGATCAGCGCCTCAACATTCTCAAGGATCTGTTGCGCGCCGGCGATGTTGTCGCACTTCTGGCTCTTGATCTGCGCAAGTGCGCTCGCGTCAAGCTGCTCGGCGAGCTGCGGGTAGCTGCTGATCCCGACCGCTTCAAGCTTCGGTGCCAGCCGCGTGTCGATGCCGATCACAAGGCCCAGCGCCTGCTCGGCCTCAGCGGCCGGCCAGCAGTGCTCCCTGTAACCGCAGGCGCCGCACTTGCTCCAGCCGACAACTTCGTGCGGCTCGGCTTTCAGGCCGCGCAGCTCGACGATCCGTGCCAGCTCAGCCAGCGGCTCGTCGCCGCCGTGATACTCGAGCGTCTCGATGCCGCCAGCGCCGTTGTAGACGCGCAGACTGAACGATGTGCCAGGGAACATCTGCTCAAAGAGCCAGCCGTAAAGGCGCAGCTGCAGGAAGATCGCTTTCTTCGTACTGCGCTCCTTCATCTTCCCGTCTTTGCCTTCGTCGAAGATCCGCCGCGTCAGCTTGGCGTCGGCGATCACCCAGCCGCCTTGCTCCGGGATCAAGAAGTCGGGGTAGCCGTAAATCAACTGCTGCTCGACGCCGATCATCGCTTCGCTCTGCAGCTTGCCCTGGAAGATCAGCGGCCCGCCGGCGATTACCAGCTCCGCTGTCTGCGCCGCGGCGTCATCGTTTTCAAAGCCTTCGAGATCGATCAGGTCAGGGTGCGCGCCGCGCAGCTCGGCCAGCACGCGCGCCTCGTGGCGCAGCCCCTGCTGCTTGATGAACTTGGCGAACGGGCCGTCCGGCGCCTCCTCCAGCTTGGCGACGTCGCGCAGCCAGGTGCGCCGCTCGCAGGTCGAGGGAAAGGTCAGGCGCGTGATTGAGGAGGGGGAGAGCTGGTTCATTGGCGTTTTAGGTCACTCGCAGCGTCGCTGCTGGGCTGCGATTAGTCAACGCGCCGCGCGGGCTGGCAGTCGTCTAGTCGCAACCACCGCAAACAACCTGACAGCGGGCAGCGCTGCTCGTCAGATCAGGCTGGCCGGCGGCGACCAGCAAACCAGCAAGCCTCAACCGATCGATTGGAATAACGATGACCCCATCCCAAACGCTTGACCAGATCACCGGCATTCTTTACCGCAGCGAGTTGCCGTTTTCGTTCCATGAAGAGAAGACTGAGATTGGGATCAGCGCGGCCGGCACGATCCTCTTCATTCGCACCGCCGAATGGCAGGGCCGCACGATCGTCCAGATTGAGGCCGACCTGGCGATTGGGATCAAGCTGACACCGGAGGTGAAGGCCGGGATCTACTTCTGGCTTAGCGAACGCAACCGTGAGGCGCGCTTTGGCCGCTTTGTGATTTTCCAGACTGAGAGTGACGGCGATGACGGCTACCCGCTGGCTTGGGTGTCGGCGCATTGGGAGCTTGAAGGCAACGACCTCGACGGGTCAGAGCTGATCACGGCGCTGAAGACGCTGCGCCAGCTCGCCACCGAGCAGGCGCCGCTGCTTACCCAGGCCTTCGGTGGGCAGACCGTGCCGCAGGTACATGCCGAGCTCGAAGAGCTGCAAGGCCCAAGCCCCGACGACGACGGATCAATATGGATCTGACCGACATCTTCTTCTTCCTCAGCGCGCTGCTCTGCCTGCTGATCAGTCTCGGAGCGCTGGCACTGCGCTTCGTTGGCTTCAGCTTCATTCAGGGGGCGGCGATCACGACGGCCTTCCTGTTCTTTGGCTTTTGGAACCCGGTCGGCTGGATCGTGCTGATCCTTTGCATCATCTCGCGCTACGAGCAGCTGCAGCGGGCGATGCTGGCAAGCCAGGCTCGCGGCAGGGCGCTGGCTGCGGGAGCGCGGGGGCGGCGCCGGGGCAGTCGCGTGCCTCGACCTGGGCCTGAGCTTCGGCGCGGGCGCGGCAGAGCGCCACGCGGATGCTAACCCGCTAGCCGTGTCAGGTTTGCGGCCTGCGGCGCGACCTTCTGTCCCGAACAGCGATCGGAACGGGGGAGCAATCGTGGCGAACTCAAGCGCAGCGCGAAGCGGGCTTCAGAACGTTGGGAGGGCAACGCGCAGGCTTGCTACGGGTCTCGGCATCCTGCTGCTGGAGGGTCTCACCAACCTGTTCGGGCTTATTGGACCGCTCGTCCTGCTCTACATCGCATCGGAGGTGCTGTTGGGTCTTCCCAACACGATCCGCCTCTTGAAGTATCTGTTCCAACTCCTCTTCGGTTGAGAGGCGCGCGAGGTTTGTAACACTAGGCGCGGTGGCCGAGACGATCATTACCCCGTTTGCCGTTCTCGGCACCGATCCGTTGGCGGTTGTGATCGTGATCGCGGTCGTTGGCGCGCTGCTGCTGGTTGACCTGCTGGTCTTTGCTCGCGGCCGCCAGCCGACCAGCCGTGAGGCGATGATCTGGAGCATCGGCTGGCTGATTGTTGGGCTGCTGGTGACGATCCCGATGATCCTAATCTTGACGCCATCTGAAGGCGTTAACTACGTCACCGTCTATCTGATTGAGCGGACCTTGTCGCTCGACAACCTTGTCGTCTTCCTGCTGATCTTCGGCTACTTCGCAGTGCCGGCGGCGCAGCGCGGGATTCTGCTGTTCTGGGGAATCGTGCTGGCGCTCGCGATGCGCGGCGTGGCGATCGTCGTCGGCGTTGAGCTAATTCAGAACTTCCACTTCGTCACCTACCTGCTGGGGCTGCTGCTGCTGTTCCTTGCCTGGAAAATGTATGGCGGCGCCGCCGACCATGTAGATCCCGACCACACGCCGTTCGTCAGGCTGTTGCGCCGCTTCTATCCAATCGGTGATTATCAGGGCTCAAAGTTCAGCTTCAAGCAGGCCGGCAAGCGGATAGTTACGCCGCTCGCGCTGGCGCTCGTGGCGGTCGTTGCCGCCGATATTGCCTTCGCGCTCGATTCGATCCCGGCCGCCTTTGCGATCACCGATGATCCGCTCATTATCTGGACAGCGAACGGTTTCGCGCTGATCGGCCTGCGCGCACTCTTTGTTCTAGTTGAGGACCTGATCAAGCGCTTCCGTTACCTCAACCAGACGGTTGCCATTGTCCTTGGCGTCGTCGCGCTGAAGCTGCTGACGCAGGACCTCTACAAGCTGCCAGCGGCCGCCAGCCTGGCGGTCGTGATCCTACTGTTCGCCGGCGGGATTTGGCTGTCGGTCCGCGCCAACCGGCGCGACCAGCTGCGCGCCGCTAGCTAACTGCGGCGGCGCTCACATCCGCAGCCCCCAGCGGTGTAGGTTGCGCCTGTGCGCCGCTACGTGCCAGCCTTGGTCCTTGTTGGCGTAATCGTCGCCGCTGCCGGCTGCGGCCCGGCCGGCGCAGGCGAAGGGCGCCAGCTGGAGGACGCGCTGATCGCCTCAATCAAGAAGGAGCTCGCCGACGAGGCGCCGCTCGTTGATCTGCGGTCGGTCAGCTGCCGGGAGCGCGGCAGCGACCGGAGCTACAGCTGCGTCGTCTACCTGGGCGTGCAGAGCGACGTCTTCAAGGCGCACTACGCGGTCAAAGTTGACGCGAACAACTGCTGGCGCGCGGTTGCCGAGCGCGTAAGCGTGCTGCGCGCCGGGCCGAACACGCGCCCGCCGGAGCTGATCAACAAGTCCAGCAACCTCAGCGGATGCCTGCGTTGAGCGCGGCAAGCGTCGCCTTCGACCCGTTCCAGCGCACCTTCCTCGGCCAGCCGCGGGCGCTGATCACGCTCTTCATGACCGAGATGTGGGAGCGCTTCTCGTTCTACGGGATGCGCGCCCTGCTGGTGCTGTTCCTGATCGCGCCGAAGTCCGGCGGCGGCCTGGGAATGAGCATCTCGGCGGCGGCCGGGATCTACGGGATCTATGTAGCGCTCGTTTACCTGACGCCGCTGCCAGGAGGCTGGCTTGGCGACCGCCTGCTCGGTGCGCGGCGCGCCGTGATAGTTGGCGGCGTCGTGATCGCCGCCGGTCACATCGTGCTCGCGGCGCTTGGCGGGCCGGGGCTTTTTCTCGCGCTGCTGCTGATCGTCATCGGCACGGGGCTGCTGAAGCCGAACATGACGGCGATGGTCGGCGAGCTTTACGACAAGCACGATGAGATGCGCGACGCTGGCTTCTCCTTCTATTACATGGGCATCAACCTCGGCGCTTTCCTTTCGCCGCTGGTCTGCGGCTATCTGGGGCAGGAGGTTTCGTGGGAGCTGGGGTTCGGGGTGGCGGCGGCCGGCATGCTCGCCGGGCTCGCTCAGTTCATCGTCGGCACGCGCGGCATGGGCAGCCTTGGGGTCGCGCCCGCCAACCCGATGGACGGCGCCGAGCGAAAGAGCTTCTACCGCCGATTCGCTGCCGGCGCGGTCGTCGTGGCGGCAATCGTGGCGCTCGACTTTCTTGTGATCCGCGCCTCGGCCAACGCGATCGAGCTGCTGATCACGCTCGTGATCCTCGTCGTTCCGGTCGTCTGGTTTACACGCACGCTGCGCCGCGAGCGCACCAACCGGCCGCAGTTCAACCGCGTGCTGGTGCTGCTTGCACTGTTCGTCGCGGCAGCGGTCTTCTGGCTCGTCTACGACCAGGCTGGCTCGACCCTTTCGATCTTCGCCGAGCAGGACACGAAGAACAGCGTGCTGGGGTTCAGCTTCCCCTCGAGCTGGTTCCAGTCGGTAAACCCGATCGCGATCATCATCCTCGCGCCGATCATGGGCGCGCTCTGGACGGCGCTCGCGCTGCGCGGCCGTCAGCCGCCAACGGCGGTGAAGTTCTCACTTGGCCTTTTCCTTGTGGCGCTGTCGATGCTGGTGATGGTCTTTGCCGCGCAGGCCTCGATCGACGGCAGGGTCGCGGTGATGTGGCTCTTTGCCGTCTACGCGATCCAGACGCTCGGCGAGCTACTGATCAGCCCGATCGGCATGTCGGCCGCGACCCGCCTGGCGCCGCCGAAGGCGGTTTCGCAGACGCTTGGTGTCTGGTTCCTGGCGACCAGCGTCGGCGACGCGATCGGCGGCCGGCTCGCAGGCCTTTACGACAGTCTCGGCCACTCCGACTACTTCGCCCTGCTCGGCGTGATCACGTTGATAGCAGCGTTCGTGATGCTCGCCCTGGTGAGGCCGCTTGGGCGGTTGGCGCCGGATTAGCTGGGGTGGCCTTCAGCGCTGTCAGCTTCACGGAGGCAGAAGCGACCCTAGGTAACAGATGACTGCCGCGACCGCCAAAGCCACGCCGCTTGACCCCAGCCGCTTCCACGGCGCGCTGCTCGGCCTTGCGACCGGTGACGCGCTCGGCACCGCAGTTGAGTTCAAGTCGCCCGGCAGCTTCACGCCGGTGACCGAGATGATTGGTGGTGGCAAGTTTGGTCTGCCGCCCGGCGCCTAGACCGATGACACTTCGATGGCGCTCTGCTTCGCCGAAAGCCTGATCGAATGCGGCGGCTTTGACCCAGCCGACCAGCTGCGCCGCTACCTGCGCTGGTGGCGCGAGGGCCACAACTCGTCGACCGGCAGCTGCTTTGACATCGGCGGCTCAACCCGCAAGGCGCTGCAGCGTTTTGAGCAGAGCGGCGAGCCGTTCCCTGGCGACGCCGACCCGCGCGGCGGCGGCAACGGCCCGCTGATGAAACTTGCGCCGGTCGCGATGGCCTACGCCCAGCATGCTGAGCAGGTGGCCGAGTTCGCCGGCCAAAGCGCGCGCACCACGCACGGAGCGCCGGAAGCGATCGACGCGGCGCGCTGGTTCGCTGTGCTGCTGGTTGGGGCACTCAGCGGCGTTCCCAAAGATGAGCTGCTGGGCGTCAGCGTTTACGGCTGCCAGCCCGGCCCAATCGACTTCGACCAGCTTCACCCAAAAGTCCAGGCCGTCGCCGCCGGCTCCTACCGTGAAAAGCAGCCGCCCGAAATAAAAGGCAGCGGCTACGGCCCGCCGGCACTCGAAGCCGCGCTTTGGGCGCTCTACACAACTTCAAGCTGGGAGCAGGGCGCACTGGCCGCCGTCAACCTCGGCGACGACGCCGACACCACCGCCGCGATCTACGGCCAACTGGCCGGCGCGATCTACGGGGCCGAGGCAATCCCCGAGCGGTGGCTGGAGCTGCTGGTGATGCGGGAGGAGATTGAGGCGGTTGCGGGTGGGCTGTGGGGGATGGCTGGTGTGTAGCGCGGGCGGGTTGCTGGCACGACTCAATCTTGAACAACCCACCGCGGGCGAGCTGGCGCTCCGGACGGGATCAGGTTCCTGATGCTTGCGGCCATGAATAGCGTTTCGTGAACACCTCGCGTAGGGTGTATCCGTAATGACCGACGGAGCGACCAGTGGATTATTCATCGAGGAAGGTTCTGAACTGCGGCCGTTACCGGAGGTAGCCATAAAGCTTGAGGACGAACTACAGACGCTCGTTGCCGCCCACCCGGAGCTCCTTTCAGGTGACGATGACCAAGCAGCAGGTCGCCGGTGGTTGCTGATTCGCCGCGAGCAAGGAATCGCCGCCAACGATGGAGAAGCGGATCGGTTCTCACTGGACCATCTGTTTGTTGACCAGGAGGGCATCCCAACGCTGGTCGAGGTGAAGCGGGCATCTGACACCCGAGCGCGCCGCGAGGTAGTAGCGCAGATGCTTGACTACGCGGCCAACGCGCAGAACTTCATGGATGCAGCGGCCGTTCGCGGAGCGTATGAGGCCGAGAACCCTGATGCTGCCGAGCTTGTGGAGGCAGCTCTGGGAGCGGACATTGAGCCCGACGTCCTCTGGGCCCAGTTCGCTTCGAACCTGCGCGCTGGGAACCTCCGCCTCGTGTTTCTCGCCGACCGAATCCCGTCTGAGCTGCGGACTTTGATCGAGTTTCTGAACGAGCAATTTACATCCATTGAGGTCTACGGAATCGAAGTGACGACCTTCCAAGCCGAGGACCAGAAGGTGATCCGTACCCGGACGATTGGCCAAACGCAAGCGGCGCAAGCCGCCAAGCAGCGAACGCCTTCGTCAAGGAGAACTTGGGATCGAGCGAGTTGGCTGGAAGCTCTTGCGCAGCGCACCACCCCGGAGGTTGTAGCGGTCGCCGAGCGCATTTTTGCCTTCGCTGAAGAACGAAATCTCGTGGAGATCTACGGCAACGGCGCGGTCACCGCATCCGTTCAGCTCGGCCTGAAGGAGGAGACCGCCTACTGCTTCCCGTTCCTGATTTACAACGATGGAGGTATCGAAGTCGGGTTCCAATGGATGATGGGAATGCCATACAAGCCGTTCGACGAACGGGAAAAGCGTGAAGCGCTTCGCGAAACGCTGCTGGCAATCCCGGGGCTGAAGCTTCCGATCGAGAAGATCGACAAGCGCCCTAGCTTCCGGATGGAGTTACTTACCGACGAAAACGCCTACGCGGAGTTCGAGACTACGTTCGATTGGGTGCTCGCCGAGGCCCGCGCAGCAGGCCGCTGATCGGCTCTTTGTCGCTGCCTGGCTGGAGGTCCACTCCTGAGGGCAACCGGGCAGGCCACCTCGCACGTCGCGGGCTTTTGGCGTACGGATTGCTTGGGCAGTCGGTAGCCAATTTGCACGCCGCGGAGCGCATGCCTTTTGGGCTGAACCGCGAGACCAATGAGCTACGGCAGCTGATCGTCCGTCACGTGCGACTCGCAGCCAACCCGCTGCGCCTCGGACACGGCGCCGGCGCAGTACTCCTCCACGGCGTCACTAGCCCCGTTCGCGGCGTCGATGTCATCCTGCTCAAACTCGCCTGATGGCGTGCCGTCCAGCTTCTGGGGTGTCGGATCGACGCTCGACGTGCCGCAGCCAGCCAGCGGCGCAGCCGAAACCGCCAGGGTGGCTGCAGCGGCGAGTGCGGCGGCGGTGCGGGTCAGCATCGTGTGAGCGTATGGCGATCGACTGTCAGATAGCAATGGTGCGGCGCGACTTTCCCAATGCCGAGTCAGCCGGATCCGCGTCCCCACGGTAGTCTCGACTCCCCACATTCAACGAACCATTGAGGAACGCCAGTTGACCAATAAACCAAGAGAATCGCAGGCTGATCTCAACTGGATTGCCAGCTACATCTGGCGGATCGCCGACGAGGTCCTTCGCGACCTCTTCAGCCGTGGCAAGTACCGGGACGTGATCCTGCCGATGACCGTCATCCGCCGGTTTGACGCCGTCCTCGAACCAACAAAGCATCAGGTCCTTGAGGTCGACGCGAAGCTCAAGGCAGCGAAGGTTGATAACCCAGACCAAGCGCTCCGCCAAGCTGCCGGGCAGGCCTTCTACAACACTTCGAAGTTCAGCCTCCGCGACCTGAAGGGCGCTACAAGTCAGCAGCAGCTTGAGGCCGATTTCACTAATTACCTCAATGGCTTCTCGGAAAACGTCCAGCAGATTATCGAGAACTTCAAACTCCGTCAACTCGTTCCGGAACTCTCGAAGAGTGGTTCGCTGGGTGTATTGCTCGACCGCATGCTCTCCCCGGACATCAACCTCGGCCCCGAGCCCGTCCGTAACGGCGACGGCTCAGTCCGCCTCCCAGGTCTCGACAACCACGCGATGGGAACCGTCTTCGAAGAGCTGCTCCGCCGCTTCAACGAAGCCAATAACGAGGAAGCTGGCGAGCACTGGACACCGCGCGACGCGGTTCAGCTGATGACCAACCTGATCTTCCTTCCGATCAAGGATCAGATCGAGTCGGGCACCTACCTGCTCTACGACGGCGCGCTCGGAACCGGCGGCATGCTGACCGTCGCCGACGACACCTTGACCGACCTTGCCGAAGCTTCCGGCAAGCAGGTCTCAACCCACCTCTATGGCCAAGAGATCAACCCGGAGAGCTTTGCGATCGCCAAGGCCGATCTGCTGATCAAGGGTGAAGATGCCGACAACATCGTTGGCGGGGTCGAGTACTCAACCCTCTCGAACGACGCTTTCCGTGGCTGCGAGTTTGACTTCATGCTGTCTAACCCGCCGTACGGAAAGAACTGGAAGGTTGACCTTGAGCGGATGGGGGGAAAGGCGGCGATTACCGACCCCCGTTTCCTCGTAGAGCACGCCGGGGACCCGGACTTTTCGCTAATCCCGAGCGTCAGCGACGGGCAGATGCTGTTCCTCGCCAACATGGTCAGCAAGATGAAGCAGGACACGCCGCTCGGTAGCCGAATCGCTGAGGTTCATAACGGCTCCTCGCTATTCACCGGTGATGCCGGCCAGGGACCGAGCAACATCCGCCGCTGGATTATTGAGAACGACTGGCTGGAGGCGATCGTCGCGCTGCCTCTGAACATGTTCTACAACACCGGCATCGCGACTTACATCTGGGTCCTGACGAACCGTAAGGCGCAGGGGCGCCGGGGCAAGGTCCAGCTGCTTGACGCGACCAAGTGCTTTACACCGCTGCGCAAGAATCTTGGAAACAAAAACTGTGAGCTTGCCGCGGCTGACATCGCTGAGATCACCGCCGCGTTTCTCGCGTTCGAAGATTCCGCAGGTGAACGAATCGAATCAAAGATCTTCGAGAATGAAGCTTTTGGCTACTGGAAGGTCATCGTTGAGAGGCCGCAGCGGCTCCGCAGTCAACTGACTCGTAAGGCAATCAACGATCTGCGCTTTGCCTCAGGGGATGTCGAGGTAAGGGAAGCCTTGCACGACGAGTTCGGCGACAAGCTGTTCACCGACTTCCCGGCTGTCGCTAAAGAGCTGGCGGCCCGCGTCGAAGCCTGGGGCGATGACGAGACCGGTGACGACGACGATGATGACGAGGAAGCAGGCAAGGCGACCCCCGGCCTGCCGGCGAAGGTCAAGAAGAAGTTGCTCGACGCAAAGACCTGGAAGCGCGACGGCCACATGGTTGAGGTGGCCGAGCTGCTGCGTGACAAGCTCGGCGAGGAGATCTTTGAGGATCACAACCTCTTCCTCAGTCAAGTGAACGCGGCGCTAAAGGAAGCGAAGATCAAGCTTCCTGCCGCCGAACGCAAGGCGATCCTGAATGCGGTTAGCTGGCATGACGACGAGGCACCGCCAGTAATCAAGAAAGTCCACAAGCCAGGCGCGGTGGAGCCCGACCCTCTGGCGGGACGCTTCGAGCAGGAAGTTGACGGCAAGCAAGTCGTCGTCGAGTACGAACCAGACAGCGAGTTCAGGGATAGCGAGCAGGTTCCACTGCTTGAGGAGGGTGGGATCAAGGCGTTCATCGAGCGCGAGGTGCTCCCGTACTCGCCCGAGGCATGGATCAAGGAAGCTGACGCCAAGGTCGGCTACGAGATCAGTTTCAACCGTTACTTCTACAAGCCACCACCGTTGCGCACCCTGGACGAGATCGCCGCCGACATCTTGGCTTTGGAGAAGGAGTCGGAAGGGCTGCTTGATGAACTATTAGGCAACCCACAGGAGCCCTCGCCATGAGAGAGATCATTGGTAACGCCAAAACGGTCCGCGAGCTCCTCAAAGAGGTTAAGTACTCGATCGACTACTACCAGCGCGAATACAAGTGGCGCGACAAGCAGATCAAAGACTTGCTGAACGACCTCAGCAGCAAGTTCCTGGAGGAGTACCGCCCAGAGCACCAACGCTCAAAGATCGCCGAATACCCGCACTACTTCCTCGGCTCGATCATCATCAGCAAGAAGGAGAGCGCCAGCTACATCGTCGACGGGCAGCAGCGACTCACCAGCCTCACGCTCCTGCTACTGCTCCTCCGCAATCTGCAGAAGGACAGCGAAGAGAAGGTCAGCGTTGACGACCTCATCTTCTCCGAGAAGTACGGCCAGAAGTCGTTCAACATTGACGTCGGCGAACGCACCCCCGCGATGGAGGCCCTCTACAACGACGAGCCGATCGATGTGACTGACCGCGCAGAGTCGGTCCAGAACCTCGTCGCCCGCTACAACGACATCGCCGAAGAGTTCCCAGACGAGCTTGGAGGCGATGCCCTGCCTTTCTTCATCGATTGGCTTTTGGAGAACGTGCACCTAGTTGAGATCACGGCCTACTCGGACGACGACGCCTACACGATCTTCGAAACTATGAACGACCGTGGCCTGTCGCTCAGTCCGACTGACATGTTGAAGGGCTACCTGCTCGCGAGCATGGATGAGGAGCGCCGCGTTCTCGCGAATGAGCTCTGGCGCGTCCGGGTCCGGGCCCTCAACGATGCCGGTAAGGATCTTGAGCACGCGTTCTTCAAGGACTGGCTGCGAAGCCAGTACGCCACGAAGATTCGCGAGCGCAAGCGTGATGCAAGACCGGAGGACTTCGATCGCATCGGCACCGAGTTCCACCGCTGGCTGCGCGATGCCGCTACAAGCATCGGGCTTTCAAGCAGTGATGACTTCTTTCAGCTTGTCAACCGTGACTTTGACTTCTACAGCCGCCAGTACCTGCGCGTCTTTGAGGCCAGCCAGCAGCTGACGCCGGGCCTCGAGCACATCTATTTCAACGCGCAGAACGGCTCGCGAGGCGGCTTCACCCTGCAGAGCATGCTTCTGCTCGCGCCGCTCAAGCCCGATGACGAGCCGGCTGTCATCGATGAGAAGCTCGACCTCGTCGCTCGGTATGTCGACATTACGCTCACCTGGCGGCTGTGGAACTTTCGCAAGACCGCCTATGGGACGATGCAGTACGCGATGTTCGTGGTGATGCGAGATATCCGCGGCCTTGAACCTGGGCCACTCGGGCAGAAGCTTCACGATCTGCTCACTGCGGAAGAGGAGACATTCGCCAGCCAGGACAGGCTCTTCGTCCACCAGCAGAACCGTTTCCTCCTGCATCGGATTTTGGCGCGCATCACCGATTACGTGGCGACCGAGTCAGGCGAGCCATCGTCATACGCCGAGCTTGTTGCCGATGGTCCAAACCGCTACGAGATTGAGCACATCTGGGCCGACCACCCGGAGCGCCATGTGGACGAGTTTGAGCACCCCACCGACTTCGCTGAGTTTCGTAACCGTTTCGGTGGTCTGCTCCTGCTTCCGAAGAAGTTCAACGCGAGCTACGGAGACCTCAAGTACGAGGAGAAGCTCCAGCACTACCTGTCCCAGAACCTCCTAGCCCGTTCGCTGCACCCGCAGTGCTATGAGCGCAACCCCGGGTTCGTCCAGTTCGTCGAACGCAGCGGGCTGCCATTCCGGCCACACGAGCAGTTCAAGAAAGCTGACCTAGAGGAGCGGAACACGCTTTATCGGCTCGTTGCCGAGCAGATCTGGGATCCGCGAGCCCTGTTGAAGGAGGCTGAGCTGTGATCGCCGATCTTAAGCCCTACCCAGCTCTGAAGCCTTCGGGTGTGCCGTGGCTTGGGGAGGTGCCGGAGCATTGGGAGCGGAATTGGATCCGGAACTTATGTGAATTGAGGGTCAGTAATGTCGATAAACACGTGAAGCCCGGCCAGCAGCCTGTCAGACTTTGCAATTATGTAGACGTCTACGCGAATGACGAAATCGACGAGACTGTGGCCTTCGGGGTGGCTTCGGCGACTGAAGCCGAGAGGCGACGATTTCAGCTTCGCCGCGGCGACGTGCTTATCACGAAGGATTCGGAATCTTGGACGGATATCGCTGTCCCGGCCCTTGTGAGGATCGAGGAGCGTGACATAGTTTGTGGTTACCACTTGGCGATTCTCCGTCCGCGACTTGCCACGACCGGGGCATTTCTGAGGTACGTGATTTTGGCACGGCCGATATCTGCGCAGTTTCATGTCCGCGCGAACGGAGTCACGCGTTACGGCTTGTCCCAAGGCCAAATTCGTGCTGTCCAGCTCGTGGTCCCCCCGCTCGACGAGCAGGAAGGGATTGTTCGGTTTCTTGATTGGGTGGATCGGCGGATTGGGAGGGCGGTTGGGTTGAAGGAGAGGGAGATCGCGCTGCTTGAGGAGCAGAAGCAGGCGATCATCACCGAAGCGGTCACCCGCGGCCTCGACAAGTCAGTCGCGCTGAAGCCTTCGGATGTGCCGTGGCTTGGGGAGGTGCCGGAGCATTGGCAGCTGTTCCCTAATCGCGCGATCGTCAAGCGACGCAAGGTTTTTGTTGGTGCGCGCCATTCGGAATACACCCTCCTCTCTCTCACTAAGCGGGGGCTCGTGGTCCGTGACCTGACCGATTTGAAAGGTAAGTTCTCGGCCGATCTTGGCACTAGCCAAGAGGTCCGTGAGGGCGACATTGTCTTCTGCCTCTTCGATGTTCCTGAGACGCCGAGGACGGTTGCGCTTGCGGCCCAAGACGGAATGATCACTGGTGCCTACACGGTTTTCGAGTTCTTAGGGGTGCCTAGCCGCAGATACTTCGAGCTGTTCTACAGAGCAATCGACGATCGAAAACTTCTCAGTCCCATTTACTCAGGGTTGCGAAATACGATCCAGGTGGGGCGTTTCATGACAGCCAAGACGCCGCAGCCCCCACTTGAAGAGCAGGAAGCGATTGTTCGGTTCCTTGATGTGGAGACGGCTCGGATTGATCGGGCTGGAGATCGGCTTCGAAGGGAGATTGACTTGCTTGGGGAGTATTGGACCCGTCTGATCTCTGATGTTGTGACTGGGAAGCTTGATGTTCGCGAAGCGGCGAAGGGTTTGCCGGAACAGCCCGAGGATCTTGAAGACAGTGAAGCTGACGCGGGTGGACAGGAGCCCCTTGAGCAGGCGGAGGCAGCGTGAAGACCGATACCAGTGAACAAGGACTCGAAGCACTGATCGTCGGCGCGATGACCGGACGGACCGATGTGCTTTCGCCGCAGCATCAGGCGACCGAGACATCCGTTCCCGTCGCCGGCGGCAAGGGATGGCTGCTCGGTGACGCCAACCACTACGACCGTGAGTTCTGTGTCGACCTGACTCAGCTTCGCGGCTTCATCATGGTCACGCAGCCGGAGCTGGATGAGAGACTCTCGCTCTCGGTAGACGGCCCAACACGCCGCAAGTTCCTCGCGCGCTTGGAAGGCGAGATCGCGAAGCGGGGAGTGATCGACGTTCTGCGCAAGGGCGTCAAGCACGGGCCAGATCACATCGAGCTTTTCTATGGCACCCCGAACCCCGACAACGCGGAAGCGGTTGAGCTTTATGCCTGCAATCGCTTCTCAGTGACACGCCAGCTGCGCTATAGCCCGGACGAAACCAAGCTCGCGCTCGACATCGCGATCTTCATCAACGGGCTGCCGATAGCCACCTTCGAACTGAAGAACAGCCTCACCAAGCAGACCGTCGCGGACGCCGTGGAGCAGTACAAGCGGGATCGCTCCCCGCGCGAGAAGCTCTTCGCCTTCAAACGCTGCGTGGCGCACTTCGCCATCGATGACGCGTCGGTCAAGTTCTGTACGCAGCTGAAAGGCAAGGACTCCTACTTTCTGCCGTTCGACAAGGGCTGGAAAGACGGCGCCGGCAACCCGCCCAACCCGGACGGAATCCGGACCTCTTACCTGTGGGAGGAGGTCCTGACCCCGGCGGGACTGACCGACATCATCGAAAGCTACGCGCAGGTCGTCGAGACCAAAGACCAGAAGAGCGGCAAGAGGAGCGCTGCCCAGATCTGGCCGCGCTATCACCAGCTCGACGTGGTGCGCAAGGTGCTTGCCGACGTTCAGCAGAAGGGGGTTGGTGAGAAATACCTGATCCAGCACTCGGCCGGCAGCGGCAAGTCGAACTCGATCGCCTGGCTGGGTCACCAACTGATCGGCACCAAGCGTGATGGGGGCCGGGTCTTCGACTCGGTAATCGTTGTTACCGACCGGACGATCCTCGACAGCCAGATCCGCCAGACGATCAAGCAGTTCGCACAGATCAGCTCCATGGTCGGCGCCGTCACCGGCGCCGGCGGCAGCAAGAGCGAGGAGCTGGCCGCCTATCTCGCCGAAGGAAAGCAGCTGATCATCACGACAGTCCAAACCTTCCCGTTCGTCCTGGACCTGATCAGCGGCGCACAGAAGGACAAGAGCTTCGCGGTAATTGTCGACGAGGCGCACTCCAGTCAGAGTGGCCGCACCGCCTCCGCTATGGCTGAGGTGCTCAGCGCTGACGCGGAAGAAGGGGACGAGGAGGTAAGCCCCGAGGATTTGGTGCTGGCCGCGATCGAGAAGAGGAAGCTCGCTACCAACGCAAGCTATTTCGCCTTCACCGCGACACCCAAGAACAAGACGCTCGAACTGTTCGGCACGCCCGACCGGCAGGCTGACGGCACGGTCAAGCACCGTGCTTTCCACACGTACACGATGAAGCAGGCAATCCAAGAGGGCTTCATCCTCGATGTGCTGCAGAACTACACCACCGTCGAGAGCTACTACAAGCTGGCGAAGAAGATTGAGGACGATCCGGAGTTTGACTCACGCAAGGCGCGGGCAAAGTTGCGCCGCTACGTCGAGAGCAACGACCACGCCATCTCGGTGAAGGCCGGGATCATGATCGATCACTTCTACGACAGCGTGATCACGCCACGCAAGATTGGCGGGCAGGCGCGGGCGATGGTCGTATGCGAGGGGATCGGGCGGGCGATCCAGTACTACCACGCGGTTAGCGACGCATTGCGTGAGCGGGGCGGCGAGTACCAGGCGATTGTCGCGTTCTCCGGCGAGCATCAGTACGGCGGGGCGCAGGTGAGCGAATCGTCACTCAACGGGTTTTCTTCGTCGCAAATACCGGCGCGGATTCGCGAGGACCCTTATCGCATCTTGGTCTGCGCCGACAAGTTCCAGACCGGCTTTGACGAGCCCCTGCTGCACACGATGTACGTGGACAAGCGGCTCTCAGGGATTCAGGCGGTGCAGACGCTTTCACGGCTCAACCGGGCGCACCCCGCCAAGCGCGACACGGCGGTGCTGGACTTCATGAACGAGCCGGATGACATCGAGGAGGCCTTCTCGGCCTACTACAAGGCCACGATTTTAAGCGATAAGACCGACCCGAACAAGCTGCACGACCTGCAGAGTGACCTCGACGCTTCTGAGGTCTATACTCAGGAGCAGGTCGATGAACTCGCCGAGCTGTTCTTCGCTGGCGCTGAGCTGCCGAAGCTGCATGCGATTCTCGACGTTTGCGTGGCTAACTACGTCGAAGAGCTTGACGAGGATGAGCAGGTCGACTTCAAATCAAAGACCAAGGCGTTCGTCCGTTCGTACGACTTTCTGGCGACGATTCTGCCGTTCTCTAATGTGGAGTGGGAGAAGCGGGCTGTGTTCCTGCGGTTGCTCAATCCGAAGCTTCCGGCGCCGAAGGAGGACGACTTGGCGGCGGGGATCCTTGAGGCGATCGACATGGACAGCTACCGGGCCGAGCCGCGGCCGGCGCAGTCGATCAAACTTCAGGATGAAGACGGTGAGATCGACCCGGCTTCGGTGGCTGGGGGTGCGCACATGGCGGAGCCGGAGCTGGACCGCTTGTCCGTCATTCTGGAGCAATTCAACGGACTCTTTGGCGGCATCGACTGGGCAGACGCAGACCGGGTCCGGCTGATGATTACCGAGGAGATCCCTGCACGGGTCGCTGAGGATCCGGCCTACCAGAACGCAGTCAAGAACTCTGATGAGGCGAACGCGCGGATCGAGCACGAAAAGGCTTACAGCAGGGCTATGAACGAGGTGATGGCCGATGACATCCAGGTGTACAAGCAGTACGCCGACAATGTCGAATTCAGGCGGTTTGCCACTGAGGCCAGTTTCGACCGCACCTACCTCGCCACTGATGAGGCTTCGGCGAAGCAACTCAAGAAGCTTGACGCGGGCATCGAACGCATCGAGCTTCGCTTGCGAGAGGTGATCGCCGGCGGGTTGGACGGGTCACTTGACGGAGTTCCCGAGCATGTGAAGCAGAATGTTGAGCCGCGACTAGTTGGAGCGCTGACGAAGAACCCGGGTACCAGCGAGGCGGAGCTCCGGGAGCTTCCTCGGGTCCTGGACTACTTCGACCTTCGAGAGCTCCAGGACACGATCACGGCCAAGGCTCTCTGGCCTCGGTTCAATGAGATGTTCGCGAAGAAGGAACTGTTGATGACCCGGTTTGGGCAGTTGGCTGAGCTGAGGAACGCGCTTCGCCACGCGCGGCCGGTAGGGCCGGTTACAAGGCTCGAGGGCGAGGCTGCAGTTCACTGGTTCGTGGTCGCTCTGGCGGCAGATCGCCAGCAGGGTGACGAGCCCGAGAACTAGTTCGCAGCGTCGTTGAGCGTTTTCTCGTAGCTCTTCTTGGACGCGGACTTGTAGGCGGTCTTATAGGCATTCTTGCCCTGACGTTCGCCTACTTTTCGGCCCCTGCGCTCGCCGGCGATGGCCCCATCGCGTGTGCCTTCTTCGCGGGCTGCGCTGACGGCGGCGCTCACATCCTCTCCCGATGAGGAGCCTATGTAGTACCCGCCTGCGCCGACTGCGACGGCAACCAGTAACAGCGACACGGCGGCGACAGTGATTCGCGATTGTTCACGGGCAGGCCCTGAGTCCATCCGCTCACCCTAAAGGTTGCGGCTGCTGGGCGATAGTGGAAGACTCTGAGCTGATGACCGAGGAGGGCTCCAATTCGAAGTACCTACCGATACTGCTCGCTATCGGGGCGGTAGGGGTGATGCTGCTGGGCGGCGTTGGCTACGCGATCGGTGCATCAGGCGCCGCTGATGGCAACGACGTAGCGGCGGAGTCAGGCCTTGCCTATAAGGACGCTTACGGGTCTTCGGTTCAGAGTGCTGAGGCCGAAGCTAAGGCCGATGCCTCGAAGGAGGCACGAGCCGATGGACGCCGCCGCGGTGCCGCGGCTGGGGCAAAGGCGGGTACTTCCAAGGCCGAGGAGGAGCTCGCCGCCAAGCAGGCGGCGGCGGAAGCAAACGCCAAGCCGCCGTTCATTCCTCACAGTCCGTACCAACTGGAGCCCGGCCTGGTGACTCTGCCGAACGGGAAGAAGGGTTGGCTGTTTCCACCAGAAGGACGGACACTTGGTTGTGTCGGCATGGAGCAGGAACCGCCGCCGCAGTGCGTTGGCGATTAGCCGGTGCCTACAAACGCACCAAGTGCCTTGTCACCCGCCCGAGCAATGCTGGAGGAACTGGTCAACCGAGAAGATCGGTTTCTCGTAAGCACGCGCTTTCGCAGCCTTTCCCGAAGCACTGTTTGGGTCGCTGGCGACAAGCGCGTCGCACTTCTTCTTCGTCACCGCTGGAACGGTAGAGAGGCCGGATGCCACCGCGATCTCTTCGAGCGTTGAGCGATCGATCCGGTTCCCAACCGAGTCGACCGCGTCGCCCGTGAAGCAGATCGCCATCCCGGGGCGGAGGCTTCCGTTGCCCGGCGCTTTGGTGACTTCGGGGAGTGAGGCGCCCGTCAGCCCGAGGCCGCCAGCGACTAGGCGCATAAGTTCATGCTCCTCCTCTGTCACCACACCGTCCCGCTCAATCGCCTCGGTCAGGCTCTCTAGGTAGCCGTGGTGCAAGCGTGAAACGTCCTCGAAGGAAAGGCCAAAGTCACCAGCGAGAGCAGCAAGCTCAGCCGCCTCCAGCTCGGACACGTACCCATCGAGCATCGCGTGGTCAAGCGCTTCGCAATAGGCAAGCTCGCCGCCTCCGTCGGCCGAAAGGTGAGCGCTTCGCGAGCAGGCGACCATCCTGTCCTCATGCCTCCGGGCACCGGTAAGCGTTCTTGTTAGCGATCGAACGATCTTGGCGTCGGGAGGATTCTCGACATGCACGGGCTCCTCTCCGCCGGCCTGCAATCCACCGACCGCGACCAGCAGCTTGGCCGCCGCCATTGCGTCGCTGCCCGCCGAGTGGTCAAGCGATCGGGCGATCCCCATGCGGTCGCAGGCTACGTCGAGCCGTTCACCCGTCGCGCGCAACGTGCAGATTCCCTGCCCGGGCAAGAGAGTGGCGTCCAACCGAGCGTACTCCTGGCAAAGCATCCGACTGTCAAAGGAAAGGTTGTGAGCGGCAAGCACGCAACCTTCGAGCCTGCCGCTTATGTGCCCAGCAATGTCGTCGAACGTCGGCGCAGCCGAAACCATAGAAGCCGTCACCCCGTGGATTGAGGTCGGGCCGATATCTCGGAGAGGGTTGATGAGCGTCTCAAAGCTGTCGACGATCTCACCACTTTCAGACAGCCAGACGACTCCGATCTCGACGATACGGTCGCTCTTGCCCAAGCCGGTTGTCTCCAAGTCAATGACGGCCAGCATCACGAACGAAAACCTAGCGGAAACCAGCACTTAAGATGCGAGCGCGAGCTCACGAAGCAGTCAGATCAGGTACCGCCAACGGTGACGAGAGACTCTCGTCGTCGTTCACTTCACCGCGCTGGCGAAGACGGTGTTGTTGGCGCCGACGTGCAGGGCGCGGTCTCGATAGCGCGTGTCCGTAACGCCGCCATCTTTGCCCTTTTACACGCCGCTCGGCAGCTCGTCGCCAAAAGGGTTGTCTGACGGGACAACCGCAATCACTCAATGTTGCAAATACGCTTCCTCCAAAGCGGGCTGACAGATCCGTTGTAACGTTTGGCCGCCGGCTTGGGCTGTGTCAGCTTTGAGTCCCGTAAAGCGACCGGAAGGGAGAGATGGCCACTCGCAAGGACACGCGACTCCGCTTCGAGCAGTGGGTCAAGAACCCGACCTGTGAAGCGAACGTCGTTTCGGCTGTCGCGGGAGTGAGGATGGACAAGGTCGCGATCAGTGAGGGGCTTAAGCCAACCTTTGGTCAGTCGCCGTTCGCGATAACACGAGGCAACAGCTTCGAGCGGGCGCTGCTCGACAAGCAGGCCGACAGCCTGATCGAGGCCCTTTGCCGCGAAGATGCCTTGCCGTCGGGCGCGAGCGGTCTCGCCGACTATCGGATCCGCATGAACGGCGGATCGCTGAAGTCTTTGGAGATTGCATTAGGTAAGACACGCGAGCTCCTAGAGGCAGCCGCGGCCACCGGTGCCAACGGCCTCTATGGCGAGCTGCCTGCGGTCGTCGCCTCGGCGACGATGGAGATTCCTGGTCAGCCGGTGATGCTCCCCGACGGCCTCCTCGTGATCGATGCTCTGCTGCTGCGGCCCGCTGAAGATGGCAAGCAGGTCGAGCTGGCTATCGGAGAGATCAAGACCTATCCCTACCGGGGCGGTTACACCGATTCAGCAGAGCTCGCCACTGCTCGCGGGCAGGCAGGCGTGTATCGCCATGCGCTAAAGCTCTTCATCTCCGAGCTCGGGTTATCGGACCGTCTTGTAATTAGCCCGCTCGGGGCGATCGTGCTGTCGCTCTCTGGACAGAACTTGCCAGTCGTCCTCCCGAACGAGGACCTCGCGTTCCAAGACAAGCGCGCTGAGCGGGGGTTCGTCCGCCTTCGAGCGGCTGCGGCACGCGTCACGCCCTTTGACCCGAAAGACGAAGAGAAGGGAATCGAGAAGGTTCGCTCTGCTGAGACGGACTACAAGCCAGCGTGCATCTCCTTCTGCGACCGGGCACCTGGATGCCGACTGGCTGCGTTCGAGGCAGGGGACGCTGTTGTGCTCGGCGAGGACGTAAAGAGACTGCTTGGTGAAGTGACTATCGACCGTGCCGTCGAACTCCTCGCCGGGGCCGAGCCCAACGGCCCAAGGGAAACAGAGCTGGCTGCGCGGCTAACCGAGGGAGCCGCGGCGTGAAGTCGCGCGACGTAGCCAATCGCCTGAGGGCCTACGCGGAAGGCCGCCCGCTCCCCGCGGGGGACACGATCACGATTCCGATTGCCGAGCCGGAGGATCGGATGGTCCTCTCGTTCGTGCGGATGGGCGGCGAGTCGCTTCCTTGGGGAATCGGCTATCAGCTCGGCGAAGACGCGCCGGTTCTTCTCAGCGTTCCAGATGGTCGTCAGCGAGATCCCGTTGGCGATATCTGCTCAGAGCTCTCCGAGGTTCTCTGTGGTTTCCTCGGGAGCCCGTTGCTCACCGGTGAGGCGGTTGATCCTGACAATCCACCGCCGCTTCCGCTTCGCCAGATTTGGGTTCCGAATCGGTCCCACATAGAGATGATCCACCTGCTCAACCTTCGCTATTCGCGGACCCAGTACGGAGATCCGGCCCGGTCGCTGATACTGCGGGCCTTGGGACGCGCGAGTGGGTTTCTCTTTCGGGAATCCGAGCGCCCCGGGCAGTCGACTGTCATTGACTCGAGCGGCGCCCTGCGCGACCATTTCGTCTTCCCCGTGGATGACATCCGTCAGCAGCACCTCGGCTTTCTGTTGGCGATGGTCAACACCGGAGGGTCGCTGGCCGACAGGATGGAAGCAGCGGAAGTGGCCGAGGGCCTGAGCGTCTCGCACACTCTCAGCCCTGAGCTCGAACGCGAGGAGCTCAGCCCTCTCGTAGATGCCTTCAAAGCAGCACGGACCGCGGGGGACAGCGCCGCAGAGGCGGCGGCTTCCGCTGCTGTAGGAGAAATCATCGATGCTGAGAATCGCCGACGGATCGAGCTGGTGAATGAAGCGATCACGCTTCTTAACACGGACACGCGGCAAGAGAACCAAGGCGCGGCAGAGTTGGCCAAGGATTCCATCAAAGAGAGGGACTGTTACTACAGGTGGCAGGAGACCATCGGGGCCCTAGATGGTGATGTACCGCTTCAGTCAACTCCATCCGCGGTGACCGACAGATCTCCGACTTCTGCCTCAAAGCGCTACTACCGGATGCTTGCCGCAAGCGGCAAAGCGGCCGTCTGCCTTCTCCACGACGATCCTGAGCTACAGAAGGTTGCCGTGGCCGAGGGCGATGCAATCAAGGGAACGCTCGCGGCTATCTCGCGTGAGCCGTCCAAGAAATCTGGCAGTGACACTGAGGTTGAGGTGTGGGAAGTTGAAGCGAGCGCTTCACGTCCAAGCCGCGTTCGTGAGGAAGGAACGCTGTGCCTAGCTGGTAGCCCGGGGAACGATTGCCTTGTTACCGAGGTGGCGGTTGACGGCGAAACGCGGATGCTCTCAATCGAACCGGACAAGAAGCTTGCAGGGACTCTGCAGGCGGGGGCGGAGGTTCTGCTGCTGCCCGCCGCTTTTTCCGGCGATCCAAAGGTCAGGAAAGCCAAGAAGAGCGACGGCCCGGGCGCATGGCTCACGCACGCGCAGCCGGGCCGGCCACGGCGTCGGGGTCTGAAGAGCACCGATGTCCTGGAGCGGATTAAGAAACTTCGTGTTTAGTGACATGAGCAGCGAGATCGAGCTGAGTATCGATGAGGTTCGTCGCTCTCTTCTTGAGGCGGTGCTGTCGGACGAGCCACTCACGATCGTCAAGGCGCCGCCGGGGTCGGGGAAGACCCGGCTCACGTTGGACGCCGCTCGGCTCCTGCTCGACGAAAAGGCCCGCGTAGCGATAGCCGCACAGACCAGAAGCCAGGCTGACGACATCTGCCGGAGGTTCGTCGTCGACTTTGGCGCAGAGGTGGTGCGCTTCTACTCCGCTAGAGGGATGCGTCCTTCTGGCTTGCCGGACGGAGTTCAATTGGTGAGTGCAACCGCCCAGCTTCCCAACGGGCCGGTTGTCGTCGTTGCAACAGCCGCCAAGTGGGGCCTCACCGGCATCCCGGTCGAGGGGTTCGATTGGCTGTTGGTTGATGAGGCTTGGCAGCTCAGTTACGCCGACTTCATGCTCATGCAGAACGTGGCGTCGAGATTCGTCATGGTGGGGGACCCCGGGCAGATCCTCCCTATCGTCTCGATTGACACAAGCCGGTGGGAGGTAGCCGATACACCTCCACACCGACCTGCGCCACAGATCTTGATTGAGCAGCGCGAGCAGACACAGCCACTCGAGCTTGCGCTGCCGGCGACTTGGCGGCTGCCACCGGATTCAGCCCTAGTGGTCAATGAGTTCTATGAC
Source organism: Solirubrobacteraceae bacterium (assembly GCA_039744215.1). Taxonomy (GTDB): domain Bacteria; phylum Actinomycetota; class Thermoleophilia; order Solirubrobacterales; family Solirubrobacteraceae; genus F1-60-MAGs163. The sequence goes on from JBCJTT010000004.1 coordinate 32,722, forward strand.
TTCAAATTTGAATCGGCCGTCGGGCCTGGTGAAAGATCGTTCTCGATCGGCCAGCGTGAAGGGAAGAGCGAATATGACCCGGTGATTGAGATGCTCGAGAGCGGCTCGATGGTCGGCGTCACGCTGCCAACCCCCGAGGGAGGTCCTCCTCTCGAGGAGGACCGCGAGGTCGCCGTCGCGGCCGCGGAGCTTGTCAAGCGAATGCTTTCCAGCGATGTCACGATACGGATCGACGGCGAAGATTGGGAGCTGAAAGCCGCGGATATCGGGATGGTGGCAACCCACCGGGTGATGAATACTCGCATGCGGGAGGCGCTGCCGCCAGCGGTCGCATCAGAGATCATGGTCGACACGACGGAGCGCTGGCAGGGGTTGCAGAGCCCGATAATGATCGCCATTCATCCAGTCTCCGGAGTTACCGATCCCGGCGTATTCGACCTCGAGACGCAGAGGCTCTGCGTAATGGCCTCGCGCCACCAGATTGGGCTGGTAATCGTTACCCGCGACCATCTTCCACGGACGCTCCATGAGCTAACTCCGTCGGCAACGCAGCATCCGGGCCGTCCGGATGCGTCAGGGGATGGCCGCGAGAAGCACGAAAAGTTTTGGGGTGACCTAGAGCGCGCTGGACGGGTGGTCGCGCTGTGACGTTCAGCGCCGATGGCGTCGATGTCTTCGACGCCGGCGCTGGAGCTGACGAATATCCGTCGTGGCGCCGAGCGCGTGGAAAGGGTTTAGGGGCGTGACACTAATCAGGTTGGAATCCCGGGATGATGTACTTGAATTCGTACGGGGATTACGAAACGGGGCTCTACCCGGTCCGGTCGTCTGTTTTATGTTCGCTCTTGGGCTCCGTCGAAGAAGACTGACTAGCCCCGATCCGGTCTGGGCCTTGATTCGACCTGGACAATCGCCCCGCCAGCAAGCAAAGGGCTCAGCCAACTAGTCGTCTATACGCCGCAAGAACAAGACCAACAAGTTCGTCCTTCTCGATGAGCAGGCGCGCATCATCTTCCGCCTCATGTAGCAGGTCGTAGATCACCAGCCCGTGCGCTCGCCGGCGGTCAATGACCCTTGCCTTGAGGAGAGCCGGTACAATCTCGCGCTTGACATACTTGATCTCCGAGGATCCAATGCCGCCGAGTAGATTGCGCTCCTGAATCGAAGAATGCCACTTCGAGTCAGCAACCCCCTCTTGCCCGGCGTTGTAAAAGCGCTTCAGGCGACTGCGTATCCTTTCGCGCACGGCGGCTTCGTGTTCCGCAACGACATCCGCGGGTGGTTCACCATCACTGAAGCCAGCATCAGCGCCGAGCCGCGCTAGTTCTTCCAAAGCCTTCACGCTGCCAAAAATCCGCGTACCAAAATTGATCGAGATTGACTCGACTATAAGCGCCGCAACGTCTGCTCCATCCACGCGAGTATCCGCTAGAACTAGCTCATTGACAACAGTGCCATCAAATACTGCCCCGCGAAGATCTACGTTGACCAGCTTGAGAGATGCGAAGTACCTCTCCGACCAGCGTAAGTCGCGGAGATCTTGTGAGCTGAGTGCAAGTTCAAGCGGCAGGTCTGCCGGGACCGATTCGAAGAGTTCAGCGAGGAGCTTGCTATCAGCGTAGGATGCGCAAACACTTGCGACGTTATTTGCCAGTTGGGCGGAGAGGTGGACCTCACCACGCACAAGGCCCAGAAGATGCTTGGGAATCTGACGGTCCCGATCGAGTTCCACCGCGAACCGAACCACCTCCTCTGGGAGCGGCCGCCGCCTTAGCGTCGGCACGACCCAAGCGTTATCGCCACCCTTACAGGCGTCTAGCAGAACACGTGCCTGGAAGTACTCGCGAAACACCTGATGATCAAACTGCGCTTCTCCTTTATCTTCCTTGATGATTAGAAAGTGATGATGTGCAAGCCCGCCAAGTGCAATTGGATCATCATCCTCTACCTCTCCTGCCTCCAGGGCAGCCGTCTGTACAACCTCCCAGTCAAACCCCCGAGCGGTGTACCTGAGTAACTCACTGGCGAGAGTCTTCAGAAAGCTACGTTGAACCTCATTGCTATAGAGATGGTTTTGGCGAACACGTTCGCGGGAATAGACACTCTCCTCCAGCGCACTGAGTAGGTCTTCCCGCCCCTTCGTACGATCAAGTCGCGCCTCCTTATCGAGCAGGAGCGAATCGATCGTCTCATTTAGGAGAAGAGGACTCCCCATAATTTCTCCCAGGGCATCATCTCCGATGAAAGTCTCAATGCGATGCTGTTCTCGTCCGTCCTTCGTCCGGTTGGAGATCAGTTCACGCCGTTGCGCCTGGTCAAATGGCACTAGGTCGACAACCGAGACCTGCGAAGGCTCTAGGTAGTAGGCCAAAAAATTTGCGAGGTCATCTGAAGTTCGGAAGAACGTAGAGCGAGCCGTGATAACAACCTTTCCGCGGCCCTCGAGCGTCTCCAATAGTTCTCGCAAATTCTTTTTGGCTTCCTCGGGGCGCTCCTCAAGAAGCTCGTCCAGACCGTCCAGGAATAATACAACACGGTTATGAGTTACAAGGCTTGCAAACGCGCTCGCTGTGTAGTCAGTAATTCCATTCGACTGGAGCGAGGAGAGGATCATTCCTTCGAAACTCGCTAGTCGGCGAAATTCCCCAAAATTAATTAGGTATGGGAATGGTTCCGTGCCGTCTTCGTTGTAATCTAGGTAAAGATCCGCCATGTGATGCGCTAACTTGAACGTGAGCATTGTCTTCCCATAACCCGCGGGGCCGAGCACGGCCAAGAGCCTCTTGTCGGGATCTGGTAGCCACTCCTTAAGAAAATAACCGAGAGAATGCTCGTCAAGGCGGCTACCGGACTGGGCGAGGCTTTGTGCCACGAAGTCTTGGCTTCGCTCCTTGGTGTCTTTACGAAGGTCGCTAGTCAGCATAGAGGCATTAACGGTCCAGTCAAAGAACTCATGAAGGCGATATGAGTAAGGGTAATCCTGAGGGTCTAGGTCAGGAACTCCAGCGCCGAGGATGTTAATCCCGCGCTTGAGGGGTCTTGTTTCAGGCCCATCAATGATTGCAAAGTTCCTTTCTTCCTCGACGAGCGCCGTTCGATGCTTCGCAACTAGCCGTCCCTCGCGCGGCTGTTCGACGACGCGACCAAGACGCTCAAGAAAGTCCGCTACGTCTGAAGCAAGTTCACCATTCATAATTGCTCCACACTATGACATCGGGCGTTATTTGGCAACTCGCTCATGAGCAGGTTCGAATACGCCGTCTCCCAAGCCGTGGGATGCTTAACATTGAGGGCGGCTCATAGCGGCGGCGACTTCACCACCGCCGGGAGCGCCGCCCGCAACTATGCGGCGGCGGTCAGAACCAACGGCCCTCGCCTGGGGCCGTGGCCGGGTCGTCTCGAGCCCACTCCAACCCCCACGGTCACTCCAACGCTGAGCAACGCGTTCACTACGGGCTCGGTTAGCGCCAGCGCCGGCGCGATCTCCACCCATCTACGGCTCCCGGGCCCGGGAAGAGCCTCACTCAGCGCGGAACGCGCTTCACCGGCACCCGCGCTTCGGCCACCCAGACCTTCTGCACCGACTCAAGGACGCCATCGAAGGCCGGTGCCTACACGCTGACCTGACGCATCAACTCGGCAACGCGCAAGGCACTCAGGTCCAAAGCGATCCACGTGAGGCTCGCCATCACCTACAAGCCGACCGGCGTCAGCGCCCGCACCACCGTGCGCAACGTCCTGCTAAAGAAGCAGGCTCCCGACTAAACTAAGTAGCTGGCACACAGCGGCCGGGTCCCTTGTTGGGATAGACTGAGGATGCTTCTCAGCCGACTGCTGAACACGCCGTCTTACGCTGCGGGAAGCCGGTGCACCGTCAAGTTGTCCGCGGGGATCGTGTCGCCTGCTAGGGCCACGAGGTGCTCGTGGTGTGTAAAGAAGATCACCTGCGTGGTGGCCGCCAATTCGTGTAATACGGTGAAGCCAGCTTTCGCGCGCTCGTCGTCAAAGCTGAGAAACAAGTCATCCAACACGAGCGGCATCGGCGGGTTCGTCGTGAAGTAGTGCTCGAGGGTTGCGACACTTAGCGCGAGGTACAACTCATCACGTTCGCCCTCGCTGAGATGCTCGACTTTGACTCTGTGGCCGTCCCGAACGGCGAGCAGGATTGGCTGGTCCCGATCGTCGAAATCGGTGATGATCCCGTCGAAGACGCCAAGCGTGAGGCTAGGGAACAGCTCCTTGGCACGCTTCAGCACGGGGCCCTGACTGGTACGGCGGTAGGATTCGATCGCACGGCGCAGTATTGCCACCGCTAGCTGCAGTTGCACGTAGCGCTCCGCGTTATCACGGACCTCAGCGAGGGCGCTCTGGGCCCTCTCGCTGGCCTCGGCCGCCGCGGCACTTCCGTCTATCCGGTCGAGTTCACCTTGCTCCCGCCCGATCGTCTCGCTCACCCGATCTCGTTCCGTTTTGAGGTCGTCCAAACTACGCTCAAAGGAGTTGAGGTTGGTAGTGAGCGTGTCGGAGTCGACGGTTGCAGCAGCAATCTCGAGGGCCTCAACCGTGTCGTCGCCTTTCTTGGTGATGTCGTGCTCCAATTCATCGCGTCGCTTGAGTTGATCACGCTTGCGAGCTGCTTTGGTCTCTACCGATTCGAGTTCCTCAGCGGTACCAACCTCTCCCTTCGTCAGCAAACGTCCCAGGCGCGCGGTCGCGACCTCGCGGATCTCCTTCGCGGATTCAATGCGGTTTTGTTCGTCAACGATCTGCTTCTCGGCCTGGTCAATCGTCGCCTGGTTGCGCTGCGCTTGGGCGGAACGCTTCTGTAGGTCGCTGATGGCCGAGTCAACGTCGTGCGGTATCGGTTCTGAACCAAGCGCCTGGAGCAGTTGGCGTGCCGCTGAGTCGAAGCTCGCTGCGTCGCGCTCGATGCCCACGATTCGCCGTTGCGTTTCTTCGAGCTGCGCGATCTGCTCGAACGCGGACTCAAGCGCAGCGACCACGGCCAACCCCTGCTTGACGGTGCTCCCCGGCGAGAGTCGGAGTCCCTCAGCCGCCGTAGCCCAGTCCTTCTCCCAGCCATTCATCGCGTCCTGTGCGCTGGTCAGTTCAAGTACCTGATCGGCAGCCCGGCCCTCGAGTTCGGCGATTTCCTGATCGGCGTTCAGACGCTGCTGACGGGTCGTGTTTGCGGTCGTGCGAAGCTCGTCCGCGCGCGTGAGGCCCAGCCCGAGGGGCTCTTCAGCTTCCAACGGAGACTCGCCGAAGTCCGTGAGCGCAGCGGAGAGCGCTGTGCGATGCCCTTCGATACGTCCTTCGAGATCGGTGACTTGGCCGACGAGGCCCTCGACTTCGCTGGTGATACGCCGGAGCACCTCGTGGCGCCGCAGCCATTCGAGCATCTCCTTCGGGCTGAGCGGCGTGATGCCAAGCGGCTCCCACTCGGCATTCCACTGTCTCGCGTACTCCGCCCCCTCTTCGGCATCTGTCACGCGACGCTGACCGACAACTACGGCCTCCCGCTCGAGGCCCTCGATCGTCGCAAGCAGATGCGCCTTCCTCGCCACTCGAGCGGCCTCAGCGCGCAGGAGATCGGCGGTCCGGTCGGCGTCATTGACGCTCGATTCGTAGGCCTCAGGTAGCGGCTCCCCAAAGGCAGTTCCAAGCGATTCATCCCCATCCAGCCACGCCGCTCGAACCGCGAGCCAGCCACTTGTCCGACGCTCACGCGACTCCTCCAACTCTAGGTCTGTCGGTACGGCAGCGCCGAGCTCGAGCGCCTTGAGCGCGACTCGTGCCTCCTCGGTCTTCCGAGCCAGCTGTTCTGCTTCACGGTCGAGTTCCTCGTCTCGCCGTCTGCGATTGGCTGATTCCTCGGCGAACTGTTCCACGGTCTGTGCTATCGGCACATCCAAGGCTGCAACTGCCCCAGGTTCGCCGGAGACCAAAGGCAGATCCTTGCCCTCGCGCTCTGCCACCTTTTTGGCCTCGACGAGCTTGGCGCGAAGATCGGTCAGTTGGCCGTCGAGGCCAACTGCGGCGCGGGCATCGTCGACGGCACGCTGAAGCCCTACGGAATCGCGGTCGGCGGGCAGCTCGCCACGACGTTGCTTACGCGTCGCAATGTCGGCACGCGTCGCTTTGAGTCTCGCGTCGGCGAGGGAGGCTGCTGACTGAATGTTCGGGCGTTGATCGGCCAGATCCTCGACCTGCGTCTTCAATTCGACTGTTACTCGTCGCGCCTCAGCCCCCTCGATCTCCAGCTTCGGGTCGACCTTTCGCAGCAGCACCGTCGCTTCAGCTTTTTCAGTGGCGAGCCGGCCGTTGAGTCGAGGCAGGTCGCCTCGCCCTTTCCGGTATTCGCCTAGCCGCTGGTTCAGATCAGTGATCTCCTCTTGGTGCGCTAGTAGCGTCGTCGGCGCATCGAGGTCCTTGAGGTCATCGCGCCTCTGCTCGATGAGCTTCGTGGCGGCCGCAGTATCAAGTTCGGCCCTCTCGAGATCGGCCAGCGCTGCCAAGCGCTCTTTCCTGAAGCCTTCATCTAGGTCAGGGACGCTCGCGAGTTGCTCGAGCTCTGCGAGCACGCTCGACCGTTCCGCGATGGGTCCCAGTACGCTGAGTAAGCGCTCGGCCCGCGCGCGGCTCTTCTCGGCGGCCGCGATATCCTTGTCGATTCGTTCGCGCGCGTCGCTTGCCTCTTCGAGGGCATCGGTGTGTTTTTTCCAGTCGAGGGTCGACACCGAGAGGTTCCTCGCTTCCCGCGTCTGGTCCTCGAATTCACGTAGGCCCGCGTTTACCTTCGGCTTCTGTCCGCGCGCAGCGAATAGATCCGCGGCTTCCCTCTCCAAGTCGGTGAGGAGTGAATGGACCGCGCCAGAGCCGAGCCCGGCACCGAAGAGCGCCGCACCTACTTCGCCACCTCCATGCAGCAGCGCGTCACCTCCTGCACGCAACTCATCTCGGCTCAGGCTGAACATCGAGGAGAAAAGTGCGCCCGTCGCTCCTCCCAGGAATGCGGTGAGCGCAGTATCGTCGATCGGCGCCCCAGCAGCGTCGAGAAGCGTGTGGTTGTTTCCCTTGCGACGCCCGAACCGGAGTGGTGCGCCCGAGGCGTTTCGGACCTGTCCGCCGACACGCAAGTCACCCATGTCGTGCACCCAGGCATCTGTGGTGCGGGGCGGGATCCCAAACAAGAGGCCGTGAAGCGCCCGCAACGCCGTGCTCTTGCCGGCGCCGGTCGTGCCGAAAATGACGTGCAGACCCGGGGCTTGCAGGTCGAGGGTTTCGTCGGTAAACGGACCGAACGCAGTCAACTCCAGTGTGTCGAGCCGCATTAGCCCTCCCCACCAATGAGGCGCGCGAGAAGCATCTGTTCGACGTCGCTGAGCATTGCTCGAAGCGTGTCGGGGTCGGCGGGATCGAACGGTTCGTCGCCCTGACGGATCTCGACTGGGAGCTTCGACCGCAGAGTGGCGAACTGTTCGGCGATCTCGTCGAGGTCGCCAGCGCTCAAGTCGCGCAGCGAACGAAGCAACTCGCCGATCGCATCATCGCGATCGCGGGCCTCGTCGATGTCGATCAAGGAGGAAGTCTTCACCTTTACCTTCTCGATCCAGACACGATCGGCGCCGATGCCGACCGCCTGCGCACGGACCTCGTTGGTGAAACGCTCGATGTCGGTCGCGATCGCGTCATGCGCTTTGGAGGATCCCGAGATGACAACCCGCGCAGCCAGCAGCCGGTCCTCGGATGCCTCGACGGCACCTACCAGAGCGTCGGACACCGCGATAATGACGTCATCCTCGCTGAGTGCTGCGCTCACATCGACTTTACAGACGGTCCAGCGAGCAACGTCGAGGTCACGGTGCTCGACGCCGGTGATCTGCCCATCTTCGAAACTCACGAGCGTCGCGCCTTTGCCGCCGGTCTCTCGAGCATGACGGCCCTGCAAGTTGCCGGGAAAGACGACCCAAGGCGACTCGTTGAGGATCTCACGCGTGTGGACGTGTCCCAGCGCCCAGTAGTCGTAGCCGTGAGCGACGAGCTCCGCAACCTTGCACGGCGCGTAGTTCTCATGGCCAACCCGACCGTTGGCACTCGTGTGAAGCATGCCGATGTTCAGGTGGTCAGAGATTGGGGCAGGGTAGGCGCTCGAAAGATCCTCGACCACGGCCTTGGTGGCGAACCCTTGCCCGTGGATAGACACTCCTAGATTGTCTAGGCTCCGTGTGTCAGGGTCCTTGGTCGAGAGCATCACGCAGTTTTCTGGTAGACGAAGTTTCTTCGTCAGGGCGCTCGCTGCATCGTGGTTCCCCGCAATGATGAACACCGGGATTTCGGCGTCGGCGAGACGAGTGATTTGGCGAACGAAGTAGAGCCCCGTGTTGTAGTCCCGCCAATCACCGTCGTACAGGTCTCCGGCGATGAGGAGGAACTCCACCTGCTCATCGAGCGCGAGGTCGATCAGCCCCTCGAAGGCTTGGCGCGTAGCACTGCGCATGGCGTCCTCGGGAGCGCCCTCGTATGAGGCGAGCCCGCGCATCGGGCTGTCCAAGTGGATATCAGCGGCGTGGAGGAACTTCATTGGGAGGATGTCGGTGTCATGACCGGGTATCTGACTCTAGGCCGTCGGTGGGGTCGAAATGGCCAATCTTCATTGTGTGGAGGTGCGGTCGGTTCACGAGACTTTGGGGCACCATACGTAGAGTGCCCGGCCGCTCCGCGGTCCGCCGGGCGGGTGCCGCGCCTCCTCGCGCCGTTCATGCAACTTCCAACTCGTCGGCAGCTTGATGCCCACGTTGGGCGAGCGCCTCCCGCGTGGCGGCAAGCAGCAGGGCGTAGCAGTCGTCGAGATCACGATCGAAGGGCCCGCGAAGGAGCCGAGAGTATTCGGAGCCGAGGACCGCGCTTCGTGGTGGAGTTGTTCCGGTCGCCCGCCAGCTCCCGCGTTCTGCCCGCTATGACCATTGGCTCTCTGCGCCGGATTCGTACTAACGAACACTGACTTCCAGCTCCACGATCATCTCGACCCTCTCTGGGGTGAAGCGCTACCGGTGAGCGCGCGAGGCTCCTCTTTGCTGTAGGCGCGGACGGTCAAACTGACCGCGGAAAGTGCTTGTGCGACCCGGGTCCACTGGGCCCTCGTCCGCGAGCTTGAGGCCCGGATCTGGCCTCCGCTGCCAGCGCGTTCGATCGTCGCCACGGAAAGCAGCCAGGCCGCCAAGAAGTCTGTCGCCGGTGGTGCGGCGATGCTGACGACTTGGAGCTTCGGGTCGCGATCCTTGAACACTACTCGTGCATCGCATAGGGATTCTCCGAGCCATAGCCCGAGGAGATAGGCGGAACCCGCGTTCTCATAATCGGGGTCTTCAACCGGCGGGCGGCCCGCCATTACGGCCTCAACGAGCGGCTGGCGCTCTTTGTCGGTGCGCGGGCGCTCGGCGGCTAGCTCGTTGAGACTCAGGATATCTTCGACGTGCCGACGGCGGTGCCCTTGGCCGTAGCTCAGGAAGCGGCGCCCTAGTGCTTCAGCAACCTGTGGGTTTTCGTAGTAGCAACCCTGCGCGACGGCCTCTCCCTCGTTGAATAGCCAGTCCGCCACCCACCAAGCTAGCTGACAATCGGTTGTGAGGTCGAGTGCACTATCGAGGTCGGAAACGCCGATCGTCGTCGCCACGAACGCGAGGCGTTCACGGAGAACCTGCGTGAGAGTTCCTTCGTGCGCACCGAGCAAATCCCGCAGCGCCGACGCGACGTGTTCGAGGAGGTCCGCATCAGTCATCGACCCGTCGTCGAAAACGGCCACGCCTTGAAGGCCGCCGAGAAGGTCGTAAATCGCTGGCCGCTTCAACCCGGCAACAAACTCAAGGATCATCAGGCCAAGGATACCGCTTCGAGCGCGCCGCTGGCCCATCCATGTGCCTAAACAACTATACCTTTACCACAGGATAAAGCTGCTACGATGAACCTTCCCCCAAGAAGGAGACAGATGAAATGCCTGCCGTAATTTTATTGCCATTCCTCGGTCGCTTAGCGGCCGAGTGCGTGATCGCAGCAGCAGTAGCGTTGACCACGGTCGTGGTCGCCGAGAGCTTGGCGAGCAACGAATGACCCGTACAAATTCCAAAGCCAAACCGATGAAGCCATGGGCGACGCTGAATGCGACGGTCTACGAACCACGCTGGCCGTTAGGGCCGCGCCGTCCTCGACCACAGCGGCCTAACAAACGGCGGTGGCCGTAGTGATCGCCGCGAAACCGACAACGACGAGGCCCGACGAGTCGAGGGGGAGGTGATTCCATGACTAAGTCCCTCCGCGTCGGCAAGCGACGCGTTGGCGTCTCCGTGCAGCGGCGGCCCGACGGCCGCGGCAGCCGCGTGTCGGTCTACATATACAAGGCCAAAACCAATAGGCGCCAAGGATGAGCTGGTGGGGCGACTACATGCGAGTAGTCGCCCCATCAACACCCAGGGCTTGGCGCAGCGTGTAGCGGTGGCCCGGTATGCACCTCTTGACCAGTGACCCCGCAGATTCCCGCGAACAAACGACCTTTTCCGAATGACAGACAATGACAAGCCACAGGAGTCCGCCCTCAGCGCCATCGTGCGGGCCCTCGATAACTCACAAACCCTGCGTCCTCAGTACCTCGAGATGCGTGCGCTCGAGGTACTGACCGAGATGGTCGCCGAGGGAAAAGCTGAACAAGGGCCTCTGGACCCGTGGGGTAGCCCGACCTTCCGGTTGGATCCCCCCGTTCGACAGGAATTCCTCGACCGCCTCTGGCGCGGATTCTAGCCGCTCGGCGGCGCTGCCCGGTGAGGGCGTCGCAGCTCAGCCTCGGTATTTGCGGGCATTCTTGCCGCTGAGGATTGCGCTACGTAGCAGCACCCTGCAGGCGGCGAGAGCGCCGTCAGAAAACTCATCCTCCGCACGGCCAACGGTTTGGGTAGCCACAACCAGGAGGCGTGAAGATGAATCAGAAGGATAAGGACAACTGTGCGGGTAAGGATCCCTACAGCACGAAGCAGGAAGCCGAGATAGCGGCGAGGTATCAGATGCAAACAACGACCTGCCCGCCGATTTACGTCTACGAGTGCCCGGTCTGCAGTGACTTCCACTTTACGAGTAAGCCTCAGGACGACACCGGCGGGGCGTAACGACGACGCGCCTGACAGACGCCGATCGCCAACCCACCCTCAACCCCCATCCAGCCCCACCAGCAGCTCCGCCGCCTCGGTCTCTTCAGCGTCCTCACCAGCAGCGACCTCAATCTCACAGGCGCGCTCGTAGGCAGCCCGCGCTTCGCCAACCTCGCCGATCGCCTGGGCTGCTTTGCCGAGCCAGCACCAGTTCCAGGCGCTGGCGGGGGCGATCTTGGCGTAGTAGCGCAGGTGGCGGTAGGCCTCGTGGTAGCGGCCGAGTTCGTAGAGCGTGTAGCCGAGCGCGAAGTGGGCGATGCTGTCGCCGGACTCGAGGCAGCAGCGCCAGTTGGTTAGTGCTGGTCCGCCGCTGCGCTGGGTGGCGAGGCTGAAGAACTCGCGGTTGACCGACTGTTCGCCGGCGAAGAGGGTGCGGGCGGCTAGCACGACCTCGCCGATCGGGGCGTCCTCAAGGCCGACCTGCGGCGCATGGAAGTGGGGGCCGTGCCAGACCTCATAGGCCGTCTCGGCTTGCTCGTCGAACTTTGAGAACGCCTTGAGCTTAAAACCGACCGGGCTGCCGCCGGGCTGGCCTGAGCAGCAGGCCGATGTTGTCCCTCAGGCCAACCCAGCACCCGCCCTCAGTAGTTCCCATTGCCCCAACTCCAGAGAGTGAGACAAGCCGTGTCTGGACCGTGCGCCCTCTCAGCAGCTCGAGCACTTTGCCCCCTATGTACGTGTGCTGATCGCTCGCAACGCGTCCTAGCTTTCGCGGCACGTATCAAGTATTACTTTGCGGTATGGCTCTCTCGAAAGCTGTTGTCTGGAAAGCCGTTGCGGTGGGAGTGGTCTTTGTCGTCGTGGCCGCGATGTTTTCGGTGTGGGCGGCGATCGCCCTGGTCGGGGTACTTGTGGGCGTGGTGGCGCAGCGGCGCTTGGGAGGTACAAAGAACCGAGATAGCAAGTAGCCATAGGTAGGCTTGAGCAGAGGTTGTCCCACTGCTTGTAGAACTTTGAACGGCGGTTCTCCCGCCTGCGTAGCGTCCGTCGCAGCGGCTGTGTACCAGTCGGTAAGCTGGCTTCGGCGACCGTCAGTCAGCATGCGGTGCGACGCAGACGAGCCTGCGGACTGCCGTTTCGAAGCCGCTCGCTCCCGCTATCGTATGGCGCATGCAGGCTGCCTCGCCGACAACCACCGTCGAAATCGACGCAAGCCTCTTGGGTGCGCTCCGCGCTCGGCGTCCCGGCAAGGACGATCGCTCCCTGCTCGAAGAGCTTGCGCGTGTCGAGCTCGGGATTGCCGCGCTGACTGATAGCCAGGAGCGCAACGCGCTCAGCGAAGACGAGGCCAACGAGCTGGCCGTGCGCGCGGTACGTGAAGTTCGCGCAGAGCACCGCGACCGTTGACCCGCGTCGTTCTGGACGCCAGCGTCCTGCTGTCCGGCATCGTCTCCTCGCCATCCAGTCCGCCAGCTCTTCTCGTATCAGCGGCACGATCCAATGTGTTTGAGCCGATCGCCTGCCCCGTGCTCGTAGACGAGGTGCGTCGCGGGCTCGCGAAACCCTACTTTCGATCGCGTGTCAGCGCGGACGCCGCACGGACGATCGTGGACGCGTATGAGCTCCTCGCGACGATGCTTCCCGACCCAGCGCGACCCGCTGCAGTCCTGCGTGACCCGACTGACGATTACCTCGTCGCGCTGGCCAAGGCGAGCGGTTCAGTCGCGATCATCTCGGGCGACCGCGACCTCCTCGATCACGAGGGGCTGGAGCCGCCGGCGATGAGCGCGCAGGCCGCCTGCAATCTGCTCGGCATCGTTTGAGCCACGAGCCCGGATCCGTGGCCTAAACCAACCTCAAACGCCCCATATTCGGCGGCATTCTGCTCCGCTAAGACCTGTTTTCGAGCGTCCCAGAAGCGGCCTCGGGATCTTGGCGTTGAGGCACCGAAACTGAGCGTGTCCTGGCGTTCGGCAGGTCGCAGTTCACGAACAGCACCGGCGCTCCAAGCTGATAGGGCATCACCGTCGCCTGAACGTCCGACATCTCATCCACGGACTCGCTGCTTCGGCTGGCACACCGGGATGCGCCCCGCGCGCCATGGCCACGGATGCTCAAGACTCGAGCCCGAACAGTCGATGAGCCAGAAGCTACAAGAGTACCATTGGCTCTACTACCTACTACAGCTACACTGACTCGGTGATGACCACGACGGCCGTCCCAACCACGATCGCGATCTCCGTAGCCGCCGAGCGGTTGGGCGTTCATAAGAACACCGTGCGCAACTGGATCGATCGAGGTGTTCTGAACGGCTATCTGACGCCCACCGGGCGTCGCAAGCTGCGGCTCGACAGCGTCGAGCGCGTCGAGCGGGAGATGTTCGGGTTCCCGTCGCCGGTTGTCGAGCTGACCGAGTTCCACGAGGCGCCGCCGCAGTCCGACCAGCCGGCGGAGTACGCGCAGGGCAAACTGCCGTAGCGACGCGGCTCGACCGTCCGGCTCCGTTCGTACCGTGAGCCGTTGTGAAGCTCGCGAACCCGAACGACTACTACGCCGACCGAGCCGTCGAGCGCTACCTCGCCGACCCCGACCAGCCAACCGCAGAACCCGTCAACGCCAGAGCGCCAACGCGCCAAAACGTGCAGATTCCTTGGCGCGGGACCGCTCGGAATCGCCAACTTTTCAGCGATACACTGGTTCGATGGTCGATCGAAACGTCATAGGAGGAGAATTGGAGCCTTGCGGTACCGACCCTGTGACGGGGTTCTACCGCGACGGGTGTTGCAAGACCGGACCCGAAGACCGTGGAAGCCACACGATCTGCGCGGTGGTCACTGCCGAGTTTCTCGAGCATCAATTGTCGATCGGCAACGATCTGAGTACTCCGGGGCCAGAATACGGTTTTCCAGGTCTTGTGGCGGGCGATCGGTGGTGCGTTACCGCAGCAAATTGGCTCCGTTCGCATCGCGACGCAGCGGCGGCATTTGTGGTCTTAGCCTCGACGCACGAGCGTGCCCTCGAAATAGTTCCTCTGGAAGCCCTCCGCGAGCACGCCGTAGACGTTCCAACTGGACCGGGCAATCTCCAAGATTAGTCAGCGCCGGCGCCTAATATTGTCTATCAAGTTCAGCGCCGTAACCCGCCGAGCTCACGGTGCGGTCGAGCGCTAGGTGGCCACGGCCACGCCTGAGAGCGGAGAGAAGGTGATCGCCGAGGCCGTTACCGTCTGATTATCAGTACAGGATCGCCGCCGGAGTTCCGCGACGATCAGGACAACCCCGCGACGCTAGGCGACCGACAGCACGATGTCGGCGTTGGCCTCTGCGAAGCTTGTGAGAGAGGCGTTCTTGCGGGCCTTTTCGTTTGTGAGTTTGGCTGGCCGGCCGCTCGGGCGAATATCAATATTGAATTCGGTGTCGAGCACGACGCACAGTCGCGCGAGCGTGGCGAGGCTGGGGGTGTGGTCGCCTCGCTCGATCCGCGCAACCTGAGGCTGGCTCATGGCGAGTAGTTCCCCAAGCTTGGTTTGTGAGAGCTCGTGCTGCTCGCGGTACTTGACGACGTGAAGGGCCACGGCGGCAGCAAGCGTTGTCCGCTCCCACTCTGAGCGGTACTCCGGATCCTCCATGTCCTTGGCATGTACTTCGTCGTTTGAAATCATCTCGGAAAGTTTTGTCATCGTTCCCCTTTTGCTCCTTCGGCGACCCTAGTAGAGACCATACCATGCTTGTTATGGGCAAGCCGCCCCCACGGGGCCGAAGTTCACGAATGCCAACCGCTGTTCCCTTAACGGCGCTCTGATGCGGGAATCCAAGTCTGGTACCAGTTCGGTTGACCTCGCGCGACGGTACCCTGTGCGCATGGCTTCGTCCGCTGCAAATGGCGATCTTTCTCGCTCCCGCGAGTTGTGGGCGGCGGGCGCGCGCGAGGCCCACGAGCTGGATATCGAGCGCGCCCGGAAGATGACTCCCGACGAGCGCCTCGCTGAAGGCGTCGATCTGGCGCGGATCGCAGCGAAGCTCCAAGCGGGCCGCCCGACGAGGTCGAGCGATGGCGGTGCGTGACGACGCAGAGATCCTGCGGCGCCTGCGCCACTCGATTTCGCTTCGATCGACAACGCGGCGATGACAACCGAGATCGACGGCGCCTGACGGAACCCATCAGTCTGCGCGGGCGTGCACGGCCGCACGCTCACGATCGGTAGCAGCCACAGGAGGTTGAACCAGCGCTCGCGCCCGATCCGTACCCGCGGGGCGCTATGTGTCGAGGCCGAGGTGCCCGACCGCGGCACGCGGACTCCACACGCCGACACCAACATCGGTCGCGTCGAGGAGATGACGGTCACCCGACACGACCGCCTGGGCGTCGTGCGCGCGGGCGAGCCCGATGAGGTAGTCGTCGTCCGGATCCGCGGTTACGCCAGCGGCCATCACAGGATCGCCCACCTCGATGGCGTGATCGCTGATCGTGGCGACGAAGTCCCGTGCGCGCCCGTCACCGGAGTGCCGCACGAACTTGGGACGAGCAAGGACGCCCGCGAGCTCGTCGATCAGGCACGCGCACACGAGCACCTGCACCCGCCATCCAGGAACGCCTCCACCAGCAGCGCGGGCGCCGAGCGCCGCGGGGAGATGAACGCCGATACGAAGACCGTTCGGATCGAAGACCAGCAAGCTCACGCAGCGCCGCGGCGCTCACGCCTCATCGCGTGCGTCTCCTGCACCGCGATCCGCATCGCCTCGGCCTCGTCCAGCTCGCTCAGCGACTGCGACACCTCAAGCGCCTGGCGCCCCACATACGTGCGCAGCGCCAACTCGACCACGTCAGCGTCAGCGACATCGCCCGACCGATGCATCGCATCACGCGTGCGCTCGATCAGATCTTCGTCAACGTCAACCGTCTTGGTCGCTCGAGAAGCCATGAGTCCAAGCGTAGCGACCACCCAGAACCAAGCCAACGGGCTCCCGCCCGCACGCCAACACGACGCGACTCCCGACCGGCCTCACCGCACCGTCAGCCTGTCTCCATCTAAGGCGCCGCAAGCGCTGCCAAGCGGCGCTTAGCCCGCGTAGCTGGCGCTGCGCCCCAAGCGCCGGCCGATCAGGATCGCTTCTTTGCGTGTGAATGCTGTCCACGCTGGTTTCAGCGTCGATTCGCTGAGCGCGATCGTGCTGTAGTTGGCGAACTGGCTGCGGACGATTGCGCCGGCGACGCTGCGGTAAGCAGTGAAGCCGCCGACCCACAGCTGCAGGCCGCCACTGCCGCTGGCGGCGACGGCGACATTCTGGCTGACAGTGAAGCCGGCCATCGCTGCGACGGTCGCTGAGCTGCGGACCTTCTGCGTCGCGAGAACGTCAACTGTGACGCCTTGGAAGGACCGCGTCGTGCCGGCCGTTGGCGCGCAGCGTTCGGTCGCCTTCACTAGTGCTCGCCAAGCGGCGCGGGCGCGGGCGTGGCTGGCGTATGTGTAAATGTCGCTGCTGGCAGAGCGGGTTGCCGTGATGTCGCTGCCTGAGCCCTGCTGATAAAGCGAAACTACCGAGTTGGCCCGCTGGCCGGGTGTACTGCCGAAAACTTTGTTGCCATCTTTGTCAACGCAGATCTCAAACCGCTTTGTCTGCGGCACCCGGCTGTAACTGGTGGAGCGGCTCTTCGGCTGATTGACAAAGAATGCGCTGGGAACGTCGGCGGCCTGCAGCGATGCCGCCAGCAGCTTCGCCTTGCTGTAGGGCGCGGCCGCTGCGCCGACGGCACAAATTCATCCGGCAACAGCGAGCGTGGTGGCGGCGCGGGCAGTAGTCATCGCGCAGAAGCTACCGGTGCAGCTGCGCTGCGGGCGCCGGTCAACCGACGCCGCCGCTGGCGGCGGGCGATAACGTGACAATTGTGAGCAATGCAGCAAAGCTAAGCCGCTCCCACTTCGCCTTCGTGCTGGGCAGCGCTGCTGCTGCTTTGGCGATCGCTGCGACCGGCGCGGCTCCGGCCGCTGCGACATCGGCCGAGAAGTTCCCGCGGGGTTTTATGTGGGGCGTCGCCGGCGCCGGCTTCCAGACCGAGATGGGCGGCGGCGCGGCCAACTCTGATCAGGGCAGCGACTGGTGGAGCTGGGTGCGTGACGCGCAGAACA
Organism: Solirubrobacteraceae bacterium; assembly: GCA_039744215.1. Lineage (GTDB taxonomy): Bacteria > Actinomycetota > Thermoleophilia > Solirubrobacterales > Solirubrobacteraceae > F1-60-MAGs163. The sequence goes on from JBCJTT010000004.1 coordinate 49,987, forward strand.
TCAGCGCTGGTCACGTCAGCGGCGACCTGCCGGAGAACGGCCCGGGCGGCTGGAAGACATCGTTCGCCGGCGACATCAAGCTGGCCAAGGGGCTTGGCATGAACAGCTGGCGGATGGGAACTGAGTGGAGCCGGATCTTCCCTCGCTCAACCGCCGCGGTAAAGCTGGGGGCGAAGATCACGCCGGCCGACCTGACGGCGCTTAACAAGCTGGCCGACCCGGCCGCCGTCGCCAAGTACCGCGCGATCATCAAAGCGGCGCGCGCCGCCGGGCTGCGACCGTTTGTAACGCTTAGCCACTTCACGCTGCCGCTCTGGATTCATGACCCGATCGCCGTGCGCGACGCGCTGGCCGGACGCGGCGCCGACGATCCGCTGCCGGCCAACCTGCCGGCCAAGGCGGGCTGGCTGTCCACTGCGACGGTTGATGAGTTCCGCAAGTACGCCGCCTTTATGGCCTGGAAGTTTGGTGGCTTGGTTGATTGGTGGGCGCCGCTGAACGAGCCGATGGTCGTCGCCGTCGGTGGCTTCGTCAACGTTCCCGGTGCCTACGCCAACTGGTTCCCGCCGGGCGCAAACTCGTTTACTGGCTCGGTAAAGGCGATTGAGAACATGGCGGCTGCCAACTCTGTCGCCTACGACGCGCTGCGCTCGAAGCCCGCGCCGACGCCGACCGCGACGGCCGCGCAACAAGGGTCGGCCTGGTGCAGAACATGATCCACTTCGTGCCGTCCGACCCGACGCTGCTGGCCGACATCGCCTCAACGAAACATGCCGATCAGATCTTCAACCGCTTCTTCCCCGACGCCGCGATCAAGGGGATCTTCGATCGCAACGTCAACGGCGTTATCGACGCCGGGGAGAAGGACCCGCGCCAAGCCAATAAGGCCGACTTCTTCGGCGTTAACTATTACTTCCGCGGACGCATCACCAGCCTTGGCGCGCCGTTCAGCAGCGCGATCGGGCTGCTCGATTTTCTGCCGCGTGTTGGTTACAAGTGGGCCGGCAACCCGTCCGGTGCGCCATGCCCGAGCGTCTGCTCAGACTTTGGCTCGGAGCTCGACATTGATGGCTTTGGCTCGGTGCTGAGCGAGGCGGCCAGTTACGGCAAGCCACTTTTGGTGACGGAGAACGGGATCGCCGACGCGGCCGACGCGAAGCGGCCGAAGTTCCTTGTTCAGTCGCTGCACAAGGCCTGGCAGGCGGCGACGCGCAAGCCGGGCGGCGTGCCGCTGCTGGGCTGGATGCACTGGTCGCTGGTCGACAACTTTGAATGGTCGGCCGGTTACAAGCCGCGTTTTGGCCTGTACTCATATTCACCAACGACGCTGCGGCGCAGGCCGCGCCCCAGCGCCGCAACAGTGCGCAGCATCGCCCGCGGCAACGCGATCCCCGGCTCGCTGCTTGATCGCTGGGTGAGGTAGGCGGCGCGGCGCCGAGCCGATGCGGCGCGTTGCGCTGGTCGGGTCAGTACCGTGGTGGGCACCGATGATCTGCTCCTTGCTGCGTTCACGAGCGGCGCTACTGGTTGGCGCGCTGCTGCTTCTTGCCTTGGCGTTGCCGGCCGGGGCGAGCGCTGCCGCGAAGCCGCTGCTGGCGATTGGCGAGCAGCGGGCCAGCGTGCTCAGCGGCGCGCTGCCAGGGAAACTGAGCCCACTGTTTGCGAAGACGACGATCACGCAGGTGCGGATCACGGTGCCGTGGGATGCCAGCAAGACAGCGGCATCGTCGGCCGCGCTGACGCAGCAGTTCGCAAGTTTCCGCCTGATCGGGCTGGAGCCGCTCGTCGTCTTCGGCAGGTCATGGAACCCAACCAATCCGGGCCCGCTGATGAGCGTCGCCAAATACTCGAAGATGTTTAGCGACTTCCATCGTCGCTTCCCGTGGGTAACTCAGTTTGCCGCTTGGAACGAAGTAAATGCCACCAACCAAGCGACCCACGCTTCGCCGCGGCGGGTCGCCGAGTACTACAAGACGATTCGCCAGCAGTGCCCTAAGTGCACGACGCTGGTGGCAACGCTGCTCGACAGCAACCGTCCGGTCGAGTACGTCAAGCAGCTGCAGCGCTACGTCGGCAACAGCCACCAGCTGATCTGGGCACTGCACAACTACGGCGATGTTCGTCGCCGTCAGGACACCGTTACGCGGCAGTTCGTGGCCAGTGTTCACGGAAAGGTCTGGCTGACCGAGGCCGGCGCACTGGCGCAGTATCACGGCCCCAACAAGGTAATTGCGGCGTTGCCGATGTCAGAGGCTTTGCAGGCGAAGTCGGTTAAGTACCTGCTTGGGCCGATGCTGAAGCGCAACCCGAGGATCGACCGCGTTTACGTCTATCAATGGCAGGGAGCTGCGCTCGGCTGGGACAGCGGCCTCGTGCGCCCGAACGGCAAGCCGCGGCCAGCGCTGACCGCTGTGATGCAGGCGCTGGCAGCGAAGCGCGTCACGACCCGCTGCAAGGCGCCGCCCGCCAAGCTAAAGAAGCCCGCCAAGCGCCCGGCCGGCAACGATTGCCAGCAGCGCTTGGCGTGATGGGCGGTGCCATCGCAACCTCGCCGGCAGCTGTCGCAGCCGCCAGCGACGTGGTGATCCTCTCGCTCGCTTCAGAGCAGGCGTTTGATCAGGTGATAGCGGGCGAGGGCGGCACCGGTGACCAGGCCCGAAGCGGTGACGTGGTTGTCTTCGCCAGCGGCGATCAGCAGGCGGTTGATTACTGCGTCCCGGTGTTTGAAGCTTTTGCCCGAAGTCATCACTACCTCGGTGAGTTTGGCGCCGGCTCGAAGATGAAGTTCGTCGCCAATCTGCTCGTCGCCGTCCACAATGTCGCGGCGGCCGAGGCGCTAATGCTGGCGCGCGCCGCCGGCGATGGCGAGCTTGACTCGGCCGCAGTTTTCCGGCGCTACCTGAAGGCTGCCGGGGAGCAGGCGTGACCGCCTTGGCCGCCGGCCGCGTGTGGGTTCAGGACTTTGCCGACGGCTCGCGTAGCCAGCTGGAAATCCTCGGCGGCAAGGGTGCAAATGTCGCCGAGATGACGCGGCTGTTGGGGCCAGGTCTGGTGCCGGCTGGGTTCACGATTACGACGACAGCCTGCGTCAGTTACATAGCCTCGGGCAGGGAGCTGCCGGATGGCCTCGAAGCCGAGGTTGAAGAGGCCTTGGAGCAGCTGGAAGCGCGTTCCGGACTGGCCTTTGGCGACGATCACGATCCGCTGCTGGTGAGCGTGCGTTCAGGGGCGCGTGAGTCGATGCCAGGGATGCTCGACAGCGTCCTAAACCTCGGCCTGAACGACCAGAGTGTCTTGGGACTGGCGCGGGCTACCGGAAACGAGCGATTCGCCTGGGACTGCTACCGGCGTCTAATACAGATGTACGGGAACGTCGTGATCGGAATCGATGGCGAACGCTTTGAGCAGATGCTCGACGCGGCTCGCGCCGCCGCCGGGGTAAGGACCGACTCCGAGCTTGATGCTGAGCAACTGGCCCTGCTGGTTGAGGGTTTCAAGAGCCTCTGCGAATTCCCCCAGGATCCGCACAGCCAGCTGGACGCGGCGATCCGCGCGGTCTTCGACTCCTGGCGCGGTGAGCGCGCGATCGCCTACAGGCGAATCAACGGCATCCCCGACGGATGGGGAACCGCGGTGAACGTGCAGCAGATGGTCTTTGGTAACAAGGGCGAGGATTCGGCCTCCGGCGTCGCATTCAGTCGTGATGAGGTAACCGGTGGGCCACAGCCCTCCGGCGACTTCCTCGTCAACGCGCAGGGCGAGGATGTCGTAAGCGGAGCCCGTACACCGCTCGACATCTCCCAGCTCAAAACGCTGCTGCCCGAAGTTCACTCCCGGCTCTTTGAGGTCCTCAAGACGCTGGAAGCTCACTACGGAGATATGCAGGACACCGAGTTCACCGTTGAGCAGGGGCGCCTGTACATGCTGCAGACGCGCAGCGCAAAGCGGCCAGCTCAGGCCGCAGTGCGCTTCGCAGTCGATGCGGTGGAAGAGGGGCTGTTGAGCCGCGAGGCGGCGCTGGGCACGGTCGACGCCGGCGCTCTGGAGGCGTTGCTGCACGCGACCTTCGATCCGGACTTTCGGTACGCAGTGGCAACAACCGGCGTCGCTGCGTCGCCGGGAGCCGCAAGCGGCGCGGTTGTGCTCAGCGCGGCCGACGCTGTCGTCGCGGGCGAGGAAGGCCGCGACGTGATCCTGGTCCGCCGATTCACAGAAGCCGACGATGTCGCTGGCTTTCACGCCGCCCGGGGGATCCTCACCAGCGAAGGGGGGAAGGCCTCGCATGCGGCCCTTGTGGCTCGCGGGATGGGACGGCCCGCAGTGACCGGTGCCAGCGCGATCGAGGTCAACGAAGCGGCAGGCGAGGTCCGCATTGACGGGCTGGTGCTCAGGCCCGGCGACCTGATTGCGATCAACGGGACAACCGGCGAGGTGACGACCGACGAAGTGCCGCTGGTCGAGCCGGAGATGAGCGAGGCCTTCGAGACGCTGCTTGGCTGGTGCGACGAGCTGCCGGGGATCGAGGTCAGGGCCAACGCCGAAACCGCAAAGGAGGCGCGGATCGCTCGCGAGCTGGGGGCACGCGGCATTGGCCTCTGCCGGACCGAGCACATGTTCCTAGGCGAACGCCAGCCACTGATGGCCGCCATGATCCTTGCGCAGGGCGAGGCCGAGCGCGGCGCGAGCCTTGCTGCCTTACGCGAGTTGCAAGAGTCGGATTTCGAGCAGATATTCTTGGCGATGGATGGTCTTCCGGTGACGATCCGTCTGCTGGATCCCCCATTGCACGAGTTCCTGCCCCGACCTGAGACGCTTGAGGAGGGTGAGCTGCGGGACAGGGTGACGGCGTTTCAGGAGACCAACCCGATGCTGGGGATGCGCGGCGTTCGCTTGGCGATACTTTTCCCTGAGATCTACCGGATGCAAGCCGAGGCGATCTTCACGGCGGCGGCGAAAGTGCGCGAGGAAACCGGCCGGATGCCGCAGCTGGAGGTGATGGTTCCGCTCGTTGCTTACGAGAAGGAGCTTGAGCTGGCACGGGGGATGATCGACCAGATCGCCGTTGGCTTTGGTTTGGTCGCCGGAACCGACTATCACGTTGGGACGATGATCGAGCTGCCGCGTGCCTGCCTGCTCGCCGGCCCAATCGCCGAGCATGCCGACTTCTTTAGCTTTGGCACCAACGACCTGACGCAGACCGCGCTCGGATTCAGCCGGGACGATATTGAGGCGCGGATCCTCTCCGCATACATCAGGGCCGGCGTGCTCGACCGGTCCCCGTTTGAGACGCTGGATGTTCCCGGTGTCGGTGAGCTCGTGCGGATCGCGGCCGCCCGCGGGCGCCAGACCAACCCCGGGCTTCAGCTCGGGGTCTGCGGCGAGCACGCGGGCGACCCCGATTCGATTGCTTTCTTCGCCTCGGCGGAAATCGACTACATCTCATGCTCCCCCTATCGGGTGCCGGTAGCGCGCGTCGCCGCCGCTCAGGCGGCGATCAACAACTGAGGGCGGCGGCGAAATGTTACGGTTCCGCCTCACCGCCAGCCTCATCGCCGCCGCTACCGGCGGCTGATCCGGCGCACGTTGCTGGACGGGCCGGTAGCTTGAAAGTGACGCGAGCTGCGATCTTGCGGACAGCCCGATGACCTTCTCCTGCCCCCGAGCCCTGCTGCTGTTCGTGACCAGCGGCCTTCTGCTGGCCTGCTTTGCATTGCCGACGGCTGCCAGCGCAGCTTCGGTGCCGATCGTCGGGATCGGCGAGCAGCGACCGGACAAGATGTTAGGCCCGCTGTTCGCTCAGACGACAATCAAGCAGCTGCGGGTAACGGTGCCGTGGGATGCCAGCAGCACTGCTGAGGGGTTGGCGGCGCTGGACCGCCAGTTCGCAGCCTTTCGTCAGCTGGGGCTGGACCCGCTGGTCAGCTTTGGACGCTCCTGGAAGACGCCTGATCCCGGCCCGTTAATGAGCGTCGCCAGCTACGCGAAGATGTTCCGCGCCTTCCACCGTCGCTTTCCGTGGGTGACTCAGTTCGCCAGCTGGAACGAAGTAAACGCCTGCGCCAGCCAGCCGACCTGCCATGCGCCGCAGCGCGTAGCGGCCTACTACAAGACGATCCGCCAGCAGTGCCCTAAGTGCACGACGCTGGTGGCAACGCTGCTCGACAGCAGTCAGATGGTCAGTTACGTAACGCGCCTGAAGCGCTACGTCGGTAACAGCCGCAAGCTGATCTGGGGGCTGCACAACTACGGCGACGCCAGTGGACGGCGAAACTTCTTCACGCGCCAGCTAGCAGCCAGTGTCCGTGGGCAGCTGTGGCTGACTGAGACCGGCGCACTGGTGCGGTATCGCGGCCCCAACGAATATCTACGTAAGCGGCCTTCGTCGGAGGCCTTGCAGTCAAAGTCGGTTCGCTACCTACTCGGCCCGCTACTGAAGCGCGAGCCGCGGATCAAGCGGATCTACATCTATCAGTGGATGGGGGTCGTCGATGGCTGGGACAGTGGCCTGGTGCGTCCCGACGGGTCGGCGCGGCCGGCGCTGCGCGATTTGATGCGGGCGTTGGCCGCCGGGCGCGTGCGAACGCGCTAGCCGGCCGGTGGTTGCTGGCGGCGAGCGGCGCTCAGCGCAAAGTCACTATGCGACGGCTCTTGGCGGCCGCGTAGCCGGTCGAGCTGACGGTTGATCGCAGCGTCAATCGAAGGCGGCGAGCTGAACGCAGCCGCTTGCGTGCGATCGTAGTGAAGCGCAGGCGCACCGACGTGAGCTGGCCCGCCGTTAGCGTCGCTGAGCCGCGGGCGACGGTGCGCTGCTTGCCGAGCTTGTAACGGTGCGCTGTTGCGGCGCTGATTGTCAGCGACAGGCTGGCACGGCAGGAAAGCAGGCAGCGGACCGGCGCCGCTAGGCCGAGCCTCAAGGCCGTTCTGACCCAGATGCTGCGTGGCTGCATCACAGTTGCGACGGTCACTGGGTTGGCGACAACGCTGCCCGAGCGGCCGGGTTCGCTTTCACCGGCGATGTTGGCGGCGCGCAGCTCGAAGCTGTAGAGGCTGTTTGGCGAGAGGCCACTGACCGTCAGTGAGCGCTCGGCCGGCCCGACTTCGCTGACGGCGCCGCCGGGCAGCGTCGTCAAGCGGTAGCCGGTGATCGGCTGGCCGCCATTAGCTGGCTCGCTCCAGCTGACGATTACTTGGCCGCGCTGCAGGCCGTGGACGGCTGTGACGGGCGGCGCCGCCGGCGCGGTTACTCCCAGCTCTGAGTAGATCCAGCTGCGGTAGGTCGAAAGCCGCGCGTAAATACCGGGGTACAGGGGCTGGGCGCAGCTGGCGCCGAAGCTGGTGTCGCCGATCAGCACCGTCGCACCACTGGCGCCAACCATCGTCAGCGGGCCGCCGCTGTCACCGATGCAGGTGTCGGGCGAGCCGGTGGCGTAGTTGCCGGCGCAGATCATTTGGGCCGCGATAAAACCAGAGCCGTAACTGGACGGGCCAGCGCAGAGCTCGTTCGCGACGACGGCTGTTGTCGCCTGTTTCAGGATGTCGGTGAAGGCAGCGCAATTGAGGGCTGGGATTGCCACGCAGCCCCAGCCGGCGATTCGGACCGGCCGTCCGGCCGTCACCAGCGCATCATCGGCCGCTGTCAGCAAACTGGTCGGTGGCTGCGCTGAGGCGGTCGTCAGGCGCAGCAGGGCAACATCGTTGCCGCTGGTTACCGGGTCCCAAGCGGGGTTGACAACGATCCGGTCAATCGTGGTTCGCTGCGCCGCGGTAACAGCCGACAGCGTCAACGCACCGACCGCCGCATCGATTGTCGCCGGATCCCTCGGCGTCGTCGAACTATTCTCGGTGACGCAGTGCGCGGCGGTCAGCACCCAGTGCGGGTCGATCAGCGTTCCGCCGCAGAACTGCGCGTTTAGCGGGTCTGGGTTGCTGCGCAACATCAGCGCCGCGATTGACGGCCACTCGCCGGCCGCGGCGTCGGTGCCGTCGATCACGTTGGCGTGAGGTGACGGCTTTCCCGCTGCCAGCGCGCTCGCCGGCAGGCCAGCGGCAGTCAAGGCGCAGGCCGTTACCGCCAGGAAGAGAAACTTGCGGCGCACTGTGAGCATTCTCGCAGCAACGCCGCGGGGATGAGCCAGGCGGGAGCCTAGTGGAGCGGCACAAGCGCCTGCTCCGGTGCGCTTATCTATGACGGCAAGACGCTTCAGTACTCGGGTAGTCTCGCCGGATGCGAACCAAGAGCCCTTATCTTTTTGCCCTCGCCGCCGTTCTCGGCGCGCTGACCGCGGCCGCGACGGCATCGGCTGGATCCAGCGCCAGCGCCAGTGCGAGCCTGTTCGGCCCGGCGGGCGTGGCAAGCACCCAGGGCCGGTCCGTAGGCGCTGCCGCGGCCGGCAAACGGCTCGATCTTTCGCTGCTGCTGCGCGCCGATGATGCTGGCTTGACGCGCTACGCCACCGCTGTCTCCAATCCCGAATCATCGCTCTTCGGCCGTCACCTCAGCCAGGTTCAGGTGGCTCGCCGCTTTGGCCCCGCCGCCGCCGACCGTGGCCGGGTGATCGCCTGGCTGCGCAGCCGCGGACTACAGGCAGCCGTCGCCCCCGGCGGCTTCTCAATCGACACGTCGGCCACGGTGGCCCAGGCCCAGCGGCTCTTCTCCACCCGGATCGGCGCCTTCCGCTCGTCGGCGGGGGCGCGCTTCGTCGCGCCGGTCAGCCGGTCGAGCCTTCCCGGCGCGCTGAAGGGCGCCGTCGTCGGCGTCGACGGGCTGAGCGACCGCGCCGTGGCGCGCGGCAACTCGTCAGCGGCTAGCGCTGCCCAGCTGCCGCCCGGCCTCCAGCCGCTAACGCCGGAGCAGTCGCGCGTGGTGAACTATCAAATGCGCGCCGCAGGCTCCTCGATCCGGGCCAACCTCGGTACTCAGGCTGGCTGCGCGGCGGGCCGCGCCAACGGGGCTCCGGTCAGCGATCAGCAGTACATACCCGCCTACACCCCCAACCAGTACCTCGACGCGTACGGCATCAGCCGACTCCACGACCGGGGCTTCCGTGGCCAGGGCCAGCGGGTGGCGCTGGTTGAGATCGACGGCTTCACGCGGTCCGACCTGACAGCCGCAGCCGCCTGCTTTGGCTTCCGCGCGCCGCCGACAACGATCAAGCGGGTCAACATCAAGCGGAACCTTCCACCGGGCCCGGAGAACACGCTCGACCTGCAGGTGCTCGCCGCCGTGGCGCCCGGCCTGAAGGAGATCATCGTCTTTCAGGGCTCTGCCACCAGCTACGGACTCAACCGGCAGTACGCCAGCGCTGTCGCGCTGCCAGCCTCGCGCCGACCGACCGTCATCTCCTCCTCGATCGGCAGCTGCGAGATCGGCGAGTACGGAGGCGGCCCGGACATCCGTGCGCTTCAGCGCACCTTCAAGCAGGCGGCCGCGGTGGGGATCACCGTCGCTGTGGCGACGGGGGACACCGGATCGACCGGCTGCTCGGCGGGAGCTGGCAACAGCGCCGCGATCGCCATCCCGTCGGCCGGCTACCCCGCCAGTTCACCATGGGTGGTCGGCGTCGGTGGAACGAACTTCACGCTCGACAGCCGCAACCGGATCACCGAAGAGGTCGTCTGGAACCAGGCGCCGATCAGCTTCGGTGCCGGCACCGGCGGACCGAGCCTGATCTTCCGCCAGCCGAGCTGGCAGCGCGGCCCGGGAGTGGGCACCAACACCGGCGCCCGCGGCACCCCGGACATCGCGATGCTCGCCGACAATACGCCGGGATACTCGATCTACTGCACGGCCACCGAAGGCTGCGGGGGAGCGGGCTGGATCACGGTCGGTGGCACCAGCGCGGCAGCACCGCTGTTCAGCGGCATCCTCGCAATCGCCAATCAGCAGGCGAAGCGGGCCGGCCAGCCCCGGCTCGGCCATATCAACCCGCGGATCTACCGGCTGGCCGGTCAGAAGAGCACCCGTAGCGCCGTATTTCGCGATGTGACGAAGGTCGGCAACGACCTCGGCGTGCTGATCGGCCCGGAGTATCTTGGCACCAACCAACCGGTCGGCTGCTGCCCGGCGACGCGTTACTACGACTGGGCCTCCGGCTGGGGCTCAGTGCGGGCGCCTCAGTTCTCCAGAGAGCTGCGCTGAGTTCGCCGAGATTGTTCAGCAGCCTGGCGCGATGTTGGAGACCTTTCAGGCAAGGACGGATGGACCAACAACCGGGGTCCGGTCAGGTCAGTTGGATGAGTGGGCGACGATGCCCGAATCCTCAGCTAGTCCGGCCAGAAGCTGATCGAGTGCGTTCGCTGTTGGCGGCCGGTAGGTCCCGACGCGCGCTGGTGCTATCCCGTAGTTGGCTCGCAGTCGGACGGCGCTTTGGGCGGCCTCCATTGCGACCGGCAGACCGTTGAGAATCGCAACTCCGTCTGGAGCGATACCGGTTTGTTGTCCGAATAGCAACATCGGTAGTCCTCCTGCCGGAACGATCACCTCGACGCCATCGTCGATCAGTGGCTGAGCTTGGCTCAAGAAGTCAGCAAACATCTGCTCACGAAACGCGCTGTCATCAAAGGCGCGCATGTAGTCCTTGACTTCCGAGGCGACTGCGCGCACCGCGACCACCCGATCAGACAGGCCCGCCGCCGCGATCTGTCGTTCGTGGTACGGGATGAAGACCGGATTGATAGTGACCAGGCCAATCTTTCGACCGATTGTGCACGCATGCATCATGGTCGATTCACCCAGTCCGATAATCGGCAGGTCGACAGCAGCTCGCACGATCTCCAGACCGGGCTCCTGGAAATGTCCGATAACGAACGCGTCGTAGCCTTCTGCCTTCGCGCGCAAGGCTGCACGCAACGTGGTTAGTGATCCGCGCAGCTCCGTAACTGGATGAAGGTCGTGATCGCTGGGCCGAATTCCGTAGACGTGGACGACAACGTCGGGCGTCACGGCGCTTCGTACAAAGTCAACCAGGCGATCAAAATAGGCGCGATCGCTGTCGGGGTCGGTGAAGCTTTGAAACCACAGTTTGGTCATGGTTGTCCTTAGGTCAGAGCGATAGCTTATCTGGGCATTTCAAGCGGCCCCGCCGCCTAAACTCACTAAACCCGATCTGCTTTATGCTATATTGCCAGATCGATGGACGAGAAGCTCTTCTCATTCCCCAATCCGGTCAACGAGGTCTCGGCCCGGTTGGTAGCCGCCGGCGTGGTCGTGCTGGCTCTGGCGACGATCGTCTTCGACATTCCTTGGCTCACGCTGGTCATCGCCTACGGCTTCATCGCCCGGGTGGCTGCGGGCCCGCGGTTCAGCCCGCTGGGGCTGCTGGTGACGAAGGTCCTGACGCCAGCCCTGCCGTTCAAGGAGCAGCTGGTCGCCGGGCCGCCGAAGCGCTTCGCGCAGGCGATCGGCGTGGTCTTCTCGGTCAGCGCCGCGGTTCTCGCCGTCGGCCTCGGGCTGACGACCGCCGCCTACGTGGTGCTCGGCGTACTGGCTTTCTTCGCGATCCTTGAGTCGGCCTTCGGCCTCTGCGTCGGCTGCCGCGTCTTCGCCCAGCTGATGCACTTCGGGATCATTCCCGAGCAGATCTGCGAGCGCTGCAACAACCTCAACCTCTCCGGCGCGCCCGCCCGCGGCGCGCCCGCCCGCGGCGCGCCCGCTCGTAACCCGGCATGAGCGTCACGGCCGCCAACGGCCGCCCGGCGCTCAAGCGCTGGGCGGTTGTTCTGCTTGCTGTTCTCGGCCTGGGGCTGATCGCCGCGCCGGCAATCTTCCAGATGTTCGACCGCGCACCGAAGGGCGCGACGATGATCACTGGCTTCCAGCCGTTCATGACCGAAGCGCGGATGAACAGCTTCAAGGCAAACATCGCCACGATCCGCGGCGGCGTCCGCCAGGGCGATAACGGAGTCGCCCGCTACTTGGACGGAACCGACAAGGCAGCCTTCAACCGCCAGTACCCGGCCTTCGCCTCATTCGCCAGCGAGTGGGGGCCAATCGACCAGGACATGGTCAGCATGCTCGACCAGATGCAGGCGCAGATCCCCAACTACGAGGCGGTTGCCGCGCTTCCGAACTTCAAGCTTTTCCCTTGGTTCTTCGTCATTCCCGGGGGCATCCTGCTGGTGTTTGGGGGGCTGGCGGCACTGCGCCCAAGCTCGTGGAGGTGGGTGCGCTGGGTCGCGCTGGCGATTGGTGTCGGCCTGATCTTGGCGCCGGCGGCCTTTCAGATGTTTGAGCGGGCGCCAAAGGGGGCAAAGATGGTCGCCGCCTTCACCGAGATCGAGACGCGCCCGAAGGTCGAGACGATTCAGGGGTACTTCGGCACGATTGCCTCCGGGCAGGGTTCGCTGCGGCTCGACCTGATTCCCGCGCTGAAGGAGAAGGGCCTTACCGACCGGCAGATAGCCGAGCGCTTCCCGGCCGTGGTTGAGCTCAACCGCCGATGGATCTCGATCCTTCAGAACCTGACGCCGATGATCGCGGCGATGAGCGACAACGTCGTCAACTATCAGGCGGTCGCCGCGCTGCCCGACTTCAGGCTCTTCCCCTGGTTCTTCGTGCTGCCGGGGATCTTCGTGATCGCCCTCATTCTTCTGGCCGGATTCCGGAGCGCAGGGAGCGCTTCCGCCGACCCTGAAGCACAGTCAACCGCGAAAGAGAAGGAAGTTAACTGATGACACTCACGATTCGCCGGGCGGCGCTCGGCATACTTCTATCGCTGACGGCCGTCGGCCTGCTGACGGCACCTGCAGGGGCAGCGAAGCTCAAGGGCACGCTTGCGATCAATGCGGGAACGTGGTCGAGCAAGCCGGCCGGGTCCTGGTTCCGGTTGGCTACGCCGACCGGCGCCTTCCTCGACAATGCCAGCTCGACGGCGGGCAATAAGAGCTACACGCTGCTGAAGCCCGGCAAGCAGCGGGGGATCAGGCTGGGCTCCTATCAGGCCGACTCAACCTTCGCCGATAACGGCGACTCGCAGGCCGGCGCAATCATCACTCCGACGGCGTTCTTCGGGACGCTATTTGGTCTGGCGACACTGCGGGTGGAGGCCCCCGGTGCTCGGCCGAGCCCTGCGCCTTCGGCAACCGTGAAAGGCAAGAAGATCAGCGTGAACCTGTCGGCGCTGACCGCGGCCTGGAACAAGCAGTACTTCAACCAGGGGCTCCCCAAGCCCGGAACCAAGAAGCCGCTGGTGACCGGCAGCTACAGCTCGAAGTCGAAGGCCTTCAAGCTCGACTGGCGCAGCAAGATCGCTGGCGGGCCGTTCAACGGCTTCACCGGCGTCTGGCACCTGGAGGGCAAGGTCCGATGACCGCCCTTCTAAACCGGAGCCGCCGGGCGGCGCTCGCCCTAGTAGTCGTCGGCGCATCGGCCTTGGTGGCCGGGGCGTCGACGGCGGGGGCGGCTGGCCTGCAGGCGCCCGCTGGCCCGCAGGCGCGAGAGAGCGGGGCATCGGCAGCCCGGGCCCTGAACGGGACGTTCCTAGTCCAGGCAGGGTCGTACTTCCGGATGCGGTATCCGGGCGGGAAGAGGTACTTCCGCAACCCTGATTCCTCGGCGCGGGACAAGACCTACACCTCACTGCGTGGCGGCCGTGCCGGTGGTCTGGTCACCGGGGCGTACCAGGGGCAGCCTCGGAGAGGCTTTGACTCGCGGGGCAATTCGAGGGCGTCGGCGATCGTTCGCCCGACGAACTTTGCGGGGATCAGGTTCGGGCTCGGTACGTTCAGCGTGGACCCGCAGTCCCGGCGCGCGGTGCCGCGGCCAAGGTTCCGGCTGTCCGGAACCACGATTTACGGGCAGACGACCGCGCTTACGGCGGCCTGGAATAAGCAGTATTTCAACCAGGGAGCGCCGAAACCGGGGACGCGGCGCACGATTCGCATCGGCGCGTACAACCCGCGCAACCGCCGCTACGTCTTGACCTGGCAGAGCCCGATCAGGGGTGGGGCCTTCAACGGCTTCACCGGGGTCTGGCGCTTGACCGGGACCTTCCGCTCTCGCTAGCGGGCTGAGGCTCGCTGCTGGCGACGGTGGGCCGGGGTTCTCCTCCCCCCCGGCCCGCTGGATGTCGGCTGCTTCATCCAATGATGGCCGCTGCCACCGAAGCTGAATGACTGAGTGCGGGCTTCATCGCTGACCGGGGCGCCGCGAAGGCTGCCGTGGGCAGATGCCGGGCGGTGAGGGTCAGGGCTCGCGGCGCGTGACCGTGTCAAGCCTGTCGAGCGAGCGGTCGAATGAGAGCACTTCACCAACGCCTGTTGCCTCAGCCTGCGCCGCTAGGTAGGCCTCGGCGAAGTCGAGCCTGTCCAGCTCGCAGAAAGCTAGCGCGCGCAAAAGAACCGGCTCGTCGACCGTCTTGATGTTCGGCATCGCGAGCGCTGCCCGCATCAGTTCAGCGACTCGCTGACGAGGCACTTCGTAGAACGATTCGAGGACGTAGACGCACTCCGCGAGGACTAGGTCGGTGAGCAGCAGGTGCTCTCCTGACGCGAGCGCGGCAGTCGCGCGAGCGGCCAACTCGGGTGGATCGCCCGTTAGGTGGCGGACGATCACGTTTGTGTCAACGAATGCGGTCAGCGGTTACTTCCCGTGGCGCTGCTGGCGGCTGCGACGCAGTACGTCATCCCATGCAGTGCCGCGCTTTGCGGCCGGGACGCTGACCGAACCGGCGAGCGCCAAGAAGTCTTCGGACTTCGAAATCGTCGCTCGTTCGTCCTCCACGCGGAACAGCAGATCGTCGCCTTCGCGCAGGTCAAGTGCATCACGAACAGGCTTGGGGATCGTCACCTGACCCTTCGATGTGAGCTTCGCTTGTACGTCCACAGCCGCCTCCTTACAGTATTGCGACAGTAAGGATAGCATCGCCGGCTGCGGGCAGTCCCAGCTTGCGTCTTGAATGGGCACGGCTGTTTTCGCCTTCAACGCTCTTTTGAACGGGGGTTTCGGCACGTAAAGGCGCGCCCGCCGCCGGGCCTTTAGCCGGTGTAGCGCGGGCGCTGGCTTTTAAGCGTCACGGCTTGCGTTTTGCTTGCTTGCTGGCCGGCTTGCCGCCGGTGGGCGGGAATGTTGTTTTCACGCTGACGCTTGATCCACCCTCTGGTGCGCCCAGTCTGGCCCGGCCACTCTCGCTAGAGAAAGCCCGGGCGACAGCCCGCCCGCCTGGGCCAGCGTTCGGGAATGTACCCAGAGCGCGTACTCCTGCTCCCGTCCCAGCCGGGGGTACTGGTCCAGGTCCGTCGCCGGTAGCTGGTTATGATCGGGCGATGCACGGGCCAGAGTCGTATCCGCTCCCGCAGGACCCCGCGCTCGCCGACGCGGCCCGCGCGATCGGCGACACGGGCCACTGGGGATGGATCGTCGACGACCGCTGGCGGGTCGTCTGGGTCAGCGACGAGATGCGCCTGTCGTTCGGCGCGCTGGTCGAGTACGCACCGTTCGCGCTCGACGCCCTGCTCTTCGGCCCCGAGTGGATGAGGACTAGCGCCAGCTGGCGGATGGGCTCCAACAGCGTTGACCTCAACCGCGACTTCTTCCGCCGCGTGGGCGGCCTGATGCTCACCGACATCCCCGGCGGGCGTGAGGCGCTGCGGGAGATCGTCGACCCGGCGCTCCGCGAGATCGTCGACGAGCTGAACCCGGCAAACGCCGAGGCGCTGCCCTTCGTGACGAAGGGATTCGGGTTAGACCGCGCGGAAGACGTCCCGACCATCGCCTTCCGGATCCGCGGCGCCGACGGCCGGCTTGCTGGCACCATGATGATCTTCAAGCCCCCGGCCGGCATGGCGATGCTGGCTGCGATGACCTTCACCCTCGACCTCGGCCACGTCACGCGGACGGCGACGGTCGCGAAGGCCGGCCGTCGGCCATCGGCGATCCTGTTCGCCGACCTCGAGGCGTCCTCCCGATTGGCTCGGCGCCTCTCGACCGCGAGCTACTTCGCCCTCGGGCGCCGCCTGGTCCGTGCCGCCGACCGGTGCATCGTCGACGCAGGCGGCCTAGTCGGGCGGCATGTCGGCGACGGCGTCGTGGCGTTCTTCCTGGCCGAGCACGCCGGATCCGAATCGGCCGCGGCGCGTAGCTGCATCAGCGCCGCCCGCGCGCTGCGCGAGGCGCTCGCTGGGGTCGCGGTCCGCAGCGACCTACAGCCCGAGGACGTCGTCATGCGGTTCGGCCTGCACTGGGGCGCGAACCTCTTCATCGGCCACATCAGCACTGCCGGACGCTCCGAGTTCAACGCGCTGGGCGACCAGGTCAACGAGGCCGCACGCATCGAAGCCTGCGCCAGCGGCGGACTCGCGCTCGCCTCCAAAGACCTCATCGAGCGCCTCGAACCCGAGGACGCCGCAGCGATCGACCTCGACCCCGATTACATCACCTACACCCCGCTCGGCGACCTCGCGACCGCGACCGAGAAGGCCCGCCGCGACGCACCCGCCATCGCCGTCTGCGAGATCTGACGCCGCATCGGATGCTCGCCGGCAATCGCTTCCGCCCCCGCGCACAGCTACCGGCTGGCGACATACCGCTGCCTGGGCCAGCGTGCGGGAATGTACCCAGAGGCGGGACCCGCGCTTCCCGTCAGAACGGAGAACTGGTCACGCGGGCCAGCGCTCGTTGCCTCGCAGCAGCTCGAACGCGGGGTCCTCGCTCGCCCGCTCGCGCAGCGCGGGGCTGATCTCAATGGCTCGCACCAGTTCATCGAGCGCCCGGTCGGCGTCGCCCGCTCGGGCATAGATCCACGCGAGCCGATACCGCACAGGCGCGGTGTCGCGCTGGTCGCCGGCCTCGCGCTCGATCGTCGCCGCAGCCCCGGCCCAGTCGCCGGCGCGCATCTGGGGCATGCCAAGGTAGATGGGCTCCCATGGGAGCGAGTGATACGGACGCTCGCGCCAACCGCCGATAGCTAGGACCACGGTCGCATCCTCCACGGCTGTCGCGGTTCGGTGTGCAGCAGGATCGGCAACGAAGATCGCCGTGCCCGCCGGGGCGTCACAGTCCTCGCCGTCGACCGTGAAGGTCGCACGCCCGCGAACCACGACGTACATCTCCTCCTGCCCAGGCGATTCCTCATGACCTTCGACGAGGAGGTCGCCGACACGAGCGGCGCGGAACGCGTTCACCCCGAAGGCACCGACATCGAGCACTCGGCGGACGGGAATCTAGGGCAGCCCCTCGACCGCCTCCGTCGTCGGTTCGTCATAGAGCGACAGCGTGCGATATCCGGGCACCACGGCAAACGTAGCCGTTGATCAGCCACCGTGCAACTGAACCGCGAACGCTCCGTCCGTCCTGCAACGGATCGAGTGCACACAACTACCCAGATGCCGGGAGAAGCCCCGCCCGTTTGGAACGCGGATCGCCACAGCCTCCCCATCGTCCACAAGTTCGCCGTCCGGCACGGGCAGGCGCACGCTGATCGGGCTGCTCGCCGTGACGGGGATGCGGTTCGGCGAAGCGCTCCGCCTTGAACGCGGCGACATCGACCACGAGCACGATCTGCTGGTTGTTCGTGACAGCAAGTTCGGCAAGTCGCGCGAGCTGGCGCTGCACCCCAGCACGATCACGAGGCTGACCTATTGCACCGCTCATCTCGCGTTCAAGCGGATCGTCGACCACGCCGGCCTGCAGCCGCGTTCTGCCGGGCGCCGGCGCACTTGCGCGGAAACTGCGTTTGCGTTTGCGCGTCGCATGTCGCATGATCGTTTGGTGCGCTCTGGCAAGCAGCGCTTGCGGGGACTGCGGCTCTTGGCGGCGACCGCGGTCACGCTCGCGCTGACGCCGATGGGCTCCGCCGCTGCGGCCACGAAGACCGTCAGCTTCGACGATCTCGCCGGTACCACGAGGGTCTCGAACCAGTACCAGGCATCGAGCGGGGTCACGTTCCCCCCCGGGGGCGAGTGGCGTCAGCCGTACGTGAGGTCCGCGCCGCTGCAGGCGCACTCCCCGAGCAACCTGGCCGTCTACGACTGCACCGGACTGCCAGTGGGTGCCTGCGAGTCCTACCCCACCCCGCGGTTCCGGGGTGTGCTGAGCACGTCAGCTAGCTCGGTCAGCGCCTACGTCGGCTACTTCGTCAACTTCAGCATTATGGACACCGTCAAGGTCCGGCTGCTGGCCTACAACGCCGATGGCATGCTCCAGGCCGAGAGCCCGTTCGTCACCGTCAGCGCGGGCGCGCCGCTGACCCAGCAGGTCACAGCGGCGGCGCCAGCCGCGACGATCGACTACTTCGAGATCGTCGCGGACGCCGTCGGTGATGGGTCGGGGGGCAAGCAAGTCGCCTTCGACGACCTCGCGATCGTCACACCGGACGGGCCCGGAGCGCCGAACATCACGCTCAACCCGGGACAGACGGTCGCCAACGTCCTGGCGGGGAGATCGGTGAGCCTGCCGGTCGAGCTGAACCGGCACAACGTCTCGGACGGCGACGTCTCGTTCACGGTGTCCGGGTTGCCCGCGGGGATGAGCGCGTCGTTCAGCCTGAACCCGGTGCCCGGAACGGGCACGACCACGACGCTCACCCTGACCGCGGCGGTCGACGCGCCGCCGTCGGACGCGTACTCGGAGATCACGGTCACGGCCACGCCGAGCCTGGGCGCGGGCCCGACGCCGCGGACGATCACCAAACAGGTGCGCGTGCGCTCGGCCTTCACGATGACGCGAGCGGGACCGCCCGAGGTCGACCTTGCGCCGTGCTCGGTGAAGGTGCCGCTGGGGTTCGTGCGCGACTTCGGGTTCGCCGGCCCCGTCTCGCTGTCGGTCACCGGCATGGCGGCCGGCGTGCTGGCGAGCTTCGATCCGTCGCAGGTCACGTTCCCGAACGGCGCCGGCGCGGAGACCGTCAACCTCGTCGTGACCGGGCCGGCCACGGGCGTTCCGGTGCCGCCGACGGTGCTCACGATCCGGGCTGGCGCCCCCGGGCTCGCCGATCGCACTGCGACGGTCACCGTGCGCGGCACCTGCCCGCAGCAGTACGACGCCCGGGTGACATCGCTCGAGATCACGCAGGGGACGCAGTCCGAGGTCCTGCCGCAGCGGTACCTCGACCACCCCGCGTCGCCGATCCCCTACGCGGAGATCCCCAGCACGGCCCGCCTGCGGCGCGATGGGCCGACGGTCGTGCGCGTGTACGCCAACTTGGCGTTCGGCCCGACCGGTGGCGTGCCGAACGTCCCGCTCACGCTCAGCGGCTCCTACCGGGACCGCTTCGATCGGCCGAAGGCGTTCCCCGGTAGCCCGCTGTCGCCGATCAGCGGGCTGCGGCGCCTGAAGCTCGGCCCGGAGCAGGCGACGGCGGCCGAGGCCGCGAGTGAGACCGAGGCCTACACCTTCGTGCTCCCGCAGGACTGGACGCACGCAGCGCTGACGATCGGGGCCAACCTCCTGCCCTCGCTGGGCGGCGGGTCCCCCGTCGTCGCCCCCTGCGACAGCGCGGCCTGCGTCCAGAACGACAACATGAGACTGAAGAACATCCCATTCGTGAGCGCACGGCAGGTCACCGTGAAGCCGCTCCAGCTGACGGTCAATGGTGTCGGCCAGCCGGATCCGGTGACCGTGTTCGGCTGGACCCGGATGATGCTCCCGCTGCCGCTGCGCGTGATGCCCTACCAGGCGACGATCGACATCACCGACGTCGCGAACGACCAGACGCGCTGTGTGGCGGCGGCGCCCCTAGGCACGGCCGGAAGGGACCAGCGCGCGGCCTGCTCGAACGCCGCCAACAAAGGCGCCGGCGCCCGCGTCAACGACTGGACCTGCGACCAGGGTTCGGGCGATCGAACCTGGAACATCGGGGTCAACACGGGCGTCGCCCGAGGGTTGAAGAGCGCGCACTGGTGCTGGAGTGCTCTCGGGACCCTGCACGATGCGGTCGTCGAGCGCAACCGCCCGATGACGAGCGTGTCGCACGAGTTCGGTCATCTGCTGGGACGCGTCCATGCAGACACGCAGTGCGGCGGCAACAGCAACGGGCAGAAGGGCGAGGCGTGGCTCCCGGACGGCCGAGGCCTGCTGCAGAGCGTCGGGCTCGCCACAGACATCGGCACGGGCAGGAACGGCGGGCACTACGCGACCCTCGCCCCTCCCAAGGAGTGGTTCGACTACATGTCCTACTGCGCGGACTCGGGCGAGCTCCCCAACCCGCTCGTGGACGGCAACTCGTGGATCTCGGTACGCAACTGGAACCGGATCCTCGGCAGCTTCGACATCGCGAGGGCCGCGTCCGCATCCCACGCCGAACCTCACGCGGCGGCGCATGAAGCGCCCCCGGCGCGGGCACGCGCGGCCGCGCGGCCGGCGGTCGCCGCGCTGCACGTGCGCGGCTTCGCCTCCGGCGGCGAAGCGTCGATCGTGACCGTGAGCCCG
The DNA here is from genome assembly GCA_039744215.1 of Solirubrobacteraceae bacterium. GTDB lineage: Bacteria > Actinomycetota > Thermoleophilia > Solirubrobacterales > Solirubrobacteraceae > F1-60-MAGs163. The sequence continues at coordinate 70,349 of JBCJTT010000004.1, forward strand.
GGCCGCTCGCCGCCCCAGCCCAGCTCGAACTCGGCGTACCACCTCGTCGGCCTGGGCGCCGGAGGCACCCCGGTAGTTGACGTCGCGATGCTCCAGGCCGACGTTCACACGGACGGGTCACCGCCCTCGCTGACGCTGGCCGGCGTGATCCCAGCCGCCGGGGTCACCAGCGTGGCGATCGTGAAGACCGGGACGACGTTCGCGACGCGCGCGCGGAGCACCAACGCCCCGACAGTGGCGATGCGCGGGACGCCGGCCTTCCGCCGCGGCACCGCGACGGTGCGCTGGCGCGCCCGCGACGCCGACGGCGGCCGGCTGCTCGCGACGATCGACTACTCGGCCGACGGAGGCAGAAGCTTCGAGACGGTCTGGACGGGCCAGAGCCGCGGCATCGCACGGTTCCCCGCCCGCCACCTCTCGCGTTCCGCGCGCGCACGTGTGCGGGTGACCGTCAACGACGGTTTTCGCGAGGCGTCCGTCACCTCACCGCGGTTCCGCTCCCCGGGCGCGCCGCCGGTCGTGACGATCCTGAGCCCGGCCCGTCGCCTCAAGCAGCCGAACGACGCCCCGCTCGTGCTGTCGGGCCAGGCCTTCGACGATCGGGCCCGCGCACTCACCGGGCGGCGGCTGACCTGGCGTGCCGGGAAGCGCGTCCTCGGCACGGGCGAGCGGATCAGCGCGACCGGTCTGCCCGCCGGCCGCCACCGCGTCGACCTGCTCGCACGCGACCGAGCGGGTCGCACGGGCCGGGCGTCGGTTGTGGTAGTGCTGCCCGCGGCCCGCCCGCTATTCCTCACCGTTTCGGCCCCGCGCTCCGTCAAGCGCGCGGCGGGCTCGATGCGCCTGAAGCTTGTCTCCTCACTCCCGGCGACGCTCGTCGTGCGCGCCGCCGGTCTGCGGACGCAGCGCTTCGCGGTGGGCCGCAAGGCGCGCACGATCACCGTGCGCATCCCACGAGGCGCGAAGCCGCTGAACCTTCGACTGTCGCTGACTGCCGGGACACGAAGCAGCGTGAGGAGCCTGTTGGTGACTCGCCGCTGAGCCCGGCACGCACCGGACGCATCTGGGGCCTCGTCGAATGCGCAGACGCCACCGGCGACCAGATCGCCGTGCAACGATGCTTTGGAATCGGCGCGAGATCCGGTTGGCAATAGCGTGCGACTTCCCAATGTCCGCGCCGGTCAGAGAGGAAGCCCAACAACCGATGTCTGGACTGAGAATCCGAATGGGAGGCGTCGACCCAAGCGACCTCCACCTCGCGCTGCGTGACCTTGCACTGGGCGATCGGGACCTCGCACGCGACTCCTTCGGCGTCGTGTGTAACTGCGCCGGAGCATGGGAGGACGAGTACACCGAAGAGCACGGAGAGGACGCGCTGACGTTCGAAGACTGGATGGAGCGCATCGAGTACGGCGGGGTCACCTTGGTCAACGACGACGGTTACAGGCTAAATCGCTTGTAATCAAGGGCGATCGTGAATGGGCACGGCTGGTTTCGAACCAGCGACCTCTCGCGTGTGAAGCGACGAAAGAAGAAGCGCCGCCCCGAGAAATCCAGTGAATAAGCCGATCCTCTCCGCCGTGGTTCGCTCCCCGAACCGCTTTTCGAGGGGGTTTAGGCACGTAAAGGCACAATTGCCTCGTCGGGCCTGCTCTTAATCCGCTCCGGGCCCCTTCTTGGGTTCGACCCCCGGTTTACAAGTATCGGCGGGGTTAGGCGGCTGATTGCGGCTAAGGGCAAGTGCCCGTGTTCACTGGACATCGTGTTCGTCTCCATTTGGAGCCGAGGGCCGCCGCCCTCATCGACCGCGTCATCCACCACGCCCGCATCGCCACGCTCAAAGGCAAGAGCTACCGGCTGCGCCAGCGAGGCACCGGACCCACGCCAGCGGTTCAGGTTCCGGGCCTTCGGCCCTCCGCCTGAACCGCTGCACCAACCCCAAGTGGTGCACTGTTGGGTTCCTGTTGACAGGCTGGGAGCTGAAGCGCGTGTGACGCCGGCTCCTCCGCCAAGCCGAGCGGACTTGTCTGCGCCGCGCGGCTGACGGCTCGTAGCCTGGACAACCGGCCGTCGCGCTCGCGTATCTGCAAGCACGGCATGCGCCCGACACCGGGCGTCAGCCCACCCACACAGGGCGCCCGGGCCCTACGGGCCGGCCCTCGTACGCAGCGACGTCCTTGATGCCCTGTCATCAGCCGCCCCACGACTTCGTCACACACCCGACGACCATGGACACGAACCTCGGCAAGCGTCCCACGCTCGCACCAAATCAAGTGCTGACGGAAAGAACGAGGTCAGTAGGACCTGGGGAGGCCCAGGACATGCTGGGAGATGTAGTTGAGGACCATCTCCTGGCTGATCGGAGCAAGCCGCATGAGCCGCGCCTCACGGAAAAAGCGCTCCACGTGGTACTCCCGGGCGTATCCCATGCCGCCGTGGGTCTGCACGGCGGCATCGGCGGCTTGGAAGCCCGCGTCCGCGCAGAGCCACTTGGCCATGTTGGCCTCGCGGCCGCACGGTTGACCGCTGTCGTACATGTAGGCCGCCTTTCGGGCCATCAGGCGCGCCGCGTCGAGGCGCGTCGCCGCCTCGGCTAACGGAAACGCGATGCCCTGGTTCTGGCCGATCGGGCGCTCGAAGACGACGCGCTCGTTGGCGTAGGCCACGGCACGGTCCAGCGCCGCGCGACCGATACCGAGGGCCTCGTGCCCCAGCAGGATTCTCTCGGGGTTCAGGCCGTCCAAGAGATAGCGGAAGCCTTCCCCCTCGTTACCGATCCGCGTATTTTCCGGGACCCGGACGTCGTCCATGAACACTTCGTAGGAAGGAACGGCGTTGCGGCCCATTTTCGCGATGGCACGGAGCTCGAGTCCGTCCGAGTCGACATCGATGAGGAAGAGCGAAATGCCCTCGGTGGGCTTGGCGGCGTCTTCGCGCGCGGTGGTCCGCGCAGCTAGCAGCATCTTCTGTGACTGGCCGGCCTTCGTGATCCACACCTTGCGTCCGTTGATGACGTATCCTCCGTTCACGCGCTTGGCGAACGTCGACATCCGGGTGGTGTCGGTGCCCGCGTTCGGCTCCGTGACGGCGAAACATACGTGCAGGCTGCCGTCAACGGCCCGCGGGAGGATTTCCTGTCGCTGCTCCTCGGTGGCGTGGTGCACGAGGACATTGAGGCCGAAAATCGTTAGGTGCATCGCGCTGCAACCGTTCATGCCCGCTCCGGATGCCGCTACCTCCTCGAGCATGATCGCAGCCTCGAGCACTCCCAGCCCGCTCCCACCGTAGCGCTCGGGAATTGCGATCCCAAGCCATCCCAGTTCGGCGAAGGCCTTGTAGAAGTCCCAGGGGAACTCGTGGCTCTCGTCGTGCTCGGCCCAGTACTCGAGGCTGAAGCTCGCAGCGAGTTTGCCGACCTCGGTGCGCAGACTGCGCTGATCATTGGTCAGGCCGAAGTCCATCAAGAAGCGCTCGCGCGGCGCCTGCTCAGTTCTCTCGACATTAGGAGAGGAGACAATAGGCTAAAGAACGCTCGTTAGCCAACCAGACGCGCGTACGAACCTCATTGCCCTAGGTGATTAGGAGGTAAATCACCCGCCCCCCGCCGTGTCGCCAGCACGCAAGCATGCGTTCTTCCACGAGACGGAGCAGCCGACCCTAAGGAATGGCGCCAACAGGTCTGGCCGTTCTTCTCGGGTAGTCGCAGCGCATCGCACAGAGCAGTCGTTTTTATGCGGGTAAATGGTCCGTTAGCTTAGGGGAGTGTCTTATAAATAGATGGTGCTTCTGGTTGGGCGCTGTAGTCGTCATACTCACCGACAAGGCTACCGGCCGCGGCACCTTCCACAGCGGCCCCGGCCTGATCGCCGCGGCCGAGATCTACCTCAAGGCCAACACCAAAACTGACTCCGTTCACGTGGATCGCGACCGCCGACTCGATCTCCGAGATGGCCCGCCGCGTCCACGTCGCGCTCGAACAAACCACCAACTAAAACTGAGACGCTGCGCTGGCTCAAGGGCGAGCCTCCGTGGCACCTCACCTCCGCCAGCGTTACGAGCGGACCGACGCATCTGGCCCACCTGATTGCCGCTGCGCTGTCTAGCACCCACGGATGGCGCTTCACGTGTTGACCTAGCACTACCTCTTCGGATATATGTAGACCAGCGACTATCCTGAAGAACCAACCGATGAGCTCGATTATACGCACGGAGGCGTGAGAATGAAGACACTCGGGGTCGATGTAGGGGGCACGTTCACCGACTTCGTCCTCTTCGACACCGTCGAGGGCAGCGTAGCGATCCACAAGAGCAGCAGCGGGGAGGACACCGCACGAACGGTCGCCGAGGGCATCCGGCACGTGCTCGACACGGCGGGCGTCGAGGCGTCCGACGTCGGGCTGCTGATCCACGGCACCACGGTCGCGACGAACGCTCTGCTCGAGTTCGAGGGCGCGAAGTGCGGAATGCTCACGACGGAAGGCTTCCGCGACGTGATCCACATCGGTCGGCACCAGCGGCCGCAGAACTACTCGATTCAGCAGGACATCCCGTGGCAGTCCCGCCCGCTGGTCAAGCGGCGATATCGGATCGGTATTCCAGAGCGACTCTCACCCCCGACCGGAGATGTCGTCACGCCACTGGACGTCGACGCCGTGCGTGCGGCGGCCGAGCACCTGAAGGCGCGGGGCGTGGACGCGGTGGCGATCTGCTTCCTCTTCTCGTACCTGGACGGAGACCACGAGCGACGCGCCGCCGAGATCGTCGCGACGGTCATGCCCGACGCCTACATCTGCACCTCGCACGAGATCGTGCCACAGTTCCGCGAGTTCGAGCGCTTCACGACGACCGCGATCAGCGCCTTCGTCGGGCCGTTGGTCCGCGAGTACATCGGGCGCCTAGATGCTGAGGTGCGCTCGCTAGGCGTCGCCTCGCCGCTTCACATCATGCAGTCGAACGGTGGGACGGCGACGGCCGAGGCGGCGATTGCCCATCCCGTCACGCTGCTCCTGTCTGGGCCGGTCGGCGGGGTGATGGGTGGCATCTGGAGCGCGGAGCGCGGTGACCGTCACCTCGCCACGCTTGATGTCGGCGGCACAAGCGCGGACATCGGAATCGTCACTGAGGCCGGGCTCGTCGAAGCTCGCTCCCGCGACACGTGGATCGCCGGCTACCCGGTCCTGGTGCCGATGATTGACATCAAGACGATCGGTGCCGGCGGCGGGAGCATCGCCTACGTCGACCGGGCTGGTGGGCTCCACGTCGGGCCGCGCAGCGCCGGCGCGTTCCCGGGGCCCGCGGCCTACGGCCGAGGAGGGCTCGAGCCGACGCTCACGGACGCTAATGTTGTTCTCGGACGCTTGCCGGAGGCGCTGGCGGGCGGGCTGGAACTCGATCGGGAGAAGGCCGTGGCCGCTGTCGAGACCCTGGTGCCGGCCCTGAGCATGGACGTGCGCGAGGTCGCGGCGGGGATCGTTCGCATGGTCAACGAGAACATGGCCGCCGCGCTGCGAACGAAGACGATCCAACGCGGCTTGGACCCACGCGAGTTCCTGTTGTGCGCCTTCGGGGGGGCGGGACCGTTGCAGGCGGCTGAGCTCGCTCGGATCCTCGGCATCCCGGAGGTCCTGATCCCGCCGAACCCCGGTGTCACATCGGCGGCCGGTCTGCTGACTACCGACCTGCGCTACGACATCAGCCGCTCCTACCTCGTAGCGCTCTCGAAGGTGGACGCCGAGGCCGTCGGGCGGATGTACCGCGAGCAGGAGGCCAAGCTGCAGACCCGTCTGGCGCGCGATGGTTGCGGCGACAGTGCCGTCACGGTCGAGTGGGCCGCCGACCTGCGCTACCAGGGGCAGGGCTACGAGCTCAAGGTCGCCGTCGCCGACAAGACCTTCGAAGACGGCCTTCAGTGCTTGGCAAGGGCATTCCACGAGGATCACCGGCGCGAATTTGGCCATCACTTCCCCGAGCTTGAGATCGAGCTCGTCAATCTCCGCCTCACGGCAGTCGGCGCCCTGCCGCATCTTCGCCATGTCCGCGTGCAAGGCCGGACGCTAGCCGAGGCGGAGTGCGGGCGTACGGAGGTGGGATTCGCGAACGATGGAGCGATCGACCTCTTGGAGACGGTGCTCTACGAACGCTCCCTGCTTCCGGTCGACGCGACGGTGCCGGGGCCCGCGATCATCGTCCAAGAGGACTCCACCACGTTGGTGCCGCCCGGCTGCCGTGCGCGACGCGATGCAGTGAACAACATGCTCATCGAGGTGTCCGCATGAAGCGGCGAGTCAAGGAGGTGCATGAAATGGACGTTGTGACGGCACAGGTCATCCAGGGGCGGCTTGACAACATTGCATTCGAGATGAGCCGGAAACTGATTCGGATGGGCTTCTCGATCTTGATCAAGGAATCGGAGGACATCGGCTGTGCCATCGTTGATCGCGAGGGCGGGCAGCTCTGCGAGGCTGACACCACACCGCTCCAGATGGGTCCCATCCCATGGTACGTCAGGGGCATTCTCGCCGTCCTGGAGGGGACGGGCGACGAAGTCCATCCGGGCGATGTCTTCATCCATAATGACCCCTACCTTGGCGCCTCGCACTCCCCCGACATCGGGTTTTTCGTTCCGATCTTTCACGAGGACGAGCTCGTGGCGTGGTCCGGGACGACGGCGCACCACCTCGACATTGGCTGCGCGAAGCCTGGCACGTCGGTCATTGACGCCGTCGACGAATGGGCTGGCGGCCTCCGGCTGCGCGGCCTGAAGATCCGTGACCGGGGAGAGGACAACGATCAGCTGTGGCGCATGATTACCGACAACGTTCGTGTCCCCGACCTGGTGCGCGGGGACATGGAGGCACAGATCGCCGGTTGCGAACTCGGTTCGCGGCGCCTTCTTGAGCTCATTGATGAAATGGGCCGCGACCGGATCTTCGAGGCGCAGCGGTGGGCCGAGAACTACTCGGAGAGGATGCTGCGAGCCGAGATTGCCGCACTGCCCGACGGCGAGTACTTCGCTGAGGGGTTCTCAGACGGCTTTTCGGATGACCTCGACCCGGGCAGGCGCGACCTGCGCTTCGCTGTGACACTGCGGGTCAGCGGCGAGGACTTGGAGATTGACCTCACCGGCACGTCCCCCCAGCTTCCAGACCGGCCGCTGAACATGCCGCTGCAGGGCACCGTGATGTGCTCGATTCTCACGGTCGTGCGGTCTGTCCTGCTGGACAGTGAGAACCACGAGCCCGTTCCACAGAACCGAGGGATCCTGCGCCCCCTCAAAATCATCGCCCCCCGTGGGTCGCTCGCCAATCCGATCTTCCCGGCGCCGACGTTGGCGCGGGCGATGTCCGGTCAGGTCTTGGCCGACACCCTCGTGCATGCATTTGCCCAAGTCGTTCCCGAGCGATGCTGTGCGGGCACGGGCGCGTTCTCGGTGTTTAGCTACAGCGGCGTGCGTGAAGGCGCCTACTGGGTCCACATGGACATCCACGAGGGCAGCTACGGAGCCCGGTGGGACAAGGACGGGATGGACGCCGTCGATACGCTGTACACCAACACGCGCTGCGCTCCCATCGAGGAGATTGAGAGCGAGTTCCCGTTGCGGTGCCGGCGCTGGGAGCTCAACGATCTGCCGGTCGGCCATGGCCGGTTTCGTGGCGGGAAGGGTGGTCTGCGCGACTTCGAGTTCCTCACTGACGGCTACTTCTCGAGCGAGGCCGACGGCCAGCGTCATCCGCCGTGGGGAATCGACGGCGGCGGCGGCGGGACGCCTGCGGAGATGTGGACCACGGTTGGCGACGGCGGGGACCGCGAGCGGCTGTCCTCCAAGCAGCCGGGTCGACCCGGCCGCCGCGGGCAGGTGTTTCGTGCGGTCGCTCCAAATGGTGGAGGAGTGGGTCCGCCTGTCGAGCGGGAGCCAGCGAGTGTCCTCGATGACGTGCTCGACGGCATCGTCACCGCCGGAGATGCTGAGACTGTTTACGGCGTGGCGATCGACTTGGACCGAGAGGTCGTCGACCAGGACCGGACCGCCGAGCTGCGTGCGCGGATGTTGGACACGACGGCCGATGTTAGGGTCACCGGCGACGCTGGCAGCTGACCCGGGACCGCACCGGTCGAGGATGTCGCTGCCGTGGAGCAGTCAGTCGGAGCTGAGATCGACGCCACGTTCTGCGAGCTCGCTGTCGTCGAGTTCGAGCCAATCGCGCAGCACCTCTGCGCTGTGTTGGCCCATCGCTGGCGCCGCGCATCGGGTCGGCAACCGCTCGCCATCGAGCTTCCACGGCTGTGTATAGACTTCGTGGCATCCCACGAGCGGGTGATCGACCTGCGAGAGCATGCCAACGGCTCGCAGGCGCGGGTCGGCTCGCACCTCAGCGTAGCTGAGTACCGGCTCGCATGCCACGGTTCCTTGGAGGGCCGCGACGACCTCCAGAGTGCTCTTCTGCGTGACGTACTTGCGCAGGGCCCGGTCGAGGGTCTCGGCATCCGTGGTGGTATCGAGCAACCGCGCGAGAGCGCGTCGCTGGCTGTCGTCGAGCGCGGCGATCGCGACGAACCCGCCGTCGGCGGCTAGGAAGCTATCGTAGGGGTGGAAATAGGGGTGGTCATTTCCGACGGGCGGCGTCGCGCCCTCCCGATCAGCCTGCTCCATCTGCTCGCCCAACATGGCGAGGAAGCCTTCAAGCTGGCCCAGATGAAGAAGATCGCCGCGGCCGGTCTGCGTGCGCTGCCGCCACGCGGCGAGCACCGCGAGCATGCCCCAGCTGCCCGCAACCGGATCGCAGAGTCCAAAGGTCATCATTCCCGTGAGGTCGTCCGGATAACCGATCGCGCTCTCGAGCCCTGAGTAGCTCGAGATCGTAGGGGCGTAGCCGCGCATCTCCTGAGAGCTGCAGCGGCTCGTGGCCATTGACAGCCAGATGAGTCGCTCGTTCTGGGGCGCGATGTCGTCGTAGTGCAGTCCGAGGCGGCGAAAGACGCTATCGCCGAGGTTCTCCACTACGATGTCGGCACGCTCCAGCAATCGGCGAGCGAGCGCGGCGTCTTGGGGATCCTTGAGGTCAAGGGCGATGCTGCGCTTGCCGTGGTTGAGATTGAGGAAGTAAGGCACCGATTCGAGCGAGTCGGCATCGTTGTGTTCGAGCCATCCCGGCTCCGGGCGTCCGCGGAGTCGCGAGTTGTCCGGGCGGCTTGGGTGCTCCACCTTGACGACGTCCGCGCCCATGTCGGCCAACCCTGATGCCACCATCGGCGCGGACCACACCCAACCGAAGTCGAGCACGCGTGCGCCGGCGAACGATGAGGGGTCGCGCTCGGCGGCGCGCGCAGGCGCAACCCTCGCGGTGGAGCTCCTGGTTACCGTGGGCGGCCCCGGCACCCGGCTGCCGCCATTGGTGGCGAAAAACCCGCACGAGCGGAGGTCAGGGTCGTCAAGCACTTCTCCGGCGGTACGGACGGGGGCGAGCGCCAGTCCGAACCGCTGAGCGACCTCCAGCAACTCGGCGCACGTCTGGGTCGAACTCCACGGCGCGATGAGTGCGTCCAGTTCGTCTGCGTGGTCGGATCCGTTGCGCCTCAGGTTGTCGAAGCGTCCCGACAGCGCCCAGGCAGGGCGGCCCAGAGCCTCCACGAGCCGGTCCCAGTCCGTGCGCGAACGCCCGATCGCGCAGACGTAGCCGTCGCGCGCCTGCCAGAAGCCGTACGGATATGGCCCGCCGCACTGGGAGGCCCGGCGGCGCTCTCGAACCCACGGGATTCCGTACGGTTCGTAGACTAGGCCGTTGACCCCAGCGAAGGCCGCAAGCACGCTGACTGCGTCGACGTCGGCGCGCCGCGCGCCGCGATTGGTGGCATGGAGACCTGCGACCGCCGCGACGAGTCCCGTCGTATAGTCGGCCAGATCGAACGGCAGCCCCAACGGCTCCCGATCCGATGCGCCCACGGCAACGGCGACGCCAGCCCGGGCGGCGGCCGTGAGGCCGCAGGTGAGTCCGTCTGCCTCGGGAGCCAGCGCGATCGCGACGATGGGCCTTTCCGCCACGTCGAGCTCGGCCAAAGCCGGGGTGCCGGAATCGTGGAACACGATGTCCCACGATTCCATCCCGTCGCGCGCGAGCTCAATGGCATGTTTCGCGTTAGTCGCTGGCAGGACCGTGACGCCCTCGTCAAGCCACGCGCTCAAACGCTCCTCTCGTGGTGAGTCACCGCCGTGGTACGGGTCTCTCTCTGGCGGTGGATCGACCCCTGTCGGTGCGATCCGCGTGGCTTGCGCTCCCAGCGTTGCGAGCGTTCGCCCCGTGAAGCGCAGAGCGCGTCCCGAGCCGAGCAGCCCTACGCGGAACCCGGCCAGTGGCCTCCAGCTCATCCGGCTCGTTGAGGCAGTTCCACCACCGCGGTTCCGTCGGCGGTTCGCTCGCCGCGCTGGTTCTCGGCCCACAGAGAGAGGTCCACAAGAGCCCGGCCGCCCTCGCTCCGCGTTGCGGTCACCTCGCCGTGACAGCGGGTGACATCGCCCATTAGATTGTGTCGCAGCACGCGCGCGTGGAGCTTTCGCAGGGTCCCGTCGTCACCCATCCAGTTCGTGACGAGGTTGCCCAGCCAAGACACGCGCTCGGGGCCGTAGTCGTAGGGGGCGGGGACGCCGACGCCGGTGGCGAGCACGGGATCCCAGTGAACGCGTTCTGGGGGCTCGGGCACCCCCTGCTCGTTGGGGATCCCGAGGGCAGGATGGCGGTCGAAGAGATCGTTGGCAAAAGCGTGCGCGCGAATGTACAGGCTGCCCCAACCCTGGACGAACGCGATGACGCCCGTTGCTGTGAGTGGACCCTTCACCAGCGGCCCGATCAGGTCGCCGACGGAGACCTCGTCGTGATAGCGAGGATCGGCGCCTCTAATCTCCTCCGCGGCGTACTCCTGAAGCAGGGCATCGATGTCGGCCGGCTCGTAGGAGGCGAGCACCGTCTTGCTGTACTTCCCGCGACTCCGCGCCGTGTCGCGTTCGGTGCGGAAGCACCATGAGTCCGCGGTGGCGATCCGTTTCCCGTCGCCCCGGATGAAGTCCGTGGTGTAGATCTGCTGGAGGGTGCGGCCCGCGAAGCTCCCGTCCTTCTCGATGAGGTCGCTGAGCACGCTCTCTCCGATCACCTCGTCGCCAGGTCGCAGCGGCTCGAACCACTCCCACGTCGTGCCCGCGAACATCGCGTGCACGCCGGGAAGGCCGCCGACGTAGCCCGAGGCGACGCGATCGGCTGCATAGAGCATGGTCGGCACGCCGACCACGTCACCGAACCGGCTCCCGGCGGCATAATCGCGATCTGTCCACAGCGGGTTGCGGTCGCCGATGCCGTCCGCGTAATGCCGGATCGCATCCCGAGTGATCTCCTCGATGTAAGGTCGCGGTCGTCGCACTGGCTTGCCTAAGCGCGAGCGCAGATCAGCGAGCGCCTCGTCGGTGATGCGGACGCTGACCGCTTGACTGAGAGAGCCTGTTGTCATCGCTGACCCCTTTCGGCCGAGATGTTCGGTATTTGGAACTGCTGTCCCGATTGCTTCCAAGACTATAGCGCAGGCGCCTCGGTGGTCCAAGCCTGGCACTCGGGCCGGTAACGCGACTTGCGCGACCGGCTAGCATTCTGCTACCAAACAGAATGGTGGTGGTGGCTCTTGATTAACCGAATGGTCAAATCACAAGCAAACGAGCGGGCGGTCGGGATGTTGCCTCAGGCCATGCGAGATGCAGAAGGAAATGAGATGCCCACGTCCCCGGACCATCCGACCGTCGCGGCGCTTCAGCACGAAACGCGCGCGGGAGACATTGAGGGGAACCTAGACCGGATGTGTCAGGTGCTCGATATCGCGGTCGAGAAGCATGTCGATCTGGCGGTCCTGCCGGAGGCCTGCCTCCAAGGGTACGGCTACGACATTGCCCAAGACGTTGCCCGTGACGCCGTCGGCCTCGATGACCCGCTGATGGTGCGGGTCCGCAACGAGGTCGCCCGCCGAGGCCTGTTTGCCGTGGTCGGTCTGATCGAACGCGACGGCGATCGCATCTTCAACACGACCGCGGCGATCGATTCGTCGGGTGATGTGATCGACACGCACCGCAAGCTGCACCTGCCCGGTCTCGGCGTCGATCGGTTTGTTGAGGCAGGAGATCGCGAGCCGCCGGTTTTCGACACGCCCGTGGGGCGCGTGGGGCTGCTCATCTGCGCCGATATGATCTTTCCGGAGGCAGCGCGCGTTGCGGCGCTTAAGGGCGCCGAAGTTATCGCGATCTCAGCGTGCGTTCCGTATCCGGTAACGATCTACGCGGACCGTCTGGTCAGCGTCCGCGCCTTCGAGAACTGCACGTACGTCGTCTTCGCGGATATGGCCGGCTCCGACGGGGCGTGGCGCTACGACGGGCGCAGTCAGATCGTCGAGCCGGGGGGGACGGTCCTAATCGAGGCAGCCCGCGACGGGGCTGATGTCGTCGTGGCGCCGGTCGACGCCGAGCAGGCACGCGCGAAGGTTCGAGTCCGCGAGCCTCGAGGCGGCATCCCGCATGCGTACGAGGTCGACTTCTTTGGTCAACGTCGGCCTGAGGTCTACGGCCGGATCGTGGCCCCCATCGGCGAAGCCGCCGATCTGCCGTAGTACGTGTTTCCCGTCGCCCCGGATGAAGTCCGTGGTGTAGGTCTGCTGGAGGGTGCGGCCCGCGAAGCTCCCGTCCTTCTCGATGAGGTCGCTGAGCACGCTCTCTCCGATCACCTCGTCGCCAGGTCGCAGCGGCTCGAACCACTCCCACGTCGTGCCCGCGAACATCGCGTGCACGCCGGGAAGGCCGCCGACGTAGCCCGAGGCGACGCGATCGGCACGACAACCACGTCACCGAGAGAGCCCATCGTCGTTGCCCTCGTTCGGCCGTGACGTTCGGTATTTGGAACCGCTGTCCTGTTCCCTAGAATTCTGCTATAGTCGAAAATAGAGGTGGCGGGCAGTTAGTTTAGTCGAAGGTCGGATCATCAAGCAGCCGAGCGAGTGGAGGGGTGCCAGTGAAGCAGATCGGCGTGGACGTTGGGGGGACTTTCACGGACGTATTCCTCGTCGGCGACGAGGGTGAGGTGGTTGTTCACAAGGTGCCGAGCACCCCCGAGGACCCCTCCATCGCGACCATCGACGGGATGCGCGGCGCTTGCGAGCGCGGATCTGTCGACATGACGGCACTGGACATGGTCTTCCACGGCAGCACGGTGGCGACCAATGCGGTGCTGCAGCGCTCCGGCGCCAAGGTCGGGCTCATCACGACGAAGGGTTTCCGCGACGTGCTCCACATTGCACGCCACAAGCGGCCGATGAACTTCAGCCTCTACCAGGAGCTGCCGTGGCAGAAGTGGCCGCTGGTTCCGCGTCGGCTACGTTTGGCAGTGACCGAGCGGGTACATCCGCCGAATGGTGAGGTGCTCACACCGCTCGACGAAGTAGAGGTTCGCGAGGCCGTCGCACACCTGAAGGAGCAGGAGGTCGACGCCGTGGCGGTCTGCTTCCTGCACTCCTACCTAAATCCCGCCCACGAGCAGCGGGTCGCCGAGATCCTGCAGGAGGACTTCCCTGAGGCCTTCGTCTCGCTGCGTCACGCCGTGTGTCCGGAGTATCGGGAGTACGAAGCCTTCAACACCGTCGCCGTGAACGCGTACGTTGGGCCGGTGACGAGCGCGTACATGGAGCGTCTCGCCATCCGACTTACGGAGGCGGGCCTAAACGGCGACATCCATTTCATGACCTCGACCGGCGGGGTCGAGTCTACGGACGCTGTTGCCCGCAAGCCCGTCAACATGCTGCTCTCCGGCCCGGTGGCTGGCGTCCTGGGCGGCATGTCCGCCGGGCGCTCAGCCGGCTTCGAGAACGTCATCACATTCGACGTCGGCGGTACCTCGGCAGACATCGGCGTGATCCACAAAGGCCAGGTGCGCCACAAACATTGGCTTGACAACGAGGTGGGCGGTTTCCATCTCCGCACGTCAATGGTCGACGTCTCGAGCATTGGCGCGGGCGGTGGCTCGATCGCCTACATCGACCGGGGTGGGATGCTGCAGGTTGGGCCGCGCTCAGCGGGCGCTGAGCCGGGTCCAGCATGCTACGGCACCGGCGGCGAGGAGCCAACCGTTACTGATGCGCAAGTCGTCCTCGGACGCATGCGCGAGGAGTCCTTCCTCGGCGGCCGGATGAGCATCTCTCGAGACCTCGCGGTGCAGGCGGTTACAGAGAAAATCGCCGAGCCGTTGGACATGACGGTCGAGGACGCCGCCGCGGGCATCATCCGAATCACCACGTCGATGATGACTGCGGCAATTGAGCTCAACAGCGTGCGCAAGGGCTTCGACCCGCGCGAGTTCGCGCTCGTAGCGTTCGGCGGGGCGGGGCCGCTCTTTGCCCCCGACATCGCCGCTGAACTCGAGATCCCAGACATCGTGGCACCACGCTACCCCGGCATCGCGTCCGCTATGGGCTTACTCGGGTCCGATATGGTCCACGACTATCGAGGCACCGTAGTCAGCGTGCTCTCAGAACTCGATCCGGTTGCGCTCGAACAACGCTTCCGGGATATGGAGGGCGATGCCCGTGCCCAGCTCCGACGTGACGGGTTCGCCGAGGATGCCGCCGTTGTCGAGCGCTACCTCGAGTGTCGCTACGCCGGCCAAGGATACGAGATTCGGTACGACGCGCCGGCGGGACAGGTCGACGCCGACTGGTTCACCATGGTTGCCGACGGCTTCCATGAGGTCCACGAGCGCGAATATGCGCACGCCTTTCGCGAGAACGAGATCGAGATCGTGAACATCGGCGTGCGCGGGTTGGGTCAGCTTGAGGCGGTCAAGCCGCCGGCGCTCGTTCTGAGCGACGGTAAGACTGGAACGCCGATGGGCGAGCGCGACGTTTGGTTCGAGAATGCGGCCGCTATGGTTCCCACGGCCATCTACTCGCGTGATTCTCTGCTCAGCGAACAGGAGGTCGACGGACCGGCGGTGATCGAGCAGGAAGACTCCACGGTTCTCATCCCGCCCGGCCACAGCGGCCGGGTCGACGTCGCCGGCAACCTTGTGATCTCCCCGCGACACAAAATTGCTGGTGCGAAGAGCCCCAAGACCAACTCGTCACGAGGAGAGGACAGAACGCCATGAGCACGACCGACGGGACCAGCGAGGTGCTCAGCCCACCGGAGCGCCGCATCAAGGATCCGATCCTGCTGCGCGTAATTGGCGGGCAGCTCCACGCGATCGCCAAGGAAATGGCATCTACTCTGCAGCGGACAGCTTACTCGCAGCTTGCCCGCGAGAACGAGGATCTCGGCGCTGGCGTGTTCGGTCGGGAGGGGCAGGAGCTCGCTGAGAGTCAGACCACGCCACTACACAACGGTTCCATCGGCGGAATGATCCGCGGCTTCCTTGAGCGGCTCGAGGGGAAGATCGAGGAAGGCGACGTCATCTTCCATAACCATCCCTACAAGGGAGCTGTCCACGCCCCCGACGTCTGCGTTGCGGTGCCGATCTTCTGGGAGGGCGAACTTGTGGCGTTCGCCGCTGACACTTGCCACCTCATCGACACCGGCGGCGCTTATCCGGGCATCAACGTCGACGTCGTCGACATGTGGGCGGAGTCGCGCATTTACGACTCGATGCGCATCTACCGACGAGGCGAACTCAACGAGGAGCTGTGGCAGCACATCCTCGATAACACGCGCACACCAACTCTCAACCGAGGTGACCTCCACGCGCTCATCGGAGCTTGTCAGGTGGGTCGCCGGCGTTTTCTCGAGCTGCTCGAGAAGCACGGTGCTAAGACAATCCTCGACGCTGGCGATGACTGGATGGACTACTCCGAGTACATGCTCCGGTCGGAGATCGCCCGCGTGCCGGACGGTGTCTACGAGGCGCCGGTCGGCTGGCTCGACGATGACGGCAAGCATCGCTCGTGGCTGGAGGGGGACGGCCACGGCGAGGGCGACCACCTCAAAGTCTGCGTCAAGGTCACGATCAAGGGCAGCGATCTGATCGTCGATCTGACTGGTTCGAGCCCCGAGGTGGAGACGGGCTTCAACGCCCCATTCGAGGGCGCGACGAAGTGTACGGCGTACTTCATCGCGCGGACCGTCTTCCTCGATGAGGCGAAGTACGACGAGTACATCCCGCAGAACGAGGGCTGCTACCGGCCGATCCAGGTGATCTGCCCTGAGGGCACGATCTTCAACCCGCGCTTCCCGCGGGCGACCTTTGCGCGGTTCTGTCCGATACAGCGGATCGCCGACGGGTTTGTGCTCAGTCTTGCCGATGCGGCACCTGACCGGGTCGCCGCGGGGAGTGCGGCGCACACGTTCTTCGTGAGCTACAGTGGATGGGACGAGAAGGCGCAGGAGTACTGGGCGTACCTCGAGACCAACGAGGGTAGCTACGGAGGACGCATGGGCAGCGACGGGATGGAGGCCGTCGACACCCACGCCGCCAACACCCGCAACACGCCGGTGGAGGAGCTCGAGCTGCGGTTCCCCATGCGCGTCGACCGATATGAACTCACGGACCGTTCGCCGGCCCCAGGGCGGTGGCGCGGCGGAGGCGGGGTGGTCCGAGAGAACCGGTTCCTGGTCGACACCATCGCCTCGTGCGAGGGCGACCGTTGCTACGACCCGCCCCGAGGCATCCACGACGGCGCGGACGGTCTGCCGGGAAGGCTGACGCACATCATCGGGGGGACCGGCGAGGAGCGTCCCCTCTACTCGAAGTTTTCTGGATACCGCTTTAAGGCGGGAGACATCATCCGCTTCGAGTCTCCTCTCGGAGGCGGATACGGCGATCCGTTCGCGCGCGATCCGAACCTCGTGCTCGCAGACGTCCTCGACGACTACATCGGTGTCGACCAGGCCCGCGAGAACTACGGCGTCGTGCTGCGCGCTGATGGCAGCGAAGTCGACACTGCGGCGACCGAGAAGCAGCGAGTAGCGCGGTAGGGCGAACGGAGATGAGTCCGGGCACCGCGGGGTTCCGCGCCGCCGCACACGAGGTCGAGGATTATTGGGCGTGGAGCGAGCTGGCTTGGGAGCGGGGGTGGACGGACGGCCTCCCGGTCGCGCCCCCGACGCCCGAGCGCGTCGAGGCGCTCATCGCAGCCACGGGACTTTCGGCCGCCCACTCTCTTGGGAAGGTCGCGCCCGGGTGGGGCGAGGCCACGATCGAGGCGGTGGCGATCAACGCCGCGATGGCCGGGTGCTGGCCGAGTCTCATGCCTGCGGTGATCGCCAGTGTGCAGTGCGCCCTGGAGCCGGAGTTCAATCTCAACGGGGTTCAGGGCACCACGAACCCGTGCGCCCCGCTCGTCATCGTGAGCGGGCCCATGCGGACCCGTGAGGGGTTCCGCACCGACACGGGGGCGCTAGGTGGCGGCTCGCGCGCTAATGCGGCACTCGGAAGAGCAATGCGCCTCGTTCTCTGGAACATCGGCGACGGGAAGCCAGGCGTCGTAGACATGGCGACACTTGGGCACCCTGGCAAGTGGTGCTATTGCGTCGCCGAGAACGAGGAGGACTCGCCTTGGCAATCGCTCGCGGAGGACCGCGGGTTCTCGCGCGAGGAAGACGTCGTGACGGTCTTTGCCTGTGACGCGCCGCACGCCATGTTCCTGTCGGGGTCGCCTGAGCGAATGCTCAAGGTGCTCGCGCAGTCGATCCCGCGCTGGTCGACCAACATGTTCTACACCGCAGGACAGATGCTCTTCGTGGTCGGACCGAGGGTGGCCCGCGCGCTGGCGAACTACGGGATGAGCCTCGATGACTTCAGGACCTTTGTCTTCGAGCGAGCTCGCTTTTCCTACCGCGAGATGGTCGAGGCCGACATCCTCCACGAGGAGGATGAGACCACGACGTACTGGGGCGCGGTGAGCGTCCACTGGAACACGATGCGACGTCCCGAGGATCGGCTGCCAATGGTGATGACGAGGGAAGACATCCACGTTGTCGTGTCCGGCGGGACGGGACAGTGGTGGGTGGCGCTGTGCCCCGGCTGGGGCAGCTACGGCGGGTACGCCACCTCGCGCCGCGTACAGGAGGCCGCATGAGCTTCACGATCCTCGAACCCACCGCTCCCCCCCCCCGCCAGCGCCGGGCGGCGCCTCGCGCCCAGACTCGACACGCTCGTGGGTAAAACGATCGCGCTCGTCGATGGGTGGGGGCGTCATGCTGGCGAGGGCGACCACATGTATCCGCTGATGGACGACATTCAGCGGCGCCTCATCGCTGAGCATGGGGTGAAGGAGTGCCTTTGGTACCCGAAGGAGAGCATCGCCAAAGGGCTCTCTCGACCGCGACTCACCGAGCTCATCGCGTGCGCGGACGCCGCCATCGTCGGGGAGGCCATTTGAGGCTCCTGCACTGCCGCCACCGTGGGTGATGCGGTCACCATCGAGCTCCAGGGACTCCCAACGATCACGATCGGCCACACGACGTTCGAGGGCGCCTCGAAGGTCCACGCCAAGGCGCGGGGCCTTCCCGATCTGCCGCTGCTCATCCACGAGCCTCCGCCGATCGGCGTCGTGGGGGAGGAAATCTCGGCAACCGACGAGCAATTGAAGCTCGTGGTTCGCGCATTGACGGGGAAGGGGGGCTGATGCGGATCTGTGTCCCGGTTCCTGACGGCGCTCCCAGCACCGAGGCGCCTGTCGCTGGCGGTCGAACGCAACGTACGGGCGCAATCGGTGTGATCGACAACTCCAAACCGCGTTTCGACGTGCTGGCCGGAGCCGCCGTGACCGCGCTCGGTGAGATGGGGTTCACACATCGACACACAGACTATGTGCGCAAGCCTAGCCCGACCCGACCCGCCACCGATGGAGAGATCGAGCGCCTCGGCAACGGCACCGCCGCGGTCATCATCGGATCGGGGGATTGAGGATCGTGTACGTCGTGGAGTGTCCACGACGCGGCGAGGTTGAGCGCGGCGGGCGTGTGGGCGATCGTCATCTGTACGGAGCCCTTCCGCGCGCTCGCGGAACTCAATGCGCGAGCGAAGCGCATCCCCGACCTCGATTTGATCGTCGTACCGCATCCGCTCGGGGTGCGTCCGGTCGAGGAGGTCGAGGAACTCGGACGCGACGTCGCGCGGCAGATCGGCGCGCTGATAGCGGCCGGATCGGGCGGGGGTCACTCATGAAGTTCGTCGACGTCGCCGACGACCCGCGGGCCGCTTGGCTCGCCATCGAGGGACGCAACTGGGGCGACGGCCTTCCCTGCATTCCGCCCACAAGCGAGCTCGTCGAAGCGATGCTCGGCGAGCGCGACGCCGCCGAGCAGGTGGCGCTCCTCGCGCCCTCGGACGAGTGGGCGACAGTGGGCCTCGTCGCGATCAACGCGGTCATGGCTGGCTGCGAACCAGCCGTGCTCCCCGTCGTTCTTGCCGCGGTGCGGGCCGCTGGCGACCCCGCCTTCAATCTCCTCGCTGTCCAGAGCACGACCAACCCCGCGACCGAGGTACTGATCGTCAACGGGCCCGTGGTGCGTGAGCTCGGCGTCGAGAGCGGCGCCGGTTGTATGGGCGCCGGGGGCCGAACGAATCTGACGATCGGACGGGCGGTTCGCCTCGTGATGGCCAATGTCGGCGGAGCACGGCCCGGCGAGGGCGATAGCGCGACCCAGGGCTTTCCCGGCAAGCTGGCCTTCTGCTTCGCTGAGGCGGAGGAGGCGAGCCCGTGGCCGCCGCTCCATGAGGCGCTGGGCCGCCCTGCGGGGACGAGCGCCGTGACGGTGGTCTCCGGCTCCGGCAGCCTCAACCTTCTAGATACCTCCGACGACGGCGAGGAGCTGCTCTTGGCCTTCAGCCGCGCGATCGCCTACCCTTCGAGCAACGATTACCTCTGGGGCGGGATGCCTCTGGTGGTGATGGGTCCCGAGCACGCGGACGTGATCGACCGTGGGGGCTTCGACCGGGCCGAGGCCCAGCGCTTCCTCTTCGAGCGCAGCACGATACCGGCGTCGCACATCACTAGGTCGAACCGCCGAAGCTTTCTCGAGCCGGGCAGAGGTGAGCTGTATGGGGGGATCGAGGACGATACGCCTATCCACGTCGCTGATCGCCCGGAGGACATCCTGATCGCCGTGGCTGGAGGGCCCGGAACGCACACGGTCTACGTGCCGACCTTCGGGGATTCCCGCGCCGTCACGGAGGACATACGAGCATGACCGAGACCAGGCACTTCGATGCCGACATCGCCGTCGTCGGCGGTGGCGCAGCCGGCGCGGCCGCTGCCATCGCGAGCGCGCGCCATGGCGCGACAACGGCGCTCTTCGAGCCGATTACGGTCGGCGGCGAGGCCATGAACATCCCCTCCATCACGGAGCTTCTGGAAGCGGAAACGGTCGCAGGCCAGGACTTCGTGGTGACGCTGACCGAGCGGGTCATGGACCACTCCATCGATCTTCGTCTCGGAGACACGGTCACGGCGCTCGAGCGCGAAGGGGAGGGGTGGCGGGTCGAAGCCGAAATGGGCATCCTGCTGGCTAGGGCGGTGATCCTCTGCACCGGCGCGGGTCATGTGCCCCTTCCGGGACGCCCGGCGGGCGATGAGGATCCGCTCTACGGCGTGGGTCTCTTCACGTGCGCGAGTTGCGACGCGCCGCTCTACGCGGGGAAGCGCGTCGCGATTGCCGGAGGAGGCGACACCGGCGCTGGCGCCGCGATCCTACTCAGCGAGTATGCCGCACAGGTGCTCGTGTTCGAGCGCGAGCCAGACCTGACCTGTCAGCCCGGGTTGCGCGACCGGCTTGCGATGTTGGACAACGTCGAGCTCCGCATCGGCACGGAGGTGCTCGAGGCCGTCGGCGACGGCTCGCTCGCTGCCGTGCTTGTGCGCGGAGGTGGAGACGAGTCCGAGCAGGTCGTCGACGGGCTCATGCTCGCCGTGGGGATGCGGCCTCGCAGCCAGCTTGCAGCACCCCATGCGGAGCTCTCCTCCGATGGTTCGGTCGCCGTCGGTGCCGATCTGATGACGTCCGCTCGGGGGCTGTACGCAGCGGGGGATGTGCGTGCGGGCTCGCCCTATCGGTTCGGTGCGGCATGGGGAGACGGACTGACGGCCACGGCCTCCGCGCTCCGAGAGCTGCACTCCGAGCAGGGTAGGCCGCAATGAGGGCACCGGACGAAGCCGCCGCGGCCGCCCTCGATCTCGGCGAGCTCCTCCGCCCGGGCGACTCGATCGTATGGGGACAGGGCCCCGCGGAGCCGTCGACGCTGGTCGAGCTGCTGCTCCTCCAACAAGACCGCGTGGCGCCGGTCACGGTCATCGTCGGCACGATGCTCTCCGATCATTTGGGCCGGGATCCTCTGCACGGGATCGCCCTGCAGGGGTTCATCGGCGTGGCCCCAGCCGGTGCCCTGATCGACGAGGACCGGATGGACCTGCTGCCCTGCCCGATCTCAGATTTGCCCAGGCTGATCGCGCGCGGAGTCATGCGCGTTGACGCGGTCTTCGTCCAAGTCTCACCGCCCGATGCGGCTGGCAACCATAGCCTCGGGCTGGCGGCGGACTACCTGATCGAGGCGATGCAGGCCGCGCGGGTCGTGGTCGCCGAGGTCAACGCACGGGTTCCCTTCGTTCTCGGCGACTCGCTCGTGCATCACTCCACCTTCGCCGCCGTCGTGGAGACCTCGCGACCGCTGATTGAGGTCCCGACGCTCCCGCATCGCGTCGTCGACCGCGCGATCGCTGAGCACGCTGCCGCGCTGATTCCCGACCGGGCGACGTTGCAGGTGGGCATCGGCCGCACGCCCGACGCGATCCTGGGTGGTCTGCAAGACAAGACTGACCTTGGAGTGCACTCGGGGATGATCACGGATCGCATCGCCCAACTGATAGAGGAGGGCGTGATCACGAACCGTTGCAAGGAGATTGACACCGGCATAACCGTGACCGGCACCCTGTTCGGGACTGAGGATGGGCTCTACCGCCACGCCGACCGCAACCCCCGCATCCAGCTGCGGTCCGCCGCCTACACCCACTCCACAGCCGTCATCCGCCAGCTCGATCGGTTTGTCGCGGTCAACAGTGCGGTTGAGGTCGACCTCACTGGACAAATCAACACCGAGGTGGCGGGGAAGCGCTATCTCGGCGCGATCGGCGGCCAGCTCGATTTCACCGTTGGCGCGATGGCTGCCGCCACGGGGCGCTCGATCGTGGCGTTGGCGTCGACGGCCGACCAAGGCTCGATGTCGCGCATCGTCGCACGCTCCGAGGCCGGGATCGTCAGCATCCCTCGCGGCTACGCGGACTGCATCGTGACGGAGTACGGCGTCGCCGAGCTGAGGGGCCAGACGCTAAGCGAGCGAGCACGACGCCTCGTTGAGGTCGCTCACCCCGACTTCCGTCGCGAGCTGGCGCGCGACACGCGGCTCCTGCTGGGCTGAGAGCGGCCCCGCAAGAAAGGTCAGCCAGCGAGGCCCAGCAGTTTCGACGGGTTGAGTGCTGAGGCCGCTTGCAGATCCTTCGCGGACACGCCGAGCTCGAGAAGCTCGGCCAGAAACGCCACGTAGCCCTCGACCGGCGCGGGATTGCTCGCCTGTCCGAAGTCGGTTGCGAGGATAGTAGAGTCGGCTCCCACGGCCTCTATCGCGGCGGCCACTGGGCTGGCCATCCCGCGCTGCTCGGGGAACGCCAAGTAGCACCGTTCGAAGACGACGCCGGTGGCGGCAAGCTCGCGCTGCTCAGCGAATGAGAGTGCCACGTAGGGATGCTCAGGGTGCGTGACGATAATGCGCTCGATGCCCCGCTTCTGGGCCTCGGGAACGACGACGTGAATCTCCTGGGCTCCCAGATGGCCGGTCGCGAGGATCTGCTGGTGCTCGGCTACCGCGTCGAGGACGGACAGCAGCTCCGGAAGGGGCCGGTCCCGCTCGTCGAGCACGGCGACGCCGCGCCGTGTCGCACCGAACGGATGCTTGACCACCTCCCGTTCGATCCAGCGCAAGAACGTGGAGCCGGTGGTGGTTGGCAGCCACACGACGCTGCCTCCGAGCCGAGCCGAAGCTTCCACCGCCGCCGGATTAAGCCCGCCGACCGCTTCGTCGAGCGCGACTCCGCCGTAGACCTCGATGCCCTCGACGTGGGCTGCGGCAAGCTGTGCGCGGTCGCCTGTGGCGGTGTGGTGGGACTTGAGGACCACGGCGCGCATGCCCGCGTCGCGCGCTGATCGCACCGCATCGATATCTCCGAGATGTCGTGCCACGACATCAGGCGCGGTATGGATATGGGAATCGATCGCACCGTGAAGCAGCTCGCGTGCCCGCGAGACGTCTGTCATGCGGCTACCTCGACCTGACGGCAAGTGCAATCTGCGTTCCCGCGTCGAGAACCAGTTCGCGTGCCTGCTCGAGCTTCGGGCCCATTCGGTCCGACGGGCCGACAAGGGCCAGACCAGCGATCAGCGGGGCCTCTGGATCTCCCGCTTGGTGTATCGGCGCCGCGATGGCGGTGACGCCGGAGACGCTCTCTTCGCGGTTGAGTCCGTAGCCACGCTCCTTGACTGCTCGTGCCTCAGCGAGGTTCTCGCCGATATTGGTTTTCGTGTAGGTCGTGAAGCTGTGCGGCGGATGGTCACGCAGGAGCGTGCGCAGCTCGCTCGCTGGCATGTTCGCCATGAAGAGCTTTCCGATGCTCGTGCAATACAGTGGTCGTAGCTCGCCGAGCGGCGCCACGTACCGGATGAACTGCGGCGCTTCGACCTGCTCGACATAGAGGATCTTGTCGCCGCGGCGGACGCCGATCAGCGACGTCTCCCCGATCTCGTCGACGAGGCGCTGCATGACCGGCCTAGCGACCCGAGACAGCTCGAACCGCTGCGGAAGCTGGATAAGCAGACGCAGGAGCCGCCCCCCCAGACTATAGTGGCCTCCGTCGCTGGCCCGCTCCAAAAACCCCTCCGAGGCGAGGGTGTGAACGAGCGAGTGCGTCGTGCTCTTGGGGAGATCGGCGCGCCGTGCGAGTTCCGAGAGGCTCAGGGGACGGTCGCTCGCCGCGACGATCTCGATCAGCTCGAGCACCCGCTTGGCCGCGCGATGCTGCGAGTTACCCGCTGGGGCTGCCGCCGCCGTGTCCACATCCGAGATGATCTCATTGGCTGGGGCTTCGGCATCCGCGTCGTCCACACCGATGGGCGTGGGGGACACGCTGTCCGGAGAGGGGGGCAAGCGCTCGGCCACAGGGCACTCAAGAGTATCGCATCGCGTTGCTGAACGCCGGTACGGGCCAGCCCTGGACGCATAGCTGCTTCTTCCGTTCTTGCGTAGGGAGGGGCGTTTCGCTAAGCTTTCTTGTACGGTATTTCGAACACTCTTTCAGCTTTATGAATGACGTGGGTACATTTCCAACTGGAATCAGGAGTACGGGTATTGACCCGAGGTCTACATAGCGAGGGGCACGAACAGTCGGCCACCGTCGCGGGCGGGTACAACCTCGGCGTCGCGTGCTCCGATATCCCGGCGGGGCGGGTTCCCGACCGCCCGGCACTGATCCACGAGCGCGACGGCCGGATCGAGACCCTGACCTTCGGCGAGCTGAGCCGCGCGTCGTCGCACCTCGCCGCCCGGATCGTGGCAGCGGGAGTGAAGCCGGGCGAGCGCGTCGGCGTCTTCGCCTCCGCAGGGAACGCCACTGCGGTCGCACACATTGCGGCGCTGAAGGCAGGCGCGGTCACTGTTCCGTTAGTGCCGCTGCTGGGCGATGACGCGATCTCATATCGCCTCGACGATGCCGGCATCGCATGCGTTCTGGTTGCTCCTGGGGAGTCGAAGAGGCTCGGGCCTATTGTTGGGGCGGCCCCGACCGTGCGCAACGTCATGACCCTTGGAGAGGAGGACGACGGGGCTCCACATCGCGCTGACAGCTTCGTGCCGTGGGCGACGCGGCCGACGGACCCGGCCATGATCATCTACAGCTCAGGGACGACAGGGAAGCCCAAGGGCGTGCTCGAGCCCCACAGCGTCGTGCTGGGACGCAACGCTCCCATGACGATGATCCACGGCCCCTTCGTTCCCGACGACGTCTTCTGGACGCCAGTCGACTGGATGTGGATCGGTAGCTTCGTCGATGCGCTGCTTACGCCGCTCAGCTACGGGTGCGCGGTGCTCGCCTACGACCGCCGCCGGTTCGACCCAGCGGAGGCCGTCGCGCGCCTCAAGGAGTTCGGCGTGACCAAGGCCTTCATCCCACCGGCCGCCCTGCGCATGCTCATGGAGGTCCCCTCTTCTGACTGGGAGGGCCACAACCTTACGTCTGTCCACACTGGCGGCGAGTCGCTGACGACCGACGCCGCTGCCTGGGCGAGCGAGACCATTGGCCTCACGCTCGACGAGATCTACGGGATGACTGAGGCGAGCTTCGTTGTGGGCAACGCCCATCGCTACTACCCAGTGGTCGACTCATCGATGGGGCGTCCCTATCCCGGCCAGGAGCTCCGGCTTCGAACCGACGACGGCGCCACTCCGGGGCCCGGAGAGCTAGGCGAGATCATGATCGCACGCACGTCGCCGTCGCTATTCCTCGGCTATTTCAACCAGCCGGAAGCGACGTCCGAGCGCTTCGTTGACGGATGGTTCGCCACAGGTGACCTAGCGATCGCCGATGAACGCGGCTATCTCTTCTACTCAGGGCGCAAGGACGATCTGATCATGTCGGCCGGTCACCGGCTCGGCCCAGGGGAGATCGAGGACGCGCTGAGCCGGCACGAGTCTGTTCGGACTGCCGTCGTGGTCGGCGCTCCGGACCCCAAGCGCGGCCAGATCGTCAAGGCGTACGTGCAGCTCACAGAATCCGGCACAGGCCAATCGCGCGAGGAGCTTATCCACCAGCTGCAGGACCTGGTCCGAAACGGGGTCGGCGGTCACGCCTATCCGCGCACGGTCGAATTTGTAGAGGATTTCCCGCGGACCGTCACAGGCAAGATCCGTCGCGACCTGCTGCGCCTGCCTTCCTCGGAGTGGGATGCCGACCTGTGACGGGACGCGACCTACTATGGGGTCACTTCTTCGAGGACGTCGAGGTTGGGGACCGCATCGAGCTCGGGGTGACACTCGAGGGGGCCCACCTGATTCTTGCCGCGGGACTGTTTGGCGATCCGGGCCCGAATCATCTCGACGAGGAACACGCCGCGGGTGGGCGCTTTGGTCGCCGTGTTGCCCACGGGCCACTCTCTATGGGGATCATGACATCCGTGCTGGGACAGTACTTCGGGCAGAGCATCGTTGCCCTGAAGGACTTCTCAGCGCGGTTCGTGTCGCCCGTCTTCCCTGGTGACACTCTTCGGTGTCTATGGACGATTGAGGAGAAGACGCCGCGAGAACACCTTGCCGGAGGTGGCCTTGTGCGGTTAGAGGGAACGGGATCCGTGCGCGCCGACGAGCCCCGGATGTGTCTCGCGTGCGCCGCGACGCTGGTCGTGGGCGCGAGGGCCGAGCTGGCGCCCATGCTCTCCGAACGGAGGACCTAGATGATCAGTGTCTCGCGGTGGCGCGGGCACGTGGCCGCCTACTCGACCGTCTAAGGGATTTGGGCCGCGTGCCGCCGATGGTCCGCACCCCGTCGGCTCCGGGCTCTCCGCTTTGTTGGGAATAGAGCGCCCTGTGCCGGGCGCGTGGCGGCTGCTTGCCGCCGCCGTCCTCGCGCAGGCGACGATCTCCGTCGCCGAGATGGGGGTGCCGACGATCGCTCCGTTCCTGAAGGAGGGCTTAGGACTCTCGGCGACTGGCGTGGGGCTCCTGGTCGCCTCGGTGAACCTGGGCCGCGTTTTTGGGTCGCTGCCCGCCGGGCGCGCGGTCGACGCCATCGGCGACTACGCGGTGATGCTGGCCGGCGGCGTCGGCGTGGCGGTGTTCTTCGGGCTGGCCTCCCTATCCCGCTCGCCGTGGAGCGTCGGCGTCTTCCTGATGTTCGCCGGTGTCTTCGCCGGTTCGGCCAGTCCCGCTGGGGCAAAGTTAGTGCACGCAGCGTTCCCCGCGACGCGACGCGGGCTGCCCATGGGCATACGCCAGAGCGCGATCCCGTTCGGGGCACTGATCGCCGCGATCATGTTGCCGGCGATCGCCCACGCGGCCGGATGGAACTGGGCGCTCGCGGCGGGGGGAGCCGTGCCTCTTCTTGGCGTGCTCTGGGTTCGGCTCGCGCGGCGCAGCTCGGATGACGAGAAGCGCGACAACGAGACACCCGCGCGGCAGCTCTCTATCCGCGAGATGGCCACGAATCGCAGTGTCGCTCTGGCGACGGGGTGGGCGATGATAATCGTCGGGGGCCAGTACGCGATAGTCACCTACCTGATCTTGGACCTTACGACGGAGGTCGACGTCTCGCTGGGCCGTGCGTCGGCTGCGCTGGCCGTGGCGAGCGTCGGTGGGGTCGTCGGCCGCATCGCTTGGGGTCTCGTGAGCGACCACCTCTTCGGGGGGCGCCGCAAGCCGCCGCTCATGCTCGTGACCGTGGTGGGCGCGCTTGCCGCGACGCTGCTCGCTCTCATCCCGGATCGCCCGTCGCTACTGTTCCTTCTCCTCGTCGCACTCATCGCGGGCGCGTCGCTGTTCGGATGGCAGGGAGTCTGGGTGGGACTGATATCAGAGCTGGCGCCGGCCAGGTTAGCCGGCACGACCGTGGGTTACTGCCTCACTTTCGTCAACCTCTCAATCGTCGTCTGGCCGCCCCTCCTGGGTGCGGTCGCCGACGCCTTCGGGAGCTATCGGGCCTCGTGGGCGCTCCTCGCGGTCGCTGTCGGAGGATCGGCCCTGCTCATTCCGTGGATCGTCGAGTCCCATGACGTGCCCGAGCTGGCGGATGGCCTGGATGTCGCCTAGCGGACGGCGAGCACATCGCATGGCGGTGATGGACGACTTGGGAACTCCCCGAGCCGGGTACTACCCGGCTCGGCCAGACTTTGGCCCGGGGTTCCCAGTACGATCAGGCTCGTCTTGGGCTTGGGCGCGGCTTCGGTGATGGCGTCGGCAGAATCGCAGGTCGCTCGGGTTGTCTCAGCCTGGACGCCTCGTTCGGTCAGACACTGGGGCACCGGCGCCAGGTGCCGCTCGACGGCGTCCGACCCCGCTGCCGTCGGCCAGCGCAGATTGAGCACGGAGTCTTCCTACCGCCGCGTAGGGGGGCCGGAGATGTGGGTTCCGTGGGCATGCCGACGATGCCGGACGGATTCCTCCAGCGCAGCGATCACGACGACCCGCTCGAGCGCCCGCTGAACGGGGCCTGAATCGTCGTACGCAACGATGATCGCCGTCGCAGCGTTCTCCTCTCCTGCGCTCATCTGTCCACGGTGCGCCCTGTGATGGCGCGGCTGTCTCCTGATCACGTGGAGCCGACGCAGGCCACGACGCTTCGAGCTTGACACAGGCGTAGGCCTCTGGATAGGATCTGGAACAGCGGTTCGAGTTCCTGAACACATCGGTCCAACGTACGGTGCGTCGTGATTAGTCGGGGGAAGGAGGGCGGGTGGACGACAAGAAGGTCCGGGCGGAGGAGATGCGTGATGAAGGCGGACGGGTCACTGGGCCCGCACTCTTGCAGCGGGTGCGCCGGAAGGACCGAGTTGGCATGAGCGACGACGGAGGCCGCGGAGCGTTCGCCGTCGCGCGAGGGCGAGGTCTGGACTGGCGCTCGCTGGGTAGCCGATACGCGGTCGTGCTCGTGCTCATCGCGATGGTGATCGGGTTCTCGTTGGCTGCGCCCGACACGTTCTTCACGACCGGCAATTTCAAAACCATCGCTCAGACCCAGGTGGTGCTCGTCGTTCTCGCGCTGGGCCTGACCGTCGCCCTCGCGGCCGGGGAGTTCGACCTGTCAATCGGGGCGATGATCGGCTTCTCGGGGGCCTTGGTCGCGTCCCTGACTTCACAGGCGCACTGGTCCGTGGGCGCCGCGTTGCTCGTCTCGTTCTTGGTGGCGCTTTCGGTCGGAGCCATCAACGGGTTCCTCGTCGTCGTTTTCCGGGTCAGCTCGTTCATAACCACGCTCGGCATGGGGACGCTCATCTTGGGAGTTGCCCTTGCCGTCACCGGTTCGACGGTGATCGGGAATATCCCCGCCTCACTCACGAACCCCGTCCGCACGCAGGCGATAGGACTCGAGCTGCCGGTGTTCTTCGCACTCGGCCTAACGATTCTGCTCTGGTACTTCTTCGAGCACACGCCCTTAGGCCGCTACGTCTTCTTCACCGGCGAAGGGCCTGAAGCGGCCCGCCTAGCTGGCGTGCGAGTAGATCGCATCCGCTTCGGCGCGCTCGTGGTCTCTGCGCTCTTTGCCTGGCTCGGCGGCATCATATTCCTAGGCCAGACCGGGGCGGCAGATGCCAACTTTGGTGGACCGTTCCTGCTGCCTGCGTTCGCGGCCGCGTTCTTGGGGGCCACGACTATCAAGTCCGGGAGGTTCAACGCGTGGGGGACGGTCGTGGCCGTGTTCCTGCTGGCGACAGGCAGCACCGGTCTCCAGCTGCTCGGAGCGGCGGATTGGGTCGATTACGTCTTCTACGGCGGCGCGCTGATCCTCGCGGTGACGCTCGCCCAACTCGCATCACGTGAGGGGTAGGCAGGAAACGGGGGAGCGATCAGGAACCTGGCTGGCCACTCGGCCGACGGCTCTGCGAGGAACAACTAAGAGGAGGATTTCAATGCGAAAAAGAATAACAAAGAGGAGGATTTCAATGAGTGACAAAGGCAAGCCGACCAGGAGATTCCTGGGCGTTTCCATCGCTCTCACGTTGGTCGCGCTGTTCGCCGCGGCGTGCGGAGGCAGCAACGACACCGCGGGCACTACGACCGCGGCGACTGACAGTCAAGTGGTGGCCGAGTGTCAGAAGACGCTCGACACGGCCAAGCAGCCACTGCAGTTCACGCCCCCAGGCCCGGCCATCGACGCCTCGAAACTCAAGGGCAAGAAGGTCACCTTCGTCTCGCTCGCGCAAGCCGTTCCGACGATCGCCGACGCCGCAACCAAGACCGTTGAGGCGGGCAAGGCAGCCGGTATCGACGTGAGTGTGTATGACGGCAAGGGTGACGTGTCGCGCTTTCAGCAGGGGATAAGCGGAGCGGTCGCGCAGAAGCAAGACGCGATCATCCTCCTGGGTATTCCGACCGACGTCACACAGGGTGCGCTGCAGAAGGCAAGCGATGCGGGCATTCCAGTCGTCAGCGAACTCAACAACGAGCCCGACGCCGGTGCGCCGGGCCAGGGTGCCGGCGCCAACATCTTCGCCACCACGGCGCCGTCGTACGTCGAGGTCGGTGGCTGGCTCGCGTGCCAAGCGATCGTCGCCACCAACGGCAAGGCGAACGTCGTGATCTTCGGCTCTAAGGAGCTGAAGCCGTCGGCGAAGGAAGTCGAGGGCATCCGAGCGCAGCTTGCGAAGTGCACAGGCTGCACGGTCTCCGAGAACAGCACGCCGGTTGCCAAGTGGCAGACCGATCTTGCTGGTCTGGCGCAGTCGGAGGTCCGCAAGAACCCCGACGCGAACTACCTCCTGCCGCTCTACGATGGCATGGGGATCTTCGTGACGGCAGGCGTCCAGCAGTCCGGATCGGGCGACAAGGTGAAGGTCGCGTCGTTCAACGCGACACCCGCCGCGCTCGATCTCGTCAAGAACGGGTCGATCTTTACCGCTGACCCGGGGCAGCCTCCGGGATGGCTGGCGTGGGGCGGTCTGGATCAGGCGATGCGGGGCATGCTCAAGGTCGAGCCTGGCGATCCCAAGATCCCGATGAGGTTCTTCGACAAGGCCAACCTCCAGGGTGTTGACACCAGCGACCAGGACGCGCTGTTCGGATCGGATTACAAGGATGGCTTCCTCAAGCTATGGGGCCTCCAGTAGGCGATACGACCGAGATGAGGACATGAAACCTCCTCACAAGGGAACATGGGCACCCGGATGCGAAGGATTACCGCATCCGGGTGCGGTTCCGTTGCCACCGATGCCCGAGAGGCCCGCGAGCGCTCGATGACTGACTCACACCCCACGGGCGAGATCCTGTCGATCCGCCATCTGTCGAAGAGCTTTGCGGGAACCCGCGTGCTCGACAACGTGGCGCTCGACATAGATGGCGGCGAGGTACACGCTCTGCTCGGCCAGAACGGTTCGGGCAAATCGACGTTGATTAAGATCCTCTCTGGTTATCA